>JBPBQP010000040.1:0-19360 GCA_050954745.1 Janthinobacterium lividum | reverse complement strand
GTCGGGTTCAGTCTTTTCGCAGTTCAAGACAGAGCGCGAAGCGGCAAAGCGCTTTGCCGAGCAGATTCTGCGGCCTGAAGATGAGATGGACCTGATTGCCTTTTCCTATGACGCCAACGAGATTGTGCCGTACACGAACGACCCGCACCGCATTGACGACGGCCTGAAACGCCTGACCAAGGGTGACGATACTGCCCTGTACGACGCCGTGTACGTGGCCAGTGAACGGCTCACCGAGAGCAAGGCCGACGCCACCCGCAGGCGCGTTCTGGTGCTGGTGACGGACGGCGGTGACAACACCACCAAACGCGAGATTGGCTACACCAAGGCCATTGCCGAGGCGCAGCGAGCTGGTGCGGCCATTTACCCCATCATCATCGTGCCCATCCTGGCGGATGCCGGCCGTAACACCGGCGGTGAGCACGCGTTGATTCAAATGGCGGAAGACACGGGCGGCAAGTACTTCTACGTGACCGAGCGTGAAGACCTGAAGACTGCCTTTGCGCACCTGTCTGACGATCTGCGCACGCAGTACCTGCTGGGTTATTACGCTCCGAAGCGCGGTGCGGACAGCAGCTTTCGGCGCATCGACGTGTCACTGAAGGATCCCGCCAAGGTCGCAGCTCTGGCCTTGCGCAGCCGCACCGGCTACTACGGCGACGCTCGGTGATGCGGAAGCCAAACGGGCAAACGGTTTTGTTAAGCATCACGATGTGAACTGCCGATAAGTCCGGTATGCGGAACAGTTCGTCTATCCCGGAGCACGAGGCGCACGCGGTTGAGCGGCCTATATCAACAACCAATCTGGACGAGGGTGGTACTCACACGTCTTCGGCACGGCTTCGAAGCGATTCGCTACGCACCCTGGAAGGCCAGACGCGCCTGAAGAGGGTTAACCAGACCATTCTGGACATGGCGGAAGAGGGTATCTATGGCCTGGACCCGGAAGGCTTCGTGACGTTTGCAAATCCGGCGGCACATCGGATGACGGGGTGGACGCTGGACGACCTGAAGGGCGCGACCCAGCACAGCC
Organism: Janthinobacterium lividum; assembly: GCA_050954745.1. Classification (GTDB taxonomy): domain Bacteria; phylum Acidobacteriota; class Terriglobia; order Terriglobales; family Acidobacteriaceae; genus Terriglobus. The sequence goes on along the minus strand of JBPBQP010000040.1, from coordinate 18,327 downwards.
TGGTGCATCACTCCCACCCAGATGGAAGCCACTACGCCCAGGAAGACTGCCCAATCTACCAGGCCATGCGCGACGGCAGAAGCTATTCGCGGGAGGACGAGGTCTTCTGGCGGAAAGATGGCACATCGTTCCCGGTGTCTTACTCCAGCACGCCTGTTCTGCGTGACGGATCTCCGCACGGTGCGATTGTGGTTTTTACCGACATAACCCACCAGGTGACTGCGCAGGCCTGGCAAGATAGCAAAGACAGGCTTTTCACCAGCATCATCGATCGACGGCCGCTGCGTGAAACACTTGTGCACCTGACGCGAGCCTTTGGCAGCCTTGTTGGAGCAACGCCGGTGCCCGTCCGGTCTGCAAACGTCGACGCGAAATAGAAGTATCGCTGGATGGCGTTCCACGCGCTGCATGGCTTGGCCGCGTATCCTGTGTGCAGCATGAGCGTCTTCGATCCGAGCCAGTTTTCTTTTGCAACGCCCGCAGCCGCCGTGGCCCGCGAAGCCGGTGCGCTGTTGCGCCACTACTACGAAAAGGGCGTCACTGCCGAGTTCAAGGGCGATGTCGACATTGTCACGGAAGCCGACCGCGCCAGCGAAAAGCTGATCGGCGAACGACTGCACACGCTGTTTCCCACGCACGGCATCTTTGGCGAAGAGGGCACGCGTGAGCAGTTGGGTGCGGAGTACCGCTGGTACGTCGACCCGTTGGATGGCACCACGAACTTTGCCCATGGGTTTCCTTATTTCTGCGTCTCGATGGGTCTGGAGCATCGGCCCGAGGGTACCGCAGACGACGAGGATGGCGTGATGGTCGCCGGGGTGATCTACGAGCCACTGCGGGATGAGCTGTTTCTCGCGGAGCGTGGCAAGGGCGCGTACCTGAACGGGCGTCGCATCCACACGTCAAAGGCGACCCTGCTGCAGGAATCGTTGCTGGCCACCGGGTTTCCTTCGCGAAAGCGGCACGAGAACCCGAACGTGCACTTTTACCATGAACTTACGTTGCGCAGCCACGGCCTGCGCCGAGCCGGTGCCGCCGCCGTCGACCTGGCCTACGTTGCTGCCGGTAGGCTGGAAGGCTTTTGGGAGTTCAACCTGAACCCGTGGGATACCGCTGCCGGGGCGCTGCTGGTCGAGGAAGCAGGCGGCAACATCAGCCGCTTTGACGGGTCGAACTTTCGGCTGGACTCGCAGGAGGTGCTGGCCACCAACGGTCGTATCACCGCTGAGGTGCAGCAGGTGTTTGCCGATATGTTTGCAGGCAAGGGGATGGAGCCGATTCCGACTGCGGCAGAGTTCAAGCGCCGTCGCGATGAGGCCGCCGGAAAGTAAGTGGTGAGCGTTGCACCGCACGCATGCGGGCTACGGGCCGTCTTTCGGAACTGTTATCATCGAAACGAAGCCGCAAAAAGCTATTTTGGAAGGAACTACGCACCATGGCATACGTCATCGCAGAACCATGCATCGGGACCAAGGACACGGCCTGCGCCGATGCCTGCCCGGTTGATTGCATCCACCCGAAGAAGGGCGAGGACGGCAGCGATACCGCCGACCAGCTGTTTATTGACCCGGTAGAGTGCATCGACTGCGGTGCGTGCGTACCGGTCTGCCCCGTTTCCGCGATTTACGCAGCAGACGACCTGCCGGATAAGTGGATCGACTTTTCGCAGAAGAATGCGGAGCACTTCGGCCGCTAATAAGCTTCAGCAATCTTGCAAAACGCGCAGCTTTCGCTGCGCGTTTTGCCGTTTGCGTAGTCACAGGACTTGTGGAGTGAAAGGGTATCGCGAACGCACACCAATCCGAGGCGATCGTCTTACGCACCTGGCCGTTTGGTGAGGCAGACCTGATGGTCGCCATTTTCACGCGGGAACAGGGTGTGGTGCGTGGCGTGGCGCGGCATGCCATGCGTTCGCGGCGGCGGTTTGGCGGGGCGCTGGAGCCCATGACGCACGTCCGCGCCACGTGGACCGAACGGCCCAAGCAGGATGTTGTTCGCCTCGACCAGTTTGAGATTATGTGGTCACCCCTGCGGGATGCGGTGGATTATCGCCGTGCCGCCGGTCTCGCGTTTCTGGCCGAGGTGATGGAGGCCGCGCTACCAGACCGTGCTCCGGAAGACGACATCTTCCGGCTGATCCTGGCGGTCGCGACGCGAATGCACGGCGATGCCATTCCCCTCTGCGCGACCTATTTCGCGCTCTGGATCACGCGCCTGATGGGCTGGATGCCGGATCTGAACGTCTGTGCTGTGACTGGCGCGTCAGTGCGTGGCGAGACGGTGTATTACTCGCCCCTGCGGGATGGCGTAACCAACGCACGCAGCCGTCCCAGTGGCTCGGTTGCGCTGCTGCCAGACGCCATTGCAGTTGCGCATCGCATCCTTCGCCTGCCCCTACCCGCGTTGCTGGACGAGGAGACCTCGAAAGCCGCGGTCCAGCGGCTGCGCCGCTTCGCCGTGTCGACGCTGGAGAGGCATTTAGAGGATCGGCTGCGCAGCGCCCGCCCGCTGGCAGCCTTGTAGAGCTATTTGCCGCCCGCTGCAATCCACGCATCAACGCGGCTTTCCAGCACGTCCAGCGGCAGTGCGCCGGAATCGAGCACCTCATCGTGGAATGCGCGGATGTCGAACTTCGCACCCAGCTTCGTGCGGGCTCGTTCGCGTAGCTCCAGAATTTTCAGCTGGCCGGACTTGTACGCCAGCGCCTGCCCGGGATTGGCGATGTAGCGGTCCACTTCGGACTGCACGCTGCTTTCATCCACGGCGGAGTGGTCATGGAAGTAGTCGACCATCTGCTGCCGCGTCCAGCCCTTGCTGTGGACGCCGGTATCGACCACCAGTCAAATGGCGCGCCAAATGTCGGCCTGCAGCCGCCCGTAATCGTCGTAGGGATTCTTGTAGAAGCCGGCGTCCTTGCCCAGTCGCTCGGCGTACAGGCCCCAGCCCTCTTGAAATGCGGTGTAGCCGCCTTCCTTGCGGAACTCCGGAATGCCTGTCAGCTCCTGCGAGATGGAGATCTGCAGATGGTGGCCGGGAATGCCTTCGTGGTAGGCGATGGTCTCTGCGACGTACAGCTGGCGATCGGCAGGGTGGTAGGTGTTCACGAAAAACGTGCCGGGACGTTTGCCGTCGGGCGTGCCGCCCTCGTAGTAGGCCGGTGCTGCGGATGCCTCGCGATAGGCGGGAACAGGCTTGACCTCAAGTGGCGCCTTGGGCAGCCGGCCGAACAGCTCCGGCAGCTTTTTCTGCATGGCGGCGAGGGGTGCGCGGTAGGCGTCCAGCAGCTGCTCTGCGCTGGTCGGGTGCAGCTTGGGGTCGGCCTTCAGTGTGGCGTTGAAGCTCTTCACGTCGGGTGAGCCCATCTTCTTTGCGATGACCAGCATCTCGGCTTCGTCGCGCTTCACCTCATCCAGTCCGAGCTGGTGGATCTCTTCCGCCGAGCGGGTCAGCGTGGTGTTGCGGCGAATCCGCATCTGGTAGTACGCCTTACCGTCAGGCAGTGCGGACGCGCCCAGCGTGGTTCGCGCCTTGGGGATGTACTGCGCCAGCAGGAAGCGGCTGAACCGGTCGTAGGAGGGCAGTACCTGCTCCGTAATGGCGGCGAGTGCTTCCGTGCGAATCCGCTTCTGCTCCCCGGCTGAGATGCCGGCAGGGAACTTCTTCAGCGGGGCCGCGAAAGGGCTGTCCTCCGGCTTCATGGCGGCGAGCTTCTGCACCTGCTGCTGCGTCTGTTGAGCCAGCGGCTGCGGAATGGTGCGGCCATCGTCCACGCCCGACCGCATAGCGTCCTGCACCTGGTTGAAGACAGCGGGAATGGCGCGCAGGCGGGCCAGGTAGTTGTCGTAGTCCTTCACGTTGGCAAACGGCATTACGGCGATGACCTGCGGAAAGGTAAGCTGCGGCCCGTCCTGCTGGCTGACTGGCATCTGCCATGGCTTGAAGCGTGCGTCTTCCCGGTCGTCAATGAGTTGGCGTAGCAGAAGGGTGGACGATAGCTTTTCCTGCTCCGGCAGCCCGGCCGTGTCGATCGCCCCAAGGCGCGTGATGAACTCCGACTCACGCGCGAGATTGGCGTTGTAGGTGTCGGCGCTGTAGCTGCTCCATAGGTCGTTGTATCGGTCGTCGCCCAGGTACGTTGCCGTCTCGGGCGAAGACTTCAGCACGTATTGCCAGTAGTCGTCGAACAGCTTTGTCAGCGCGCGGGAGCGTTCGGCAGGCGAAGCACTGGCAGCAGTTTGCGTCGCGGCTGGCTGGGCAAGGCTGCGGGTTTGCGCAGAGAAGTTCGTGACACAAGCAAGGGCAAGGACGGTACAGGAAGCAAGTGGAAACACGCGCATGACAGAAGCACTCCGAAGCCGCAGTGTATCGCGCTGTAGCTTCGGAGTACCCGTGTGCTATGCCGTCGACATGACAGAAAACGTGTCGAGCATGCGGTAAAGCGTCGAGCGGCTGATGCCGAGAATCTCGGCCGCTCGCAGCTTGTTTCCATCGCAGCGCCGAAGTACGGAAAGTACATGGCAGCGAACGACTTGGTCGAGCCGCCACGCGCGCATGTCGCTGCGCTCGGGGGCAGGTGTGGGCGCGGAAAGTACGGTCTGCGTGCTCACACATCCCATATCGGCGATGCAGTCGCAAAGCTGAGGTTGTACCGATGTTGCTCAATCCACAAAGGCATAACAACCGTACGCTCAGCAAAAGCGAAGGGAGAAGGCTACAGCCTTCTCCCTTTGCTGTTCGTGCTGCAGGTAGTTTATGCGCTGGCCTTGGCGCAGTATGCATCAAACGCACGCGAAAGTTCCTGCGCAATAGCGGGTGCATTCGCGCTTTCGATGGCAGAACGCTGCATGAGGTAAACGAGTTGACCGTCGCGCAGGATTGCGATGGCGGGCGAAGTGGGTGGGTGACCGCCGAAGTAGCCGCGCGCCTTGTCCGTCGCTTCACGATCCTGGCCTGCGAATACGGTCACGGCGTGGTCAGGCTTCTGACCGTTCTCCATCGCCATGCGAACGCCTGGGCGCATCTTGCCTGCAGCGCAGCCGCAAATGGAGTTCACCACCACCATCGTGGTGCCGGGCTGGGCGAGAGCAGAGTCGACTTCAGCGGCGGTGCGGGCTTCCTGAATGCCAACGCGCGTCAGTTCTTCGCGCATCGGGATCACCATAATCTCTGGGTACATGAACATCCTCCAAGCGACCGCGCTTCGCGAGGCCGTCCTGTTTCTATTCTAACTGGATGCTCCGGGTAGCCTGTGCGATGCGGAGGCTTGCATCGCCTGCCGCTGTTAGCCTTGACGGGTGAACCTGCAGGAGCATATTTCGCTTGCACAACGCACCACGCTGGGCGTCGGTGGGCTGGCACGGTGGTTTGTGGATGCCCGCACCGAGGCAGACATTGCGGACGCCATGCACTTTGCGCACGAGCAGTCGCTGCCCGTGTTTGTGCTGGGCGGCGGCAGCAACCTGTTGGTGTCGGACGCGGGCTTCAAAGGCCTCGTGCTGCACGTGCAATTGCCTGGGATAAAGCAAGTGGAGCCGCAGCACGACGGCGTCCTGCTGCGCGCAGCTGCAGGCGAAAGCTGGGATGCGCTGGTGCAGTTTGCGGTGGACCACGACCTGGCGGGCATGGAATGCCTGGCGGGCATTCCCGGCACGGTGGGCGGCACGCCGGTGCAGAACGTGGGTGCGTATGGGCAGGAAGTGGCCGAGACAATCCACAGCCTGCGCTGCTTTGACACCCGCACATCCAGCTTTGTAGAGCTTTCCAATCGCGACTGTGGGTTTGCCTATCGCACCAGCCTGCTGAATACGTCGGAACGCGGACGGTACGTCATCACGCGTGTGGACTTTCACCTGTCCCCGGGTGGTGCGCCAAAGCTGGCTTACGCTGACCTGCGCAGGCATTTCCCCGCAGACAGCAAGCCATCACTGACTGAGGTTGCAGAGGCCGTTCGGACGATTCGTCGAGCGAAGGGCATGGTGGTCGACCCGGCAGACCCGAACTCGCGTTCGGCGGGTTCCTTCTTTCGCAATCCCGTGATCTCCAACGACGTTCTGCCACTGCTTGCAGAGGGCACGGGTGTGGCTCTGGACAACATTCCGAACTGGCCTGCGGGAGATGGCTCTAAGAAGCTGCCCGCCGCCTGGCTGCTGGAACGCGCCGGGTTTGTGCGCGGCTACACCCTGGGACGGGCAGGTATTTCAGCAAAACACACACTCGCCCTGATCAATCGAGGCGACGCTACCGCGGGAGACATTGTGGCGCTGCGTGATCGCATCATTGCGACCGTGCAGGAGCGCTTCGGCATTCAGCTGGAGCAGGAACCTGTGTCGGTGGGCGCAGAAACCCGCTAGCTCGTTGCCAGGGCGCGCAGCAGTGCAGAACGCTCCGGCTGCAGCACTTCGGTGGCACCGCCACGGCTGACGATGCTGCCGTTCTCAAGGCGCAGAACCTCGTCGGCAGACAGGCTTGCTTCGACGGCATCATGTGTCACGGACAGTACAGGAATGTCATGCTGGCGGCAGTGCTGCCGCACGCATCCCAGCAGGTCGTCACGCTGTCCCAGGTGCATGCCGGTGAAGACTTCATCCAGCAACAGCATGCGCGGCGACGCCGCCAGCGCACGCGCCAATGCAACCCGCTGACGTTCACCGCCTGAGAGCGTCTGGATCCGCGCAGAGCGCAGGCTGTCCAGTCCGAATAGCGCCAGCATCGCATCGGCGTGCGGCCACGTCGGCTTCGTGCAGCCGAAACGAATGTTGCCGAGTACATCCAGGTGGGGGAACAAAGCCGGTTGCTGCGCAACGAAGCCGATGCGGCGAAGATGCATGGGCGTGCGCGATAAGTCTGTTTCGCGAAAGTGCACGGCAGAATGTGCTGGCATCCACGCGCCCGCCAGCAGGCGCAGCACCGATGACTTGCCGGAACCGGACGGCCCAAACAGGACCGTCCAATATGGTGCCAGCGTGAAGTCCATGTCCATTGCGAGCGTGCCGATGGTGGCTCGGCAACGCACTTGTACGCAGGGAGTGTCAGGCATCGTGCAACCGACTTCCCTTTGACGCGGGCAGCGCATACAGCAGGATCAACGCCAGCGTCGACACGGCCAGAAGGCCGAGCGCGAGCACGTTCGCCGTGGCAAAGTCGCCATTCTCTACCAGGTCGAAGAGCGCAATGGAAAGCGTCTTCGTCTCACCCGGAATACTGCCGCCCAGCATCAGCACAACGCCGAACTCACCGACGGTATGGGTAAAGGTAAGCACCGCTGCGCTTACGATGGACGACCTTGCAAGTGGCAGTGCAACGCGGAGAAACCGTTGCACGGGAGACGCCCCCAGCGTCGCTGCGGCAACCAGAAATGCCGGGTCAAGCGCACGCAGACCAGCCACCATGGGCTGCACCGCAAAGGGCAGGCTGTACAGCAGGGAACCGACGACCAGCCCCGTGAAGGAGAAAGCCAGGGTGTGGCCCAGCAGCCTGGTCACGGTACGTCCGAGGGCTGTATTTGGGCCTAACCCGACCAGTAGGTAAAAGCCAAGAACCGTGGGCGGCAGCACCAGTGGCAGCGCAACCAGGGCTTCCAACACGTACCGGCTGCGGTTACGGGACAGGGCGATCCACCCTGCCAGTGGGGCCGCTACCAACAACAGCAGGAACGTGGTGAGGCCAGCGAGCTTCAGCGTCAGGAAGATCGCTTCGCTAGCCATGGCACTGCCGGAAACGTCGCCCTGGCCACGCTGCGTGGTTCCAACACCAGGCGATCATCTACTGCTTCGCGGCTCGCAGGCCAAGTTTAGGCAAGTTGGTCTGCACTTCTTCACTCAGCATGAAGTCCAGCAGGCGATGGGCTCCCTGCGCGTTTTTGCCTGCCTTCAGAATGACGGCGCACTGGCGAATATCCGGGTACTGGGACTGCGGAAACAGGACATAGGTGCCGGCATTGCGGTACTTTGCCGACATGGCGATGGTCTCGGACATGAGTACCAGTTCTGCATTGCCGCTGAGTGCAAATTGCGCTGCCTGGGCTACAGTCTCTGCCTGCACAATGTGGGGTGCCACGTTGGCGGAAAAGTTCATCTTCTTCAGCACGGCATACGCTGCACGGCCATAGGGTGCACGGTCCCCATTTGCCACTGCTACAGATTTCAGGTCTTTCCGCGCCAGCACGTCGATGTTGAGGGGCTTGAATCGCGAGTCTTTTCGCGCCCACAGGACCAGCACGCCATCGGCGTAGGGTGTGGGTTGTTTCGTGTCGGTCAGGTTGGCGGTCACTAACTGCTCTGCGAAGTAGAAGTCGGCGGAGAGGAAAATGTCGGCGGGCGACCCATTTTGCAACTGCTGCGAAAGAGCCGCGGACGATCCGAAAGAAACCTTTAACTTGAGGCCGGTTTTCTGTTCGAAAATAGGACCGATCACCTGCAGAACCGGCTCCATGTCAGACGCTGCGGAGACAGTAACAACATTCGCCTGCGCAGTTGCCGCAGCCTGGAAAAGGGAAAGAACTGGCACCAGTAAGAGGAGTGAGAGCAAACCAAGCTTGCCCTTGCGGTACCCTAGAGACATCCATGTCATTGCGTTCACATCAGCTTCGATGCATCGGAAGCGGCGAGCGAATCGCCCCGGATGCAGTATCCAGCGATTTTCGCGACCCCGCAACCGGCGAACTCTACGAGGTGGAATATCCATGGAGTGAGACGCGCGGTGGCGACGGTGCCGCAAACCGGCCCAATGCGCAGGCGCTACGGCACCTGTGGGCCGAGCGGCGCGATTCCACCATGCCCATCGACCAGTCGGGCGTGTGGCGCTATCGCGAACTGCTGCCCATCATGCAGGATGACCACAACGCCGTCAGCCTGCGCGAAGGCAACACCCCGCTGTATGACCTGCCGCGGTCAGCCAGGCTGCTGGGTCTCGACTTTCTGCTGGCCAAACACCAGGGGATGAATCCCACGGGGTCATTCAAAGACACCGGGATGACATCTGCCTTGTCCGTCGCGGCCGAACGTGGTTATAGCTGGGTAGCATGCGCCAGCACGGGCAACACGTCAGCTGCCATGGCCGCGTACGCTGCACGGGCCGGCCTGCGCGCAATCGTTTTCATCCCCGAAGGCAAAATCGCCTGGGGCAAGCTGTCGCAGTCCATGGATTACGGCGCGCTCACCGTGCAACTGAAAACCGACTTTGACGGCTGTGTGAAGATGCTGGCCGAATTGGTGCGACGCCACCCCATCTACCTCTTGAACTCGGTCAACCCGTACCGGCTTGAGGGCCAGAAGACGCCCGCCATCGAGATCTGCGAGCAGCTGGACTGGCAGGTGCCTGACCACGTCATCGTACCGGGCGGCAACCTGGCCAACGGCTCCGCTTTGGGCAAGGGCTTTAGTGAACTGAAGCACCTCGGCTTTATCGATCGTATTCCGAAGATCTCGATCATCCAGGCAGAGGGCGCAAACCCGCTGTTCCAATGGTTTACCAATGCCGAAAAAATGCTGCAGCCGGTCACCGCCGACACGCGGGCGACGGCCATCCGCATCGGCAACCCGGCCAGCTGGCGCAAAGCCGCACGTGTCATCGAGGCGACCGGCGGCTGGTGCGAGCAGGCGAACGAGTCAGAGATTGCGCTGGCCAAGGCCCAGATCGGCGCGGAGGGCATCGGCTGCGAACCTGCCAGTGCCGTTACGCTGGCGGGGCTGAAGAAGCTGCAGGCACAGGGCCGCGTTCAGCCGGGCGAGCGAGTGGTGCTGCTGCTGACCGGACATACGCTGAAGGATCCGGAGTACACCATCGACTTCCACAAGAGCCTGCTGGCAACTGACATCGCCGACGCCGAACCGTACCGCAAGCCGCCCATGGTGCTGGAAGCGGAAGAGTCGATCGTGTTGCGCGCGCTGGAAGCTGAAATGGCAGTCACCGTTTAGCCGTGACTGACTCCATCCACCTGCGTCTGCCTGCGACCTCGGCGAACTTGGGGCCAGGCTTCGATACGCTGGGCCTTGCCATGGACTTCGCGCTGAACATTACTGCGAGGCCTGCAGAGACCTTCACCATCCACGCCACCGGTCGCAATGCTGCGCAGTGTGGTGACGTGGAAGACAGCCTGGTGGTGGAGACCTACCGCAGTGTCCTGACAGGGCAGGGGATCGATCCGTCGCAGCTGCATCTTGACGTGAACAATGAGATTCCGCTGGGCATGGGTTGCGGTTCCTCGGCAGCTGCGCTGGTCGCGGGTGTGGCGCTGGCTTCGCATTTCGGAGGCCTGCGGTGGACGCGCGAGCAGATACTGAACGAAGCCTCGCTGCGTGAGGGCCATCCTGACAACGTGGCGGCATGTGTACTGGGTGGTCTCACGGTCTCGTCTATGAACACGTTGACGGGCGGCAGTACCATCGTCGACGCACTTTCAATTCAGCCGCCGGCAGCCTGGAAGCTGCTGCTTGCTATGCCGTCAGCATCGCTGTCGACGAGCAAGGCCAGGGCATTGCTGCCGGAGACCTACAGTCGTGCCGACGCCATTCTGAACCTGCAGCGCGTTGCCATGTTGACGGCGGCGTTTGCGCAGGGCCGTGGTGACCTGCTGGAGCGCGCCATGGAAGACCGCATTCACCAACCCTACCGGGCGGTCGTGTGCCCCCTGTTGGGTCGTCTGTTGCCGCTGGCCGGGCGCAACGGAGTTCTTGGGGTTGCGCTGTCCGGTGCCGGGCCCAGTGCGCTGCTGCTTCTTGACGCGTCGGCTGACGTAGCAGCGGTGCAGGAAAGCGTGATGAGCCGCCTAAGTGGCGGCGTTGAGCCTCTCTCCGCGGAGCTAATGGTCACAAGGATTGGAGCCGGTGCAACAATTTCGAACTAAGTTACTGAACGGTTACTCTGGTGCTGTGCGAAGGGTGCTTTGAAGTGGTAGTTTTGTGAGGTAGAGAAACCCTGGGGGAGGGTGGATCTGCGGGCGCCCGTCGATCTCTTCGCGAGATCCGGGCGCTTTCCTTTAGCGCTAACTGCGGCCAAAATGATTGGCTAGTTGTTGTGTGAGTTCCTTGGATCGGCCCAGTCGCGCAACGCATCACCCAGAAAAGAAAATGCCAACACACACAGCATGACTGCTGCCGCAGGTGCGACCACGGTGTGGGGTGCGTCGAACAGGTGCGCACGCGCATCGTTCAGCATGGAGCCCCAGCTTGCGGCAGGTGGCGGTACCCCAAGGCCAAGAAAGCTGAGCGTGGCCTCTGCCAGCACGGCACCCGCCATACCGAGAGCAGCCTGCACGATAACGGGTTGAACTATGTTGGGCAGTATGTGTCGAATCAGTAACCGCAGGTCACTTGCGCCCAGCGAGCGTGCTGCCTCCACATACTCGCGCTCGCGCGCTGCCAGCACCTGTGCCCGGACGAGCCGCGCATAGTTAACCCAGCCGGAGACGGTAAGCGCCAGAATGACGTTTCGTGTTCCCGCGCCCAGAAATGCCACGAACGCAATCGCCAGCAGAATGCCTGGCAAGGCCATAAAGGCATTCATCACGTAAACGTTCAACACGGCATCACGCCAGCCGCCATAGAAGCCTGCGATGGAACCGACCAGCAAGCCGAGCACCAGTGAGCCGCTGACCACCGTAACCGCCACCAGCAGCGACAATCGTGCACCGAACAGAACGCGCGAGAAGATGTCGCGGCCCAGTTCGTCGGTGCCGAGCACGAACCCGTGGCCGGGTGACAGCAGCCGCTGGTCCAGGTGCAAAGCCGCCGGGTCGTAGGGTGCGATCCATGGCGCCAGCAGGGCTGCCAGGGTAAAGCCTGCCAGCAAAACAATGGCCGCCCAGCCGGTAGGGGATCGCATCACTCCATGCTAGCGTTCCTTGCGGGTCTCTGTGCGAACGCAGGCGAGCTGGGTACACTCGAGGCAGTGCCAACGCTACAAAACCCGCCCTTGCGCATCCTCATTCTTGGGCTGAACTACGCGCCCGAGCTCACGGGCATTGGCAAATACACGGGAGAAATGGCGGCATGGCTGTCGACGCAGGGCCACCAGGTGCGAGTGGTCACCGCACCGCCTTATTACCCGGCGTGGCGCATTGGCGAGGGTTACCGGGGGCGTGGCTACCTGACGGAGGATGGTGGACCCCTGGGCGATGGCGCCGACGAGCCCCTGGTCTTTCGGTGTCCACTGTATGTGCCCGCCAACGCGTCCGGCTTGAAGCGTGTGCTGCACCTGTTTTCCTTCGCAGCAAGCGCCACACCTGTCATGCTGCGCGAGGTCTTCGCGAAACCAGACATCGTGATTACGATTGAGCCAACTTTCTTCTGCGCGCCGCTTGCACTTGCCGTGGCCGCGCTGGCGGGCGCACCCGCGTGGCTGTATGTGCAGGACCTGGAAGTGGACGCCGCCTTTGACCTCGGCCTGCTGCCGTCGGGCGGTCTCATCCAACGCATCGCGTTGGGGCTTGAAGGTGTCTTTACCCGGGCCTTTCACAGGGTTTCGAGCATCTCCATGCGCATGGTGGAAGGATGTCTCAGCAAAGGTGTGGACCCTGGCCGCGCGGTCCTGTTTCCGAACTGGGTCGATGTCGATTGCATTCAGCCACAGTCCGACGAGCGTTCGAATGCCTACCGACAGGACCTGGGACTACAAGGTAAGGTGGTCTTTCTCTACTCCGGCAACATGGGCAACAAGCAGGGACTTGAGCTGCTGGCACCGCTGGCGAGGGCGTTTCAGAACGATGCGGCAGTGCACTTCATTTTTTGTGGTGATGGTACTTACCGTCCGCAACTGGACGCGGAGGCGACAGGCGCGACCAACGTAACGCTGCTGCCTCTGCAACCGCTGGACCGGCTGAACGATCTGCTGAATGCCGCAGACGTTCACCTGCTGCCGCAGCGTGCGAATACGGCGGACCTGGTGATGCCGTCGCGGCTTACGGGCATGCTTGCAAGTGGACGGCCGGTGCTGGCCTGCGCGGAGCCGGATACGCAGGTGGCGGCTGTGCTTTCCGGCGACGCTGATGCACACGCGGCGTGTGGCAGAGTGGTGGCGGTAGGCAATCTTGCCGCGCTGGTGTCGGGAGCGCAGGAGCTTCTACGCGACGACGAACTGCGCAAACGCCTCGGCACGGCAGCGCGCGAGTACGCCGTGCAGCACCTGGGCCGCGAGCAGGTGCTGGGCCGCTTTGAGGTGGATCTCCTTGCTGCTGTGAAGGAGTTTCGCTATCCCGGTCAGGCTCGGTCATGACATCGAGGCTGGCGACAAACGGAAGGTGCGCAGCACGAAAGTCCTCAGCCGGGCTTGAGCCAGGCACCGGCCATCGTAAGCTGCCAGAAACCATGTATTTACCCGGCCCCTTGTGGGCATTGCTTTCGCTGCGTTCCTTGCACCTGTTTAGGCCACGGCGTTTCGGAGCCGGTCGGCGCACATACCATCATGCACATGCAGTCATTTGCATGATGCTTGCATTGCTGGGTCTTGCTGTGCCTGCCTTTGCGCAACACTCCGTCGCAGAGCAGTACCTGTTTTCGGCACTGAATGCGTCGCGTGCCGCGGCAGGTCTGCCCTGCCTGGCGTGGAGTGATGAGCTTACCCGGGCTGCCAAACAGCACGCTGACTGGATGAGTCGAGAAGCGGTCGTGGCACACCGCCTGGACCAGGAAGCCGATCTACCGGAACGGGCGGCGTCGAATGGTGCGCGCTTCTCGGCCGTTGCCGAAAACGTGGGTGTCAGCGCGAGTGCGGTGGACATGCAGGAGATGTGGGAGCACTCCGCAGACCATCGCCAGAACATGCTGGACCCCGCCGTGAACTCCGTCGGCATCGCTGTGCGCCAGCAGGGTGATGAAGTATGGGCGGTAGAGGACTTCGCCAGTACGTCTACTGCACTGGCTTTGTTGGAACAGGAGGATCAGGTCCGGCGTTTGCTGCTGACCAGCGGCATGCGCTCCGCAGGGACTGCGGATGCGCGGGCGATGTGCCGCACACCCTCCGGCTACGTGGGCAGGCGGCCTGACTTTGTCATGCGATTTAATGCAACGGAGCTCACCCACCTGCCAGCAGAACTGGAAGCGAGACTGCGACGGGGTGGGCTTTCGAATGCCGCAGTGGGTGCCTGCGACTATCCGCAGAGCAGCTTCGCTTCTTACAGCATTGCCGTTGCACTCTACCGTTAACTCCTCGATGCTACCTGGCAGCCACTAGACCGGCTGCTTCCAGCTCCTCTGCTGTGGCTGGCTTTGTAGTTTCCATTTGCAGCAGATCGTTGGCGCGGTTGAAGTAGTTGAACAGACCGATTGCGGCAACCAGCTCAATCACTTCGCCTTCGCTGAACTCTCCACGCAGCTTCGCAAAGTCGGCGTCGGTGTAGCCATGCGGGTCGGCCGTCATGACCTCAGCCAGATGAAGTGCAAGACGTTCGCGCACATCGAATTGATCGCTGGTCGCATAGTCGGCCAGGGCGTCTAGCTTCGCATCATCGCAGCCCAGTTTTTTCGCCATCATGGTGTGCGAGGCCAGGCAGTACGGCGTCCGGTTTAGCTGCGAGGTGCGCACCACCGCCAGTTCCTTCAGCGCCCGGGGCAGGGTGCCTTCGGCCAGCACCGCCTGCATGTGCGCCCAGGCCGTCGTCATAATGGATGGCCGGTGTGCAAGGGTGCGAAAGAAGTAGGGGACATTGCCGCGTTCGCGCAGGCTGTCGTCGAACACAGACACAATCGAGGCATCCACATCGGTACGGTTCAGGCGAGAGATACGGGGTTGGCTCATGGGTCTGGCTCCTGTGCTTCGTAGGGGTTCGGACATCGCGATGTCTCACGGCTAGTCTAGCGTTGCGCGGCGAAACCCATTCGGGGCTGCTCGGCATCAATACGCGCAGACCGTCTTTGACCCCGCACCCGCGCTTTGCTATAACTGATTAGCGAGTCGAGTCGGCGCCCGCCCGCCGGCACCTCGCAATGAACATTCCGCAGTAGCTCAATGGCAGAGCATTCGGCTGTTAACCGAAGGGTTGTAGGTTCGAGTCCTACCTGCGGAGCCAATCCACCCGACAACTTACGTGGCTCCGCTTTGGTTCGCATCCCTTCAGCGTATGTGGGCATGGCTGCACTATCCCTATGATCTACAGCCATTCTGCCTTTCGGAAAGCAGCACCACCATCAGCAGTTTTAGCAGGATGAGGCATTCAAAGCTCGCCTGTCGAATTGTTATCCGGACGCAACGTCCTGTTCATGCAGCGCAGATACTGTCACTGCCATGCGATCTTTTCTTTCTTTGACCCTGCCGCTTGCGGTGCTTGTCGTTGCTGCGCCCGCTCCCGTTCTGTTTGCGCAAAGCCAGGCCATTGACGGCAACATCGAAGGGTATGTACGGGCGGCTGACGGCGCTGGGTTGGCTGGTGCCTCTATCCGGGTGACGCAAAAGGAGACCGGGCTGGAACGCGAGGCTCAGTCAGACGACCAGGGCTACTTCCGCGTGCAGATTTTGCCGCCCGGCACCTATCGTGTCGCCATTACAAAGGATGGCTTCAGCCCGCAGCAGCAGACCGGCGTCGCCCTGGCTGCTGGCCAGGTGCAGACCCTGCGGGTCGCTCTGGCTGTGGGTTCGGTTGCAACCACAGTCGAAGTAACGGCAGATCTTCCCGTCATTGAGACGGGTCGCACCAACGCCTACAACAACGTGTACACCAGCCGCGAAGTGCAGAACATCCCCGTACCCGGTCGCAGCTTTCTGGACCTGTTCGTGGTAAACCCGATTGTGAATGCACCGCCTCTTTCCACCGGCGGGTCGGGCACCGGTACCCCCTCGGTGTCGTTTGGAGGCCTGGGTTTTCGGGCCATCAACGTAGACGGCGTCAGCAACAACGTGCAGGACGGCGCGCGCAACCTGGTGATCAGCGAAGATGCGCTGAGTGAAGTGCAGGTGGTTACAAACTACTCCGCCGAGTTTGGCCGGGCGGCTGCCCTTCAGCTAAACGCAATCTCGAAATCCGGCTCCAACGATCTCCATTATGGCGGCTTCCTCTTCGCCCGCAACAAGGCGCTGTCCGCGCGGCCCTTTCTGCTTACAGACGCTACGCCCACGCCTCCATTCTCCCGTTACAACTACGGCGGAACCGCCAGCGGCCCCCTGAAGAAAAACAGGGCCTTCATCTTTGGCAGCTACGAGCGCTGGCAGCAGGACGCGCCGCAGGTCTCCACCTTTGGCGGCGCCGCGCAGGCCTCGACTGCGGCAGCGCTGGGCATTTCGCCGGACGACATTGCGTCGTTCAACGGCAGCTTCCGCGCCCACACCATCACCGTGAAGTCTGATGTTGTGCTGAACAGCACCAACCGTCTCATGCTGCGGTACAACTACTACCGCGACCGCGAAAGCCCACTTGGCAATGGCCAGATCACTCGGCAGGTTGCCAGCCGGTTTGATGAGAATCCTCAGTCCGGCACGGCGCAACTGGTCACCACGCTTGGTCCCAACAAGTTGAACGAGTTCCGTTTTCTCAGCATCAAGCGCGACATCTCCAACGGGGTCCTAAGCCCGCTGACACCGCAGATCAACATCTCTGGCGTAGGCAATTACAACGGCAACCAGGACGGCACGTTTGTCTCGTATGAGTCTGGTCTGCAGTTCGTCGATAACTTTACCTGGAACATCGGCAACCACTCAGTAAAGGCCGGTGTTGAGATCCTGCCGAACTCGTTCAAGGAACGCACCAGGAATCTGAACGGAACCTTTACGTTTACTGGTTTAAATGCCAGCGGAACCCGCGGCAGCGTCACCGCTTTGCAGCAGGCTGTAAATGCGCAGAACGGTGTCATCGACCCGGCAACAGGCCGCCCCTTTACCTACACGCAGTACACCCGCGCCATTGGGCAGGAATTCACCACATCACGCGTGGTCAGCCAGGGTTATTTTCTGCAGGATGACTGGCGCGTCAACAGCAAGCTGAAGCTTACCTACGGCCTGCGTTACGAGGTCTTCCTTCGGCCGACCGGTTTGCTGAACACGACCTACCCAGCCACCGGCACCATCCCGCAGGACTACAACAATCTGGCTCCCCGTTTAGGCGTTGCGTACGACCCAATCGGTGACGGCAAAACGGTCATCCGTGCTGGCTACGGCATTTACTACAACACCACGGTCGCGCAGACGTTCAACACCTTTGTGCGTGGCAACGGTGTGGCTGTGCGCAATCTGACGGTGACACCCACACAGGCAGGGGCGCCTGCATTTACCAATAATCCTGTTTCCATCGGCGGCAACACCGCCCTGTTGCCCTCGGACCTGTACGTGTTTGCGCCCAGCTTTCAAGACCCGATGGTGCACCAGTACTTTGCCACATTCGAACGGCAGTTGATGCGTGACCAGTCACTGTCTGTGTCGTACTTCGGCAACCATGCGGTGGATCTGCCTTACTCCACGCCTTCAAACCTGACGACGGTTGGCACCGCACCCAATGGCGGACCGCAGTATGGCGGCACCACGAATCGTCCCAACCCCGCATTTGGCAGTATCTACACCACGAGTTCCGCAGGCTACCAGAACTATAGCGGCGTCGTCGTCGTGCTGACGCAACGCGCCCGTCACGGCCTCAGCTTTCAGGCGGCGTATAACTTGCAGCATGTGCGCGGGTTGTCCTACACGAATAACTTCACCAACTTTGGCGCACTCACCACACCGAGCAATCCTGCCAATCCGTCAGCCGATGTGGGTCCCGGCGACTTTAGCCAACCCAACCGCTTCACGCTCACAGCCGTCTACAACACCAGATTTTCTTTCAGCAACGCCGTGGCTTCACGCGTTGTGAATGGATGGACGCTGACCTCGCGTACAGTCGCGCAAAGCGGCCTGCCTTTCTCGCCGGTCACGGGCCAGGACAACAATGGCGACCTCGTCTTCAATGACCGGCCTGTCGGCTTCGGCTACAACTCGTACCGTTTGCCCGCGTACGTTGAGGCAGACTTCCGCGTGTCGCGCGACCTGCATGTGCATGACCGCAACACCATCCAGGTGGCGGCTGAGGTGTTTAACGCACCGAATCGCCTGAACGTGACAAACGTGAACAGAACATTCGGACCGGCTGCCACGCCCAATGCCACCTTCAACACAGCAACCGCAGCTGAGACGGCACGCCAGTTCCAGCTCAGCATCCGCTTCACGCGGTAGACAGCACCACCGCCTCTGTCGCATCGCTGGATAGAGGCAAGGAACAACTCATGAAGACTGAACTTTCGCACATCAATCGCCGCGCCTTTCTCTCCACCGCCTGTGCCGCCCTTCTGACACAGGCGGCACGTGGCCTTGTGCTGCCCGCACCTCTCTCAACGAGGCTGCGTGCCAATCCCTTCCTGCTGGGCGTTGCGTCCGGTG
>JBPBQP010000039.1:0-19808 GCA_050954745.1 Janthinobacterium lividum | reverse complement strand
GTTCATGCCCCCGATTTCATCCTGGGCAAATAACTTCTCTTTCTTTGATCCTGCACTCTACGATCCGACAAAGGCAGCCGTCATCAGTCCAACGACTGGGCTGATTACTAATAACACCGCAGCGCCCTACAACGGTCTCGTTTTGGCTGGAACGGGCTTTTCAGACAAAGCCAAGCAAATCGTAGCCCCGTCTGTGTATAACAACCCGGCAGTGCTGGGTCTGTTCAGGGGTAAGCCGGGCGGCATCGTGGGGACGGTATACAACACGTTCGCGCCCCGCGCAGGTTTCGCCTTTGACGTGTTCGGAAATCAGACCTTCGTGGTGCGTGGCGGCTATGGCATGTCGTATGAACGTGTCGAAGGAAACTACCTGTATAACGCCGTTTCACAGGTTCCGTTTGTCGCCGTTGCTTCACTCTCAAGTGCGGGTAATGTGGATGGGCTGGGCTCAATCGGTATTAATAGTGCTGCTCCGCAAAACGTCGGCAACTCGGCCGATCCGAAACTGGCACCGCCGCGTATCCACAACTACAGCCTTGGCATTCAGCAGCGGCTTAGCGGCAGCACCATCTTCGAGCTTGGATATGTCGGTTCAAGCTCATCCAATCTAACCTACCGCAAAGATCTCAACCAGGGTGCTGCGGGTACCATCCAGGCAGACCCGGGCGTTGCTGTGAATGCACTGCGCCCGTATAAGGGATACGGCGAGATTTACCAGTACACAAACGGCGCAATTTCGAACTATCACTCCTTGCAGGTACGCACACAGACCCGGCTGCGTCAGGGTGGTTTGATCACACTGTCTTACACCTGGAACAAGTCGCTGACGGATGGATCCAGCTTCGACTACCAGCCGCAGAACAGCTTTGATATACACGCGGATTACGGTCCGGCCAGCTACACACAGCCAAAGATCTTTGTGGCCAGCTATGTTTATCCGATTCCCTTCTGGATCAGCCAGGACACCTGGTACAAGAAGGTCATCGGGGGCTGGCAGGTCTCGGGTCTGACCCGCATCGCGAACGGCCTCCCCATCAACGTCACTCTGCCAAGCGGTTCAGCGACTGCCAGTGGGACCGGTAATCTGGTAGGTACGAACTCGGTAGCGGGCCGTCCTGACAAAATTCCAGGGGTGAGTCGCTACTTGCGACAGGGTAAGCAGTACCTGACGGCAGCAGCCTTCTCAACGCCGGCACCTGGCGCGTATGGCAACCTGAAGTACGACGACACAACCGGCCCGCTGTACAACAACTGGGACGCCGCACTGCAGAAAAACATTAAAATCCACGAGCAAATTGGGGCGGAGTTCCGCGCTGAAATGTTCAATGTGCCGAACCACCTCTCCGCATTCACAGTCGCCAGTCAGCTTGGCTCGTCCAACTTCGGTCAGGTAACGGGCACCACCGATCCACGCACGATGGAGTTCGTTTTACGCCTGAACTTCTAAAACATTGGCGGTCTCACAACAAAATGGACCCGGAAACTCCGGGTCCATTCTTTTTTGAATTGGCGAGAATCATTGCAGATCGGCAGCTTCCGATAGGAACCGATTACCGATACACAGTTACCGAGTTACTTGACAGCCTTTTTGCTGCAGCCATATAGTCTCAGTCGGAAATTAAAGCTGAGTTCTTTGTCAGTAAACCTCCGAAGTATTTCGCACCCTCTCTTGAACTCTTGTCCTGTTTCGACAAAGAAGTGGAATCTTTTATGAAGCAAATCTCCTGGGCTGCTGTAATCGCGTCCTGCACCCTGTCATTGACGGCTGCGTCGTTGATCACGAGTGCGTTGGCACAGGCTCCGCCACCAAGTGCGGCGCCACAGAGCGGCCGGCCACAGGGTGCGCGGCCCGTGTCGACCGTTGGTTCGCAGGGTTACAAGCCCGTGCATGCTGACTTTACCAAGGCGCAGATCGAGGCAGGCAACAGCCTGTTCCTGCAAAATTGTGCTTTCTGCCATGGCAAGGATGCCGGCGGCGGTGAAAGCGGACCCGACCTGACACGGTCGAAGCTTGTCTCTTCCGATAAGAACGGCGAAGCCATTGGTGCCGTGCTGCGCAACGGCCGACAGGAGAAAGGCATGCCGCGCTTCGCGCTGCCCGACACCGAAATCATGGCGCTGGTCGCCTACGTTCACTCGCAGCAGGATCTGTTGATGTCACAGACGGGAACGCGCAAGGGTGTCGACGAATCAGACCTGCAAACCGGTAACGCACAGGCCGGCAAACAATATTTCGACGGAGTGGGTGGGTGCGCCAAGTGCCATTCTGCAACTGGCGACCTTGCCGGCGTCGCCACCCGTTTTTCTGGGTTGAAGCTGGAGCAACAAATGCTTTACCCCGCGGACGTGAAGTCCAAGGTTGCTGTGAAAACGGCTACCGGTCAGTCGTTCAACGGTGTCCTGGAGTACCAGGACGAGTTCACGATCGGTATGCGCGACTCGTTCGGTCAATACCACTCCTGGCCAACCACCGCGATCACTTATAAGGTCGACGACCCTGCGGAAGCGCATGTGGTCGCCCTGAGTAAGTACACGGATAACGACATACACAATGTGCTTGCCTATGTGCAGACGCTGAAGTAACTGGAGCCGGGGAAGAGATGAAACGCATGCAACGGAATGGGTGGCTCGGATCGGTTTCAACAGCGCTGATGCTTGCAGGTAGCTGCACGGGCGTACACGCGCAGAACGTGGATGCAGCCATGCTGAAGCATCCGCCTCGCGATAGCTGGCCGGGTTTTCATGGGGACTACAGCGGACAGCGGCACAGTCCGCTGACAGAGATTACGCCTGCAAATGTCGGCACCCTGTCCCTGGCGTGGACCTTTCAGACTCAGCAGATGCAGCAGGTGAAGGCTACCCCGATTTTGGTCGATGGCGTCCTCTACTTCACTGTGCCTGACAACATCTGGGCGGTCGACGCGCGTACCGGTCATACCCTGTGGCGCTACACTGCTCCAGCGAACAAGGCGTTTCACATCGGCCAGCGCGGCGTCTCAATTCTGAAGGACAAGATTTACTACATGTCATCGGACGCACATGCACTGGCGCTTGACGCCAAGACCGGCAAGGTTTGCTGGGATGTGATGGTGGCGGATTCTGCCAAGGGTCAGTGGTCAACCATGTCGCCGTTGATTGTGGGCAACCACGTCGTGGTGGGCGCTTCCGGTGACTTCGATAACCTACAGGGCTTTATCCGTTCGCTTGACCCCGAGACGGGCGCTACCCAGTGGACGTGGACGGCTACCTCTCCTGTCGGTACGCCAAAGATGACCACCGGCGGCAACGTCTGGATGACCGGCACGTACGATCCGGAACAAAACCTGATGTTCTGGGGCACGGGTAATCCCACTCCGGTACTCAATGGCAAGGTACGCCCCGGCGACAACCTGTACACCTGCAGTATCGTCGCGCTGAACCCCGAGACTGGCAAGCTGGCTTGGGCCTTCCAGCCTTCTCCGCACGACACGCATGACTGGGACGCTGTTGAGATTCCAGTGTTGGCGGACATCAAGTTCCAAGGCGCACAACGCAAGGTCTTGATGCAGGCCTCGCGTAATGGTTACTTCTTCGTGCTGGACCGGACCACAGGCAGGAGCCTGCTGACGACTCCGTTTGGGCCTGTGAACTGGACGAACGGTATTGACAAGGATGGCCGGCCCATTCCGAATCCAGACAAGGAACCGGCGCCTGACGGCAGGTTGATTGCGCCTGACGAAGGGGGCATGACCAACTATCGTTCACCAAGTTTCGACCCAAAGACTGGCCTCTTCATTGTGAGCACATCGCCCAGCTATAGCCTCTATTTCGCGAAGCCTGCAGACGGCGCGTATGGCTGGGCCGGCGCAGACTACAGCCTGTGGAGCAAGGGTGTCCTCAAGGCAATTGACGTGCAGACAGGCAAGGTACGTTGGGAGCACGAGCTGGGTCGTCGAGCGGGGTCTGGCGTACTGACGACAGAGGCGGGCGTTACCTTCAGTGGCGATGCGTCAGGAAACTTTCTGGGGCTCGATACTGCGACCGGTAAAACGTTGTGGCACTCCGGCACAGGCGCGCAGATTGCGTCCACGCCGATTACCTACGAGCTTGATGGCCACCAGGTTGTGTTGATGAGTAGTGGCAGCGTGCTGTATGCGTACACGCTGCCCGCCAACGCCAGAAAGAAATAGCTCATCGCGAGGCGTTCACTGGACGCTTTGTGAACGCCTCGCAACGTGGTTGTGGCGCTGAACTGTTCTTGATGTTTATTAGTGCGTTACCATACACTCGATAAACTTTGAACGATGAAAACTCAGCCACACGATCTGCCGCGCAATGAGCAAACCCGGGGCGTACGTCGCATTGATTTAGCTTCGGCTCAACCTGCGTCAAGCGAGATTGCTCGTGGAATCAACCGCGACATCGTGCTGGAGTTGATCAGGTTCAATCAGCCGCTGGCTCGGGCTGACCTGTCTCGGCTCTCCGGCTTGCGGCCCAGTACCGTATCGAAGATCGTGGAACAGCTGGTTCAGGAAAACTGGGTTCGTGAGGGTGCCTTGATCAAGGCGCCCCGTGGTCGCCCCTCCACCATGCTCTCGGTGAACAGCGATTTGCTCACGTTCGCAGTTGATCTGCGACCCGATCGCGCGATCCTGGCCATCGTGGATCTGAGTGGTCGCTTTCTTTGCCGTGAAATAGTGCCCCTGTCTTCCGACCCGGACCGTACGGTGCTGCAGATTGGCAAGCGTATGCGTGCCCTGCGCGCAGAACACCCGGGAAAGACGTTTGAGGGTGTCGGTGTCAGTATCCCGGGCCGCGTTCATCCTGTTACGCAGCGGGTGCTACTGGCACCTAACCTTCGCTGGCATGACTTTGATCTGAAGGGCGCGCTGGAACGCGAATCTGGTCTGCAGGTTGAAATCGACAACGACGCAAATGTGTGCCTGATCTCAGAGTTATGGAATGGCCGTCTGCAGGGCGCAAAGAACGTCGTCCTGATTGCCGTTGCAGAGGGCGTGGGCGCAGCGATCCTTTCCGGTGGCCATATGCAGTCTGGTTCGAACGGCCTGGCTGGGGAGTTTGGTCACGTTTCGGTCGATCCGAATGGGCCACTTTGCCAATGCGGCCAGAAAGGCTGTTGGGAAATGGTGGCGTCGTCTCGGGCTGCGCTGCGCATGTTCAATGCAGCAAGCGGACGGACTGCCGAGAACATTCACGAGTTGCTGCACTTGGCTGAGGACAATGATCCCCACGCCATTGCCGCGCTAACGGCGCAAGCTGAGGCACTGGGCGAAGGCCTACGCCTGGTCACAGCAACCCTGTCTCCGGAGCTCGTGTTGCTGGTAGGCGACGTTACGGCCACATGGGAAGTGTGCTGCCCCATCATCGAGAAGAAGTTGGCAGCCTCCATGTTGGCAGGTGATCCGCCAACGCTCCGCGCAACCGGAGATGGGGAGTTAGCGCGTTTAAGCGGCAGCGCCGCCATGTTGCTGCAACGACATGCCAGCTATCACCACTCCACGCACGATCCCCAGCAGAAGATTTCCGCGTAGTCCGTGCAGAACTGAGCAGGTAAGTAGCTGCCGACAATCGCCACGAACGCGGACGCTTGACATCAAGCAGCCGAAACATTTATTTTTGCGCAGAAATTAATTCGGGAAAGTTGCGTCTTCGAACGTGCTTGCTCGTGAACATGCACCCTTGCGTGGATACATCACACTCTCGCTTATGACTCAGGATGCGAGAACTAACTGCAGACGGAGACGATCTTGACTGAAACACTTTTCTCAAACATTCCGGAAGTCCAGTACGAAGGGCCGAACAGCGACAATCCCCTCGCCTATCGCTTCTACGAAGCCGAACGCGTGGTGATGGGCAAGCCACTGGGCGAACACCTGCGCTTTGCAGTTGCCTACTGGCACTCGTTGGCGATGACAGGCAGCGATCCGTTTGGTGGGCCCACAATGAACCGTCCCTGGATGGCCGATGGCGACGCCATGACGCAGGCCAAGGCCAAGGCTGATGCCGCGTTCGAGCTATTCCGCGTGCTGGGGCTGCCGTTTTATTGCTTCCACGATGCCGATATTGCGCCCGGCGGCGAAACGCTGAAGGAGACGCTGGACAACTTCCATGGCATGGCTGACTACCTGCAAGAAAAGATGGCAGGGGCGAAGACCAAGCTGCTGTGGGGTACAGCAAATTTGTTCTCCCATCCGCGCTTTATGGCCGGTGCTTCGACCAACCCTGACCCGGCTGTTTTTGCCTGGTCGGCGGCTACCGTCAAGCACTGCATGGATGTCACCAAGCAGCTGGGTGGATCGAACTACGTGCTCTGGGGCGGTCGCGAAGGCTACGAAACCCTGCTGAACACCGATATGAAGCAGGAACTGGATCATATGGGCCGCTTCCTTTCGATAGTTGTGGAGTACAAGCACAAGATCGGCTTCGAAGGTCAAATTCTGATCGAACCCAAGCCAAAGGAGCCAACCGTTCACCAGTACGACTTTGACACGGCGACGGTTTACGGCTTCTTGAAGCGCTACGGTCTGGAGAACGAGGTTCGTGTCAACCTGGAAGCAAACCACGCTACACTCGCGGGCCACACCTTTGAGCATGAAATCGCAACGGCGGGCGCGTTGGGCATTCTTGGATCGTTGGACATCAATCGCGGCGACGCCTTATTGGGGTGGGACACCGACCAGTTCCCCAACGAACTCTGGAGCATGACCCAGTCGATGTACCACGTCATCAAGGCAGGCGGCTTGGGCCTCGGTGGCTGCAACTTTGATGCAAAGGTCCGTCGCCAAAGCTTTACGCCGGAAGACATGGTCCACGCACATGTGGGCGGTGTCGATCTGTGCGCACGGTCCTTCCTGCTGGCTGCCAAGCTGATCGAAGACGGCAAGTACGACGCCCTGCTGGCCGAGCGTTACGCTGGCTGGCAGACGCCTGAAGCCAAAGCGATGTTGGACGGCAGCATGTCACTGGATGCAATCGCGGCCAAGGCAGAGGCTGACGCCATTCAGCCTGCGCCTCGCTCCGGCAAGCAGGAACAGCTTGAGAATATGCTCGTAAAAGCTATCTACGGCTAAGATCCTGCAGCACAACATGATCTGCAAAGACGGGGCCTACAGGGCCCCGTCTTCGTTTGTGCAACAACATTCGCCCTTACAGATTTCGTTGACATCGAGTAGCCCTCCAGCCTATTGTTCGTTTGCAACTTGTGACACTTTGTTCGCGCATTCGGAGGCAACATGAAATTTGGGATGCTCCGGGCTACATGCCTGGTGACTGCTTGTGTAACCTTGCCTGGAATTGGAATGGCACAGGCGGTAAGTGGAACGCTACTCGGCACAGTGACCGATGCAAGCGGCGCCGCAGTTCCGAAAGCGCAAATTACGATCACCGCTACGGAGACCGGCCAAATCCAGAAGTTCGCGACCAATGAGAGTGGCAACTACCTGGTGCCCGGCCTTCAACCGGGCAAATACACCGTTGCCGTAGAGGCCGCAGGCTTCAAGCGTGAGATTCATGCCAACATCGATCTGACCAGCAACAGCTCGACACGCGTTGACGCTGCCCTTGCCACCGGTTCGGTCACGGAACAGGTTACGATTTCAACCGCACCGCCCGTCCTTCAGACGGATCGTGCCGACATCAGCACCAAGATCGAGCGCCAGGCTGTTGCAGATCTTCCGCTGGGCACCAATCGTAACTTCCAATCGCTGCTGAACCTGGTGCCCGGCACGACCCCAGCTACCTTTCAGCATTCGCAGTTTTTCAATGCACAATCTGCATTGCAGACCCAGGCCAACGGCATTCCGCGCATGGGTAATCTCTACCAGATTGAAGGCATTGACGATGATGAGCGCACCGGTCTGCTGCAGATCGTAATTCCGCCTGCTGAGGCGATCCAGTCCGTCGACGTCTCAACAAACAATTTCGATGCAGAACTTGGACGCGCGATTGGTGCGGTCACCAACGTCTCACTTCGCTCAGGAACCAATGCACTGCATGGATCGGCGTTTGAGTTTATCCAGAACAATGCCGTCAATGCGCGTTCGTACTTTGGCGGACCGCTCGGTCACCTGGCTTATAACTACTTCGGCGGCAGCCTGGGTGGTGCGATTATCAAGGATCGGTTATTCCTCTTCGGTGATTACCTGCGCACGACCGACCGGGAGCAGGTCAATAACGTTCTTACCATTGTGCCGAGACAGTTCTATAACGACAATGGGAACGGTTTCGTCGATCTTAGTGGACCGCTGAGTGCCGGCAAGGGACAGGTCTACGATCCACAGACAGGTAATCCGGACGGTACAGGCCGTACGCCTTTCGCTGGAAATCTGATACCGATCAACCGTATCAACCCCATCTCGCTGGCGTTTCTGCGCGGCCTGCCTGCGCCGAATCAGAACACCACCAACCTAGCCTCACCCACCAACAATTACAGCGTCAACCTTCCTTTTAGTAAGAACACCAACAGCTACGACCTGAAAGCGGATTACACGATCACCCAGAAAGACCACCTGAGCGGCCGCTTCTCATGGCAGCGTGCGAACACCTTTCAGGCGCCGGCCTTTGGCGCGTTCTTCGGCGGGCCTGTGGGCGGCGGCGGCTTTCAGGCCACGGGCGTACAGACGGCATACAGCACCGGCGCGAACCTGGAGCACAGCTTCAGCAACACGCTGTTCACCGAAGTGCGCATCGGCGTAGCTCACTTGCGCAACAACGCACAGCCCAGCGATTACGGTTCAAATGACGCCTCGACCATTGGGATTCCGGGAGCGAACATCGCTGGCAGTCCCTTCACAAGCGGCCAGGTCGCCATTACCATCGGCAACTTTGGCCAGTCGGGACAGGCCTATCCGCTGTTTGGATATTCACCTTCTCTCCCTTGGATCCGAGGCGAAGCGAACATCGACTTTGTCAATAACTGGACCAAGACGCTCAAGAATCACAGCATCAAGTTCGGTGGGGACGTACGTCGGGTCCGTGACGACCTGTTGCAGGATCAGACCTTTAGCCCACGCGGTGCCTATACCTTTGGTGAGAACCAGACGTCGATTCCGGGCGCAAGCACGAATGTGGCCAACGACATTGCAAGCTTTCTATTGGATGTTCCCAGCCAGGCTGGTCGCGACCTCAACACCTTCTTCCCTGCTTACCGGCAAACCTGGGTCTTTGGTTACGTCACGGATAAGTGGCAGGTAAGCCAGAGGCTCACCTTGGACCTGGGTGTGCGTTGGGAATTCTATCCACCTGCGACGCCGAAAATTTCCGGCGGCTTTTCAAACTACGACTTTGCCAACAATCAGCTGCAACTGGCGGGGATCGGCAACGTGCCAGCCGACCTTGGTATCAAGACACGCTATGGTTACTTCGCGCCGCGCACCGGGCTATCGTTTCGGGCGACCGATGCCACCGTGGTGCGCGCGGGCTTCGGTATGAGCTACCTGCCTTTTCCGGATAATACCTACGCCTATAACTACCCGGTTCGCGCGAATAACAGCTTCAATCCAGCGACAACCTACGGCGCGGCTGTGCTGCCAGACGGTGCGACAACCGCATCGTTTCAGGCCGGTTTCCCTGCTCCTGTTGCCGTCGCAATTCCGGGAAACGGAATTATTAATGTCTCTTCCAATAAGCTCTTGAACTCGTCGAACTTTATCATCGTGCCGACCAACTTCTACAACCCGTACGTGATGAGCTGGAACATCGCTGTACAGCAGACACTGCCCTATGACATGAGCATGACGCTGGCCTACGTGGCCAACCATGGCGTGCACATGCCCGTGGCACAGAACCTAAACCTGCCTAACTCTCTGGGTGGTGGTGTTGCGAGTGAACCGCAGAACGTCCTGTATGGACGCACCGCGGCCAGCACGGCGCAGTTCCTCGGCTTCTCTTCCAATTACCAATCGCTGCAAGCGCAGTTGAACAAGCGCTTCTCGCACGGTCTGGGCTTCACCACGGCCTTTACCTGGGACAAGGCGCTCAACTACCAGTCAGGCGACGATGGTGGACTGCTGTTCTTCGCGCAGCCGCGCCGCAACTACGCACAGGCTGACTTCGACCGCAAGTTCAACTTCGAAAACAGCTTCACGTTTGAGCTGCCTGCGGGTCGGGGACACAAGTACTTCAACTCTGGCGTAAGCCAGTTTGCACTGGGCGGCTGGAAACTTTCCGGCATCCTGTCGCTTGTTTCAGGTCAGCCCTTCACCGTGAATGCAAATGGCGGCGCGTTGAACACGCCGGGAACCACACAGACTGCAAACCTGGTGAAGCCTTATTTGAAGGTTCCAGGACACAACGCGTTGGGTGTGGCGTATTTTGATCCGACTTCTTTCGGGCAGCCTGTTGGAAATGGTGTCGCTGGTAATACACAGCGGAACCAGTTCATCGGACCCGGCTATGTGCAGAACAATCTGACCATCTTCAAGCAGTTTCCCGTCTTCCGCGAGGCAAACCTTGAGACACGTTTTGAAGCGTTTCAAGTAAGTAACTCACCGCAGTTTGCCAACCCAAACTCCGGCACCATCAGCAATGCGAACTTCGGCTACATCAGCAGTACGCTCGGCTCTGGCCAGGGTACGGTCAACGGTGTGGGCGGAGGACGTAGCCTGCAGGCGTCGGTCAAGCTGCAGTTTTAACCCGGCTATTTGGAGAGTACAAACAGAAAGGCCGCCTTATTTGGCGGCCTTCTGTTTTGTGTTGGGAGGACTTAGTCGCCGATCTTCATGGAGGGTGGTGCTAGCTCATGAATCTTGAGATTGCGAAAAGACACACCATCGCCATGATCCTGCAGCTGCAAGTGGCCGTGACGCAGCTCGCCAAAGTGTGGCAGGGACTTGTACTTGCTGTCCGCTACGATCTGGCGGAACGCTGGTGTAAAGCGTTCGTATTCCAGCACCTTGACACCGTTCAGCCAGTGTTCGCCATGCGCGCCGCGCACTACGATCCTTGCGGTGTTCCATTCGCCGACCGCGCGATAAGGCTTGTTCTTCGCCGCGGGAATCATGTCGTACAGCGAGGCTTCCGTGCGGTCGCCATCGCGGCCCAGCTTTGCGTCCGGGTTCACGTCGTCATCCAATAGCTGGTATTCAAAGCCGATGGCGGGGTCCCCGCCGGTGGCCTTGTCGGTGTTGACGAAGTACTTGATGCCACTGTTTCCGCCGGGCGTGGTTTTGAAGTCAATGCTGAGTTCAAAATCGCCGAAGTCTTCATCGGTCAGCAGGTCGCCACCGAAGTCGTGCCCGTGCCCGTCCGAAGGCAGCAGAGTCAGCAGGCCATTGTCGATCGTCCAGCCGCGATTCGGAATAGCGTTGCCCTTGGCGTTGTGCCAGCCTGTGCCGGTCTTGCCATCCCAAAGCAGCTTCCAGCCTTGCGCCTGTTCGGCACTGGTCAGTGTGTTCGGTGCCTGCGCGCCGGCGCCCAACGCCAACAAAGCTGTTGCTGCCACTACGAAGATTTTCATGATAACTCCTATACAAAGCTGAACAGACGCTCCACCGAGCGGGAAGCGTCCGTCCGTAGGACAGGTCGTCACGTTACGCGGTGAGTAGCTTGCCGTCGACCAGGCGCGCACGTGCCGAAAGGTTTGCATCCTGCAGCTCTTCCGGTAGCAGGTCAGAAGGAAGGTCCTGGTAGCAAACCGGTCGCAGAAAGCGATCGATCGCCATGGCTCCCACCGACGTGACGCGGCTGTCAGACGTGGAGGGCGACGGCCCGCCGTGCACCATTGCATAGGAGACTTCGACGCCGGTAGGAAAGCTGTTGACCACGATGCGACCTGCCTTGCGTTCCAACACAGTCAACAGCCGCCTGGCTGTAGCGTGGTCAGCCGCGTCCAGGTGCAGAGTCGCGGTCAGTTGACCATCCAGGCTGTCTGCGATGGAGATCATCTCCTCCACGCTGCTGCAGCGGATGAGCATGGCTGCGGGTCCGAAGACCTCTTCCGCCAGTGCGGGATCGGCAAGGAAGGTTTTCGCATCGGTCTGGAAGAGGGTCGGCTGGGCCGAAGTGTTCGCTTCGCTGCCCGTGGCTCCCACGGCAAGCTTCTCAACGCCCGAGGCACCGCACAACGCGCCTATGCCATGGGCGTAAGCCTGCTGAATGCCAGCGTTTAACATGGTGTTCGCGCCTGCGGCCTGTACAACAGAGACGGCTGCAGTGGCAAAGCCATCGAGCGCTGGCCCCTCCAGCGCGAAGACGAGGCCGGGCTTGGTGCAAAACTGACCGACACCCAGCGTGGCCGACGCAACCAGGCCAGCAGCGATAGCAGGACCACGCGCTTCAAGTGCCGCGGGCAGCAGGAAGACCGGGTTGATGCTGCTCATCTCGGCGAAGACGGGGATGGGGTTCGGACGTGCCGCGGCCAGCGCGACGAGTGCCTGCCCACCCTTACGCGAGCCGGTAAACGCGACGGCCTGAATAGCAGGGTGGCTCACCAGCGCACCGCCTGCCTCGTTGCCCACGCCCACCAGCAAGGAGAAGGTTCCCTCGGGCAGACCCGCAGCGGCAGCAGCCTGCTGAATCACGCGCCCGGCAAGCTCAGAGGTGCCCAGGTGCGAGGGGTGCGCCTTGGCAATGACGGGACAGCCAGCGGCAAGTGCGGCTGCGGTGTCGCCACCGGCAACCGAAAAGGCCAGCGGAAAGTTACTTGCGCCAAAGACGGCGACTGGTCCAACCGGAATCTGGCGTGAACGCAGATCGGGGCGTGCCATCGGCTTGCGGTCGGGCTGTGCCGTGTCGACGGTGACGTTCAGCCAGCGGCCCTCACGTACCAGCGTGGCGAACAGGCGCAACTGGCCGCAGGTGCGTCCGCGCTCGCCTTCGATGCGGGGACGGGGCAGGCCGGATTCGGCCATGGCGCGGTCGACCAGTTCGTCGCCCAGGTCCATCAGGCCCTGCGCGATGGCTTCCAGAAACGTTGCACGGCTTTCAAGGCTCGCATTGCGGTAGCTGTCAAAGTCGCGCGCGGCCAGGGTACAGGCGCGGTCGACGTCGTCCAGCGTAGCTCCGCCGAAGACCGGCTCCAGTGTGGCGCCCGTTGCGGGATTGATTGCAGTGGCTTCGCCTTGGGTGCCGCGTACTTCTGCCGCGCCGATCAGCATGGCTCCGGTAATGCTCATGGTCAGATTTCCTTATGTGCCGAGCTGCTTCGATGCAGGCACGACCGGCTGTTTACTCCAGCACAGCAACTATAGCCGACCACCGTGTCTTAACGGCTGAGCTGTGCCTGCAGCTGCTCCAGCGTGCGGCCCTTGGTCTCCGGATAGACGAACAGGACTACGAAGAACTGCAGCGCAGTCATTCCGGCGAAGAAGTAGAAGGGCGCTGCCCGCGAAAACTGCGCCACCATCAGCGGAAACAGCAGGGCGACCAGCGCATCCATGATCCAGTGAGCGCTGCCGCCCAGGCTTTGCCCTTTGGACCGGACCTGCGTCGGGAAGATCTCCGAAATGTACACCCAGATGACCGCGCCCTGAGACATGCCGAAGAAGCCGATAAAGGCCACCAGAAGCCACACGATGTACTCCGGATGCAGGCCGGTGTGGAAGAGCGTTGCCGTCGCCAGCAGGCAGACGAAGGTGCCCACCGCACCAATCAGGAGCAGCGTCTTGCGGCCGATGCGGTCGATCAGCAGCATGCCAAGAATGGTGCCGCCCATGTTCGCCAGACCGATGTAGATCGACTGCGAAAAGGTTGAAAGCCGTGACAGACCGGCCGCCGCGAAGATGTCGTTGGCGTAATACAGAATTGCATTGATGCCGGACACCTGGTTGAACACACCGATGCTGATGGCGAGGAAAATAGGCAGGCGCAAGGACCGCGTGAAGAGCGGCGCGGCTGTGGCGTTACGCTCCTGGTGCAGCGACTGGCGAATGGTCTCCAGGTCCGCCTCCGGCTCGTCCGCACCCATCTGGCGCAGCACCGCGAGTGCGTCTGTCAGGCTGTTGCGCGTCACCAGGAAGCGCGAACTTTGCGGAATGGTGTACAGCAGCGTGAGGAACAGCAGCGCTGGCATGATAGCGATACCAAGCTGCCATCGCCATTCCAACGCACCCAGGTGCAGCGTGGCGATGTAGTAGTTGGAGCAGTACGCCACCAGGATGCCGAACACGACGTTCGCCTGAAACGTGCCGACCAGACGGCCTCGCCAGGCTGCCGGCGCAAGCTCTGCGATGTAGACCGGTCCCAGCACGGATGAGCCACCGATACCGAGCCCCCCGATGAAGCGAAAGATCATCAACACCGCCCAGGTCGGCGCAAAGGCACAGCCGAGCGCGGAGATGACGTAGAGCACGGCCATGATGCGCAGCGCATTGCGCCCACCGATGCGCTGGCCCAACGGCCCTGCCAGGATGCAACCAACCACCGTGCCCCACAGGGCAATGGAGACGGTAAGCCCAAGGCTTTGCGGCGAAAGATGAAAGACCTGCGTCAGCTGGCCGGTGGTGCCCGCGATGACAACGGTGTCAAAGCCGAAGAGCAGCCCGCCTAAAGCTCCCACTACGGTGCTGCGAAGCAGACTTGCCGTCATGCGCATGGTGTTGCCTCAATCATTCCATCTCCCCAGGGACGCAGCTATTCGGCCACACCCCGCGTGCCGGTGTCAAAGCTGCGTGGAGCAGGTGCAGCAGAATGGACGTGAGTACTGATGAGACAGTGGTGGTAGCGCACCCTGGCGCTGAGGGCTTAGATGATGAACGTCAGCACAGGCGGTACCGGTGGGCTGCTCCTGTTGGGGCTGCTGGCGATTGCGATCTTCGGCAGCCTGGCGCGCGTGCTGAAGGTTCCCTATCCCATCCTGCTGGTGATTTCGGGGCTGGGCCTTAGCCTGGTGCCGCACATGCCACGCTTTGCGTTGCCGCCTAACATTGTGTTCCTGGTCTTCCTGCCGCCGCTGCTGTACTCCGCTGCGTGGACGCTTTCGTGGCGCGAGTTTCAGCGCAACTTCAAGGGCATTGCGATGCTTGCGTTCGGGCTGGTGCTGGCGACGGTGGTACTGCTGACCTTGTTTGCGAAAGACTTTTTGCCCGGCTTTGACTGGAAGTCCGGCCTGCTGCTGGGTGCAGTGGTGGCCGCAACCGATGCCATTGCCGCAACTGCGGTGGCTAGCCGCATGGGCCTGCCCCACTCCATCGTGGCGCTGCTGGAAGCGGAAAGCCTGGTGAATGATGCGACCGGCCTGCTGGCGCTGCAGTTCGGCGTGACCATCCTGATGACGGACCGCACACCCGGCTTCGTAGAGGGTGTTGGACGGTTCGTGTTCCTGACCGCGGGTGGCGTCGCCATTGGGCTGCTCGTCGGGTTCGTCGTCGCGAAAATAGAAGAGTTCATCGACGACGGGCCCATCGAAATCGTGCTCAGCGTACTGGTGCCTTACGCCGCGTACGTGCTGGGCGAACGAATTCACGTGTCCGGCGTGATGGCGGTCATTGCGTGCGGCATGTACATGAGCCGCCAAAGTATCAACTTCATGTCGGCACAGGTGCGGCTGCAATCCACCGCCGTTTGGGATGCGCTTACCTTTGCACTGAACGGCATTGTGTTTCTGCTGCTGGGGTTGCAGCTGCCGTTTGTGCTGGCGGAGATTCGCGGGATACCACTGCGGACGCTGGTGTTTTACGGCCTTGGCTTCAGCCTGGCCATGATCCTGCTGCGCGTCGCGTGGATCTTTCTGGAAGCAACGATCAGCGGTCTGTTCAGCCGCTGGCGTTCGGATGACAAGAGCGTACCCAAGCAGGGCAAGCGCGAACTTGCCGTGGTGGGCTGGGGTGGCATGCGCGGCGTGCTGTCGCTGGCGGCCGCGGTTTCCCTGCCGCTGACCACCGCGAACGGCCCCTTTCGGCAGCGCAGCTTCATCATCTTCCTGGCGTTTTGCCTGATTGTGGCCACGCTGGTGGTGCAGGGACTGACGCTGCCCTTCCTGATCCGCAAGCTGGGTCTGGCAGGCCAGTCGAGCCTGCACGTGGAGGAGGAGGAGGCACGGCGCACCATGCTGCACGAGGCGTTGGCCTACCTGGATCGTCGCCGCACCGCCGATGCCTATGACGGCGATGTGCTTGACGAGATGCGAGCCGTGTACCGGGGACGGCTGGATGCCATGCCGTCCACCAGGCACCCAGGAACGCAGCGCGGAACCATGAGCAGAAAGCAGCGGCACCAGGCCATTCTGGATGTGATCGAAGTGGAACGCGCCACGCTGCTGCGGCTGCGTAACGAACAGAAGATCGACGACGAGGTGCTGCGGACGCTGCAACGCGAACTCGACCTGTCGGAAAGCCGCGTTCATACCTCGGTCGCCTGAGCGCATGCGTGGTACCTCACCGCAAAGGTTTGTCATCCCGCAGCAAAGCGGAGGGATCTGCAGGTAAGCCCGCACTGCCGCCAAAGCCTGCGCTAGCCGCGCAGGCCGACCATCCCCATCAGGCGATCCGTCTCGCGATAGGCCTCTTCCACCCACTCCACAATGCGTGCCGGATCGGGCGCAAACTCCAACTCAATCGACACGACGCCATCGATGGCAAGGTCCTTCACGGCCTGCAGGTATGGTGTGAATTTAATGACGCCTCGGCCCGGCGGCAGGTCTCCGTGCACCACGCCATTGCAGTCGCTGATGTGTACGTGGATCGCGTTGCCCTGTAGCTGCACCAGCGTCTCCGGACCGCAGTCCGACAGCACCAGGTGGCTGATGTCGATGTTGGCCTTCACCCGCGGATGATTGCAGTCCCGCAGAAAACGAGCCATCTCGGCGGTGCTGTTCAGCAGGCTCAGGCGAAAGGGTTCAAGTTCGAGCGCGATGTCGATTCCCTTCGCGGCAGCGTAGTCGCCCAGCACACGGCAGCCTTCGAGCGCCCACTGCCACTGCTCCGCGGGCGGGATGATCTCGCGCTGCCAGATGTATTCGCCCAGCACCAGCAGGATGTTGCGGGCACCCAGTTCTGCCGCGAGATCGATAAAGCGCTTGGTGCGGTCGACGTGAAACGCACGCACCGGCGCTGCTGGGTCGATGAGCCCGGCAGACACGACGGGCAGCGAGATAACCGGCAGGTGCAGCCGTTCGCAGGTGTCCACGATCGCCTGCTTGTCGATTACCGAGAGTGTCATGGCTTCCAGTTGCAGATCGACACAATCGAAGCCGATGCGTGCGATGTGTTCGAGGCCGGTGACCGTGTCGACGCCTGCCTGATCGAAGGCGCTGTTGATGATACCGAGTTTCATGCCGTTCTCCGCAGACCCCATCCTCTGCGGACGGGCCGGTAAAATCAACCCGTGCCAACGCAGCCCATCTTCGAGCATGAGATCGACTTCAGCGCAGACGCGCCCGCGGAGGTGTTGCGAGCTGTGCCGCCTGCCGCGGGGGTCGTCGCACTGTTCGGCCACTCATCGACCGACCGGCCATTCCTGATGCAGTCCGCGAACCTGCGCCGTCGCGTGCAACGCCTGCTGGAGCCGATGGAGGGCCAGACCAAGCGGCTCAACCTGCGCACGCGCGTGGCGCGCATTGCATGGCGCACAACGCATTCTGAGCTGCAGTCGCTGCTGCTGCTGCACCGCGCAAACACGCTGGTCTTCGGTGGGGAAGGCGCGCGCAAACGCATGCGACTGTCGCCCCCATTTACGGTGCGGTACGCCGTGGAAAATCGCTTTCCGCGCATCTACGTGACCAACCACCTGCGCAGGCGTTCGCTGCACACCACCTTCGGACCGTTCGCATCACGGCTATCAGCAGAGCGCTTTCGCGAAGCGGTGGAAGAGCTGTTCGTCATCCGCCGCTGCTTCATGGAACTGGCGCCCTCGCCGGACGATCCCGGCTGCATCTACGGCGAAATGAAGAAGTGCATGGCGCCCTGCCAGGCCCGCTGCACCGACGAGGAGTACCACGCGGAAGCCACCCGCTCCCTCGCCTTTCTGAAGACCGCTGGCGAGTCTCTGACAGCCGAACTGACGGCGGAACGAGACCACGCCTCCGCCGAAATGCTCTTCGAGGAGGCGGCTGCGGCACACGCACGCATCCTGAAAGCGAAGAGCGTAGCTGCGTTGGCGGACGACCTGGTGCGCCCACTGGACGAACTTCGGCTGGTACTGCTCTTGCCCCACGCAGCCCGCGCTACCGACGAACCAAGGGTGCAGGTCTTCGTGTTTGCCGACGGCTGCCTGCGCGGGCCTGAGACGGTTTCGCTGCTGGGCGTGCGGCTGGCAAAGGAGCAGAACGAGGTCGGCTCATCCCTGTTCGCGCAGCCCATGATGCTGGCCGCCGTGCCGCTCGGCGGGGGAACCGACGACAATGCCGTCGCCAGTCCGGAAGAGCGCATGCTTGCCGCCGTCGTCAAGTTGGAAGATGGCACTTCGAGTGCTGACACCACCGAACTCGGCGACCACCTGGCGCTGCTGCGCCGCTGGTACTACCGGCCGGAGAAGCAGCGGTCCGGCGCCGTCTTTTTTCAGGAGCGTGAAGCATGGCCGGTGCGCAAGATGGTGCGCGCAGCAGCCAAGCTGGCTGCTCCGCCGCCTGCAGAAGTGTTGCCAGCGCCGCCTGCAGCGGCGAGCAACGGTCCGACTGAGGCCGTCAACGCGGAAGGGATCGTATGAGCCCACGGTACCGATTCATCCTGCGGTACGGCGTTTTGGGCTACGGCGGTGGCCTTTTTGTGCTGTTCAACGCGTTGCACATCCTCCGTCTGCATGCGCTGGGCGCATCGCTGTTCGGCTTGCCCCTTTGGCTGATCGTCACAGCACCTGTCGCGGCCGTGATGGGCTATGGCTTCGGCGCGCTGGTCTGGTGGCGCGGCAGGCGCGGCTGACTACACCTGCTGCGCTGGGACCGTCTGTGGCACGCGCACCCACTGCATTCCGGCAGCCTCGGCAGAGGCAATCCCCGCATCGGCATCCTCAAACACAAGGCAGTCCACGGGAGCGACCCCAAGCATCATCGCTGCCTTTAGAAATGGCTCCGGATGCGGCTTACCCTGCGTGTAATCCTCAGCGCAGACCGTGATTGCGAAACGATCGGTCAGGCCCATCGCAGCCAGCGTGCGCTCCACATTGTCGCGCGGCGAACCGGAGACAATCGCCAGCGGGATGCGCCCATGCGCCTCCACGATGTGCGCCAGCACGGACGCGATCGGCTTGAT
Source organism: Janthinobacterium lividum (assembly GCA_050954745.1). Lineage (GTDB taxonomy): Bacteria > Acidobacteriota > Terriglobia > Terriglobales > Acidobacteriaceae > Terriglobus. The sequence continues at coordinate 687 of JBPBQP010000039.1, read as the reverse complement.
ATCTGCCACGCCTGAGAGAAAGCGCGCCTCTTTGTCCGCGACCAGCGAGACGGGGTCAAGCATGTAGCCGAAGCGCTCGTTCAGCAGCTCGGCCACGCGCAGTGGCGGCACGCCACCCAGCTGGTAAAACAGCTCCTCCGACATGGCCGCACCGCGTGCCGCAAGTGCTGCCGTCCATGCGACGAAGTGCTGCGGCATGGTGTCGGCGACGGTGCCGTCCAGGTCAAACAGGTAGGCGCGAAAGTTTCCAACGGGCAGTGCGAGCGCTTCAACAGGCAAGAATATTTCTCCTGCACCATGGTATCGCCCGGTGCTTGATAGACTGCCCATGATGATCGACCTGGCATTTTCCATTCTGGCGGCAGATTTCGCCCATCTTGCGGACGAGATCGCAACCGCCGAGCGCGGCGGCGGTACCGTCTGCCACGTTGACGTGATGGACGGCCACTTTGTGCCCAACATCACCTTTGGCCCACCCGTTGTAGCCGCCGTGCGCAGCGTGACGAAGTTGCCGCTGGACGTCCACCTGATGATTGAAGACCCGGACCGCTACATCGGCGATTTCGCAAAAGCCGGTGCAGACTGGCTGCTGGTTCACCAAGAAGTCTGCCGCCACCTGTACCGCACGCTGACCTCCATCCGCGAACATGGCATGCAGCCTGCAGTGGTCATCAATCCCGCCACGCC
>JBPBQP010000038.1:0-24590 GCA_050954745.1 Janthinobacterium lividum | reverse complement strand
GAATAACCAGCTGCATACCGAAGCTGCCGACGTAGATGCGCCCATCGTCTTTGTGGGCCACGGCATTGTTGCGCCGGAGTATGGCTGGGACGATTACAAGGGCGTCGACGTAAAGGGCAAGATTGCGCTGGTGGTGGTGAACGAACCGGCCAGCGATGACCCGAAGTTCTTCAACGGCAAGAGCATGACCTACTTCGGCCGTTGGACGTACAAGTACGAAGAGGCTGGTCGACATGGCGCGGTGGGCGTGCTGATTGTGCACCGCACAGACCTGGCCAGCTACCCGTGGCAGGTGGTGCAGAACTCGTGGTCAGGCGAACATAGTTACCTGCGCAACGATCCGGATGCGCGTCTGACCGCTGCCAGCTGGATTCAGCACGACGTTGCGGACAAACTGCTGGCCAGCGTGAACATGACGGCAGACCAGGCCATCACGGCAAGCGACCAGCGCGGCTTCAAGGCAGTCGAGCTGCCGGTGCGCTTGAAGGCACACATCGTCAGCACGGTCCACATGTACGACTCGGCGAATGTGCTCGCAAAAGTGACCGGAGTAAAGCCGGGGCATGACGTTCTATATACCGCGCACTACGACCACTTCGGCATCGATCGCACACGCAAAGGTGATCCCGTGTTTCACGGCGCAGCCGACAACGGCACCGGCACGTCGATCATCATCGAAATGGCGCGAGCGTTCGGCATGAAGAAGATTCAGCCACCGTCAACGGTCATCTTTGCCGCGGTAACCGCAGAAGAGCAGGGACTGCTGGGATCGCAGTACCTGGGCATGCATCCGCCAGTCCCGGCGCGTGATCTGTCGCTCGATTTGAACTACGACGAATTGCTGCCGCTGGGCGATGTGGCCAGTGTGCGCGCGGGTGGCGCAGAGCGTACGACCGTCTTTCCGTTGATGGATGCATTGGCGAAACAGGACGGCCTGCTGCTGCAGCGCGGTGGTGTGGATGCGGGTGGCGGCTACTTCCGGTCAGACCATTTCTCCCTGGCGCGTGTGGGTGTGCCAGCGTTTTCGGTCGGCGAAGGTTCGCTGTTTGTCGGCCACGACGAGGCGTGGGCGCGTGCCCAGCAGAAAGACTTCGGCGCGAACAAGTACCACACCCCTGCCGACGCATACAGCGACAGCATGGACTTCACCGGCAATGCGCACATTGCCCGTTTCGGCTTTGAGCTTGGCTGGCTGGTCATGGCACAGTCGCAGCGTGTGGAGTGGGTTGCAGGCGACGAGTTTGAAGCAGCGAGGAAGAAGAGCGATGCGCGCTAAGGCTGTATTGGCCACCTGTTGTCTACTTGTCAGCGCGGGTAGCCTCGTCGCGCAGAAGCCGCTGAGCTATGACTGCGCGTACACAGCGACGCCTATCCGCATTGACGGAAAGATCGACGATGCGGCGTGGAAGGCAGCACCGTGGACGACTGACTTCGTCGACATTGAAGGCGCTGCAAAACCGAAGCCGCGCTTCCGCACACGCGCCAAGATGCTTTGGGATGACAAATACCTCTACATCGCTGCCGAACTAGAGGAGCCAGATGTACACGGCACCCTAACGGAGCACGATTCGGTCATCTTCAAGGATGATGATTTTGAAGTCTTCGTCAAGCCGCTGCCCGACACGTTGAGCTATTACGAATACGAGATCAACGCGTTGAACACGGGCTGGGACCTGTTCCTGCCGAAGCCGTACAACATGGGCGGCAGTGCGGACAATAGTTGGAACATCGACGGTCTGAAGACGGCGGTCGCGGTACAGGGCACGCTGAACCAATCGGATGACAAAGATCGCGGCTGGACGGTTGAAATCGCCTATCCGCTGTCGGCCTTTCAGCCTCGACAAAATGTTCCGCAGCCCGTCGATGGCACCGTCTGGCGGATCAACTTCAGTCGTGTGGAGTGGAAGGCGGGGCAGCCGAAGGAAGATAACTGGGTCTGGTCTCCACAGGGCGTGGTGAACATGCATGTGCCGGATCAGTGGGGCTTTTTGCGCTTCCAGCGGGCCGGCCAGTAGGTTGGCAGTGGGTAGCGGCTGTGCACCCGGTGCCAGCTTTTTACGTGGGGTAGCAGGATTGCTCGGTTAGAATCATGGGCATGAGCGCAGCCGCAGCACCCCCCGTTCCCGTTTCCCGTGGGGTCTTTTCCGACCGCATCAACCGCATAGAAGTTTCCGCCACCATGGCCATCACCGCCGAGGCGCTTCGCCTGAAATCCACGGGCGTGGATTTGGCTGACTTTGGTGCTGGCGAGCCGCACTTCAACACACCCGAACACATCAAGCAGGCGGCCATCGACGCCATTGCGCAAAACCACACGCGCTACACCGCCGTGGCGGGTATTCCGCAGGTGCGCAAGGCCGTGGTGGAGCGGCATGCTGCGGACTTCGGCTCGAACTTTGCACCGGACGAATGCGAGTTCACGACGGGTGGCAAGCTGGCGCTGTTCAATGCCATTGAAGTACTGGTCGACCACGGCGACGAAGTGATTCTGCCGGTGCCGTACTGGGTTTCGTTCAAAGACATCATCCAGTTCGCAGGCGGCGTTCCCGTGTTTGTGTATGCGAAGGAAGAAGAGAACTTCCGCATTACGGCAGCCATGATTGAGGGCGCGATCACAGATCGTACCCGCGCCATCGTTCTGAATACGCCTTCGAATCCTTCCGGTGCGGTCATCGCCCCTGACGACCTTGAGAGCATTGTGCGTTTGGCGCATCGTCGCGGTATCTACCTCCTTCTGGACGAGTGCTACGCCTACCTGAACTTTCAGGGCGATAACATCTCCGGCGCTTCGTTTCAGGACTGCAAGCAGCACGTCGTCGTTCTGGGTTCGCTATCGAAGACCTACGCCATGACCGGTTGGCGCGCCGGCTACGCGCTTGGCCCGAAGCCGATTATCGCGGCCATGAGCAAGCTGCAATCGCAAAGCACCAGCAACACGGCCAGCTTCGTCCAGTATGCAGCGGTCGCGGCGCTAAGCGGCCCGCAGGAGTGCATCGCGGAGATGCGTGCAGATTACATTCTGCTGCGCGACCGCATTCTCGCAGGCCTGGCGACCATTCCCGGCGTAACCTGCACGGTGCCGCAGGGCGCGTTTTATGTGTACCCGAATGTGAGCGCCTACTTTGGCAAGCACGGCATCGATTCTGCGAGTGCGGTTGCCTCGCGTTTATTAAGTGAAGCGCACGTCGTCTGCGTGCCGGGCGAACCGTTTGGCACCAATGATCACCTGCGCTTTTCCTATGCTGTTTCTGCGGACGTGATCGATAAGGGTATCGAACGGATGCGCACCTTCTTCCAGGGGCTGAACGCATGAGCGAGCATACCGTGACGACAGCTGAAGACAACACGAAGCTGGTGCCGGTGGTACTGGCCGGCGGCAGCGGTACGCGTTTCTGGCCGCGCTCGCGTAGGGCGCGCGCCAAGCAGGTGCTTGCGCTGTCAGGCCAGGACACCATGATTCAGCAGACGGTGGAACGGCTGCAACCACTGTGCGCGGACGAAGGCTTTTTGGTCATCACCAACCAGTTGCTTGCGGAGACGGTTACAGCGCAGATACCAGAGGTCTCAACCGACCGAGTCCTGCGTGAACCGTGCGCCCGCAACACGGCACCTGCCTGCGCGCTGGCTGCCATGATCGTGGAGCGGACCTCGCCGGAAACGGTCCTCGGCATCTTCCCGTCAGACCATGTGGTCGTCAATCAGGCTCGTTTTGCCGAAGTCATTCGCGCGGGCATTCGCATCGCATCCGCAGGCGAAAACATCGTTGTGCTCGGTGCTCCGCCGACCCGGCCTGAGACGGGTTACGGCTACATCCGCACGGGCGGCGCTGCGGCGCAGTTCCAGCAGTCGCCAGTTACCGCTCGCGACGTGCAGCGCTTTACGGAAAAGCCGCAGATTGACCGTGCCATTGAATTCGTAGCGGATGGTAACTACGCATGGAATGCCGGTATCTTCCTTTGGTCTGCGCGGACCTTGGCGAATGCCATTCGCGAGTACCGGCCTGCCATGGCTGCTCCGCTGGAGCGCATTGCCGCGGCACACGGCACGCCAGAGTTTGACGCCGTCTTTGCGGAAGAGTATCCGAAGGTTGAAAACATCAGCATCGACTATGCCGTGCTGGAACCGCGTTCGGCCAAGGGGACTGAGAGCCACATCTACTGCCTGCCTGCGGACTTCGGTTGGAACGACCTGGGTAGCTGGGCCGCACTGCATGAACACTCCATGGAGCAAGGCAAAAGCCTCGGCCATGGCAACGTCATGGAAGCGGGACTGTCGTTGCACATGGATGCTTTCGGCAACTACGCGTATGCGCCCGGCAAAGTCGTTGCCCTGCTGGGTGTAAGCGATCTGGTCGTCGTGCAGACCGACGACGCGCTGCTGGTAACCACACGAGCCCATTCCCAGGAAGTGGGCCGAATCGTCAGCGAACTGGTCAAGCTGAAGCGACCGGAATTTGTATAAGTCTGCGCGACACCGCGTGGCTGAAAGTTTGAGATCGACATGAGCGACAACACCTCTGCAGTTAAGTTTGGAACCGATGGCTGGCGCGGCATCATTGCCGACGACTTTACTTACGCCAATGTGCGTGTGGCAGTCGGGGCCATTGCGCATTACGTGCTCAAGCATGAGGATGCGAGCAAAGGTGTGTGCATCGGGTACGACACCCGCTTTGGCTCGCCGCAATTTGCACGGCTTGCGGCAGAGGTCCTGGCCAGCGCGGGCATACCGGTGCAGCTTGCCAACGGCATTACGCCGACACCGGCCCTGTCGTATGGCGTGCGCCAGCGCGGCGCTGCGGGCGGCGTGATGATTACCAGTTCGCACAATCCCGCGCAGTGGAACGGCGTGAAATACAAGGCGAGTTATGGCGGGTCAGGTTCACCCGGCATCATGGGCCAGATTGAAAAGTACCTTGGTGAGCCGCTGCCGGCGGCCGCCCAGCCTGCAGCCATCGTCGAAACAGATTTTCTACCGGACTACATCGCCGCCATCGAAGCCTTTGCCGACCTGCCGCTGATTGCAAAGTCTCCCTACCGATTTCTGGTCGACAGTATGTACGGTGCTGGCGCGGGCGTGCTGAAGGGCATCTTCGATCGTGCAGGCGTCCCATGCATCGAGATGCGCGCGGAACACAACCCGCTATTTCCAGGCATCAATCCTGAGCCCATTCTGCCGCACATTGCCGCCACGCAAAAGCGTGTTGTCGAAGAAGAGTGCAGTGCGGGCCTGATCACCGACGGAGATGCGGATCGCATCGGATCTGTGGACGAGCACGGCAACGTCGTCGACGCGCACAAGATCTACAGCATCATTCTGTGGTGGCTGCTGGAGTTCAAAGGCTGGCCTGGCGGTGTCACGCGCGCCTTCAACACCACCAAGATGCTCGACCGCATCGCGGCGAAGTACGGGCGCAAGCTGTACGAGCACGGCATCGGCTTCAAGTACGTGTGTGACCTGATGCTGACGGAAGACATCCTGATCGGCGGCGAAGAGTCAGGCGGCGTCGGCATCAGCAAGCACCTGCCGGAACGCGACGGCATCCTGAATGCGCTACTGATCGCGAATGTCATGGCTGCAGCGGGGAAGACACTTGGTGAACTGGTCGCCATGCTGCAGGCCGAGTTCGGTGAGCACCAGTACGGCCGCATCGACATGCACATCGACGACCGGCTGAAGCGGTCTGCCATTCGGCGTGCGGGCAGCGGTCTGACAGAAATTGCAGACTTCAAGATCCTCCGCATGGAGAACATGGACGGCATCAAGTTCTACCTGGAAAACGCGGCGGCTGTCGGCGTGCAGAACGCTGCGGAGACCTGGCTGCTGCTGCGCGCTTCCGGCACGGAACCGCTGCTGCGCGTGTACTGCGAGTCGACTTCGCAGGCTGCGGTGGGCTCGATCCTTCAGGCTGCCCAGCAATTCGTTCTGGAGGGCTGACGCTTGCCCGACACGCAGACCATTCAAGTAGAGGCACAGGGGTTTCTGTTCGATCTGGATGGCGTGCTGATCAGCTCGCTCGGGTCAGCGGTCCGCTGCTGGCGCCGCTGGGCGGCGATCTACGGCATTCCCAACGCAGAGAGTTTTGAACTGCCTCACGGAGTGCCCGCGCGCGACATTATCGCGATGCTCCGCCCGGATGTCGACCGGGCCGAAGCTTTGCGCGTGATTGAAGACCTTGAAATGGATGATGTAAGTGACTTGCAGGTGCTGCCCGGCGTGGCCGAGTTGCTTGCAAGTCTGCCGCCAGAGCGCTGGACGATTGTGACCAGCTGCACGCGCCGCCTGCTGGACGCCAGAATGCGCGCAGCCGGGTTGCCGAAGCCCATGGCCGTCATCACGGCAGACATGGTGTCGCGCGGCAAGCCGGACCCGGAGCCGTATCGTCGTGGAGCAGAACTGCTGGGCTTTGCGCCGGGCGACTGCATTGTGGTGGAAGATGCAGCTTCAGGTGTGGCAGCAGGCGTCGGCGCGGGTTGCCCGGTGCTGGCCGTGCTCAGCTCGACGCCAGTGGCAGAACTGAATCAAGCTACCTGGATTGCGCAGTCGCTCGACGGGGTAACGGCTGCCGTGACGGCCGACGGGCTGCTGGTCAACCTGCCCGTAATTGCCTAAGACGCATCGGCTGCCGTGTGCATCTTACGGAAGCGCCACAACGGCGATGACTTGGAGAGACGATGAAGAAAGCAATTTTTTGGGGAACGATGGCCGCAGGTGTCGCTGCGGCGTACCTAATGGTCAAGCGTGGAGCACCGCTGCATGAGGTATTGACCAAGACGCTTCGCAACCCGTTTGGTGCGCTTGGCACGGAAGTGCAGGAAGCATTCGCAAACAAATCCAAGGCATTGAACGCGTAGGTATTGTTAGCGCGCCCAAAGGTTCGAGGTGGTCAGGCGGAAGCCGGCCACCGGTTCCTCACCTCGACCGAATCGGGCCTGAGTAGGACCTCAGGTTCGCTGGCTGGGCGGTAAATGGTAAGCGTGGCAGCGTAGGGATCCAGCATCCATGCCAGCTTTGCGCCGTTGGATAGCCATGTTTCCATTTTTGCTTGCAGCAGCTCGAGACTATCGCTCTGTGACCGAACCTTAATGATGAAATCTGGACATAGCGGAAGATAATGCTCAGTCTCATAGGCAGTGAAGCCTGCCGTGCGAGACTTGTCGATCCAATTGGCGTCCGAACTGAGTGTCGAGCCATCTGGCAAGTTCCAGCCTGCATTTGGGCCCATTAGCTTCACCGCGGCCATCTGCGTCAGCCCATAGCAGTAGAGCTGTTGCGACGCGTAGTTCTCGCTGTGCTCCATCTCTCCCTACCGGCGTCATGACAGTAATTTCTCCCTGACTATTCTTTTCAATGCGGTAAGGCCGGTTTCGGTGTGAAAACGCCATCAACTCGTCATCCGTCAACGGCGAAGGAGGGCGTAGGGTAATCGGCAACGGCAATCCCGTTAGCGACCAATCCATACGCCCTCCTACATGTTGCAGAAGCGAAGTTGTAGCTTAAGCGACCACGTCTAGACCCATGGAGCGGGCCGTACCCTTGATGCTCTTGATGGCTGCTTCGACAGAAGCAGCGTTTAAGTCGGGCATCTTCTGGGTGGCGATCTCGCGAATTTGCGCTTCGGTGACGGTACCGACCTTGGTCTTGTTCGGCGTGCCGGAACCCTTGTCGATCTTTGCAGCTTTCTTCAGTAGCACCGGTGCCGGGGGCGTCTTGGTGATGAAGGTAAAGGTACGATCGGCGAAGACGGTGATCACGACGGGAATCGTCAGACCAACCATGCCCGGGTCCTTGGTGCGTTCGTTGAACTGTTTGCAGAACTCCATGATGTTGACCTGCGCCTGACCGAGCGCGGGACCGATGGGCGGTGCGGGGGTGGCCTTGCCGGCCATTACCTGGAGCTTGACGTATCCGGTGATTTTCTTTGGTGCCATTGTTCTATGCCTCTTCGTAGGTTAGTGGTCGCGAACAGGGTAGAAGCCACCTTCACGACTGGGTCTGACTTTGTTGAAACGCTGCAGGGTAGTTTCCGCTACTCCGCGTGTTTCTCAACGTGTGAAAACTCTACTTCGGTGGGAGTCGGACGTCCAAAGATGCTGACCATGACCTTCAGGGTCTGCTTGTCGTCGTTGACATCATCTACCGCACCGTTGAAGTTTGCGAACGGTCCCTCGGTGATTCGGACCTGCTCACCCTTCTCGAACTTGACCTTGAGCTTTGGCTTATCCTTCTGAACATCAGCGCGATTCAACATGCTGCTGACTTCTGCCTCACTCAGTGCATTGGGTGTGTCGCCCGTTTGCAGAAAGCCCGTGACGCGTGGAGTGTTTTTCACCAGGTGCCACAGGTCATTGTCCAGGTCCATCTCGACAAAGACGTAACCCGGCAGGAACACACGATCAATGGTGTACTTCTTACCGTTGCGCAACTCGGTAACCGGCTCGACGGGAATTTCGATGCGGCCGATTTTGTGCTCCAAGCCAAAGGCGCGGATGCGGCTCTCAAGCGATTCCTTTACCTTGCGCTCAAACCCGGAGTAGGCGTGGATGATGTACCACTTCAGCTTGTTCTCGGGCTCGGCTGCTGCCAGTTCGTCGCCTTCGACGGGAGGCATCTCGCCGCCGTTGTCCGCAGCTTCCTCACCGTGACGCGCGATGATCTCTTCCTGCTCTACTGCATACGCTGCCGTCGGGATCAACTCTTCTGCCATGATTCTTGCCTGTCCTTACCGGGTTCGGTGCTTAGTGCTGTTGAGTCAGCTTGGTGATCAGAGCGTTCAGCGTGTGATTGATGCCATAGTCCACCGCCCAGAAGTAAGCTGCAAAACCGAAGACGGTGATAATAACCACGGTGGTGGTGCTCTGCGTCTCGGCACGGCTGGGTGTAGAGGTTTTGCGAAGCTCATTGCGTACATCGCCCAGAAAGGTCGATAGCCGCTCAAACTGTCCCTTGGCCTTGCCGATCCCGGTGTCTTCCGCTACTGCGATTGCCTTGGCCATACCGCCCTCAAACCTTCTTCTTTACTTGCCGGAACACGCCGCAACAAGCCTTGCGTTGCAACGAGACTTTACTGAATGGAACTGGCAGGGGCGCTCGGATTCGAACCGAGAAGTTCGGTTTTGGAGACCGACAGTTTAACCGTTGAGCTTACGCCCCTGTATTGGGCCCAAGGCCATGCGCACGGCACGGCAAAGCCAACACCTAAGTCTAACGAACCTTCGCATCTATCGCAACCACAAGGGCCGGGAGTTCGCTCGTTCTGCATTATTTATCAGGACCGTTCTGCAGCAGGCGAGCTTGCCAGATTCGCACGGAAGAGGGAATGGGTGAATCTGGCTTGTTATATGGTACAAAAAAGGCCGCATCTCTCGATGCGGCCTTTTTTGCTGCTTACCGCGCAAATAATTACTTGACGATTTCCGAGATGGTGCCGGCTCCGACGGTGCGTCCGCCTTCGCGGATGGCGAAGCGAAGGCCCTTTTCCATGGCAACCGGCGTGTGGAGGGTGATTTCCAGTGCGATGTTATCGCCTGGCATCACCATCTCCGTACCTTCCGGCAGCTTCGCCGAACCGGTTACGTCGGTGGTACGGAAGTAGAACTGGGGGCGGTAGCCGTCGAAGAACGGGGTGTGACGGCCGCCTTCTTCCTTGCTTAGGACGTAGATTTCGCCCTTGAACACGGTGTGCGGCGTGATCGAACCCGGCTTGGCAAGAACCATGCCGCGCTCGACGTCTTCCTTCGCGATACCGCGGAGCAGAAGACCCGCGTTGTCACCAGCAAGACCTTCGTCCAGCTGCTTCTTGAACATTTCCACGCCGGTAACAACCGTCTGACGCGTCTCGCGGAAACCTACGATTTCAGCAGGTCCACCGACCTTGATCTGACCACGCTCGATACGGCCCGTGACAACGGTTCCACGACCCGAGATCGAGAAGATGTCTTCGATCGGCATCAGGAATGGCAGGTCGACCAGGCGGTCCGGCTGAGGGACATTCTTGTCCACCGCATCCATCAGCGCGTCGATCTGTGCTTCCCACTTGGCTTCGCCATTCAACGCACCCAGCGCAGATCCACGGATGACGGGAAGATCGTCGCCAGGGAAGTCGTACTTGCTGAGAAGTTCGCGAACTTCCATTTCGACCAGGTCGATGAGTTCTTCGTCTTCGACCGCATCGCACTTGTTCAGGAAGACAACGATGTACGGCACGCCAACCTGGCGGGCAAGCAGCACGTGCTCCTTGGTCTGGGGCATCGGGCCGTCGGTCGCTGCAACCACCAGGATCGCGCCGTCCATCTGCGCTGCGCCGGTGATCATGTTCTTGATGTAGTCGGCGTGGCCCGGGCAGTCGACGTGTGCGTAGTGACGGTTCGCCGTCTCATATTCCACGTGCGAAGTCGCAATGGTGATACCGCGCTCACGCTCTTCCGGCGCGTTGTCGATGGTGTCGAACGAGCGGAAGCTATTCCTAGGGTTGTGCTTCGAAAGAACTTTCGTGATGGCTGCCGTAAGGGTCGTTTTGCCGTGATCGATGTGTCCGATGGTGCCCACATTGACGTGCGGTTTGGAACGGTCAAACTTTTCCTTGCCCATGGTATTGCTCCTGAGTTGATAAGCCGTTTGCCAGGCGGCTTGATAGATGGTTTAGAACAGGTGCGGGCTGCCGCACCGTGCGGCTCCAAGCCCAGGAAAAGTGCGAAAGTCGCCTCAGTAGTAGGCGTAGACCTTCAAATATTTTGTGCGGAGTTCCGGATCCACCTTTTCGAGGGTGCTCAGGTAGTGCTCGCGGATCATGCCCTGGTCGCCGTCGCACAGCTGCTTGTATTCGTTGGCGATGTGGGGTCCCAGCTTGCCTGCTCCGGCCAGCTCTTCAAAGTTGCGGACGCGCAACTTTGCCCGCTCGAGAGACCGCAAAAAACTGTCGACCGTGCCAGCGGAGAAAGCCGCATCAATGGCGGCCTTTACGGAGTGGAAGACTGAATTATTTTCTACCGCGATTACTGCCTGCTCGTACATTGCGATTCCTGCAACCCTCGAAACTCTAATCTTTGGAGCGGGGGACGGGATTCGAACCCGCGACCAACAGCTTGGAAGGCTGTGACTCTACCACTGAGTTACCCCCGCGCTTGCAGCTGAAGCCTCAGGGGCTAAAGCCCGCTTGTCTCATGCTCCTCGTGAGTGGACGGAATCCCACCCGCTTCGAGAGAAACGAGCTACCTAAATCTGGAGCTGATGGAGGGGCTTGAACCCTCGACCTCTCCCTTACCAAGGGAGTGCTCTGCCACTGAGCTACATCAGCATCTTTACACGCGTTCCGCCCGCTGTCGCTGCAACCGCCCGATCAGCACACGAAACGCGAAAAACCCTAGCAGCACCCACGCCATCGCCCGGTACCTGCCAGGCTCTATCGTATATGCCACGCCAACTGCTGCTCCGGAAATCACCAGCAGGGCGACGATCATGCGCTGCTGCGAACCCGGTCCATCCATCGGCTACAACCCACCACGTTTACAACTCACTTAAAACTTGTGGTGCACAGGGGAGGATTCGAACCTCCGTAACGCGTTGCGTGGCAGATTTACAGTCTGCTGCCATTAACCACTCGGCCACCTGTGCACATCCTTCACTGTCTGCAAGCGGTATGGAGCTGGCGAAGGGACTTGAACCCCCGACCCTCTGATTACAAATCAGATGCTCTACCAGCTGAGCTACGCCAGCCCGCCTTGACCAGATACGACCCCGGCCCACACGTGTACCAGACAGCAAATTGCGCTGCCAACGGAGCGCAGCGCTAAGAAAGACTTTAGCATAAGTGCCCGTCGCTGAGCAGGCGCATCGCTCCCGCATCGCTTCTGAAAACATTAAAAATTCGTGTGCAAAACCGTTGCCGGCATCTCTGGCCGGGCATACTATGGCGTCACCGCGCAACCGTCGAGTTCTGCGCAGCCATTTTCCTTCTGCATACCTTTAGGAGAGTCCCAGATGCTTCGTATGACTGCCCTTACTCTTTCTGCCTTTACTCTGTTGCTAACCGCACCCGGCTCTTCGGCGCAGATGCAGCAGTCTGCGGCGCCAGCTGACGGCATCACCATGGAGATGATGCCCATCTCCGCACAACAAATGGCTGGCTGTCGTGACCAGACGAACCAGCAACTGGCCACCGAGCAGGACACCCTGCACAAGCGCGAACATGGCCAGGACAACGACAAGATGAAGCAGGGCGCAGTCACCGGCGTGACCGGCGTCGCGACCAGTGCTATCTCACGTGGCCGCGGCGGCTGGTGGGGCTGGGGCAACAATAACGGTGCCAATACCGCTGCTGCAACAGGCGCAACGCAACGGACGGAACGGAACAGCGAAGCCGTTGCCAGCACCACGGGCAGCAGTCAGCAGGTTGGCCTGGATGCGTATTCGCAGTGCGTCGCGGGCATCAAGGGACCTGAGTACATCCACTTCCGCCAAACTGGCAAGATTGAGCCTTTTACCGGCGCAGCGTTTGCCGGTGCACCACCTGCGGCTGCAGCGGCAGTGGTTGCGGCTGCGGTCCCTGCGCCGCCCCCGCCAAGCAAGTCTCCTGTTCAGGATGAGGGCGATGGCAAGCATTTTGTCCTGACCGCGCCCGGCCAGACGGACGCTCGTGAGGTGACCCGCGTCGGCGCGACCAACGCCTATGTGGAGGAAGTAACCGGCGACAAGTACATCGTGATGCCGGATGGTTCTGTGACGCGCGTTCCGAAACGCACAGCTGCGGCAAAGCGGTAGATCGTTGTACGACCGCTGTTAAGAAGGTCCGGCTTGGATGCCGGACCTTTCGCGTCTGCTGTCGGTACTGGCGACTGACCCCAACCGTGCGTAAGACCAATGTCTTCCTGTCCGAGTACCATGGGTCGGTATTTCCATCCACTTTCTTTCTGTCAGGAAATAACCATGACCTCGCCCTTCCTTCTTGCTGGCGTCCTCTTCCTAGCCACAGTCGCCTCCGCGCAACAAGGTGTACCGACAGCCATTCCTGCACGTCCGGCACCGGCGCCGCTGCAGGTTCCCAATCCACACTATGTTTCGGTGCCCATGAGCATTGAGGTCAACGCACCGGTCGACAAGGTCTGGGCGCGCATCGGCAAATACTGCGACATTGGCGAGTGGGGCATTGCCGGTTGCACGATCCTGTCCGGCGACGGCAGCAGCATGGGCACGGTGCGTTCCATTGGGAACGAGGTGCTGGTGGGCAAGTCGAGATACTCCTACACCTACACGCAGCCGGTTCGCGTTGGGCCAATGTACAACCTGTACCACGGCACGTTGGAAGCCGAGCCGATCTCAGCGTCGACCACGCGGCTGAACTACACGCTGGTCTTCGACAACTCCATGCTGCCGGATGACGCCGCCCGCGAGAAGGACATCGCCAACCGAACGGCACGCTTCACCAAGATGCTGGGCAACGCCAAGACACTTGCCGAGGGCGGCACGCTGCCCGCAGGTGCGCTTGCGGGGCCGCCTGTCCCGCCTGCGGCCTTGCCAGCGCGCTAACAGAAAGGCCCGGGAGAGTGATCTGCCCGGGCCTTTCTTCGTGTCGAAGCGAGGATCTCTAGACCGTGAAGATGTTCCGGTTCAAGTAGTCGTTGCGGAACTTGCCGGTTGGGTCCAGCTTTGTCGCCATCTGCCGGAACTGCGCCATGGCTGGGTACTGCGCCTGCAGGTAGTTCGCTGGCATCTCGAAGATTTTGCCCCAGTGCGGACGCGCCCCAAATGGCATCAGGGCAGCCTCGATTTGCGGCAGCAATTTGCGAACGACAACTTCTTCCGGTTTCCAGGTGAAGTGAATGGCCAGCGAGTCGCGGTGGTAGGCCATGCTCATGGGCAGGTCGTCCGCGGCGATCGTGCGCAGCTCCGTGATGAACAGGTGCGGCGTGATCTGGTCGCGCAGCTGCTCCACCGCGCGGATCGCACGGTAGCCATCCTTGCGATCGACGAAATATTCCGTCTGCAGTTCTTCGCCGTTGGACGGTGTGAACTCCATTTTGAAGTGCGGCATGCGCAGGTACCAGGGGCCGATGGTGCCCATCTGGTCGGTGCAGGCCTCGGCGTTGTTGCCGACGATGGGGTGCAGCTTTTTCGTCTGCAGCGTGGCACCGTAGAACTGCGGCGCAAGCGTTTTCTGCGTTGCGCCGGTAACGACCTTGTCCTTGATCCAGACTTCGCTGGCCTTGTTCCCCTGCCAGTCGGTGAACAGGCTGACGCTGTAGGCCGCGCCCATGATTGCGTCGAGATTGTGCTCCAGCTGATCGAACGAAAGGTTCTGGTAGACCACCTGCGACATGTCAAAGCGGGGCAGCAGGTCCAGCGTGACGCGCGTCAGCACGCCCAGCGCGCCCAGGTGTACGACGGCCATGCGGAACTGGTCACCATCCTTCTCGCGGGTGAGCGTAACGGCTTTGCCATCGGCGGTGATCATCTCAATAGCTCGAACGGCAGTTGAGAGATTCTTATTGCCGACACCGGAGCCGTGGGTGGCCGTAGCGATGGTGCCGCCCACCGAAATGTGCGGCAGCGAAGCCAGGTTGTGCAGGGCGAACCCAGCCTTGTCCAGTACCGGGGCCAGTTCGCCATAGCGCACGCCTGCGCCGACCGTAGCCGTCTTGGCGGCATGGTCAATCTCGATGCCCTTCAGGTTGCGCAGCGAGACCTGTGCGTGGTGGCTGTCTGCGATGTTATTAAAGCAGTGCTGTGATCCAAGCTGCTTAATGCGTGCAGATTGCAGCACGACCTCACGTGCCTCTTCCGCATTCGCGGGGGCGTAGACGCGGTCGGTACCGTAGCGCAGATTTTTCGACCAGTTGGTGCGGGAAACGTCGGCGTGGTCATTCAAAACGGGCTCCTTTGCGAGCGCGATGTTCGGTAGCGCAGTGGCGGCCAGCGCCATGGCAGAGGTTTGCAGCAGTTCGCGACGGTTCATTCCAGGCCCTCGTTACCTGCTGTATATACGGTTTTAGCGGTACGCCATGCAAGCAGCTTGCGGGGCCGGCCGCGGGTGCGTAGCCTGTTGGCACCGCAGCCCGTCTATTGCAACAGGTTTGAACGGCCACATAAGTCTTCTGGGAGTGTAGATGCTTGTATTGAGTCGAACGGGTCTGCTGTTGATGACGCTGCTGGGCGTGACAGCGCTTCACGCCCAGGGAGCCGTGGAAGGGCCGCTGCCCCAGCTTTCCGGCGCGCCGCGGCAGGGCAATACCTCCGTGGACGCGCCTGTGCAACACAGACTGCTGGATAACGACGCCATCATCAAAATGACCCGCGCCGACCTGGGCGATGACATCATCCTGCAGTCCATTCACTCGCAGCCCGGGGACTACCGCACTGGGCCGGACGACCTGGTTGCACTGCGAACCGGCGGTGTTTCCCAGGATATCATTGCGGCCATGCTGGCGCGGAACAGCGGCCTGCAACAGCGCGCCGCGCCAGCGCCGGTTGAGGTGGCTCCGCTGTCGTTCGCGGTCGACGATCCGGGCGTCTACTTTAAGAATCGGCAGGGTTCGTGGGAGGCGGTTGGGCCAGAACTGGTGCGGTACCGCGATGGTGGCGCGCTTAAAAGCCTGGCGACGAACAACATCATCAAGAAGGATGAAAATGGCGTTGTCACCGGACCGAAGTCAAAGCTTAGCGTCGCACCCGGCACCGAAATGATGATCCTGGCACCGGCCAACACAGACGCCGTGGAGTATGTCATCCTGCGCTTTCGGCCCAAAAGCGACCGTCGCGAATTCCGCGTGAAGACCGGCAACGTCTTTCACGCAGAGAGCGGTGTGGATCGGGACGCGCTCGACATCCCCATCCACAAAGTCTCGCAACACCTGTTCGCCTTCACCGTGCCGCACGACCTGGTCAAAGGCGAGTATGGCGTGCTGGCACCGTCACAAACGGGCGCGCCGGGCATCAGCCACGCGGGCAAGATCTACACGTTCGACGTCACGGAGTGAGGCTTTCCCTACGGAATCAGCTTTGCTTCGCGTAGCGTAGTGAAAAGCTGGAAGAAGCTGTCGTCTGTGGGCTGGTAGTCCAGAAAGCCGGCTCGACGGCTCTTGCCCATGTCTGTGACAACCTCAATCGGCCGGTCCAGGTCGGCGTCGGTATGCCACGCGGAGACGAGTCGGGTGATGTCTGGCTCGGCAAGGCCATGCTGCTCCGCGATGCGCTGCCAGATAGGGCCTGCATCGCTTAGTTGTTGCTCTAACGGCGTGGCGACATCGGGGTATGGTGCAGCCGTCACGCCGAACCATGTGGCGATCTGTTCCCACATCCACTTCCAGCGGAAGACGTCGCCATTCACCACGTTAAACGCTTCGTTGCGTGCGGTTTCTGCCGTCGCCGCCCAGTCCAGGTGCCGCGCCAGCAGGCGCGCATCGGTCATGTCCGTCAGGCTGTTCCACTGCGTGGGCGAGCCGGGAAACAGGAACGGGCGGCCCGTCTCGCGGCAGATGGTTGCGTACACGGCCAGGGTTACGCCCATGTTCATGGCGTTACCGACCGCGTAGCCGATGATGGTGTGCGGCCGATGCACGCTCCACGAAAAGCCGTCGCGCGCCGCAGCCGCGAACACTTCATCTTCCTGTGCGTAGTAAAAGTTTTCGATCGGCAGGCGTGGCTGATCCTCACGAAAGGGCGTGGCAGGCAGGGTGCCGCTGCCGTACGACTCGAACGGTCCAAGGTAGTGCTTCAAGCCAGTGACAAGGGCAACGTGCTCCACCGATCCGCTGCCGGAGACGGCCTGTAGCAGGTTACGAACCATGGCGCTGTTGACCTTGATATTTTCCGCTTCGGTGGCCTGCCGCAGCCATGTGGACAGGAACACGTGGGTAGGCTTGACGTCCTGCAGGGCGGAACGCAGGGCATCCATCTGTAACAGGTCCGCCGCAACGGCCTGGACTCCGTCGATCGCGATCGGCTTTCTTGCCAGGCCGTAGACCGTCCACTCATCTTGCTGCGCTGCCAGGTGCGTAGCCAGATTCCGGCCCACAATCCCTGACGCTCCCACTACCAATGCCACATGCTTTGCCAAACTGTTCCCCGTCTCTTCGTCTGCTACTGCCTCCTTGGATTGCAGACCGCACCCAGGGGATTCCTTCCGCGCCGCTTTCGAAGGTGCGAGCCGGGGTTGTGCGGTCTGGAGCGGCGGAATCCGTTATGCTTTTCGCAGTGAATCTTCAGGGTAAGCGCAGGGTCTATTCGCTTGGCATCGCAGCCGTTCTGCTGGTTGCACTGGCCGTTTTGCTGTTTCTGCGCTTCCACGCGCCGCCGGAAGTGGCTCGTCTGCTGCCGGAATCGGACGCTATCCTGTACCTGAATCTGAAGCCCGCACGTGCCGCTTCGCACTTCGACCAGCAGCCCATGAACCCCGCACCACAGTACGCCAGCTTTGTGGCGGCGACCGGCTTTCGCTGGGATCGCGACCTGGATCGCGTGGCGGTGTCGCTGCACCGTATGCCCAACCCGAATGGACCGAACGGTGTCGTGGCCTACACTGGCGTTCTGGAAGGCCGGTTCGACGCGGCAAAGCTGGCGAAATACCTGCGCGAAAACAGCACCGCGGTCGAGACCTACGCGGGCCACGACGTGTACACGGTGCCCGGCAGCGAGGGCCGCACGCTGCGCGTCAGCCCGCTGGGCTACGACATGGTCACAGCCAGCAACATGCCCACGCCAGAGCAGATCCACTCCGTCATCGACCGTTATGCGGCAGGCGCGTCGCCGTTTTCCGGGTCATCGCTGCTTTCCCTGCGGTATCCGCAGGTGCCGTACTTCGCGCTGGCATGGGGCATCGGCCATGTGGGCCTGCCGTTCAGCGACCGTGGCAACATCCAGGTCTTTGGCGTAACGCTGCCCTTGTCAGAAGACACGGACTTCATCGCGTCGCTGACGTTTCGTGGCAGTTTGCATCTGCGCGTGGAAGAACTGGCGCCCACAGAGGCCGAGGCCGCACAGAGTGCCACAAACCTTGGCACCATCCTGAACCTGGTGCGTGGCTTTATGCCCGGAACAGGGTCGCCACAGGACCGGGCACTGCACGACGCCTTTCAATCGCTGGCCGTGCAGCAGCAGAAGTCTACCGTTCTGTTGACCGGCACGATATCGCCGACACTGCTGCAGGCGGCATCCGCCGGCAAATAGCGGCGGTGCTTCATCTGCTTCCTTTACAGTCAACGGATGTCACGTCCTCTGCGCCCCGCCGTTCTGTTTCTTGCTTTGCTGCCCGGAACCGCGGTGGCGCAGCACCCATCGCCTGCTGACAGCGTGAACCCACTGGTGGGCACGGCGAATGAGGGGAACACCTTCCCAGGCGTCGGCGTGCCGTTCGGCATGACTGCGTGGACGCCTGCTACCGCTTCCACCGAAAAAAAAGGTGTCATCCCATACATCTACAAGGCGGGTCGCATCGTCGGCTTTCGCGGATCGCACTTCCTGTCGGGCTCGGCGACGCAGGACTACGGCAGCTTCCAGGTCATGGCGGGGAGCGGTTCCTTCTCGCACGACGACGCCGCCCGCGGCGCCGCGTTTTCGCACGCGGACGAGCAGTCGCACCCGTACCGCTATGACGTGGTGCTGCCCGACAACAAGGTGCGCGCCAGCGTGACGGCGACCGCGCGTTGCGGCATGCTGAGCTTCACCTTCGAAACAGCGGGGGCCGCGTGGGCGCAGGTGCAGAACCTGGCACGCGGCGGTGACGGCACGCTGGCGGTCGACGCTGCGCATCGTGAGATTACCGGCGTCAACCCGGTGCGCAGAATCTACCTGGGGAACGGGAAACTGGCAGGGTTCAGTGGCTACGTGGTGGTGCAGTTCGACCATGATTTTCAGCCCGGCGAGTCGTGGAAGAGCAACGGTATGGGTGCCGGTGCGCCACTATCCATGGACACGGAAGCGGCCGCCCGGCGTAGCGGCAAGACCGTGGATTTCGAGCCGTCTGGCACCGCCATCCGCTTCCAGGTCAAGGAGGGTGAGACGGTGCATGCGCGCATTGGCACGTCGTTCGTTTCCGTTGACGAGGCGCGTCGCAACCTGCAGGCGGAGATGCCAACCTGGGACGCCGTGGCAATCGAGCAGCAGGCGCATGCAACGTGGGATCGTGAACTCGGCCGCATCGAGATCGAAGGTCCGGAGGAGGACCGTCGTATCTTTTACACGTCGCTGTATCACGCGTACCAACTGCCGCGTGTGGTCAGCGATGTCAGCGGTTCCCGCCCGAAGTTTGCGAGCGGTGCTCCCGTTCAGGGTCGCGGAGAGTACTACGACGACTACTCCGCATGGGATACGTTTCGGGCGCTGCACCCGCTGCTGACGATCCTCGATCCGCAACGTGATGCGCACATGATCCGGTCGCTGATCCTGAAGGGGGACGAAGGCGGTTTCCTGCCGATCTTTCCGGCGTGGAGCAGCTATACCTCGGAGATGATCGGCGATCACACCACCGCCATCATCGGCGATGCGTACCTGAAGGGCATTCGCGGCTTCGACATGGAACAGGCCTACAAACTCATGCGGCGCAACGCCTTTGACCAGCCCGGAACCATTGAGCAGTACAAGGATGGTCGCGGTCGCCGGGCACTGGGCGACTACCTGAAGCTCGGCTACATTCCGCTGGAGAACGGCGTGCCCGATGCCTTCCACCAGAAGGAGCAAGTATCGCGCACGCTGGAGTATGCGTATGACGACTTTGTGCTGGCGCGTGTGGCGAAGTCGCTTGGACATGACGCCGACGCCGACGCCCTGATGAAGCGTGCACAGAACTATCGCAACGTCATCGATCCCGAGACGAAATTCGCACGCGGCCGCCACGCTGACGGCACTTGGATCACACCGTTCGACCCGGGTAAACCGGCTAGCTACATCACGGAGGGTCTGCCGTTTCAGTACACCTTTTTCGTGCCGCAGGATCTGCCCGGCCTGATCGAGCTGGAAGGCGGCAAGAGCGGGTTCAACGCCCGGTTGGATGAACTGTTCGCAAAGGGTTACTACGACCACGGCAACGAACCCAGCCACGCCATTACCTACCTCTATGACTACGCGGGCGAGGCATGGAAGACGCAACAACACGTCGCCGAGATTCGCGCGAAGTGGTACCAGGACCGCCCCGACGGCCTGGCCGGGAACGATGATGCCGGTCAAATGTCAGCCTGGTACCTGTTCAGTGCGCTTGGCTTCTACCCCGTGACGCCGGGCATTGCGGCGTACGAGATTGGCACACCGCTGCTGCCGTCGGCGACGCTGCACCTGAGCAGCGGCAAGCATTTCCGCATTCGGGCTGAAGGTGTCAGTGCAGAGAATCGCTACGTTCAATCCGCCACGCTGAATGGCAAGCCGCTCGAGCGCTTCTGGATCCGTCATGCCGAGATCATCGCGGGCGGCGAACTGGTTTTCCGCATGGGGCCAAGCCCAAACGAGGCCTGGCCAAAAAGCGCGGAACTGCCAAACTGACAAACAGCCAGCCGGATTGAGGGGACGCGATGCCGTGGCATTTGCCTTCGAGCGGGTTCTTTCTGCTTGACGAAGGCTGGTCTACGCCCTAGTCTCATCGTGAGGCGAAGATATGGCGAACATTGTGCAGGACTCCGAGACTTTGTTCCCCATTTTTCAGCAACCCCGGCGAACAGCTCTTGGCCGCATGGCGGATGCCAGCGAGCAGGTCGATGCCGGGCACGATGTTGAGTTCCGTTCGCTGGGTGTGCGCTCGATCTTGAATAAATCCGTGTCAAAACGGCTGAACTGGATGGCCTGGTCCATCAACCCATACCGCGGGTGCGAATTCGCATGCCGGTACTGCTATGCCCGGTATACGCATGAGTTTCTTGCGCCTGCTGCGGCGATGGTGGACGTGAACGAACCGACGCGTGGCGTATTCAGCGATGCAGACAAAGATGCCCCACCGCAAAGCAGTTCACCACCCTCCTCCACGTCGTCATCTGGACCGAAACGCAGCGCAGTGGAGGAACCGGCTTCTTTTCATGCTGGTACGGAGGCAATGAGGCAGACAGGTCCTTCGGCGTCGCTGCACTCTGCTCAGGACGCCGATTCTTCACGGGGTATCAACCTGCGCGATCCGGATGCGTTTGAGAAGCGCATCTTTGTGAAAGAAAATGCCGCCTGGTTGCTGGAGCAGGACCTTCGCCGCCTGGCAAAACAGGGTCGCATCCACGAGGAGATTGCGCTGGGTACGGCGACCGACCCTTGGCAACCCATCGAACGCCGGTCGCGGCTAACGCGCAGCCTGCTGGAAGTCATGGCGCAGCGCGACGGCCTTCGTCTTGGCATCGTGACGAAGTCGACGCTGATCGAACGCGACATCGACCTTCTGCAGGAGATCCATCGCAGGGGCACGTTGGTCGTCCACATCACCATCACCACGCCGGACGCGGAACTGGCGCGCAAGCTGGAGCCGCGTGCACCGCGGCCCGACCTGCGCTTCCAAACAGTTCGGCGGCTTCGTGAGGCTGGGTTGCGGGTGGGCATTCTGAACTCGCCACTGCTGCCCGGCATTACGGATTCAGCGGAGGCGATCGACCGCATGGCGGTGATGGCGAAACAGGTCGATGCCAGCTTCTTCGCGGCCATGCCCCTGTTTCTCAAATCCTGCTCGCGCCCCACGTACTTCGAATTTGTGCGCGAACACTTCCCGCATCTGCAGGTGCTGTACACCGAGAAATTTCGCGATATGGATTTCGCCTCGCGGCCCTACCGCCTGCGGTTGGAAGCGCTGGTCCACGCGAGTTGCCAGAGGCACGGCCTGTGCGAGCGGCTGACGGACAACCTGCTGACGCGCGATGCCGGGGAAGAGAGGAAGCAGCCCGGTTCTGCCCCATCGCCACAGATGGCGCAGGGAAGACTGTTCGCGTAGAAAACAGGCGCACAGGTTAGGCTGTGTGCCAAGGGGAGTATCGAATGCCAATTCAGAGTTACAGCTTGTTAAAAGGCACACCGACCGCCGGAAAAGTAGTCAGCGGTGCCAGCGCACACTACCAGATCACCGTGCAGGCGACCGGCGGCCCGTTCACGGTCGCCGTCAACATTCAAAGCGTGGACGGCAGCGAAGTGCTGTACGCCATCAAGCCGAACTTCACCCCGCCCATGCCGCTGACTGCGGTGCCGAGTGGAATCGAGAAACTCGCAAGCAGGCCCGGCAGCCTGGCACTCGACTTTGTGCGCGAGATGATCGCGGGCAAACCCATGATCCAACGCTCTGAAATGGCCCTGCTGCCCATCGCGCAGAACACCGCGCACTTCGTTGCTGAGGTGGAGAAGCATGACCGCTTGCATGAGCAGAAGCAACACGCATTGAGCAATGCCGTTGTCGCGCTGCTGAACCAGGCGATGAGTGAGCACGGTTCCCTGGTGTATGCCTTCGGCAGCGCGTTCGCCGACAGTGGCGTGACGGACGGCATCCACGACATCCACATGAACCAGGGCAACGCCCTGAATAATCATGGCGGCGATAACGGCATCTGGCAGGACGGGGCGCTCTTTATCTACCTGCCTAAGGAGAAGTCGTACACGGCGGTCTTTATCGCGTTTCAGAATGAGAGCTGGCACACCGACAACAGCGGCAATCCCGCGGCGTAAGCGACTGATTCGTTAGGATAGAGGTCTATGGCTGAGCATCAGAAGCGCGCACTTGTCACCGGCGGTGCCGGTCTTATCGGATCCCACATCGTCGACCTGCTGATCGGGGAGGGTTGGACGGTTCGGATACTCGACAACCTGGAGACGCAAACGCACAAAAACGGCAAGCCCGAATGGGTCAATCCGCAGGCCGAGTTTCGCCAGGGCGAGGTGCAGGACTACGAGACAATGCGGTCGGCGCTGGAAGACATTGACGTTGTCTTCCACGAAGCGGCTTACGGCGGCTACATGCCGGAGATGGCGAAGTATGTGCTGGTGAACAGCTTTGGCACCGCGCAGCTGCTGGAGATCATTCGCGACCACAAATTGCCGGTAAAAAAGGTGGTGGTCGCCAGTTCGCAGGCGGTTTACAGCGAAGGTGCTGCAGAGTGCCCGGAGCATGGCCACGTGGTTCCGCTGCTGCGTCCTGCAGAACAATTGCGTGCAGGAGACTTTGCGGTGCACTGCCCGATCTGCGGCCTGCCGACGAAGTCCGTTCCTACTCCAGAAGCCACGCCCGGCGGTGGTGAAACCGTCTACGCGCTGACCAAGGTGGACCAGGAACGTCTGGTGCTGTTGTGGGGCAAGCAGACCGGCATTCCCACGGTGGCGCTGCGCTACTCCTGCACATACGGTCCGCGCCAGTCGCTCTTCAATCCATATACGGGCGTCATCGCGATCTTTTGCACGCGGCTGCTGAACGGCCAGCCGCCGGTCCTGTATGAGGATGGCGGTCAGACGCGCGACCTATGTTTTGTCGAGGACATTGCCCGTGCCAACCTGCTGGTCGCAACTACGGACAAGCTTGATGGCTTGCCCGTGAACGTGGGCAGCGGTCGTGCCACCAGTGTGCGTGATCTGGCCAGTGTGATTGCCGGGCAGCTTGGCATCGACATTCAGCCGCTGGCACGCGGAGAGTTTCGCCCTGGCGAAATCCGTTCGCTGATCTCGGATACGTCGCGCATCGAGAGCATTGGCTACAAGCCGCAGGTCACGCTGGAAGAGGGCATCGGCCGGTACATTGCGTGGATCAAGACGCAGGGCGGTGCAGTGGAGGATTACTTTGGCGCGGCTGAGGCGGGACTGCGGGCGAAGGGAATTGTGCAGAGCGTAAAAGGCTAGGCTGCGTTGCTTGCCGTCCACTTGGCGCTGGTCGCGTACTTGATACGCCATAGACCCTGCGATGACGAACAAGTTTGTCATCCCGCAGCGAAGCGGAGGGTCTGCATCTTTGCCTCGCTCAGCGTCCATGCTTTGGCGGGCTGATGAGCAGATTCGTCTGCTTCGCTGCAGATGACAAGTTAGGCGGCGGAGCGCAGGAGCGGTGCGGTTCGCTCGCCCAGCAGCTTTGTCGAGTGCAGCAGGCGGTCATGCCGCAGTGCCGCCACCGACATCTGGAAGTCGATCTGATCGATGCCTCCGAGCGCCCGGCTCATCGCCTGCACCTTGGAAGCCACGGTCTCGGGTGAGCCAACCATCAACGCCCCGGTCGGGCCAAGCAGCGCATTGAAGTGGGCGCGTGTGACCGGCGGCCAGCCGCGTTCCTTGCCGATCTTGGTGAAGGCAGCGGCGTAGCCAGGGAAGAAGTCGTCCGCTGCCTGCTGGTCCGTGTCGGCGGCATAACCAAGCGCGTGAATGCCGACCTTGAGGTCTTCGACCTTATGACCGGCACGTTTGCCGGCCTGGCGGTATAGCTCCACCAGCGGGCGGAAGCGATGCGGTTCGCCGCCAATGATGGCGACCATCAGCGGCAGACCGAGCGCACCAGCGCGTGCGAACGAGGCAGGAGTTCCACCAACCCCGAGCCAGATAGGGATCTTCGCCTGCACGGGGCGCGGGTAGACGCCCTGGCCCGTCAGCGCGGCGCGATGCTTGCCACTCCAGTTCACGTGGTTGCTCTCGCGCAAGGCCAGCAGCAGATCGAGCTTCTCCGCGAACAGGTCGTCGTAATC
>JBPBQP010000037.1:0-30358 GCA_050954745.1 Janthinobacterium lividum | reverse complement strand
GAGACGCGTTCGGTATCTTCGCTGATGCCGCCCTTCTGGAACTGGGTGCCCCAGTTTTCCTGCGCGCGCGTCGCCGCTTCGTCGGACGAAAAGCCCGCCGTAATCGTCCGGGCCATGCCTTTCTTGGCTTCCATGGGGTGCAGTGTGCCTGCCTCCACAGCGGCGCGCATGGCTGTAATTTCGGCCTGCGGCAGATCAGTGAGCAGCGTCCAGTAGCGCCACATCAACTCGTCGTTCACCTGCATCAGCTTGCCAAACATCTCAAACGGCGGCTCGTTCACACCAATGGCATTGCCCAGTGATTTCGACATCTTCTGAACGCCGTCCAGGCCTTCGATAATGGGCATCATCAGGACAATCTGCGGTGGCTGCCCGGCAGACCGTTGCAGGTCGCGACCACGCATCAGGTTGAACTTCTGATCGGTGCCGCCAAGCTCTACATCACTCTCGAGCGCGACGGAGTCGTAGCCCTGCGCGATGGGGTACATCAGCTCGTGCAGGGCAATGGGTTCCTCGTTCTGAAAGCGCTTGTGAAAGTCTTCACGCTCCAGCATCTGCGACACGGTGAATTGCGACAGCAGGCGCACGAAGTCCGCGTAGCCCAGCTTGTCGAGCCATTCGGAGTTGTAACGCACCTCCGTCTTATCGCGGTCCAAGATGCGAAAGACCTGCTCCTGGTAGGTGGTGGCGTTCTCCGCGATCTGTTCGCGCGTCAGCGGTTTGCGCGTCTGGTTCTTGCCGGTCGGGTCGCCGATCAACGCGGTCGAATCGCCGATCAGGAAGATGACGGTGTGCCCCAGTTGCTGGAAGTGGCGCAGCTTCCGCATCAGCACGGTATGGCCCAGGTGCAGGTCCGGTGCGGTCGGGTCGAAGCCGGCCTTGATGCGCATGGGCTTGCCCGCGGCGATGGATTGCTCGATGCGCTTGCGCAGATCGTCGAGCGGAATGATTTCCGCGGCACCTTTTGTGATGAGGTCGAGTTGTTCCTCAACCGGCGAAAACGGGGCGTGCGATTGGCTGGACATAGACATCCTAAGTATAGAAGTCCATGCCCGACCGTAAACACAAAGCGCAGACAGCCTCCGCCGAGCATCCCTCAAAACTCTGTGCTACCTGCGGCCGCACCATCGAGTGGCGCAAGAAGTGGGAGCGCGACTGGGACAACGTAAAGTTCTGCAGCGACGCCTGCCGCACGCACAAACCGGGCACCCGCGATGCTGCTCTGGAAGCCGCCATCCTGGATCTGTTGTCCAAGCGAGGTGCTGGCAAAACCATCTGTCCCAGCGAAGCCGCACGCATCGTTGCAGGCGGCGGCCAACTATCTGACGACCGCGCCGCGTGGGAGCCGCTGATTGAGCCAGCACGTGCCGCCGCACGCCGATTGGTGGCTGCACATCGCATTGTCATTACGCAGGGCGGCAACGTGGTGGATGCTTCCACTGCAAAAGGTGCCATCCGTTTGCGACTGCGTTGAAGGCCGGCAGTTCCTGTTGCAAATGTTGTGTCGTTTCAGTGAACGCGCAGGCATCGCTGCGCCTCTAACCGCGCATGGCAACCGCGAAGAAGTCTGCAAGCACAAAGATCGCCGCAAAGAAGCCTGCGGCAAAAACGTCCACCGCAAAAAAGCCTGTGACCAACGACGAGTCGAAGCCCGCTGCGAAGAAGTCTGCCGCCAAGAAATCGCCGGCAAAGGGCGCGACCAAGTCCGCCGACACAAAGACAGCAGCCAAGCGCACACACATCACCGGTGCCGACACGAAGAAGACACCCGGCAAGAAATCCGCTGCGAAGAAAGGCGAGGAGAAGGATTCCAGCGCCAACGCCTGCTGGCCCGGCTTTGAACCTGTGCCCGGCAAAAAGCAGGGCGAGAAGGGCAGCTGCAAGCCAAAGAAAACGCAGACCGCTGCTGAGAAAAAGGGCGACCAGAAAGCCGCTGCGGCCTCCAAACTGAGCGGCCAACGCAAGTAGGTTGCGATTTGCGGTACGGCTTTGCCGCTCCTGCGAAAGCCACGCGGTTGCGCGGCTTTCGCCGCCCAAGTAGTAATGGGCGGCAGCAGGAAATGGCTTGAGCTGCGGAGATCGTGATAGCGCTACAGGTGAAAGGGCTTTAGCCGCCGAGATGAGAATCTCAGTGGCTAAAGCCATTGTCTTGCAGCATCGGTCACTTTCTCGGCCGAAGCCCTTCCCGACCCCGGCGACGGCGACACGTTCGTGCTGTCCGCCGATCGGCCACATAGATCATGCCGACCAAAGACGTCGTCTACAACTTGGGGCTGCCTACCACCTGCGGACCCGCACTGAAGATGCCTGCAAAGGCATACCGGTACGCAAAGATCAGAAACGCCTCCAGCAGAACCAGCACAAGTGCCAGGCCGGGATTACTGTGCGCAAGAAGCACCGTATACAGCAGAATATTCACCACGACCGGCCCCAGCAGGGTCAATCCAAGCGGTACAAACCGGCCGACCAGCAGCAGCAGTCCTCCAACGACCTGCACCAAGCCTATGACGGAAAAGTACTTGTGCGTAAACAGAATGGTGCCGAACAACGCAGCATCGCCCGTCGCCGGGAAAGGTGGCAGGAACGGCACAATATGGTTGATGCCGAAGATCAGAAAGATCAACCCCATCAGGATGCGCGCAATCAGGACAGCGTATTTCATGGGTGCCTCAAAGGTTTGGAGTGACCGCGGGTTCGCGCAGCTCTTGCCGGAGTATTGCATACCGAACCCAGCGGTGTGTGCCCGACTGGCATAAGCTGGCAACCATGGGCTTCGATCAAACGCGTGAATTCTTACTGAAGCTGCCGCGCGTGGAAGAAACCCTGCAGTGGGACGCCGTGGTGTTCTGGGTGGGCGACAAGGCAATCGGCGGAAAGATGTTTGCCGTTCTGGATCCGGAGCCGGGAGGGCCTCACGTCCTCTCCTTCGCCGTTCCGCAGGACAGTTACCACGATCTGCTGGAGATTGAAGGTGTCCGTCCCGCGCCGTACCTGGCCCGAGCGCACTGGGTAGCCGTGGAAAGCTGGAAAGTCTTTCCGCCGGGAGACCTGCATCAACACCTGCAACGCGCCTACGAACGAGTGTTGGCAAAGCTGCCACGCAGTGCCCAGCGCGTGTTGGAGGCGACCGACCGCGACTACCGAACAGCCGTGCGCGAGAAGCGCGCCGCCGCAAAAGCTGCTCCCAAAACTCGCAAGTAAAAGCCAGCAGATGTGCAGCGGTAAACGCTGGATTCCTTGCGGCTTGAGCCGCTGAGACAGCGAAAGAACCCTCCAGGGCAACGAGGCTTTGGCCGCCGAGATCCGAATCTCAGCGGATAAAGCCGGTCTGTTGCATTCCATTCTGCTATCCCGGCGGCGAAAGCCGCGCGGTTAGCCTTCAATCGAAGCGGCTCTGGTCCGAGAACGTCCATGTGGATACACCCTTTGCGACCATGGTCTTCGCCCGTGCCGGTTTGCCCTGCACGCGCACAGCCGTTAGCGTGGAGTGCATGGATCAAGCAGGAAGCACAGGCGGCGTAACCCTATCGCTGGATGGCCAGGTCGCACTGATTACCGGAGGTTCGCGTGGCATTGGCGCGGCCACCGTCAAGCTGTTTCGCAAGGCAGGCGCGCGTGTCGCTTTCAGCTATCGCAGTGCGGAAGCACAGGCCATGGCGCTGCAGGACGAGTGCGGCGGTCCGGGCTTCTGCCGCGCCATCCGGCAGGAACTGGCCACGCCCGCAGACGGCTCGGCCCTTGTCGCGGCGGCGGTAGAAGCCTTCGGCCAAGTGGATTGCCTGGTGGCCAACCACGGCGTCTGGCCGCCTCATGACCAGCCCGTCGACAGCATGACGGATGCGCAATGGCGAGGCACCATGGGCATCAATCTCGACAGCGTGTTCGGCCTGGTCCGTGCGGCCGCCTTCCACATGCAGCGACAGCCACCTCTCAGTGGCAGCGCGCGCAGGCACATTATCCTGGTCAGTTCGACGGCCGGCCAGCGCGGCGAAGCCTTTCACGCGGACTATGCCGCCAGCAAGGGCGCGCTGATCAGCATGACCAAAGGGCTGGCGACGGAACTCGCCCCCGGCGGCATCCACGTCAACTGCGTCGCGCCGGGATGGGTGCGGACCGACATGTCTGAACGCACCCTCGACGATCCAGAAGCGTCCAACAGGGTGTTCCGCACCATTCCGCTGGGTCGTGTGGCCACGCCGGACGAGATCGCCGGGCCCATCCTGTTCCTGTGTACGCCGTTGGCCGGGTTCATCACGGGCGAAGTGTTCAACGTAAACGGCGGCGCGGTGCTGGTGGGCTAAACGCCCCTTTGAGGATGGATGAACGTGTCGTTTCGAGGACTTCTACCACTGCTGTTGTGCGGCTGTTTCACGCTGCTTTGTGCCCAGACGCAGGGCACACCCGCGACGCCGAAGCGCGAGGAAAACATCGTGGTGACGCAGCCCGCGCCGGGCGACGGCGTGGAAGAAGCCAAGGCACGCGCCGCGCTCAACGCCATGTACACCGCGCTGGGCGGCGAGCGCTGGCTGCATCGCTGTGACTACATCCTGAAGGGTCATACCTCGTCCTTTTACAAGAACGCACCCACCGGCGTGGGTGACTTTCTGCAGTTCCACCATGTGCTGCCGAACGGTGCCTTCGCGGACCGCATCGAGCTTGGCAAGAAGCGGGACGTCGTACAGCTGTGGACCGCGACCGAGGGCGTCGAAGTGACCTACAAGGGCCGCAAGACACTGCCCGTGAAGGACCAGGAAGACTACTTTCGCCGCACCCACTACTCGCTGGACGCCATTGCAAACGACTGGCTTCACCAGCCAGACCTGCTGCTGATCTACGGCGGCACCGGCATCGTCGCGCGTCGCGAGGTGGAGAAAGTGACCCTTGTCGACAAGGACAACAACTCCGTCGAAGTGGACATGGAACTGGGCACGCACCTGCCCATGCGCCGCATCTTCAAATATCGCAATCCGCTCTATAAAGACTTTGATGAAGATCTGGAGGAGTACAGCGACTTCCACGATGTCGCCGGTATCCCCGTGCCCTACGTCACCACGCGCTACTTCAACAACGACATGGTCGCGCAGCGATTTGTGGAGTCGCTGGAGTTCAAGCCGGTCGACCCTGCCCTGTTCGAACCGGGCGCACCGCTGGGCAAGCATAAGTACTGAGCCTCTTCCAGACCCCACCCACATATACTGCTGAAAGCATGACTGAAGCTGTCCAGAACCCGAATGCGCGCTTGATCGAGATCCAGGAAATTATGGAGCTCCTTCCCCACCGCTACCCCTTTCTACTGATCGACCGCGTGCTGGAGATGGAGCCGAAGCAGCGCATCGTCTGCATCAAGAACGTGACGATCAACGAGCCGTTTTTCCAGGGGCACTTTCCCGGCTACCCGCTGATGCCTGGCGTCCTGATGGTCGAAGCCATCGCGCAGGCAGGCGGCGCCCTGCTGCTGCGTGAGTTCCCCGATCGCGAGAGCAAGTTGATGGTCTTTACCGGCATCGAGGGCGCAAAGTTCCGCCGCCCCGTGACACCGGGCGACCAGCTGCGCCTTGAGGTGTCAGTGGTGCAGTGGCGTTCGCGCGCCGTCAAGATGCACGGTGTCGCCACCGTCGACGGCAAAATCGCCTGTGAAGCCACCATCATGTGCCAGCTAGTACCCCGCCCCGGCGCAAAGACACCGGCTGCCGTACTGCCGGCTGAAACCCTGCCCATGGCGCCAGTTACAGCTTCGGGAGCCGAGCCTGCAGAAGCTCCACCTGCAGAAGGCGCAGCATGCCAGCCCGATCCATTCTCTGAATCCAGCGCGCTGCCGGAAGCCGCGGTTTAGCCGTGGCAGTCCACAGCAGTTCGATCGTTTCGCCCGGGGCCAACGTGCCCGCAAGCTGCGAGATCGGCCCCTTCTGCACGGTGGGGCCGGACGTGGTGCTGGGGGAACGCTGTGAACTGGTCAGCCACGTGGTGCTGGACGGTCACACCACCCTCGGCAGTGACAACCATGTGTTTCCGTTCACGTCGCTGGGTTGCTCGCCGCAGGACCTGAAATACGGTGGCGAGCCGACGAAACTAACCATCGGCAGCGGCAACACCATCCGCGAAAGCGTCACCATCAGCCGCGGCACGGTGGGTGGCGGTGGCGAGACTCGCATCGGCGACGGCTGCCTGATCATGGCGTACGTCCACATCGGCCATGACAGCCGCATCGGCAACGGCGTCATTCTGGCCAACGCCGCAACACTTGCAGGCCACGTCACGGTCGAAGATTTCGCCGTGGTGGGCGCGCTGAACCCCGTGCACCAGCACTGCACCATTGGCACCTACGCCTATGTGGGCGGCGGCACCACCATTACGCAGGACGTGCTGCCCTACAGCCTGACCAGCGTGCGCCGCGAAAATCGCGCCTTCGGCCTGAACCGTGTGGGCCTTGAACGCCGCGGCTTCAGCCCCGACGAATTGCAGCAACTGCGCGCAGCCTACCGCCTGCTGCAGGTCAGCAAGATGAACACCACGCAAGCGCTGGAAGCCATCCGCGAAAAGGTAGAAGACGGCGTCTTTGGCGAGCGCGTCGCCTATCTTGCAGACTTCATCGCAAAGAGTGAACGCGGCGTCATCAAGTAACGTATGACCCTCCAAGCGCAACGCGAAACGCTGCGGAGCCAAAGGGGAGTGCGCCATCCGAAACGCCCTGTACGCTTTGCCTGCTCTACTCATTGCCTACTGCACGGCTGCCGCACAAACGCCGCCGCACAGCATCCCGTCCCGCGTCGCCATTGATGCCGAAGTGCAGACGATTCTGAGGCGCACCCACGCAAACGGTTTGGTGATTCGCCGTCATCGAGAAAAGTCAGGGCTGCGTCCTGATCTTGTCGAACGATGTACGGGCCGAGGCTGGGTGCCGAACTGGTGCGCTCTGTGCTGGGCGACACCGGCGTGCCGTACGCCTGGGAGTACTCCGACCACGCGGGCAAATCCTGACCGACTGCGCTTATAACTGCTTTCGTACGCCCGCTTCGCGCTCCAGCAATTCCATCTGGTCTTCCAGCGAACCCTCCATCGCAGCCTTCGCCTCGCCCGTACGGAAAGTCAAGGCGGACAGACTACCGGTAATGTCCTCTTCCAGGAATGCGAAGCCAGAGTAGAAGGCCAGCGCGGCCAGCAGTAAACCGACGTAGCCGGTCAGGGTCGACAGCAGTGGCGAGGCATGCAGCGCAATTGCCGCGGCGCCGCAGGTCCGCACAACCGCGACCACCAGCACGACGCCCAGCAGCGGCTTGCCGCGCAGGGTAACGGCTGCCAGCAGGCACAGGCACAGTGCCAGGCACAGCAGGAAGATTCCGGTGGTCCGGCTCTGGGGTGGCGCGTGCATCCATAGGCCCAGCCCTTGCACGATCCATACCGCGCCAAAGATGGCATAGCTGGTGGCACCGCCACCGTCTCTTGTGACAAAGGCCATGATGCTGGGCACCAACTCCAGCGGTGCAACAAACGCCAAAAGGATGATTGCCAGCAGTGCCGACTCCGACGCCGGGATCCATTGCAGCAGGTACGCGCTATACAGGGCGTTTCCTACGCCAAAGGCAAACGCCGCCAGCGGTATGGAACTTGCATACGGACGAAGAACAATCTGAACCGGAATGTCTGCCATGGCACCTGCTGCAAGGTGAGACGCAACATGGCGGCGAACACCCGCCCACTCCCTGATGTGCGGGCGCGTGTGGCGCAATATGTTTGCCAACGTCACGCCAGGTACTTTTCTGTTGGTCTCATCGAGTGCCTTCCTTGCTGGGACCGGCGGGCACCTGCGGCGGAACAGGACAGAGCGCCTGAAAGGCATGCTAAGGTTTGGTTCGCGCCAGTTATTTCGCGGCGCATCGGAGTCGCCCGCATGTCCGAATACATTCTTGCGTTGGACCAGGGCACGACCAGTTCGCGCGCCATCCTGTTTAACCGTGGGGGCGCGGTGGTGGGCACGGCCCATCACGAGTTCACCCAGATCTTCCCCGAAGGCAAGGCCGGTTGGGTGGAGCACGATCCGTTTGAGATCTGGACCAGCCAGCTTTCGAGCGCGGTCGAGGTCATGGGCCGGGCCGGTGTGCGCCCCCGCGACGTTGCCGCGCTGGGCATCACCAACCAGCGGGAAACCGTCGTGGTGTGGGATCGCGCAACCGGCAAGCCGGTCTATAACGCGATCGTCTGGCAGGACCGGCGCACCGCCGCGGTGTGTGCGGACCTGACCACCAGAGGCAATGAAGACGAGGTACGCCGCCGCACCGGTCTACGCCTGGACCCCTACTTCTCCGGCACCAAAGTCGCGTGGATTCTGGACAACGTCTCCGGTGCACGCGCCAGGGCCGAGCGCGGCGAACTGGCCTTTGGCACCGTCGACAGTTGGCTCATCTGGAACCTGACCAGCGGTAAACGCCACATCACCGACCGCACCAACGCATCGCGCACGCTGCTGTACAACATCGTGGAAGACCGCTGGGACGACGACCTGCTGCAACTGCTGCGTGTGCCCCGGTCCATGATGCCGGAGGTAGTGTGGTCCAGCGAAAAGCTCGGCCCGGTCAGCACCACACTAGGCCTCGAAGGCATTGAGATGGCAGGCATCGCGGGCGACCAGCAATCCGCTCTGTTCGGTCAGATGTGCACCGAACCCGGCG
The DNA here is from genome assembly GCA_050954745.1 of Janthinobacterium lividum. GTDB lineage: Bacteria > Acidobacteriota > Terriglobia > Terriglobales > Acidobacteriaceae > Terriglobus. Next base: position 21,692 of record JBPBQP010000037.1, on the reverse strand, counting down.
ACGCCAAGAACACCTACGGCACCGGCTGCTTCCTGCTGCAGCACATCGGCGGTACCTTCCGGCAGAGCGAGCACCGCCTGCTGACGACACTGGCGTGCTCGGTCGACCGTGAGCCTGCCTACGCGCTGGAAGGCTCGGTGTTCATTGGCGGTGCGGTGGTCCAATGGCTGCGCGACGGCCTGGAGATGTTCGCCAAAAGCTCAGACGTGGAAACCCTGGCGCTGACCGTGCCGGACAGTGGTGGCGTCCTGTTCGTGCCCGCCTTCACCGGCCTGGGCGCACCGCATTGGGACCCGTACGCGTCCGGCATGATGATCGGCCTGGGACGCGGCACCACCCGCGCGCACATCGCACGCGCCGCGCTGGAGAGCATTGCGCTGCAGGTGACCGACCTGATGCGCGCGATGAATGCGGACACCCCCGCACCGCTGCGTGAACTGCGCGTCGACGGCGGTGCTACCGCAAACGACACCCTGATGCAGTTACAGGCCGACCTGCTGGGCGTGCCCGTCCACCGGCCCGCTTGCCTGGAGACCACGGCGATGGGCGCGGCTTACCTTGCAGGGATCGCCGTCGGCTTCTGGTCGGGCATGGAAGATATCAAGCGCGAACAGGCAGGTGGTACTTTATTTCAACCGCAGCAGGATCGCGCCGCGCTGTACGCACGTTGGCAGGAAGCGGTGACAAGGGCCAAGGGTTGGAACGCGCCGGCGGGCTGATCCCGAGCAGCGGCTGCGAACCGGGCGTGAGGGGTAACCCGCCCGACGCTGGCTGCTAGTGATCGATGGTTCCAACCGCACCGCGCTTGATCAGCGTCACGTCCCATCCATGACCGGGCGGGATCAGAAAGGTAACCCGCGTACCCGGCGCGGCTTGGCGAACCGTTTCCACCTCTGCCTGAAGGTGGTAGTTCGGTTGAGCCCTGTAGTGGTAATCCAGCAGCATGCCAATGGGCAAACAACACAGCATGGCGGCGGCCGTTCTTTGCATGCCCGAACTTTTCGCGAACCGTGCACACCACACCGTGCTCCACAGCAGGGCGATCATGGGGGTAAACCAATACCGGCCGTGTGTGGTCGTGATCATCAATTCCCAGAGCGCTCCCCTGCCGGCAATCAAAGGCGACCGCAGAGAGGCAGCCAGCAAAAGCCCCGCATACAGAATGAACATGCGCAAAGCCAGCGACCCCTGCCAGGAGACATAGCCCAAAACAGACAGGCCCAGCAAAGCCAGTGGGGCCAGCCAAAGCAGGGACACCATCGCCAGCGTTGAGGTCGCAGGAACGAAGTGACCCCACGCCAGGTGAAAGGCATGCGTCACATTGGCCCCCAGCAGACTGGCCGAAACAACGTCAGCACCCACCATGCGCAGCAGCCGGCCCACACTGGGACCCAGTAGCCCCTGGTACCGAACGGACTGGGTCGCCAGGATGGCATGGACCTCCACAAGCGCACACGCACCCATAACGAGCGAAAGCACCGCTGTCCACGGGTGTCGGCGTAACCACCAGCACAGCACGATCACGGGTGTCAGCAACAGCGAAAACGGCCCACTCAATCCAGCAATCGCAAGGCATGCCACATCGCCCAACGCACCAGGGATACCCCTGGGTGGTTCGCACAAGGCCAGCAACAGCGCCACCAGGGAAAGGTGCCACTGCGTGTTGGTCAACACCACATGAATTTCGCCGGCATTTGGGCTCAGCACGTACACCGCTGCGAAGATTGCCCGTGTCGACAGCGTGCCCCAGGGCCTCGCGCGCGCCGACAACAGCACGGCAACCGGTAAGCACTGGACGAACAGTCCAAACAATACGGTCACAAGGGGCGCCCAGCGAAAGGGTGCAAGCAGGGCTGCGCCCGCACCCAGGCGCGGCAGTGTGTTCAGGTAGCCTGCGTCAGGCAGCGTAAGCGAGCGCAGCCAGCCCAGGTTGTAAGCCTGTGCATACCAGTCATGGCCGTCTTCTGCATAAAACTGTGCATGAAAGAATGCGCCCGGCCTACGAAGGATGAGCAGTGCGGCCGCGAGCAGCAGGCAGCCAAGCAGTTGCCCACGGGTCAACGTATGCGTATCGAGCCACTGGCTCCACTGTTGCCAGCGGGCGCGGCCTGCCGTGATCGTGGCTGTTACCTTCGAGGTCTCTTGCATGTGGCGTCTGTGCTTGGCATCCTGAGGAGGATGCAATTCCTCTAGTCTATAGAAGCTGTGAAACAGGTTTCGCAGGTGGTGCATCGCACCAGGGAGCAGATCCATGAATCGTGAAGCAATGCTGAAGTCGGTGCAAACGCAGGGCGCGGAGCCGTGGGACATCGTCATCATCGGTGGGGGTGCAACCGGCGCAGGCGTGGCCGTGGACGCCGCCACACGCGGCTACAAAACGCTGCTGGTCGAGCGCGAAGATTTTGGTAAGGGCACCAGCAGCCGTTCTACCAAGCTGGTCCACGGCGGCGTGCGCTACCTGGAACAGGGCAACATCTCGCTGGTTATGGAAGCGCTGAAAGAGCGCGGCCTGCTGCGGCAGAATGCCCCGCACCTGGTGCATGACATGCCATTTGTGGTGCCGAACTACTCCTGGTGGGAAGCACCGTTTTACGGCATCGGCATGAAGATTTACGACCTGCTGGCAGTCAAGTACAGCTTTGGCCGGTCGCGCATCCTGTCGCGCGAGGAGACGCTGGAGCGCCTGCCCACCATCGCCCAGGAAGGTCTGCGCGGCGGCGTGGTCTACCACGACGGCCAGTTCGACGACACCCGCCTGCTGATGCACCTGATCATGACCGCGACCGATCACGGCGCCACCGTTCTGAACTACTGCCCCGCCGTAAAGCTGGAACGCGATGCGGAAGGCTACGTAAACGGCGTGCTGCTGGAAGACCGCGAAACCGGCGAACAGATGCACGTCAACGCAAAGTGCGTCGTGAACGCGACCGGCATCTTCACGGACGAAGTGCGCCGCATGGCCGAACCCACCGCCGAGGCGATGGTGTCGCCCTCGCAGGGCATCCACCTGGTGCTTGAGAAAAGCTTTCTGCGCGCGCAGACCGCCATCATGGTGCCGCGCACCAGCGACGGCCGCGTGCTGTTCGCCATTCCGTGGCACGGCCACACCGTGGTCGGCACCACCGACACGCCCATCGATGCGCCCTCCTACGAGCCAAAGCCACTGGAAGAGGAGATCGCCTTTGTACTGGACACGGCGGGCGAATACCTCAGCAGGAAGCCCACGCGCGACGACATTCTGTCGATCTACGTCGGCATTCGACCGCTGGTCAAGGCCGCGGGCAGCGACGCGTCAAAGACCAGCGCCCTCTCGCGCGACCACACCATCCACATCGACGGCAGCGGACTCTTGACCATCGTCGGCGGCAAGTGGACAACCTATCGCCACATGGCCGAAGACGCGGTCAACCACGCGGCTACGCTGGGCAAACTGCCGGACGCAGCCTGCGTAACGGCCAATCTGAAGGTGCACGGCTGGTCTGAGGCGATAGACCTGGGCGAACTCGAGGTCTACGGTGCGGACGCCGAAGGCATTCGTTCGCTGATCGCAGGAACACCGGATTTGACCGAAAAGCTACACCCGTCTTTGCCGTACATCGCCGCAGAAATCATCTGGGCCGCACGCAATGAAATGTCCCGCAACCTGGACGATGCCCTTGCTCGCCGCACACGTGCCCTGCTACTGAATACGCGTGCGGCCGTAGAGATCGCTCCACGCGTGGCAGCTCTGCTTGCTGCCGAGCTTGGACGCGATGAAGCCTGGCAACGCAACGAGGTGGAATCCTTCACGGCCTTGGCACAGCAGTACCTGCCGCAGTAGATTGGGTTGCGCCTGCAAACCAGGTGAAGGCACGAGGATGACACTGTTTGCACGCGGCCCGTTGCTGGGCGAGTTTATGGGAACCTTTGTGCTTCTGCTGCTGGGCAACGGCGTCTGCGCGGCCGTCACGCTGAAGCGCAGCAAGGTGCAGGGTTCCGGCTGGATGGTCGTCGCAGTGGGCTGGGCCCTGGCCGTGCTGTGCGGCATTTTCGTGGCGCAACTGTTCGGCTCGGTCGATGCGCACCTCAGCCCGGCGTTCACACTCGCCTTCGCCATCAAGGGGCAGACCTTCGGCAAGCTGCTGCCCTTTGCCGCCGTACAGCTGGCCGGTGCGTTTTGCGGAGCCGCCGTGACCTGGCTCTTTTACCTGCCGCATTGGGCTGTGACGGAAAGCGCCGAAGCCAAGCTGGGTGTCTTCGCCACCAGTCCCACCTTTCGCAACTATGGCTGGGCGCTGTTCTGCGAAAGCATGGCGACGTTCATCCTGGTGATCGTCGCGGGTGGTATGAGTTCAAAGCTGGTGTTAACGACAGGTGCGGTCGCCGGTCTAAGCCCGCTGCTGGTCAGCGGACTGATCCTGAGCATGGGGCTGTCGCTTGGTGCTACCACCGGCTATGCCATCAACCCGGTACGTGACCTTGGGCCACGCCTGGCCCATGCCCTGCTGCCCATTGCAGGCAAAGGCAGCAGCGACTGGAGCTATGCCTGGGTGCCGGTGGTCGGACCGCTGCTGGGTGCAGGCCTGGCAGGCTGGGTGTTGCTGCTGATCGGTGCCTAGCGATTACTTATCAGTAATCGCTTTTTGCCCGTTATTGAACGACGGAACGCCATGCGTTATGCGTCGAAGGCCAAACTCCCGCACCAGATTTGCAAGGGCGGTAAATCCGATACCCAGAGCAGCGTTTTCAAACGTCAGACGCGCGCCGCGTTCCTTCTCTGAGTAATACAGGTTTGAGATGGCCCCGGCCGTCATGCCGCCCAATATGTGTGAGTAGTTCGGCTGCCACTTGCCATTGTCGCCCCGCGCCACAACAGAGCGAGTCATGGCGTACCAGGAACGGTTGCCGAAGCTGCCGGACCCCTTGTAGAAGTACCTGGGATCCTGGTGGAACAGAGACGGGTAAACCGCGCTGCCAAGGAAGCGGCTCAGCGTTCCGGTGGCAAACGTGGCACCGTAACGCTTGGCGTAACCCTCCGCACCCTGCCCAAACTCCTTGTGCGTGTTTCGGGCTTGCTGAATTCCGGCAACAATCCCTGTTGCAACAAAAACAAACGGGTCGCTACGAGACCGCACCGCCATTTTGAACTTCTGTTTTGTTTCCAGCGGTGCCGCGTCCCAGACATAGCTACTGTAAAAGTTCGGCAGGATGCCAAGAACCCGCTGGCCCATCTCTGCCTTGATCTGCTCATCTGCCAGTTCACGCTGAGTCACTTTTACCGTCACGTCACTGGTTGTGGAAGCGATAGGAAGCGCGATCTTCGGTGCTTCGTGCTGCTGTCCGTCGCGCAACGTAATTTCCAACGAAACAAACGTTTCCAGCCCGGCTGACGAAATGGTGAAGGTGTACTTACCCGCAGGCAGGTCTGAAAAGCGAAATCGGCCTTCCGAGTCTGACAACACTTCCCGCTCGGGCGGCAGGCTGGGGTCGCTGAGTTCGCGCGGCGTCTGCAAAATGACCTTTGCACCCGGAACAATGCCCTGGTTCACGTCCAGCACTTCTCCGTAGATCGCTGCTGTGCGGACCTGTGTGGACTGCTGGGCCCCCTGTTCCAGGCTACGCAGAAGCATCGCGGAGGGTGCGTTTTCCAGCACCTGGGCCTTTGAAACCGGACCACAGGCAAGCAGCAGAATGCCCGTAGCGGAACAAGCCGCAACATCTCTGACGCGTACGGACTGCTTGCTCGTGCCACCGACCGAACTGCGACCAAAATACATAAGCATTGAACCTGTCCAGACCCTGTGTTGGTGAAGCATGCGTGGATGGGTCCCTGCAGCAAAATCCGCGAAGCGGGGAAAGACTGCGGCACGCTATCCAGAGGCTTCTGTAAAGGAAGATATGCATCAGACGCTACCAGATGCAAGTTGGTGAGGCCGTCCCCACACTGGAACCGTCCCGGGTTGGGTGCGCAGGACCAGTGCCCAGGTAAAAAGCATTCTGCGTCAGGTTCGATCCTTGTGCCTGCGGGGCTTCTTCATCTTGGCCCGTCCGCACAGTGGGCAGCGAAACTTCCTGTTCCCGTGGTAGATATGGCCCTTCAGCTCTGCCATGGCGACCCGGCACCGTTTACACGTCACGCTGACAACCCCTTTGACCATAAGAGATGCCGACCGTGCCCTGCAGCGTGGCAAGCCAACCTTTGAAACACTAAAGTAGGAATACAAACCGATTCACCGCTGTGCTAAAGGAACCACTGCATGGAACGACTAGGCCTCATCGCCGGAAACGGACGCTTCCCTTTTCTGCTGCTGGACGCGGCACGTGCGCGCGGCCTGCACGTGGTGGTGGCAGCCATCAAGGAAGAGGCCGAGGCAGAGATGGACGCACGCGCCGCCGCCGACAGCGGTATGGAAGTGCACTGGATCGGCCTGGGCGAGCTGTCACGCCTGATTGAAACTTTCCAGCAAGCCGGCGTGTCGCGCGCCGTCATGGCCGGGCAGGTGCGGCACAAGCAGATCTTTTCCGCCATTCGACCGGACTGGCGGCTGGCGAAGCTGCTCCTGAATCTGCGAACACGGTCCACCGACATGCTGCTTGGGGCAGTGGCAAAGGTGTTGGGCGATGAAGGCATTGCACTGATTAGCTCAACCGCCTATCTGGAGCCCATGCTGGCACGCTCAGGCGTTCTGACCACCCGCGCCCCCAACGATGCGGAGCAGACCGACATCGAGTACGGTTTGCGGGTCGCTCGCGGCATTGCCGGGTTCGATCTTGGGCAGACGGTCGTCATCGCGGCCAGTGCCTGCGTCGCCGTGGAAGCCATGGAGGGCACCGACGCCGCCATTGCCCGCGCCGGTGCCCTCATGCAATCGCTGGAGGACGAGGCTTCCACCCTGGGCCGCTCCCTGACGGTCGTGAAGGTCGCAAAACCGAAGCAGGACCTGCGCTTCGACGTGCCCGTCGTGGGTGTGCCGACTGTGCACGCCATGCAGACCGCCGGAGCCACCTGCCTGGCGCTCGAGGCTGGCCGAACCCTGCTGTTCGACGAAGCGGCCATGCTGCGCACTGCAGATGCTGCCGGCATCTGCATCGTGGGGGTTGACCCCACGCAACAAAGACAGGCTTTTCACCCGGATGCGGATGTCAGACCTGGCGTGTCTGCGTCATAATCACAGACGGGTGTTCGTTTCCCCAGGGAGTTTTATGCAACGTGCAGGTCTTTGGTCCATGTTGTTGGCGGCAGTAGTGGCATTGGGCGTAACCGCGCGCTTTGCAAACGCAGCAGCGGCGGGTGCCATGCTGGAACCGGGCGCGTCGGCGCCGAACTTCACGCTTCCTTCCCAGGAAGACAAGCAGGTCAGCCTGGCCGAGTACAAGGGAAAGTACGTTGTCCTGTACTTTTACCCAAAGGATCAGACTGCGGGCTGCACCCTTGAAGCGCACAACTTTCAGCGCGATCAGGCTGCGTACGACAAGGACAATGCCGCCATTCTGGGCGTAAGTCTGGACACCGCAGACAGCCACAAGGTTTTCTGCACCAAGGAAAACCTGACCTTCAAGCTGCTGGCAGATCCGGAACACAAGGTTGTCGATCAGTACGGCGTTCCGGTCATGGCCATGGGACCGGCCCACTTTGCAAAGCGCGTCACCTTCCTCATCTCGCCCGCGGGCAAGGTCATCAAGGTTTGGCCGGATGTGAAGGTTGCCAACCACAGTGAAGAAGTACTGGCAGCGATCAAGGAAGCAAAAGCTTCGAAGTCCTAACCGCCAGACACGCTAAACAGAAAAGGGCCGCGAGGCCCCTTTTGTTGTGCATCCTGCACGTCAACGGCTGAGGCGTAACGCGAACTGTGCCACGCGCGGATCCGTCACGGTCGACGTGATGCTGCCGAATGCCGTCGTGCCGTACGCCCCGCTGGGCTGAGCGAAGCCCGGCGTGTTGGTCACGTTAAACAACTCCGCACGGAACTCCAGGTTGGTCTTTTCGCTCAGGTTCGTGTTCTTGATGAAGGACACATCGCCCGATCGGTAGGCCGGTCCGCGCACCGGGTTACGCGACGCGTTCCCGAACTGAAATTGCGGTGTGGTGCCAAAGGCCGCGGTGTTGAAGAAGCGGGCCGGCGTGCGCTGGTCTGCGGGAAACGATGGATTCGCCAGGCGCATGGGCCGCTGCGTGGCCACACCCGCAAAGCTGTTGGTGTTGGTCGACTGCGTTACGGTCACCGGCATACCACTTTGCAGTATGACGATGCCCTGCACCTGCCATCCACCCAGAGCACCCGTCAGCAGGCCATGGCCTGCAAACTTCGGCAGCGCGTACACGACGCTGGCCGTCAGAATGTTCGGAATATCCCCGTTGGACGAATCGCGCTCAAGGTAGGGACGGTACGTATCCGCCGCGATCAACGAACTGCTGTTCGGGGATGAAAGGACCGTCGAAGAGAAGACCGAGGATGCATCATCGATCAGCTTGGAATGGGTATAACCAAACAGCACCGACAGGTTGTGCGACATGCGCTGCTCAACCTTCGCCTCGATCGCGTTGTAGTTGGTCGTGCCGGTGTTGTTGCGGTAGATGGACACGTTCTGAAAACGCGGATACGGCTTCAGCAACTGTGCCGCGGCGACCGTCCGCGTACCCAACGGACTGGACGCAGGCAACACCCCAAAGTAGGGATTGGCAACCTGCGTCGTCAGCGAAGATCCGGCGGCAAGCTGCTGCTGGGTCAACTGGTTCAGGTTGCTGTCCGGTATGCCGACGTGCACAATGTGCGACCCGACATAGGCCACATCGAACGAAAGACTGTTGGTCAGCGAGCGCTGCACGGCCAGGTTCCACTGCTCCACATAACCGGATCCGGCCTTGCGGGTCGCCGTGTACACACTCTGGCCCAGGCCCGCGTCGGGCGTCAGCGCGATGGGCGAAATGGTCGGCCCGTTCGACAGCCTGAAGGCAGAGTTATAGCTGTCCGTAGTCTTCTGCTGCACGTTCTGAATAAACGGATATTGCGGCGTGGTGAAGGGCGTGGTGATGCCGCTCTGGTCGATGAACACAATGCCAAAGCCGCTGCGAATCACCGTCTTCGTATCCGGCGAATACGCAAATCCAACGCGCGGCGCGAAGTTGCCGTAGTGCAGTTCGCGCGCGCTGCGTGAGTTGCCGTTGACGCCCAGGTAATCCAGTTGTTGCGTGGCCAGGTTGAAGACCGCGCCCTGGTTGTGCACTTCCGTCGACGGCCGATGCAGCGTGTAACGCACGCCAGCATTCACCACCAGGTTGGGCAGCGCGCGCCAGTCGTCCTGCACGAAAAACTCGTGGATGTAATCTCGCGGCCGAATGGTGCGTGCCTGCAGGTCGATGGAGAACGTATCCACCTGGCCGAGCAGAAAACTCGCCAGCGCATTGCCGCCCGTGCTGACCGCCGTGCCCGTCGCCGTGGTGGTGTTGGTACCGGTCGTAGTGAAGGCGAACGAACCTGTGGGATTCGGCGGCGCAATGGCGTTCAGTTCATACCGGCGCGAATCGATGCCAGCCTTGAAGCTGTGCGCACCCTTCGTCCAGACGACGGTATCGTTCAGTTCCCCGACGGAGGTCTGGTAGCGCGCAAAGGTGCTTGCACTCTGCCCCAGCTGAGCAAATCCCGTCAGGGTAAACAGCGGCAGCGCATTGTTGAAACTGGCGTTCGTCGGTATGCCGGGAATGTTCAGCGCGTTCGATGCGGTGCTGCCCAGCGTGGTGCCCGCCTGCGTGTTGCCGCGACGCGTGTAGCCAATCCGCAGGTCATTCACAACGCTGGGGGAGAAGGTGTGGGTCTCATTCAGCACAACCTGCTGGCCCGTAATGTGCGTCAGGCCGCTGACATTGCCCGCACCCAGCACTGACCCGGTAATGACACCAGAGCCGTCGGGCAGCGGTGTCGCCGGCTGCTCCACCTCGTGGTAGTAGGTGTAGCGGGCAAAGGCGCGGTCATGCAGGCCAGCTGCACCGTCCACTCGCACGTCGAACTGCTGCTGGTGATCGTCGTCATTCGCCACGCGCGTGTAGTTATTCGCCGCGCCCGCCGAGGTGGGCAACGGATACCGTGCCAACAGCGCAACCGCCGCAGGGTCCAGCGGAATGTTGATGGTGTCGTTGGGGAATTCGGTCCGCGCCAGCCGTCCATTCACCGTGGACGTCGTGTTTGGGTTGTAGATCTTTGAAACGCCGGTAAAGATGCCGTTGCGCTGCGCTACGGTTGGAACCGTAGAGATTCGTGTGACCCCAATGCGCTGCAGAATGCCCTGGTAATCACCAAAGAAGAACAGGCGATCATGCAGAATGGGCGCACCCAGCGTGGCCCCGAACAGGTTGCGGCGATACATGGGCTTGCGCGCAGTCGCAGAGGCAAAGTAATTGCGCGCATTCAGAGCTTCATTGCGGAAGTATTCAAACACGCTGCCATGCACTGCATTACTGCCGCTGCGCGTGGCCACGTTGACCACGCCACCGTTAAATCGGCCAAACTCTGCGGGCACGTTGTTGGCTTCAATGGTGAACTCAGCAATGGAGTCGAGGATGGGGAAAAACGCGACCTGGCCCGGCTCTGGTTGCAGCGCGCTGATGCCGTCGAACAGGTATTCATTTGTACGCGGACGACCGCCATTAATGCGCGGCAGCAGCGTACCTGGCGGCAGCGCGACACCGGGTGCAAGCTGCGCCAGCTGGATGAAGTTGCGCGTGTTCAGCGGCAGTGCCTGGATAGTGACGCCTGGGATGGTGGTTGCGACATTGCTTGTCTGAGACTGCAGCAGGGCGGCGTCTGCATTCACGGTCACAGCGTCGCTGCCCGTCGCGGCCAGTGGCAGATCGAGCCCGACCGTCTGTCCCGTGGCCACCGAAATGCCGTTGCGCTGGTACGCCGCAAAGCCCGCGCCCGTCACGTCCAGGCTGTACCTGCCAGAAACCAGCTGCGTAAAGTCGTAGATGCCGTCGCTGCTCGTACGTGCCGACTGGCGGACGCCGGTGGCAAGCTGCGTCAACGTAACCTGCGCACCGGCAACCACGGCGCCGGACGCATCCACCACGCGCCCCTTCAGCTCACCGGCAATCTGCGCGCTGCTTGCGGCGGGAAACAACGTGCAGGCAGACAGCGCAAGCGCAGACACGCGCAACGTCGACAGGTTTTTGCTTGAATACATCCTACGAATCTATTCGATTTGATCCGTATAGCAAAGCGGAAGCAGACGCCAGTTCAGCGGTGAAAACGGCCTCTCAGTCGTTTGCTAGGCGGTTGCCTAGCTTTCTTTGCGGTACAGCATGTTCTTGATAGCCTCACGGCGAGCGGCGTCCATCTCACTTTTGGACTTGCGCTCTTCCGCAGCCATGCCGGTCTTTTTGGCGGCTTCGGCGGCGGCTTCCTGCTCGTTCTCGGTGCATTCCAGGCACCGGTTGGCGAAGCCGGGCTTGTCGGGCTTCAGTTCAAACTCTTCATGGCAAACAGCACAGATTTTGATCGGGAATGGCATTGGTCTACCCACCATCGTAAATGCACGCCGCTTCGTGTGCATGGCGGCATACGACATACCATCCTCGCCGTAGAAGGCGGTTTTGGCGCGGACTAGTGCATCCAAATCGGCACACGCAAACAGGAAAGGCCCGCGACTTGACCGCAGAGAGGCGATCTCCCATGCCAACTTCACTCAACTTCATCAGCGCAGCTCTCCTGCTGGCAGGCGCGGCGCATGCAGACCCCATCTCCTTGCGGCACCACCAGGGAGAGGTGCATGCTTTTCTGGCCATCCGGTCTGAAGGCGGAAAGCTGCTGGGCACTGCGGACGAAGTCAATGTTCCCGTGGGCAAGGTCTGGCGGTCGCGGCTTACACTTCACTTCTTCGACGGCTCCATTGACGACGACACCGCCACGTATACCCAGGGCAAAGACCTGCGGTTGCTGACCGACCATCACGTGCAAAAAGGGCCTTCCTTCCCCCAGCCGTCCGACGTTCTGATCGACATGCAAAAGGGCAACGTCACCTACCTGGAAGTGAAGGACGGCAAAGGAACCATGCAGATCGAACACATGGACCTACCCACCGACCTGGGCAATGGCGTGATGCCCCTGGTGCTGCAGAACTATCCCAGTGGGACGGACGAGTTCAAGATGAGCTACCTGGTCAACACGCCCAAGCCCCGCGTCATCAAGTTCGCCATTCACCCGGACGGCGCGAGCGGGTTCCGCCTCGGCGGCGTGCGGCATGCCGCTGAGAAGTACCGCCTGCACGTGGAGATTGGCGGCTTTACCGGCGTCGTCGCGCCGCTTATCGGCAAGGAGCCACCGGATATGAACGCCTGGGTCTCCAGCGGCGAAGCACCTACGTTCCTCAAGCTGTACGGCTTCCTGTACGTCGGCGGCCCCATGGTGCGCCTGGAACTTGCCAGCCCGCAGTGGTAGCTGGCGGAAGCCTCTACCGAAATCGTGGAAAGCAGGCACCGCGCTGCGGCAACAGCAGAATGTGCCCTAGCGTTGCAAACTTTGCGAACCGCTATACCGCTCCCGGGAAAGAGCCATCCTGAAGAAGATCGCACCCAGAACCAGGTATCGACAACGAGATCGGCTGTGAGTAAACAACGCAGGAACGTCGCCCTGTGCCGGTTAGCAATACCTTTCCGCCTGACCGAGAACTGGGTGGAACTCTCCGTCCGGTTCCTGTGCCCGAATCACCAGATTCGCGGTATCAAGGACCACATGAGCCGCGGACTTACCGACAACCTGCAAAAAGCCGGTATCGGCATTGCCTCTGGCAACGTATGAGATCGGGGGCTTGCCTCTCCCATTCGAGTGGAAATGACACAGCCGAAGCAGTAGATTCGGCATGAACTCTTCCTGCCTACCGTTTGACTGCGTCTCGTTACACGGCCCCGAGGCCACCAAAATGCAAGGTTGCCGGGCTTGCTACGGGTAATTGCCCTTTGTTCGTGGCACGTTTACTGGCGGCTTTGCTTGCTGCCAGCTTCGCCAGGCGTCTCTCGGTAAGAGCAAGGGATGACTTCACCGCTGCGCACACCTCGTGGACCTGTCCCTCGGACATGCTGTCGAACAGCGGCAACGTAATCACGCGGGAAGCAATATCATCCGTCACAGGGAGCGAGGCCATCGCTGCACCCGCCGCGAACAGGTCCTGCTGGGCTACGTGCGGCGAAAAGTAATTTGCAGAATCGACACCGGCCCGCTGCATTGCCCCCTGAATCCCGGCACGGCCTGCCGCCAGGTGCGCAGGCAGCAGCGCAGAGGTGAACTGGTGCGCCTGTCGATTGTTCTTCGCCGCCTGAAACGTAAGTTCCGGCAGCGACGCACGATAGAGCGCAACCAGCCGCGAACGCCGCTCCATGACTTCGTGCAGGCTCTCGAAACGCAGGCACGCCAGCAGCGCGGCAATCTCGCTCATCTTGCCGTTCAGGCCCATCGTGGTCGCGTTGCGAGGCTCCCCAAAACCGAAGTTGCTCATCGTACGCAGCCGGCGTATCCGTGCTGCGTCGCCGCTGTAAATCAGCCCGCCCTCCCCCGTGGAGAACGATTTCGTCGCATGCATCGAATAGACCACCGCGCCGGAAAAGCCCGTTCCAAAGCCCTGCCCATCCGTGGAAAGGGTGCCCAGTGAAGCGGCTGCGTCCACCACGACCGGGATACCGTAGGCCTGTTGCAGCGTCTCGTACCAGGCCAGGTCAATGTCATAACCGAACGTGGCGTAAGGCACAATCACGGCAATTTCATCACGGTAGCGATCCAGCAACTGCAGTTCTGCACTTGGGTCCGCAGACCAGTCGGCTGGATTGATATCGCAAAACAGCGGTGTCAATCCATTCCAGAGCGCTGCCTGTGCCGCCGCGGCAAAGGTGAACGACGGCATCAGGGCGTAGCGGCAACCCGCGGCGGACGGCACCTTGATTGCCTCGCGTATGGCCAGGATCAACCCCGTGGTCGCATTACAAACGGTCAGGCACTCACCAACGCCGCCAAACATAGCGCACGCCATGGTTTGTTCAAAACGCGTATTGACGGGTCCAAAATTACTGAACAGGTTGCTCTCTTCGATGGCTCGCAATCCCGCGAGTGCATTGCTGAGTTTGGGTGGCGACGGTTGAGACAAAGGGATGCGTGTCGACCTCATGCAATCTCCATTGCCGGGAAGCAAATTGCATGCCGGGCGCGCGTAAGGGAGTTTGCGATCGACCGCACCTCAGGAGCAGCAGGTGACGTGAGCAGCGCCTGCGCGATTACCCCACCGATGCCGTTCTGCCACAACCAAAGGCCATTCGCCTGGCCCAAAAAGCTGGGCTCTCCACCAAACTTGCCGCGCGGCCGGTAACCGGCGGCCAGGCCGATGCCGTAAACGCCCGGCAGCGGCTCGCCATCCGCCTGCAGCACGCGGCATTCCTCATCCACAAGCGGAGCAGACGGTGCAGTCTCAGCCAGCAACGCAATGGGGCAGTTTGACTCGTCAAACAGCGGCAACGCATTTGGCCGATAGCCAAAGGCAGCTACCACCAGGTCCGCCTGGTCTATGCCGCGAATGTCTGCTTCATCGTTACGACCCAACTGATGCAGCACTACGCGTGGCTCAGGTGCGCGACCCGCAAGGCCGCGCACCTGCATCAACAGTTCTCGCGAGTCTAGCCGCAGGCCCGCAAACCGGTACAAACGCTTGCTGACCGGGCACACATCGTCCGGGCCAAACTCGTCATATCCATCGGCCAGCGCCTCGGCGGTGCCTGCGTAATAGACCCGCAGCGGCTTTCGGTGAAAGAGCGTGATTGCGCCCTCTTCAAAAGCCACGCCATCGGCCCGGTGCAACAGCGCGTGCGCCACCGCAACGGCACTGGTCGACCCGCCAAGAATTGCCACCTTCGGATCCCGCCTGCCTCGTAGGCACTTCGCTGCAGCCTCCAGTCCGGCCTGCGTCAGCAGGTCGCCCGACTGCACCAGCCGGCCGCCCCAGCGCTCCTGAACGGGCACACCCGCGACACATTCCGACGCCAACCGACCGGCCGGCTGACCCGCACCGGTGGCCAGCACCAGTTGCTGCGCCTCAAACACTTCCGTCCTGCCGTTCCCATCCGCAACGCCAATGCGCCAGATGCCCCCGGCTGACCGCCTGGCGAACTGTGCCGTGCAGCAGGTCATGATTCGGCTTCGTGGATAGGCGGCAACGATGGTGCAAAATGCTTGCCCGATCAGAGCCATCAACTCCCCAACGTCTGCCAACGGCACGGCACCGTGGCCGGCCTGCGCGATTCGCTTCGCAACGGGGGTACGCAGAATGCGCCGCAAAGCCCCTTCACGAGCGTGTTGCAAGGGGTGCAAAAACGTCGCACCAGTACTGTCGGAGTTGATGAGGTAGTCGCCGATGGTTCCGCGGCCAGGTGCAGCGCTGCGTTCTACCATCAGCAGCCCCCGGCGCAGCAGCGTGCGCAGCGTGCCCTCCTTGTCGGCATTCAACAGAACGGCGAACCCCGCGGGACCGCCCCCCACCAGAACGGCCGCGAATGCACTCGGATGTGGTGTCAAAGACAGAACCTCAGGAAAAAGAAACGTGCAAAGGACATAACAGGCGATGGTCACCACCGCGCACAGAGCTATGTAACCAACACATCGGCACTCAATCGTCTTTGCTAGAGGAATTCAGTGACTAAGCGGACAGGCCTTCAACTCCTTTTTGTCAGGGAAAAGGGGGTGAACAGACCTCCAACGCGACAAACAAAAGAGGAATGAGCAACAGGAACGGAATGTGCGGGGAACCCGGCATAATGCCTTATTTATTATTCAGGTAATATCCTGGTCTTACTTCTTTAAGGAACGAAAGCCACGCCTCAGCCTCTCGACTGGATGAAATACCGCAGCCAGCGCCAGCGCGCGAAACTTGCTGACGATATTGTCCAAGGGGTGCGGCAGACAGAACGCGAGCAGCGCCGCACTTCGGCCGCCCGCCCTCTGTCCCTGCTTCAACAGGTGGTATGAAATCGCGTCGTAGCGAATACCCTTCGCCGCACGTATGGCGCGTTGCCACGGCTGGGGCAGTATCTGCTCTGCCATGGCGTAAAACTCCAGGTCGATCTCATCCTGGTAAAGCGGTCCCTTGCCCTGGTACGCGCTGCCCGGCATTAGGACATAGTCCGCCATAACCCGGTCAAGCAGAAGGATGTCCCCAACCAGGGCCGACTGCAGCAGGATAGGCCAGTCCACAACGCCGGTCAGGCTGAAAAAAGACGGTGGCAGCGAGCGCTGCACGCCATTGCGAAACAGGATCGTTGGCGACGGCACAAAGTTAGTCGCGATGATATCGCGCAACCGGTAACGCCCCGCGGGCCTTGACGGGCAACATTCGTGGATCACTGCCCCCGCGGGACTTACCTGACGAACAAAGTGTCCGCAGACACTCACGGAGTTATCCGCCTCCAGCACTGCCACCTGCAGCGCCAACTTCTGCGGGTCGGTCCAGGAGTCATCCGCGTCCAGCCAGGCAATGTATTTCCCCTGGCATTGCTCAAACACATCGTAGAAATTACGCTGCATACCAAGCCGTTCGGTTCGCTGCAGCACGCGAACTACAGACGGGTACCTTTGCTGGTAGTCCTGCAGAATGCGCGCGGTGTCATCCGCGGAGCAATCATCACCGATGACGATCTCAATCGGAAACCCGGCCTGCTGCCGCAACGCACTCTCAATGGCACGCGGCAGCCATGCTGCGGAGTGATACGCCGTAATCGCCACACTCACCAGCGGAGCCCCGCCAGCAAGTGCATCACGCGTTCCGTCCGCCATAACCCAGCCACCCCAAAGCGCAGGGCAAGCCTGCCACCAATCCACCACAGGAAGCCGGGTCGCTGCACCACGCAAAGTGTAAGCGGACACCGCCACCAGCGCAGCACTCGCAGACCCTTCCTGATGTCCTTATCGACGGCCCCGCAGCCGACATCATGGAGCAACAAAGTCAGGGTGCCCTCTTTGCGCAGGCAGACTTCATCGCGTGCGGGGATGGGCCAGCTATCCCGCAGATCGCAAAAGCGCGAGATGTACGGAGCGTTGAGCACTCTGCTGGCCTGTCCGAGAAGATTACAGGCGCGGAAGAGCACCGCATCAGCCGAGCCCAAGGTTCAGGGAAACAGCTTTAGCCTAAGCGAACCCACTCAATCGTCATCCCGACCGGAGCGAAGCGGAGTGGAGGGACCTGCTTCTTCCCGAAGCAACACCGCAGCCCGAAAAGAAAGCAGGTCCTTCGACTCCGCACTGCGTGCTCCGCTCAGGATGACGTCTGTGGTAACACTGTTGCAAAGAGGGTAGAGCAAATCTATGGGTATAGATAACCTCATCGCATTCTGGAAGTCAGCCGTTGTTCCTGACCAGAGCGGAAACTACATACATCCAGCAGACAAGGGCGTTCTGCAGGGTTGGTTACAAGCCGCACGTCCGGGAAAAGCTCGAAGTGTCACGTGTCTGAGTGTTGCAAAGGAAGGCAAGGAGCCACCACGTACAGGCCAGCTTCACTTACGCATGCCTCCTATGCCGTATGTTGGCAACCTAAGTTCAGCGAAGATCATTCTCGCGATGATTAATCCGACAATTAACGACCTGGACTATACAGACCACGAGCGGAAAGCATTTAGAGATCTTCGTCAAGAGAACCTTCGACAGTCTGAAGGTAAGTGTTTCGCGCTGGATCCAGCACCGTTCGTGGATGCGGCGAGTTGGTCCACCTACTACCGTAGAATGTTCAAAGCTTTTCTTGACCAATATGCAAAAGGCACAAACAGAGTGACCTTAGAAGAGAGGCTTGCTTCAGAAGTTGCGATCTTGGAATTAGTGCCTTACTACTCGCAGAATGCCACGATGCTCACCCAAGGAGTAAACCTGATCGAGAGTCTCAAAAGTGCGGAGTGTGCTCTCGCGGCGATGAGAGAGCTTTCTGAGCGTAAAGACACACTCATCATTTGCCGTTGGGAGTCCGGCTTAAAGCGCTGGGGCCTTGCTGATCTGGAGTCAAAGGCCACTGTAGTTTGCTCTAAGTCGCGTAGCGGATTGAGCGAGGTTGCAAAGAAGGCGGTAGCTGCTCAGCTCAAGCTGAGCAGCTAGCCTACTGAACGTCCTCGTTGCTTAGCTCCGCACAACCGTCCGCAAATGTAACTCCCGCAACTGCTGCTCGGTAGCCTCACTCGGGGCCTGCACCATCAGGTCCACGGCCTTCGCCGTCTTCGGGAAGGCAATGACTTCGCGCAGGCTGGTGGCGCCGGTCAGCAGCATGACGATGCGGTCGAGGCCGAGGGCGATGCCGCCGTGCGGTGGCGTGCCGTACTCCAGTGCTTCCAGGAAGAAGCCGAAGCGCTCGCGGGCCTCTTCGTCGGACATGCCGAGCGAGCGGAAGATTTCTGCCTGCACGTCCTTGCGGTGGATGCGGATGGAGCCCGAGCCGAGTTCGAGGCCGTTCAGAACCACGTCATAGGCCAAGGCGCGCACCGCGCCCTTGTCGTTGTAGAGCGCGCCGGACTGGATGTCTTCCTCGTGGGGCGAGGTGAAGGGGTGGTGCGCCGCGTCCCAGGTTTTGCGCTCCTCGTTGAACTCGTACATGGGAAAATCTGTGACCCATAGAAAACGGTAGTCGTCGGCGGTGCCCTTTTTGACGAACAGGCCGTGCTTGTCGGCGTACTTCTTTGCCAGTTCCAGCCGCAGCGCGCCCACGCGCTTTGGAATCCACTGCCGGTCATAGTTCCACAGCGCGGGCGTGCCCACCTTGGGCGTGATGACGATGTACAACGGCACCTTGCCATTCACCTTCTCTGTAATCTCAATGGAAGCGCCACCATCCACTACTTGACCGACCATCACGACTGGTTCGCTTGTGGCTCCCAGATCAAAGAAGTGTAGGAGATCAGTCCGCAGGCGCTGCTCTGTGGCATACGCAGCTTCCATGAAGTCCGCATTGCCTTTCATTCGATTGATGTCGAGAACATCTAGGCCTGACTCGCCGAAAAACCCTCGGACTTCGGAGTAGAGGCTCTTTTTTGCCGTTCCAGAAAGTTCTCCTGCACCATGGATTGCAAAGCCATAGATAGGCAGCCCGTCTTCAATTTTTAGCTTTGCTCTCAGTTCAGTTGAGAACTGCTGACTCAAGTCCACCATCGCAGGCAGGCGCATGTCTGGCTTGTCGATGCCGTAGCGGTGGATGGCCTGATCGTACGTCATGCGCAGAAAGGGCGTGTGTATCTGCTGGCCCGCGGCCTCGAACGCCGCCTTCAGGAAGCGTTCGGCAACGCCGAAGACCGTCTCCTGCGTGGGAAAGCTGATCTCAAGGTCGATCTGCGTGAACTCCGGCTGGCGGTCGGCGCGCAGGTCCTCATCGCGGAAGCAGCGGGCAATCTGGAAGTAGCGGTCGAAGCCGCCGACCATCAGGATCTGTTTGAAGATCTGCGGCGACTGCGGCAGCGCGTAAAACTCGCCAGGGTGGACGCGGCTGGGCACCAGGTAGTCGCGCGCGCCTTCGGGCGTCGACCGCGTCATGAACGGCGTTTCGATCTCGAGGAAACCCTCGCTCGAAAGCTGCGCGCGGATGGCCTGCGCAACCTTGTGCCGGGTGAGGAAGTTGGCCTGCATCTCTGGGCGGCGCAGGTCCAGGTAGCGGTACTGCAGGCGCAGTTCTTCGTTGCCAATGGCCTCTTCCGCGGGGGAGAACGGCGGCGTCTTCGCATCAGAAAGCAGCAGCAGTTGCTGGCAGACGACTTCAACGTCGCCCGTGGGCATGTTCGGATTTTCGAGCCCCGCAGAGCGCTGGCGCACGGTACCGATGACGGCCACCACAAACTCTGGTCGCGCGGCCTCGGCCTTCGCCAGCGACTCGCCCGATTCCGACTTGTCGACCACCACCTGAGTAATGCCGCTGCGGTCGCGCACGTCCAGAAAGACGAGGTCGCCATGGTCGCGGCGCCGGTTGACCCAGCCCATCAGGGTTACGGTTTGGCCGCTGTCGGCGGCGCGAAGGTCTCCGCACATGTGCGTGCGCTGGTGCTGTCCTAAAAAGTCGAGTGTCACGATGTCTTCTATTGTACGAACCGAAAAAGGTTGGCGTGCAATACGGAAGCGACTAGAGTGGCCTGCGAGGAGAAAACGACCATGGCAGAGCAGGCAGGCGGCTTTATCTGGTACGAACTGATGACGAGCGATACGGCTGCGGCTGTCGCGTTCTACGGCAAGGTGGTGGGCTGGGACATCCGCGACAGCGGCATGCCGCCGGAAGGTCAGTACCTGCTGTTTGGCAAAGGCGGCAAGGATGTGGGCGGCATCATGGCGTGGAAGTCCATTGGCATGGACCTGCCCACCACGTGGCGAGGCCACATCTACACGCCGGATGTCGCAGCCGAAGCGGCCGCAGTGGTGCGCGATGGCGGCACCCAACATCGCCCGGTTCAAACCATGCCCGGCGTAGGCAGCTTTGCCGTCGTGAGCGATCCGCAGGGCGCGGAGTACCTGCTCTTCCAGCCCGTACACAGCGATGAAAAGCAGTGGATGCTGCCGCACGAGGTTGGCTCTGTTGGCTGGCACGAACTGGGCACCAGCGACTGGGAAGCGGCCTGGCAGTTCTACAGCACACACTACAGCTGGACCAAGCACATGACGGTCGACATGGGTCCCATGGGTACCTACCAGACCTTTATGGCGACTGAAACGCAGGGTGGCGGCATGATGAACCTGCCTCCGCTTTTAGTGGAAAAGGGACACAAGCCGGGCTGGCTGTACTACTTCACCGTCGACAGCATCCAGGCCGCAAAGCAGCGCGTGGTTGACGGCGGGGGCACCGTGACCCACGGACCAGCAGAGGTGCCGGGCGGGGCGTGGATTCTGCAGGGGGTCGATCCGCAGGGTGGCGCGTTCGCGTTGACCGCGCAGAGCTGATCCGCCGCTTACCCCTGCAGGGTCGTCAGCAGTTCGTCGAATGCAATCTTGCGCTGCTCGCCAGTCGCGAAGGTCTTCACGGTTGCTTGCTGCTGTGCCACTTCGTCTTCACCAAGGATGATGATGTGCCGAGCCACGCGGTCTGCCGCATCGAAACTCTTCTTCAGGCGAAAGCTGCCATCGCCCACTTCGACGCTCAGCCCGTTGTGACGCAGGGTGCGAGCGAGTGCCAGCGCAGGGGTGTTCTGTGCGAGGCTGTGCGGTGCGATGTAGGCGTCGATCTTCTCTACCTGAGAAGTTTCCGCGCTCGATTCGGCAAGGGCCTGCAGCGTAAGGATCAGGCGATCCTCGCCAATCGCGAAGCCAATCCCAGGAGCCTTTGGTCCGCCCAGCATCTCGCTCAGGCCGTCGTACCGCCCACCGCCCAGCAGCGCGTTCTGCGTGCCCAGGCCCAGGTCGACCGTGAACTCGAACGTGGTGCGCGTGTAGTAATCCAGCCCGCGCACCAGCCGCGGATTCACCGTGTACGGCACCTCGCACGCATCCAGTGCCGCCAGTACATCGGCGAAGTGCTGCTTCGAACTTTCATCAAGGTAGTCGGCGATCTTGGGCAGCGCGTTGATCAGGTCCTGGTCGGCCTCGTCCTTGCTGTCCAGCACGCGCAGCGGGTTCGTCTCTGCGCGGCGCTGGTTGTCCGGGCACATCTGGTCCTTCACCGGCAGCAACGCCTCGCGCAGTGCGGCGACATAACGCGGACGATCCGTGCTGCTGCCAACCGAGTTCAACAGCAGCCGC
>JBPBQP010000036.1:0-288030 GCA_050954745.1 Janthinobacterium lividum | reverse complement strand
GGCGAATGGTTCGTACGTTGTGCCGCCTGGTTTGATGAAGGCGTAGTAAATCAGCCTGGGAATAATCCCGGGAGTGACGGTAGTTCCGTGGTGCTCAGCCTGCCCGGCACTGATCAGGTCAAGATCAGCGGCGTGGGCATAAGCGCGCGCGCTCGTGCGTCGAAGAACCTCCGCCGCACTGCCGGCGTGGTCAATGTGGCCGTGGGTAAGCACCAGGTGCTGGATGTCCTTTGGGTTGTGCCCTGAGTCCTGCACTGCCTGAAAAATGGCGTCCGCCTTGTTGGGCCATCCAGCATCGATCAGGACAAGTCCATCTGCAGTCTCGAGTAGATACGCGTTGACCATGCCCATCTTCAGTTCCCAAAGGTCACGCGACAGTTTCAGGGCATTCGACATGGGCCAACATCCTGCTCGGCCTGGAACCTTGACGGCGTGAGACGAGTCACAATTAGTTATAGCCTCTGGATGGTGTTCGTCAGCTAGGCCCGCCTTGATGCGTCTTTCCGAAGCACTTCTCCCCAGACCGTGACTGTTGCTCGCTGATCGGTCCTGCACCTTGACGAGAGGCGTAAACTTGTACTTGAGGCGTGGACCAAGGCCCGCGCAGCAGGTGGCGTTCCACCTGCGTTCTGGAGAGTTCTGTGGCAGAGACTGTGTTCGATGTGGCCGTCATTGGCGGCGGCCCTGCGGGTTATTCCTGCGCCTTTCGTGCGGCGCAATATGGATTGAAGGTTGCACTGATTGAGGCGAGCGACAAGCTGGGCGGCACCTGCCTGCACGTGGGCTGCGTGCCCACCAAGGCCATGCTGTTTTCCGCCGAAATTTTTGACCACGCCAATGAAGGTGCGATGTACGGTATCGACAACATTGGCACGGGCGCAGTGAACTGGCAGCAGGTGTTGAAGCGCAAGGGCGACATTATCAACAAGCACACGGCCGGCCTGCAGTACCTGGTGAAGAAGAACAAGGTGACGCTACTGCGTGGCTACGGCAAGCTGACCGGTGCGGCGAAAGACGGCGTTCACACCGTCGACGTAGAGTTTGAAGGTAAGAAACAGCATGTGCAGGCGAAGAAGGTAGTGCTCGCCACCGGTTCTGACGCACGCATGATCCCCGGCTACACGGCGAACGACAAGATCCTGACGAACATCGAGATCCTGTCCCTGGACAAGCTGCCAAAGTCGCTGGTTGTCATCGGCTCGGGCGCAGTGGGGGTGGAGTTTGCGTCGGTGTTCAACAGCTTCAAGGTGCCGGTAACCATTATAGAGATGGCCGATCGCGTGGTGCCCGCAGAGGACATCGACGTCTCGAAGGAGTTCCTGCGCCAGTACAAGAAGAAGGGCATCACCTGCCACGTTTCCGCGAAGATGGACAAAATCGAGGAGACGGCGGACGGCGTCAAGGTCCATTTCAAGACCAGTGACGGCAAGGACAACATTCTGGAAGCGGACAAGGTGCTGATCGCTATTGGCCGCGCGCCGCGTACCGCGAACCTAAACCTCGAATCGACGAAGATTGAACTGGACCGGACCTCCATCAAGGTAGACGAGTTCCAGCGGACTGCCGAGCCGGGTATCTACGCCATTGGCGACATCGTAGCGGGTCTGCCGCTACTGGCGCACGGCGGTTCCATGTGCGGTGCCATTGCCGCTGCGCATATCGCAGGCAAGTACGCCAAGCCGGTCACGCGCAATCGCATCCCGGCCTGTACCTACTGCGAGCCGCAGATCGGTTCGGTAGGCCTGACCGAGGCCATGGCGCGCGAGCAGGGCCTGAAGATCAAGGTGGGCAAGTTCCCGCTGGCCGGTAACTCCAAGGCCACCATCCTGAATGCGCACGACGGCTTTGTGAAGGTGATCGCGGATGAGCAGTACGGCGAGATTCTTGGCGTGCATATCATCGGGCCGTACGCCACGGAACTGATCGCGGAGGCCGTCGTGGCCATTGAAGCGGAGATGACGGTGGAAGAGTTGATGTTCACGCAGCATGCCCATCCCACACTGTCGGAGAGCCTGCTGGACGGTTATTCCTCGGTGTATGGCATGTCGCTGAACGCGTAATCTCGTTGACATCATGAAGCGTGCGGTGCAAGCATCATGATGTGCGAACGACCCCGACCATCGACGATGATGTGGAGGCGCTGCTGCGGCAGCGCCTTCGCACGTCTAGAGAACCGCTGAAGCAGGCGGTGAACAAGTACTTGCGGCCTGGCTTGTTGGCGGAAGAAAAGAAGGCTGACGCCAAACAGAAGCCTTCCAAACTGCGTCCGTCGCGCTTCGGTTTGCCTAAAGAGTTCCATATCGATTCCGCGTCAGAGCTGCTGGAACACCTGGAAGGTTCAGAGTGGCGCTAGCCGTACTCGACGCCAATCTCCTCCTGTATGCGTTCAATCCTCACGACCCATCGCATGCGGCAGTGGCTGCGTGGTCAGAGAAACTGATCGACAGCCAGCAGGTCGTCGCAATTCCTATGCTGGCGATTGCCGCACTGATTCGGGTATCCACCAACCCGCGTTTGGACAGGATTCCTGAGCGCATGCAGGAAGTTCTGCGCTTTGTAGAGCGATTGCTGGCCCTGCCGAACGTCCGCATCCTCCATACAGATCAGGCACATTGGGTGGAACTAAAGCGTGTTCTGGAGAGTGGTGTGCACGGCCCCACCGCCATCGATGCTCCGTTTGCAGCGCTTGCACTTCAGCACGACGGCACCTTTCACAGCACAGACAAGCACTTCAGGCGCTTTCCCCGGCTCCGCTGGCAGAACCCACTGGAAGAGCGCTGATGATCGTCCACCTGCTACAACTTGGCCGCGTTTCCTACGCCGAAGGCCTGCGAGTCCAGGCAGAGCTGGTAGCCGCGCGCAAGGCGGGCACCATTGCAGACACGTTGGTCCTGCTGGAACATCCGCCAGTACTGACCCTTGGCCGGAACGCACACCGCAGCAACATTCTTGCTTCCGATGAAATGTTGGCGAGCAAGGGTGTCGAGATTCACGAGATCAACCGGGGTGGCGATGTCACCTATCACGGACCTGGTCAATTGGTGGGCTACCCCATTGTCGATCTGCGGGGTGACCTGCCGGGCAAAAAAGGGCCGCATCTTGGGCCGGTCGACTTCGTTCGGTTGCTGGAGGACGTGCTCATCCGCACGGCGCGTGCCTTTGGCGTTCCCGCACAACGCATCGCGGGGCGTACCGGTGTGTGGACGCTGGCGGGCGGCTCTATCGAAGAGAAGAAGCTAGCGGCTATCGGCGTCCATGTGTCCGGCGGCGTGACGTCACACGGCTTCGCTCTGAATGTCACCACTGACCTGCGTGATTTCGAGTGGATTATTCCTTGCGGCATCACCGATCGCGTGCCGACATCGCTGGAACTGGAAGTGGATTCGCCGCCGGAACTGGCACCGACCATGCAGAACGCCAGCAATACCGCGGCTCGCATGTTTGGGGGAGTCTTCCAGCGGCAGATGGTTCATGCTGGTTCGCTCGAGAATGTGCTGACATCCGCAGCGGCTCCCGTGGAGCGGTAAACGCACGCACTGTGCGGGGATAACCTGCGCGGCCTATAATTTCACACGTCTGCACCTGCGCCATCCGTGGCGACCTGCACCAAATTTTGCGCGAAGGATCCCGAATGCCAACCGAAGTCGTCATGCCCCAGATGGGCGAATCCATCACCGAAGGCACTCTCACCAAATGGCTGAAGCAGGTGGGCGACACCATCGCACGCGATGAACCGTTGTTCGAGATTTCAACCGACAAGGTGGATGCGGAGATCCCATCGCCTTCTGCCGGCGTGCTGAAAGAGATCAAGGTCAAAGAGGGGGACACGGTTGCCATTAACTCCGTGGTGGCCGTTCTCGATGCGGAAGGCAGCGCACCCGCTACTGCAACGCCCGCACCCCCACCTGCAGCAGAGCCAGCGAAGGCAGAGGCAGCGCCCGCCGCTGCTGCACCTTCAGCCGCCGTGGGTACGGATGTGTTGATGCCGCAGATGGGTGAGTCCATCACGGAAGGAACCATCACCAAGTGGCTCAAGAAGGTGGGCGACACGATTCAGCGCGATGAGCCGATCTTTGAAATTTCAACCGACAAGGTGGATGCTGAGATTCCGTCGCCGGTGTCTGGCACGCTGACCGAAATCAAGGCGCAGGAAGGTTCGACCGTCTCCATCAACACGGTGGTTGCCGTGATTGGCGGCGGCGCAACCGCTCCTGTCGCTGCACCCGCCCCTTCTGCACCTGTGAGCCAGGCTGCTGCTGCGCCCGCAGCCGCGACCGCCACCACAGAAGTGACCATGCCGCAGATGGGTGAGTCGATCACCGAAGGCACGATCACCAAGTGGCTGAAGAAGGTGGGCGATACCGTCCAGCGGGACGAGCCGATCTTCGAGATTTCAACGGACAAGGTGGATGCGGAGATCCCCTCACCTGCCGCGGGCGTGCTGACCGAGATCAAGGCCAAAGAAGGCGATACGGTCGCCATCAACACCGTCGTTGCGCTCATTGGTGGTGCCGCGGGCAGCAGCGCTCCCGCACCTGCTTCGACACCCGCACCCCAGGCTGCGGCAGTAGCCGAGCCAGTTGCAAGCAGCGGCGAAATGCCGCGCTCCTCGCCGCTCGTCCGCAAAATGGCGAAAGACAACGGTATTGACCTGTCCTCCACCGGGATTGCAGGCTCCGGTTCCGCAGGTCGCGTGACAAAGAACGACATGGTCAGCTACATGCAGAATGGCGGCAAACCAGCCGCAGCCGCTCAGCCAGCAGCTCCTGCCCAGCCAAGCCCGACTAGCAAGCCCTCCGTGCCGGGAACGCCATCACACAGCATCGCGCAGGTTACCTCTGGCGCAGGCACGTCTGTAACAAGCGCCAGGCAGGAAGCCTCGACAGCCCAGTCTGCTCCCGCGACCACGGCGCCGGCGAAGGCTGCGGCAGAGTCCGCACCGGTGCTGGGCGAGGTCGTGCCCATGACGAAGATGCGCGCCATCATCGCCAAGCGCATGGTGGAGTCGAAGCAGACTTCCGCGCACGTCCACACCGTCTTCAAGGTGGATATGACACGCATCGTCCGCCTGCGTGAGAAGGAAAAGAACAAGTACGAGCAGCGCAACGGCGTCAAGCTGACCTTCATGCCCTTCATCACGCGGGCCGCCGTTGAGGCATTGCGCAAGCACCCCATCGTGAATGCCGCGGTTGAAGGCCAGAACATCCGCTACAACCGCAACATCAACATCGGTATTGCGGTTGCGCTGGACTGGGGTCTGATCGTTCCGGTTCTGAAGCAGCTTGAGGAGAAGAATTTCCTCGGCATCGCACGGGGTATCGTCGACATCGCGGGACGCGCGCGCAGCAAGAAGCTGGCTCCGGACGAGGTGGCAGGCGGCACCTTTACGCTGACCAACTCCGGCATCTTCGGCGAGCAGTTTGGAACGCCGGTGATCAACCAGCCACAGGCAGCCATCCTGGGTATCGGCGGCCTGAACAAGGAGCCGCTGGTCATTCAGGATCAGGACGGTGCGGACGTTATCGCGATCCGATCCATCCAGCGCTTCACACTGGGCTTCGATCACCGCATCATCGACGGCTCTGATGCAGGCAAGTTCATGACCGACTTCAAGAATGTGCTTGAAAACTGGTCGGAAGACATCGGGTAGGCGGCCTTCATCCAAAACCAAAGCGGCGGACTCGAACTGAGTCTGCCGCTTTTGTTTATCGCGAGATGTTTGCCAGACCCTGGGCGACCGAAGTGAACGCATCGCCACCGGTCCCTACGCGCGCTTCGCCAAAGCGGCTGGTAAATACGCGGCGCACTGCCGGGACCAGCGAGGTGCCGCCTGTTAGAAAGACTTGATCAACTGCGTCTGCGGCGATGCCGGTTGAGGCGAGCAGGTCATCGAGGCTGCGCTCCATGCGCTGCAGTTCCGGTTCGACCCAGCCTTCAAATTGAGTGCGGGTCACGGGCGCACGCAGTTGCAGCAGGTCGGTGTCGAGAGTGAATTCTGTCTCCTGCTGCGACGACAAATCGATCTTCACGCGCTGTACGGCCTGGTGTAGGCGGTACCCCAAATCATGCTCGACGACGGCGGTCAGCGCGGCGATCTTCTCCGGTTCCAGCGCGCGCAGTTGGGTGGTACGCAGCATCTCCATGACGGGGCGCGTGCGAAGGAATGACAGCGTGTGCCACCGCTCCAGGTTGGCGTAGACCCATGCCGGCAGTGCGGGCAGCACCTTGTGCAGCGATCGCGCCATGGAGTCAGAACCAAGCGCGGGCGAAATCAGATAGCGCACGATCTTTGCGTCAAACGCATCTCCCGCCAGGCCCACGCCGGTGGTGCCCAGCACCTGCGGTTCCCCGGGGCCCATGCGCAGCAATGAGAAGTCCGTCGTGCCCCCGCCGAAATCACCAATGAGGACGGTCTCTTCCCGCTGCAGGTCTGCGCCATAGGCGTGGGCAGCGGCAACCGGTTCCATGACGAACGTCACGTCGGTAAAGCCGGCTTTGTCCAACGAGGCCTGCAGCCGGTCTTGCGCAAAGGCATTGTCGGCTTCATTCTCAGCACCGACGAACATAACGGGTCGCCCCACGACAGCGCGGGTCACGTCGAAACCGAACGAATCGCTGGCGTGCCTGCGAAGATCGATCAGCAGTTTGCCGACAAGGTCTTCCAGTCGATAGTGCCTTCCAAAAATCTCCGTGCCATTGAAGGTGCGCGCGGCAAGATAGCTTTTTAACGATTGGATCAGGCGGCCCTGCAGATCGTCTTCAAGGGTGTCGGCGTCCAGGTACCGCTCAATGGCTTCAGGGCCGGTCCAGACGGAGGCAGGTTTGGCCAGCGACCCAATGCGACGCTGCAGGTACAGGACGGATCGCGACGACCGTGTCGATGTGCCCGCAGAAGGAAAGTCTACGAATTGCACCGCACCACCTGCCGAGGCGAGTGCGATGGAACTGTTCGTCGTGCCGAAGTCAAGGCCCACGGCAGGCGTGGTGTTCAGGTCAGGCACGGTCTTCTACAGCCGTGCCTTGGCAGCCAGAACGCGTTCGCGCGCTTCGGCGGCAGTGGCACCCACGGCGCTCAGGTGACCCATTTTTCGGCCCTTGCGTGGTTTCAATTTCTCATACAGAGTCAGTCGCACGCTGTCCACGGACAGTGCGGAGTCGAAGGCCGGCTGGCGTTCGCTGCCATCTTCATTCAGCCAGATGTCACCCAGCAGGTTGGCAATGGCTGCGGGCTGCACCAGCGACACGTCACCCAAAGGGAGATCGCACGCGGCGCGGATCGCCTGTTCAAACTGGCTGGTCACGCAGGCGCGTTCGCTGCCGTGGTAACTGTTGTGCGGACGCGGTGCAAGTTCGTTCACGAACAGCTTGCCGTCGGTGGTGATGAACATTTCAACGGCCAGCAGGCCTTCCAGCGCAAAGGTATCGGCAATGTCTTTTGCGATGCTCTGCGCACGTGTGGCCAAATCATCCAGCACGCCGGCAGGGATCACGCTCCAGCTAAGAATTTGATTTTCATGGAAATTTTCTGCTGGCGGGTAGACCTTTACTTCGCCACTTGGAGAGCGCGCGACCATGACGCTGATCTCTTTTGCGAGATCCAGCGCAAGCTCCGCAACACAGGCGGACGATCCAACATCGTCCCACGCCTGCCGCAGGGCTGCTTGATTCACCGGTGCTCCGTCGAAACCAAGCTTTGCCTGGCCACGACCGTCATAACCGCCGGTAGCAGACTTCACAAAGACGGGGCCTTGCAGATCTTCAATAGACGATGCAAGCTGCTCCAGAGAACGGACGGCGCGGTATGGGCCTGTGGGAAAGCCATGCTTCGCCAGCCAGTCCTTCTGCTCGATGCGGTCCTGGATCACGGCCAGCATGCCCGGTCCTGGGCGCACGGGAGCCCATCGCGCTGCTTCGTCCAGGCTGACAAGAGAGACCTGCTCGATCTCAAGCGTCACTGTTGCGCATTCCCGCGCAAGGTTCGCTGCGGCCCAGCGATCGTTCCATCCGGCTTCAATCACAGTGTCGGCAATGTAGCCGGCAGGGCACGCTGGATCGGGGTCCAACACATGCACCTTGTAGCCCATAGAGCGCGCGGCAATGCCCATCATGCGGCCGAGCTGTCCGCCGCCGAAGATGCCGATGGTTGCCCCGGGCAGAACTGCGCCCTCATACTTTGCTAATAGATCGTCTGGCAGTGCGGTCACGCAGGTTCCTCAACTTCATCCAGTGTCTCAGCCAGCACGGTTTGTTCGCGCGCTACGCGCCACTGTTCCAACCGGTCGCCCAGCGCTGCGTCCGTTGTTGCAAGCATGGCAATCGCCAGTAAAGCAGCATTGACTGCGCCTGCCTCGCCGATGGCGAGCGTCCCGACGGGAATGCCCTTCGGCATCTGCACAATGGACAGCAGGGCGTCCATACCCTGCAGCGCTGTCGCCGGGATGGGCACACCCAGCACCGGCACCACCGTTTTTGCTGCCAGCATGCCCGGCAGGTGCGCCGCGCCGCCCGCGCCCGCGATAATCGTGCGCAGACCGCGGCCCCTTGCTTCTATCGCATACTGCCAAAGCAGGTCCGGCGTCCGATGCGCAGAGACCACACGCGCCTCATACGGCACATCGAACTCTGCCAGCGTGCGCACTGCTGCTGCCATATACTTGTAATCGCTTTTCGAACCCATTACTACGCCCACAAGGGGTGTCGCCGCCATGGGGTCGATTATACGAAAGACACATCGTTCGCTTGTCATCTTGACCAAAGCTTGCTGAAGCTCAGGGCTACCGAAGCAGCCCGATGCCGAAGGGTTCGCAAGGATTTTAAGGCGCTCGAAGGGAGCAGCGAATCACTACGCCGTCATCCTGAGCGAAGCAAGTAGTGCGGAGTCGAAGGACCTGCTTATTCGGGCTGCGGTGGTGCTTTGGGAAAATAGCAGGTCCTTCGGCTTCGCTCAGGATGCGGGCTACTTACTACGACAGACTGCTTATTTCGACCAGATGCTGGCGTTCAGACAAGCAACAACGCCGTCAATGACTGTGCCCAGGCCGGCAGTGAAGCCATCCGCATTCAGAATGGTCTTGTTGCTGATCGCGTCCGTCATCTTGATGGCGGCGCTGACCACTTCAAGCGCTGCCGTCTTTTTCTGCTCACCGGTCTTCGAGCCGTAGATCGATTCGATGCCCTGCAGAAGGCTGGGCAGGATTGCGATACCGCGAAGGAATAGTTTCAAGAAGTTCACTCGTTTCTCCTAAATAGTTAGGAGCCGCACTCATCGAGTGCGGCTCCAGTTGGGGATCAGCAGCGCCTGGTCTTACGGGCGCTTCATCACATCCATGGCCACGTGGATCAGCGTGAACAGCACGCCAAAGCCGCCGCCTACGCCTTTCATGCGCTGCACGGCGCGTTCATGTTTGTCCACGCGTTCTTCCAGCAGGTGCAGGCGGCCGGGCTGGCCGACGCCCAGCAGGGCATGCATCTGGCTTTTTACAGCACTCAGATCGCTCAACACCTGTGCTTCGAAGTCCGTCATATCGTCATCTCCTTAGGCTGCCCAGCGCTTAGCTCAAAGGCAGGCTGGTCAGCACTTCACTCGACACCGCTGCGTAGTTCGGTGGCGTCGAGCCGTCATACACCCGTACAAAAAACCGTTCGTTGAACGCCAGGCGCGGAACCGAAAAGTTTCGCACCGGACTGTTCAGCACCAGGTCGCCGGTACTG
This sequence comes from Janthinobacterium lividum, assembly GCA_050954745.1. GTDB lineage: Bacteria > Acidobacteriota > Terriglobia > Terriglobales > Acidobacteriaceae > Terriglobus. Next base: position 278,319 of record JBPBQP010000036.1, on the reverse strand, counting down.
GCCGAACCGAAGTTGGCGTCGCTGCGCCGTACCTCGAAACCGCCACCTGCCGGTGTGTCCATGCCGCTGTCAATTTGCAACTGCGTGCCGTTAGCCACCGTCACCTGCAGGCCTGCCAGGCTCGCGGGCAGCGCACCCGTGTCGGCGCTGACCGGCACCGTTTGGGGCAGATCCGCATGCGCGGTACTCGAAACGGTGAACGACAGGTTGCTGCCGCGGTTCTGCACAAATTCTGCTTCGTACCGCAGCAGCTCTGGCACCGTGTTGCTGTCCGTGATGGTCACCGCATGGATGGGCAGAACACGCACGCCCTCTGCTGTTGGCACCGCGAGCGTGTCGCCTGGTTGCACATCATCCGTGGTCGCTGTGCTGCGCAGCCAGGTGGCATGGCCCGGTTGCTGTGTGACCGCGCCCGTCGCCAGTGCCAACAAGGCCTGCGCCGCTGCCGCACAATCTGCCGTGCTGCGCGCCGCTGGATTGGTCACGCTGCCGATCCATGTGGGCAGGCCCGGCAGGGCAAGCTGCACGCGTGTATTGTCGCTCGCGGCATCCTTCTTACGAGCCACCGCACGCTTGCTGCGCCGATAGCTTACGGTGAGCAACTCGCCCGGTTGCGGCACACGCCCCGGGTCGAAGGTCACCACGCCGGTCGAACTCACCGCGTAGTCGGCCCCCGTGCCAATCGGCCCGGCGCGACGAGTGGTAATCGTGCCATCCGTAGCGGTGCTGACCACCCATGCGGAACCCGTCTGCTTCACGCTCACCTTGGCGATGCTGCCCTGGAGCTGGGTGCTGTTCACTGGTGCGAACAGGCACTGCGGCGGCGAGTTTGCAATCGCGCCATCGAACAGCACCGTGGCCAGCGTGTTCGAAGCCAACCCAAGGTCCAGCGCCTCGATAACAATATGCAGCGGGGCTGCCACCGTGTCACCACCGAACGTCTGCAGCGTGCCGTCGACCAGGGCAGAGTAGGAGTTGCGCAGCCGCTGCATCTCCGCGCAGTGCAGCCGCACCCGCAGCGCGTAGTTGTGTCCGTCCGCAAAGTTGTACGGGGTACTTTTCTCCACGCCGTTCACGATGGCGACCAGCGAGTGTGAACCCGCCTCACCATGTACGCGGACACCTGCAATGCAGTTGTCGTGGGTCGTTGATCCGGCATAAAAGCCCATCAGGATGCCATCACTGCCGGTGGTCAGCAGTACACCCGTGGCTTCTGCAATGACGGTGCCGCCCATCTCCACGGGCGACGCGTACTGCAGCACCGTGACACCATCCTGGCCGTTGCCGCCGCCGACCCGCAGGCCGCCGGAACCCAGCGACAGGTAACTGCCGGGGTCGTGGCGAGTCCACTGCGTTGTGTTTAGCAGTGGATCGTCAAAGCTGTCCCCCAACAGCGTGCCGCTGCCCGTCTCGCGAAAAGGAGGGTGCGCCAGCGTAAAGGTTTGGGTGGTGCCGTCGCCGCGAAACAGCTCGGTCACATAGTTGGCAGCCTCTTCACCGCCCTCCACGGTTACGTCCGTCGCCAGGTCGTCGGCAGCGTTGCGCGGAGCCGTCGCGTACGTCACGGCCACATCGCTACCCGTCATGGCGTGCGTCGCCGCAGTGTCTGACTGCAACTCATCCGAAGGCGCAGCACCCGTCAACCAGCCCGCTTCCAACGCCAGGAATGCAGGCAGACCAGCCGCACCCTTCACCTGTCTTGGATCCGCTTCTAAGAATCCCTGGAACAGGCTCATGCCAGCGTCATCCGTCACCAGCACGCGCGCCCGGTTTGCGGGCACCGGCAGCGCGGTACCCGCCGTGTCCAGACCGCCGCTGCACCGGGCCCATGCACCATGCTGTCGCGTAATGGTCAGCGGCGCCTCCCGCAGCAGCGCGGCTGTGTAGTCCAAACCGCCCGCGCCGTCGTTGTTGTCAATCACCAGATGCATACATTCCCCTTAGACCTGGCGCATGGGCGCGGGTAGATAGGTTCGAAAACAAACCGATGGCGTACCGTCATTTGCATCGGCAACCGGCAGCGCGCGTAGCTTTGCAGAAGGCCTCCATCGGCCTATGCCGGTGGCTAGCGTCTCGCCTGTCTCTGCCGTGCCGGCACCGGCGGGTTGCAGCCGCGGAAAGTGCAGCAGCAGCCGTTCGCCCTGCACGCCCTCCAGAACGAACAGGCCCGACCACTCCGGCAGAAAGGCTCCGCCACTGCGATCGACAAAGCCGGTGATGCGGGACAGCTTCATGGCGGCCGTGGGCGCACCCGCAAGCAGCGGCGCCGCCAGCGTACACAGCGTTCCGTTGACCGACAGCACGCGAGCCACGTTGAACGAAGCCCGACGCACCGCATGCAGATCGATGGTCTGTGGCGCAGCTTTCACATAGGCCCCGGCGGCACCGCTACCCAGGTAGCCGGTCTGGCCGGTGTAATCCACGTCGACCACGACCAGATCGCCCGCGCGCACCGCCGTGCCCGGCTGCAACTGCAGCAGTGTGGCGGTGGAGCCGGGCAGCAGCGCCTCAACCAGGGCAGCCGTTATGCCCGATGGATTTGCGTTGCTGCCGCCCGCGCCAACGAACAGGTTCAACATTTCCACGCCCGACGAAAGCGCCATGCCGATGCGGCTCCAGCCTGGGAAAGTAAACTCCACGTCCTCACCCACACCGGCCTGCACCTGCGTCTTGATAATGGCGGGAGCACCACTCCACACCGGCGTCACGGTGGACACAGAAGCGCGCTTGAAGCCGAGCACACCGCCGGCACTCCACCAGCCTGCGGGTGGAGCATCCAGGTCGAAACGACCCATGGTGGAAGGATCAAACGGCGTGGGAACTCCACCCGTCCGATCGACCGGCGCGAAGTAAGCGCGCATGCCTGCTGCGATCAGCGAGCCTGCATTCAGAGCAATTGCTGTACTCATTCCCCGGCCTCCCTTTGCGAAAACACGGTGACCGATGCCGACCGTGTCAACGCTCCGTCTTTACCAACGGCTGCGCTCCACTCCGGTGCGGACCAAAAGATGGCAGTCGCCATGGTGACCGGGCTGTCACCCGTGAAGTTCTGCTTCGGCGCTACGCCCGGCTGCAGCATGGCGGTCAGTTCGACATCCATGGCATCCAGCACACGGCCGCGATCCATGCCTGAAAGTTCAGCCGTGCCGCGTGTCGTGTAGCGGATGACGCAACGGGCAGAATCCAGCGGCAGCGATTCCGAGAGGTCCGTCGCATGGTCGGTCCAGCCCAGCAGAAACGCTTCGTGGGGAGCGCTGCCTTCCGCATCCAGCTCGTTTTCAAGCACGATGACGGCGGGCCTTACCGCACCGCGCAGCACCGTGGTGCGTTCTGCATTGACAGCCGCCAGGCGGCTGCGCAGCAGAAGGTAAAACGTATCTTTCGCGTTCTGCATGGCGACACCGCCTCCGCGTTTTCCAGCCGCAGTGCAATGCGGTACATGCACTCGCGACCGTTGCTCAGTACGGCTTCCACACCGGTGGGCACAAAGGTTTGGTCACGCACCAGCACGGCCGACATCGCCTCGATGGCTGCCGCAACCGCTCCGCCACCCTCAACACCCAGCACCTCTTCCAGCGCATCGGCGGGTGCCAGCAGCTCTGTGCGTCCATTCGTTTGGCGCACGGCGACAGGCACCAGTGACTTCCATTGAAACTCCGGTGCACGCAGACCAAGCTCTTCACCGCTGTCATTCGCAATGGGTGGTGCGGGAAGCTGCAGCTGCACCGCAGTTGCGCCCAACGTATAGATCAGCGAATGCACGCTACGGCGCAATGCAAAGGCCGCGCCAGTCTGGTAAGCCATGTCAGCCCACCCTCTCTGCGACGTAAGGCCCCAACAGTCGTTGCACATCCGCGTCCAGCAATGACCCGCTAAAGTACTCCATCTGCATGCTGTCGATACTCTGCCGGCGCACGTTCAGCGCGGGCGTCGCCTGTGCATTGCGCACAATCTGCGCGCAGGCCACCTTGACCGGCACGGGCACGACTGCAAAGCCGGCAGTGTAGGTCACCTCGGCCTCAGACATCGCATAGCCGAGCGCGTTTGGCTGGAACTGCACTGCACCATCCGGTGCGATGTCGATGGTGGATAGATCCACGTTCATCCATTGGTTACCCGCGTAAAACACCCCAGCCTCAAAGGCCAGCGGCGCATACGGATCGACAGTGCAACCACGCATGCGCACACGCACGCTCACCAGCGGCGACGCCCCTGCAGTTGCCGGAGCCAGCGGGGTGTTGCTCAGCTGCACGGCCCGGTTACGGCTGAATCTCAATCGCTCCACATACTGCGTCACGGCCAGCGAGGTTCGTTTACAAAAGCTGTCGATCATGGCCGAGGCTGCCGTGACCAGATCGTCGCTCGTCTCTGCGGTCAGCCCGAACGACACGTATTCCGACGGGTCCAGATACTGCATAGGTTCCTCTTTCATCTGCTTGTTCACGCGAGGCGCTAGGAGCCAAAGATTCGCTCCATTGCCTGGCTTTTTGCATTTCTCGCCTTCGGAAGGGCATGGCTTCAGCCATGCCGAAAAGCCTGTGGCAAAACTGCGGCTTTAGCCGCCGAGGTCCGCTTTCCAGATCTGACCTCAGGGGCTGAAGCCCCGCTCGCAGAGGCGCCCCTTACGGCACAGCTAAAGCTGTGCCCTTCCGAAAGCGTGTGCCCTAGTCCTGGGCGAAATCATTCTTAAACGCTTTGGGATTTCCTCTTAAAAAAGGAAGGGCAGCGGCGCCCTGGCCGCTGCCCTTCGCACTTACCGCACCCTGCTCTAGCGATCGACCAGCACCTGGTAGTGTGCGTAGTTCGCGCCCTTGACCACCAGGCCGCCAAACTTGACCACCACATACTGCGAGGCCAGTGAACCGGGGCGGCCCAGCTGGAACACACGCGGATTCGGGTCGGTCAACCAGTGGTACTCCACCATGTCTTCCGTCACGATGTAGGCCGGCAGAACTGCCGATCCAGACCCGGGCGTGCCGGTGTAACCCAGCGTCCACTCGGGGATCAGTGGGATGTCACCCGCCTGTGTCGACAAGGTTTTGATCATCACGCCGCCCTGAATCTCCTTCGTGTTCAGCACGACGTTGAACTGCGACTTCATCTCGCGGTCGATCAGATCCAGCAGAATCGGATTCGCATAGATAGCCGTAGGCCGAACCGCATAGTTCGTGTTGCTAACCATCTGCGCAACCGCCGACTTCAGGCCATCGACGATGCTGTTGTTCGCGCCGATGGTGACGGAGTTGCCGCCCGCCGCAATCTGCGCCGCAGCACCGAAGTACTGGGTGCTGGTGGGCGTGCTCAGGCTGGTGTCGGCGCCGTTCCACAGTGCCAGGTCATGCGTGCGCATGACGCCTTCCACGGTGTCGGCCAGGTCCTTCGCCTGCAGATAGGCAAACTGGCTCTGCTGCGTGCCAATCTCCATGTCGAACAGGTTGTAGTTCATCTGTGCGACCAGGGCCTTCAGCGGCACAGAGCGCTCCACACGCGTGGGGCTGACCAGCGGTGCAACGATATTGCGGGGATCCACGAAGCCCGCCGCCAGTGAAGGCGAAGGGATACCCGTCTCTTCAAAGAAGCGCGAGGGGTGACCGGTCGCCGGCACCTGCCGAATGCGCTGGCCAAACACGCCGCGCCGGCTGACGATGTCGGTAATCTCGGTCTGAAATTGCGGCACTTCAATCGCGCCCGGTCCAATGTAGTCAGCGGCGGCGTGGATGTCCTTGAATTGTGCGATCATGCTTTCTCTCTCCTGCGTTGTTGCGAAACGTTTCGTACAAAGAAAAAAAGGCACGGCCGGAGCCGTACCTTCTACCTATCGATAGCGAAGAAGCCTAGCGCATCAGGCCCGCACGCATCAGGCCGCTTTTCACGGCGATGCGCTGCTCGATGCTAAGGCTGCGCAGGGCTTCGTCGACCGAAGATCCTTCGGGCTGCATGGCATTGCCTTTTGCCAGGAGCGAAACCTGCGCGGCGGGCACCGTCTTGCGACCGGGCGCGGTGGGCACATCAGCCTGTGCACGCAGGCTCTGCATATGGTGCACGGTCGCCTCAAGTTCCTTCACACGACCTTCCAGCAGGCCAATCGCGGCTTCCAGTGCAGCATGCGCATCATTGTTTTCTACCGACGCGTCTGCAGTTGCCACAATCGGCCCGACGATGTCTGTGCGATTCATCTCTTCCATGTCATCTCCGTGTTGGTTAAAAACTTTGCTGCTCCGCGCGAGCCCGTTGCGCGGTGCGCGGCATGGGCCGGGTCGCAGGCGCACGATCCGCCACCTTGCGGCTGCGCGTTCGGGTAGAGCAGGCTGCGGTAACGGCATGTTCGCCCGCGCGCACCACGCGGAAGCTGGTGCTGCGATAAGCCGCCTTGGATCGCAGCAGAATGGCCGCACCCGTGAACGTCGCCTTGGTCAGCCGCCATACATCGGCACGCATGTTTTCGACATGCGCGTCTGCCAGTTCGTAGCTCATGCCCAGGGCTTCATCGCCGTGCGCGTGCATCTCCTGCATCATCTCGCTGAAGTCGCGGGCAAACAGGTAGCCGCTGACGTGGACTGCGTCACCGTCGATTTCGGCCGCCGTAATGATGCCGCACTTTTGTTTGGCATCGTGCCCGTCCCAACCCGCCTTGAAGTCGACCGCCATGCCCAGCAGGCTTGGCAGCGCGGCCTCTGCGGCGTCGCGTGTCAGCACCACGCGATGCCCACGCGCGCCGCTGGGCGCCTTGTCGCTGGCGTTATCCACCAATGTCAACACACCCTCAAACGGCACTCGATTCGGGTGACCCGTCACCGTCGGAAACTCCACTGCCATCGCCCTCAGTTGCACCCGTACCTCCTTCTTGTTCGTTGGTGTGTACCGGCTTTGTCGCGGTTGGCAAAGGTGCCAATCCACGCATCTTTCGGACTTCATCCACCGTGATCACGCCCGCACCCAGCAGCTTTACCTGGATGTCGGCATCGTCCATCGCATCACGCACTACCAGGTCGTTGAACACGAACTCAACATCGTCCCAACCCAGTGCCTTGGCAAATGCATCCCGCGTAATGTGCTCCGCGATCAGCTTTGCGACTGGCACAATTGCCGACTGAAATGCCTCCTCCGCCATCTCGCCTGCGGTGCTGCGATTGACGTCCGACTGGATGCCCAGCAGCATCGGCGGCAGGTCAAATGCACAGGCCACGATGCGCAGCAGAAACTCCTGCCATTGCAGTCGAAGATCCGCGTCCGTACCGCCACCAAAGCGCAGCACTTCCGGCTTGTTGGCGGTCGACAGGATGGGTACCTGGCCGGTGCCTTCCACCTCGTCCTGCCACCAGCGGATGAGCCGTTCGTGCTGCTGCGGCGTCGCCTCGTCCAGCCAGATGGCATACTGCGCCACGCTGTTGCTGGCCAGCTTTCCTGCGTAACGATTCGCAGAAAGGAACTGGTTCATCGTCTCGAACGCAACCTCAAGTCGGCCCAAGCCGAACGGTGTGTGTGTGCGCGGATTCAACCGCACATACATCAGTTCACTGTCCAGCAGCGGCACGCCCGTCGTTGCCCCAAATGGCGTCTGCACATAGCGCGGGGCGTCCGCCGAGCCGTCCCACTGCGACTCCATGGCAACCGTCGCGCCATCCACCGGCCACAGGCGTAGCGGCATGCTGCTGTCGCCGGTCGGTTCGATCTCCGCCGCGCCGAAGCCACCCACAATCACATCTTCCAGCAGCGGCTCAATCAGCGTGCGGAAGCTGTCCTGCGGATTGGGCTGCTCCATAACGCGTCGCAACGCGCCCAGCCGCTCCTGCAGATCATCATTTACGACAGCATCCCGCTTCGCGCGCACCTGCCAGTCCATGCTGCTGATGCGGTCTTTCACCACGTTGATGGCGCGCCGCGCTACCGGCGTTTCGGCGAATCGCCGCAGATTGTGCGGTGTTGGCTTGGGCATGGCGTTCACATTGCCACCAGGCCGCCACGGACTCAGCACCGCCGGCAGCATACCTGTGGGCGCCGTTTTACGCGCACCCTCGGCTGCCCCGGCCTCCAGGTCACCCTCACTCTTCCAACCGCGAAGCGCACCTCGCACCCGGTCGACTACATTCACACGGAACCCCCTTCCAAAAACACAAAAGGCGCAGCCATTGGCCGCGCCTTGTAAATTCGTCTTACGCTGTCGCTAGGAACGAAGTGCTTTCACATGATCCACTAGGATGTACAGCGGCATTCTCAACTCCTGTTTGCACAGGCTCAATCCATATTCCGCGTTACAGTTCTTCTGCAAGACCTCAAGTTCGGCCATGGAGCAGTCAAGGATTGAAGCCTCATCGGAGATGAAGTACGAGTCGATGTACTCTCGCTCCTCTTCTGGCAGCACCTTCGCCAGAAATTCATCAATCTCCCTCCGATCGACTTGGGTTCGGGTGTTATCTGCAAACTCGACCTGCTTACGCTTGTCAAAGCGTCTGAAGAGACGGCTTAGGTTGATCACACCCGCAATTCCTTACGAGCAGTTTCGGCCACCCGGCTGAGGTCATTCACGGTCAGCACCCGCAGACCCCACTCTTCCATCGTCTCCACGCCGAAGCGGTAGCGCTCTTCCGCCTCGCTGCTCTCCGCGGCGATCGAACGCAACGGCTCGACGATTGCGGCCAGATCCAGCGTGGCGTTTTCCACCCGCTGCACCCCGGCGCGCAGCTTGTCGGCAGAGAGTGCCAGCACCTTGGCCGCCTCCAGATCTCCGTCCAGCGACACTGCCTGAAACATGCGGATGACGCCGTTCGGTCGGTAGCCGCAGTCAAGCTTCAGTGGATCGCCGGGTCGCGTGTATTCCTTCGCGGCGATGCGTTTGCGCATCAGGTCCCAGACGCCGGCGCGCTCGAACTCGCCACGCATAGCAGCCACGATGCCGGCCCGGCCACTCTTGCGACGGACGACCTTTTCGCGCATGGGTTCGACATACATGCGCATTAACTGCTCCATCTCCGCAGGCACCGAAACGGCGAGCGAACCGCGCGCCTCCGTCATCTGCACGGAGGTGGAAAGCGACTCCTCCAGCATCTGCATCACCGGCTTCGATCCTGTGCCTACCTCGCGCACACGCAGGGCAAGTTCGCCCTCCATGGCTTCCAGCAAGCCAGTGTCTGCATCGGGATCCATGCAGCGCACGCGGCTCCAGTCGCGGGTAAACCGCACCTGCGTGGTGTCGGTGCGACCGGCCTCGCGCAGCATGACGCCGATGTTGACGAACTCGTTCTTGACCGCGTCCGGCACATAGCGCAGAAGGAAGAACTCGCATTGAATTCGATCTGCCAACAGGAGCCCTCCCTTCTCACTTACGACTTACATCACCAATTTAGACGCCGCACCTTCGTGCAGGAACGTACGCGGTACGACCGATCGTGACGCCAGACCCCAGTTCGGGAAGGGCGCGCGCTGTGACTCGCGAAACGCCGTAATCAACTCCCGAACGCGGCCGCGACGCTTTAACAATTGTTCCAGCAGCACTTCCAGCGCCGAGGGGTCACCGTACCACTCGGGCGGCACCTGTTCCGCAATTGCCCACAGCGTATCCGGCGGCATTTCTTCGACCTGCGTAATCCACGGCTCGAAGCTGCTCCACCCGGTCACCCCCTCATACACCAGGTTCCGCGGGTACACACCCCGCATCGGTGAGTCGGGAAACGTCCACTCGTTCGCGTGGAAGCAGAAACCCTGGTCGATAAACACAGCGCGGTACCGCTTTTCACGCGGCTTGCGCACAAACACGGCCTGTCTGCCGTTACTGTTGCCGGTCCACTTGTCGAGGCATAGCATGCCGGCGAATTCGTCCAGGTTGCGTAGCTCGCCCACCTGCTCTTCGGGCAGGTAATCCACCACATGGCCCGGCATCAGGCCGCCGACAAATTCTGACCCAAAGGCCAGGCCGCCTTCGCACTTCACGCGGTCGCCGCGGCCTGCGTCAACCCACATCTCGGGCGAGTTGCCGATCAACCACTCGCTCACATCGACCGTGTCTGAGGGAGGCACGGAAAGCCCTGCGGCTTCCGCCAGCTTTGTCGCCACCAGCTCATTCGCCAGAACGCGCGCACCCTGCGGATGTTGCGAAACTTGACCACCCACAGCTTGCCGTCGGCACCCAGCATCATGTGGCTCTGGGCGCCGCCGCGCATCCTGCGAATTGCCTGCACCGCCTGAACTGCCAACCCTGTGTCTCCTTCCGCAGCATACTGTACCGGAGCCAGACTTCAGCGCCAGTTCACGACCTCCAGTCGCACCGCCTGGGCGATGGCCATGCTCATCACCAGGTCATCGTGCATGCCTGTTGCGGCACCCGCGCGGCCGTGTTCGTCCGTCACAAAACTGCGGCATTCCGCCAGCAGCCTGCCGCTTGCCATCAGCTCTGGCTGCGATGCAAGCAGGACCGCCAGCCGCCCCAGCATGCGCGGCCTGGAAGCCGAGTCGGTCAGCCAGCCCGGCATACGATCCGCACCCTCGTACAGAGTCACGGGTGCAGCGGAACCGGCCAGCTCCTTCTCGAGGTAAGCCAGCACCGCCGCGCCATGATTGTTGCGCTCCACGACCAGCAGCGCACCGTTATATTCCCGCGCCAGTTCCGCAGCGGCACGCGCCAGGTCACGCGGTGGCAGCCGCGCCTGCAATTCCGCACACTGCACGCCCGTGGCCCGGTCGATGACCTGCACCGCGGCAAAGTCGCCCTCGCTGCCGCCGCCTGCAGGATCCGCCGCCACCAGGTAGCGTCGTCCGCTGACCGGCGGCAGCCAGACCTGCAGGCCGCTGTTGCGCCGATACTCCCACGCGGGCGTCAGGTCGCTCAGGCGCGCCTCTAACGCAGGCAGGTCGAAGAAGCACGATCCGCTCGACCGGAAGCAGGACACAGCATCCTCGGCAAACTCCTGCGCACGCATCGCTCCAAAGCGGCGGGTCAGCGTGCGGCGGAACCCGATCTGCTCTGGCGAAAGACCTTCGCGGGTCACCAGTCGCTGTTCGTCACTCGACCAGTCTGTAGCCGCTGCCGAGACGTACGACGGCTCAAACCACCACGGGAAAAAGTGCTGCACCATCCCGCTCGCCTGCGCTGCCTGCCACTCTGCGTGGAAGCAGCCGTAGGCACCATTCGGTGTCGACTCCAGCACCAGTTCGCCGCCCGGCGCCAGGGCGGCACGCAGGCCGGCCAGCGTCTCCGCTGCATCCCCCGTCCAGCGTGCCACCTCGCTGCAGTGCAGGTTGTGCACGGTCAGGCCACGGCCCGCGTTTGGCTCGCTCGCACTGGCTACGCGAAACTGCGAATCGATGCGCGGAAACGTCATCTGCCCGATATTGGCCCGGCCTCGCGGGCCCGTTGTTTCCCCCAGCCATGTGGGCAGGTTCTCCCACATGCGTGCCACGGTCATAAACAGCGACTCCGCACTTTCACGAGTGTGCGCAACCATGAGCGTTGTGGTGCCCGGCACCAGGATCGTTCGCAGCAGGAAGCGCCCCGCGATCCATGTACTAAGTCCCATCTGCCGCGCCTTCAGGACGATGTTTTCCGGGCCTCGCCTTTCCTCAAACAGCTGCTGCGCACGGTTTGCGTGCAGCGGCTGCAGTTTGCCTGCCTTGTTCCGGATGCGGAGCAGGAACTCTGCGAGCCAGGCCGCACCGCCGGGCTCATCCAGCAGTGAGGCACAATCCTCTACCAGCCTGATCTCCTCTGCGCCCATGCTCGGCTCACTGCATCCGGACCCAGGAGCAGCCTGCGGTCGAGGCGCTGGTCAGCATCGGCACAAACACGCCTGTAGCCTGTGCGGCAATCGTGCTGTTGCCGGTGATGCTCTGCCCGTTCACACCGCTCGCCACAATTGGATAGGTAGACGAACCATTCACCACTGTTCGCGGCGATGCCTGTCCCTCGCAGTCCACCAGGCTGTGCGTTGCCGCGGCAGTCGGTGTCTGTACCACCACGTTGTTGGTGTAACTTTCCGCAAAGCTGTTCGCCGTGGTCACATCCGGATTAGCCTGCGAACTGCCGTTCAGGGTATCGACGGAGTTGCTGACGAGCTGTGCCACCAGGCCGTAACCAGACAGCGCAGATGCCGATCCGTTGACATACACCGTGGCACAGGTTCCAGCACCCGGACCGACCAGGTGAACCTTGTCCACGGAGAAGCACCCCGTGGCTGCGGTGGAGGTGTTTTGAGAGGAACCGTCTGCGCCCAGCGCCGGCAGTTCCGCCAAATCGTTCATTGCGTCGAAAGCACCACTGGACTTCCAACGACTGCGGATCAGCGTGTTCAGCGCATTCTTGCTGTTGATCAGGCCGTTGCCTGTGCCACCCCGATCGATCATGGTCGCTACCACCGTGCGTGCGCCGTAGCGCCGCGCCTGGAGGCCGCAGGTGACCAGGGAAGCCCAGACGTCCGCCGGTGATCGGTTTGCGTTTGCGATGTCATTTGTGCCGGCCCAGAAGTGCACCACCGTCTGACCCGGTGCAATCAACTTACCCCACTGCTGGTCGACCATCTTGCACATATCGAAGGCCGTAAAACCCGCGATACCGTTATTGATGACGGTGTACGGGCTGGCCGTGCTCACTGCGGTGGTCCACTGCGCATTGCCTTGCTGGGACGAGGTCAGCGAGTCGCCCGCAGCGACCAACTGCGGCGTCCGTGCCGTGTTCGTCCCCGAGGCAAAGACAGGCATCGCGGCTCGTCCAGCCAGCTTTGCCTGGATGTACCGCGTCACCGCCACCTGCTGCGCCGCCGTATGCTGGCCGGGGTAGAAGATCATGTACGTCACCACGCCGCGCCAGTAGTAGTTGGTGTTATTCAGCGCGGTTCCGAGCTCGTACACGCCCCCGCCGCTGATCGCGATCGAAGACGCAGACGCCACCTGCGTTGCGTAGCCCGGCTCCGTGCCGTCCACCATCCAGCGGTCGAGCGAGCCGCCGCCGGTTCCGGCAGAGAAGCTGTACACGTGCGCCCCGGCATAACCGTCCGTGGTGTTCGTCGACCCCGCGCCGCTAAAGGTGGAGGGTTGAAAGCTGTTGATGTTGATCTGCGTCTGTAGGTTCATGCCGCTGCCCGCGTAGGCGGTGAAGCCCATAAAGATGGCGCCATTCGAAGCCGGCAGGCCGTAGCTGGCAGAGGTGCCGGTGGTAAGCACTTGTGTTGGCGTGATCGTCGCAAAGTACACCGTGCCGTACGACGTGAACGGCGTCATGACGCAGTCATAGCCGGGACCCGGCTGCCCTGTGTCCAGAAACGCAAGACCGTACTGGTACCAGGTCGGCGCATTGGCACCGCTGCACAACGTCATGGTGTTGCCGTTGCCACTGCTGTCTGCAACGGTCGTTCCCGCGCCGTCCGTAAAGGTATATTCGCCGCCACCAACAGGCACAGGCACCGGGTTCACCAGGTTCGGCACGTTGCCAAGCCGCCCCAACGGAATCGAACCGCTCAGCAGGTTCGCTGCGTTGGTCGCGTCAATGGTGGCAGACGGCGCAAAGGCCGCGCCATTTGTCTTCGCACACACCACAGCACCCGCTGCGTTGACTGCGCAATCGCCGCTCATGGGTGCGGCCAGGCCAGATGTCTGCGCCTCGGCACGCGGGCCGTCGAACATCACCGCCCCCAACAAAAATGGCAGCCATAAGGCTGCCGCTGTCCACGCGTTATACGCGTGCTTTCGACCAGTACTACTCATTGATAGCCCCCGGATTCAGAAGGGTAGCGCCGTCGGTATCGACGATCAGTTGCTGAACAAAATACTTGCCTGCCTGCGTGTAACCTGCCGCCCCTGCCGTACTGCTGGTCAGGAAGCCGCCATGTACCGCGGGTGACCACTGCACCGTGTAACCCCCAGTGCTGCCCACCTGGAAGACGAGCGTGATGTGCTGGCCTGCGGACAGCCCCGTGAAGCTCTCACTGGTCACATTGCCTGACAGCGCGATATGAAAGACAGGGTTTGAGCAGCTGACCGCAAAGGTCGGCGTGGCGCTGAAGTCCACATTGCTGCCGCAGTTACTGGCGATCGTAGTCGTGGTGCCACCGCCGTTGCCGTATCCCGCTGGAAGCCGTGCCGGATCGATCGTACCGCTGGTAATGTCTGCCGCGTTCCCCGTGCTTGCAATGTTTGCGAGGCGGGACGTCGTTGCAGCCGCACCCAGCGTGACACCGCCGATGGCCGAAGACGATGCAGCCTGCAGGCCATTGATGCGTGTCGCGTTGATCGTCGTCGCATTGATGGTGCCCGCAGTAAATGCCGTGGGCGAAAAGCTGTACTGCGAGCCACGCATGTTGTACGTCATCGTCGAGGTGTTCGGCGCGAAGTTTACATAGTCGAAGTACTGGCTGCTCTGCAAAGTAAACAGGTTGTAGGCCGAGTTCCACTTGCCACATCCATGCGAATTGCAACGCACCAGGATGCCGTCAGACTCACCCGCCTGCAGGTCCAGGCTGGTCTTCCAGGGCCCCTGCACCACCATGCCCGCGTTCGGTGCGGCGTGGGTTCCGCCGTTGCCAAAGTAGCTGCTCGCGGGTGAATTGTTCACGACCGACCAGCCATTCATAAAGGCGCTGTTCACTCCACCAAAGGTCACACCCGCTGAAAAGCCTTGTGTGCCGCGCGGCAGAAATTGGTTCACATAGCTCGTGTCCGCAGCCATGCGGTTCTGAAAGAAGTGTGGCTCTTCCACCGGGTCGCCCGCAGCCCAGGCCACGCGATTCGCTCCCAGCGTCATGGCTCCGTCCACAGCCCGTGTGGCCGTGTTGTACACACTCAGCACCTCGGCCATGGGATACAGCACATAACCGCCCGTAAGGACGTTGGCAGAACCGCCGCTGCTGCTGCTGTCGGGTCCGGTCTGTGTATAGGTGAACTGGTTGGCAGCAGTCGTGCTAACGGAGTAAGTGCCGTTGTAAGAGGCGTCGGTTACACCGGCAATGGTCAGCGACAGTCCATTCACATCCTGTGGCAGGTTACCGGCAGTGGTCGCGGTGACCACGTTGCCGCTGCGCTGCAGGCTGGTCAGGCTGGCCTGGATATTGACATAGCCGCCTGTTAGCCCGGTCATACCGACAATCTTTGTGCCCAGGCCCGAGTAGAGCAGCGAAGTAGCGGATGACGAACCGACGACCGGGAACAACTGTCGCAGGCCATTGATCGTATCCACCGTTTGCTCCAGGCCATAGCCGCACAAACCGCCCAGCGCGACGGTTGCGCCTGCGGCATGGGGCTTTAGAAAGGCCAGTTGAATATGGGTGCCGTCGGTCACCGTGTAATTCACCAGTTCAAAGTTGGCAGCGCCACCTGAACCCGCGTCGTCCACGCAGGCCACACCGCTGGCGGCCGGTGCGCTGGCCGTATTGGTGGAGTAGCCCGCAGGTACACCGCCGGTCTGGATGGCAGCATTGATCGTGCCCGGTGCCATGGTCGTGTTCTGCGGAAGGGCCGCACTGGCCAGCGAGTAAAACGTACTGACCGGAAAGGCTGTTCCACTGAACTGCGCCGTCGCTAACGGGCCGTCGCTTGTGCCGCCGATCAGTGTTCCCGATGAGATCACTTTGCCCGCGGCCTTATCGATCAGGAAACGGCCATCACCCTGAGTGCCGTTGTCGCCCGTTGCAGTGATCTGCAGCTGGGTAGAACCCGTAGTACAACCGGATGCGCAGTTACCTCGGTAGACAGAGGTGTGCTCTGCAATCTGAATGTCGAACGGGTGGGTACCCTCGTCCGAGTTATCGCGATTACCGCTGGAGCTGTACAGGAAATGCGAACCCAGCAGGCAGTCGCCTACGCCGTAGCAATCCTGCTGATGGCTGTCCAGCACGTGCTGCCCCTGGGTCGTGTTGTACCCGATGGTGTTGGTCGCTCCGTAGGTTGACTTGAAGTACGGAATGTTCGAAGTCAGGTTCTGTGGAAAGACGTTGTTGCCGCCCGTCAGAGCATTTTCCCGTAGCTGCAGGACACTGCTCTGGATGGTGTTGTAGCCCAGTGCACGACTCGCCGTTGCGCTCAGCGTCTGGTTGTTTGTCATGCTGCGGCCCTGCGTCGCAGATTGCCTGGGGCTCTGTGGATTGAAGTACGTTTCATCCACCGCGCCGCCGCGCTGATCGGTCAGTTTTGACCGATTTGCGCGAAGCGAGAAAGCATCGCTGCCAGCATAGGTCGGGTCCGCTACGACCGTGCAGCCTGCCGTGCAGTCACTGCTGCTTAATGCATTGGTAATGCCGTCATTTCCCTGCTGCGACTGGTACTGCTTTGCATACAGCTGCCCGTTCAGGTTGTTCACCTGCAGTTGCGTTCCGGCGGGCTGGGTTACGGTTTGTGTGGCCTGCGGCAGGGTGCTTACCTTTTGCGACAGGCCGCCCTGCAGCGCTGCCGCCGTGGTGTCCACATAGTTCTTGGTTGCTGCCTGCAGTGCCGATACCGGATCGGCCGGCAGCGTCAGTGCACCCGTCATGGTGTCGCCGGTCTTCAGCACGTAGCCTGATCCGTCACCGGTTACACCGGTGCCGCCGCCACCGCTCGCTGCCAGCCGCGCAATGGCCTGGTCGACATACTGCTTTGACACCGTCTGCACGGCGACACTGGTTGGCAACACACTCGTCTTGACCGCACTCAGCGACAAAGGCGAAGCGCTGACCGGAATCGTCCAATAATCGCGGCTGGTGGATCCGTCATTCAGGTGGTACACCACCGTGTAGTAAGTGCCCGCCGGTGTGGCCCCACCGTTCGGTGCCAGGGTCACATTCAGCTTGCCGCCTGCTGCCAGCGTGACTGCTGTGCTACCCGCAGGAACGCTTTGGCCCGACACCGTCGTAAACGCGTTCCAGCTGATTAACACCGTGCCGCTGGCCGGCGCTCCGCTGGCGTTGTAAATGGTGTCGCTGACCGTCGTCACAGACACCTGCGCCTCACCCAGCGAGCCGCCGCCAGTCCACAGTGCTGCCAGTACCCATAACAGCAGGCCTGCCGCCACCCGTAGTCGCGTCCAGACCTCCCTGCTTCTCAGATTGCCCATTCGTCTCCTCACTCCCAAACTTGTATGTGCCCGCGGCACGTCTCTGCCCTGCACGGTTGCGGGCTGGTCATCGGGCACGAAACTCTTCCAATGCCTTTCGTGCAAAACCCACGGCAGCTTTCGCGCTGGTGCTGCGCGCCGGCTTCGTTGCCGGCCCGTCCATTTCGCCCATCTGCCAAAGCAGCTTGACGGCCTGCATGTCGCCATCCACCGCACGCGCAATCAGCGCATCGCAGATCTCGGGCAGCCGCGCCGCCACACGTCGCCGCACAAATCGCGAACAGCCAGACGCTCTTGGAGCAGACGGCACAATCTCACCCTTCACCGCAGTTTTGGCCGCTGCTGCTGGTCGCCCCTGCGGTGCCAGGATCTCTGCCGCGGCACGCAGCACCCGCCGCCCGGTACAAGCCGACGGTCTTCGATGGGGGGCAGGCTGAACCCCGTTGACTGCCCTTTCAGTCTTCTGCAAAGCGCTCACGCAAAACGGCACAGGGAGCGCTTTCGCGCCCCCTGTGCCGTTTCCTTCCCGTTCCTGTCGAGAAGCGACCGCTTGGCCGTTTCTTTCTCGCCTATTCAGAATAGCAATTGGCGAGGTAATTCCATGCCAACTCTTTGCTGCCCGTAACCCTATGCTGGTGAATGACTTACCAGCTTCGCGGAAGGTCCGCTGTCTTGACACGGGTCGGTTGCGATCCGTTCCAGCAGCTTTCGCTCCAGGAAAATGGTCGTCAACTCGTCCACCGCATCATGGTAGCGACGCTGCACTGACCGCAGGCTCATCTGCAGCATCGGCGCTGCCTCGGCAAAGGTGTACTCCTGCACACCGATGCGTTGGATCAGCCGCTGCTGCTCTGGCTTCAGCTGCCGGATGCACTGCTCCACGTCGTGGACAAAGATCACCACGTCGTCAAACGCATGCACGCGATAGCTGGTCACCTTGCCACGAAACATTTCGCGACCCAACATAGACGGCACACGCCCGCTCTCCAGCGACAGCACGCCATAGCGCCGTAGCATGGCCTCCGTGTACGTGCGGTAGAACGCCGTTTGCGGTGACAGCACGACGCGAAAGACGGGGGCTGATCGCTCCCTCTCTGCCGCCACTGCCGCAGGATCAAGCTGCGCCTGGATGGCGTGCGCCAGGTTTCCTTCCGTCGCCCACAACTGCGGTAAGACACCTGCCTGGTTTTCTACGAAGTTCGCGTTGGCACCACTGTTCCGGCAAGGCATTTGTAAAAGCTTCATTCCGCACCCCCTGTACGCTGCGTTGTTTGAGTCTGGTGGGCTACCCGGCACGGTCTGCCTGGCCGAACCCGCCGCCGCTGCGGCAGATCTGCCATGCGTGGACCGCAATGCCGGCAATACACGCCGGCCGCCAGGCCTGTTCTGACCCATAGGCCCCCACACCCTTCACACACCTTCAAGTCCCTGCGCGAATAGTTCATTTGCTTCTCACCTCTAAATAGCCCAGGGTCGCCTGGTGTCAGGTCTGTCCCCGGACAGTTGCTTTCCTGCGCGGCTGGCTCTGTGGCCATTCTGCCGATGCAGGAAATTCGTTAACGTGGCACAGGATGCGCGCCTGGAAGGCATAAGTCGGTCATGCCCGCGCAACTCCTGCAGGTTGCTCCGCACCGCGTGCGGGTTCTCTTTCCCGTTGCTGAAGTTGTCCGAATCTAACGGTCGGACGAACAGTAGGTCAACGCGATTTCTGGGGGTAAAAGGCCCGGAGGTCGTACGTCTTTAGACCAAGAGACCGTGGGGGTATAGCTTCCATGTTAGCTCGTTTTCTTCGCCCTATCTTCGCCTTTCCCGCCGCCTCAAGGCAAGAAGAATCGGTGTGGGAAACACCCTTGTCCCGATTCGGAACAGCTCCAGGGCGAAATACTTGCCGCGACCCATTTCGGAAGTTCGCGAAGCGGCACAGGCAACGTGAGAAATTGGAAGTGTGAAGGTCCTTGGCACTCTCCTGCTGCTGCTGCTTGTCCTTTTTGGAGCCGCGGCCTTTTTCGTGGTGGTTCCACACGCGCCCCCGGGAGAGGTCTTTGTGGATTTGCCGGCCGGCACCGGCACCTCTGCCATGGCTGACCGCCTGCAGGCAGCTGGCGTGCTGCGCAGCCGCTATGCCTTCTTGGCGCTGCGGGCGTGGAAGCGTGGCAGCCTCAAGGCGGGCGAATATCGCTTCGTCGATCCAGCCAGCGCTCTGGACGTGTACGGGCGCATTGCGCGGGGCGATGTCTATACCCGCACCGTGACCATTCCGGAGGGCTTCAACCTCTACGACATCGCTGCAGCCGTGCAATCTGCGGGCCTCGGTTCAGCCACCGAATTTCTGCAGGGGGGCCACCGCAACACCGACCTGATCGCCACCTGGTCACCTGCCGCCACTTCGTTGGAGGGGTACCTTTACCCGGACACCTACCGGTTCAGCCGCCACGCCACCGTGCGGTCTATGCAGGCTGCCATGGTGGCCCGCTTTCGAACCGCCGCGGGCAAGCTGGGACTGGCCGGGAACCTGCAGCGCACCGTCACGCTTGCTTCACTGGTTGAAAAGGAGGTCCGCTTCGACGACGAACGGGGCCTGGCCGCGGGTGTGTTTGAGAACCGCCTGGCCGCTGGCATGCCGCTGCAGACAGATCCGACCGTCATCTACACCGCCATGCTTGCCGGCAGTTGGAGCGGCACCATTCACCAGAGCGACCTGCAGCGCGCCTCGCCCTACAACACCTACCGCCAGGGTGGTCTGCCGCCCGGCCCCATCTGTTCGCCGGGTGCAGCGGCCCTGCGCGCTGCCGCTCATCCCACCCTGACGGACAAGCTCTACTTCGTGGCAGACCACACTGGCCACACGAAATTCTCTGCCGGTCTAAAAGAACACGCGCAACAGGTGGAGAGCTACCGGCAGGGCTTGCCGCGCTAAGGAGATTTGCTGATTTGGGAACGCCGCGGGAACAAAAGCAATCGCCAGCGCTTCAGCAAACATCCAACGCACAGTCACGCACAGGCAGTCACAGCAGAAGTTGTTCCGTGGGCACTGCTCCGGCGCAGTCACTCTGGTCGGGGAAAGAAGCAAACTATAACGTTGGGAACAAACCTAAATTTTCGCCTTCAGGCATTGACTGCCTTAAGCCTGCTGCCAGGCCTGTCTGGTTGTCTTCGTACGACACGTTCCGTCATGCAGACGCATCCTCCAAAGCAGGTGCTGTCTTCTTCCCTTCAGGCGCTGGTGCTTTCCACCACAGGCCGGTATGACTCCATCGACACCCTGAATGCACGGGTCGATGTGGCAGCTTCCACCGGCGGCGGCAAAGAAGGCAAGGTGATCGAGTACACCTCGTTTACCGGCTATGTGTTATTGCGTAAGTCGGGCGAACTACGATTTGTGGGGCTTGCCCCGGTTGTGGGCAGCAAGTTGATGGACATGGTGACCGATGGCAAGACATTCACCATCGTCATCCCACCCAAAAGCCGCGCGATCACTGGCTCCAACGCAGTCAGCACGCCATCCACCAACCCGTTGGAGAACCTGCGCCCTTCGCTCTTCTCTGAGGCCTTCCTGATCCGCAGTGCCAGCAAGGAAGAGATGGTCTCGCTCGTTTCAGACGACCGTATTTACCAGCCCGATGCCACTCGCAAGTACGTCGTGGACGAACCGGAGTACGACGTCGGCATCTACCGCGCCGTGGCGAACAGCAACGAGCTGAAAACACAACGGGTCATCCGCATCGGCCGCGCTACCCTGCTGCCGTACCAGCAGGACATCTACGATGAAAAGGGCCAGCTGGTCACCGTCATTGGATATGACGAATACAAGCTTTTCGGCAAGACGACATTTCCATCACGCATCACCATTCAACGGCCGCTCGACCAGTTGAAGCTCGTTCTGACGGTGACGCAGCTGGCCGTGAACCAGGCATTGGATGACGAACAGTTTGAAGTTCCGAAGATTCCCGCAACTTACCAGTTGCAGAAGCTTCCCTAGGTGACTGGCTGCAGCGGTCAAGGTGCGACTCGCTTTAGTGTTGTGGAATAGCTGCGGCCGCGGCAGCTTCACGCATGGCCGCGAAGGTGCGCAGCAGTGTGGCAGTCGCACTCGCCATCAGAACCGCAGCAACACCGCTGGCACACACACCCGAGACGCGCTCCCGTGGCAGTAGCAGCAGGCATGCCAGCGGCAGAAGCACCAAAAGCGTACCGGTGAGATAGTGCTGCCGATACTGAAACGCCGTAGCCAGCGGAAACAGGTGCAGACCAACGATGACCGCGATGGCCGGCACAATGTACTCCGGCATGCGCAACATATTCAGCACCAGAATGGCGGCCGCAACCGACACCCACTGGATAATGTTGACCGCGTTAAACATGCGCTGAACCTTGGCTTCTTCTTCGGCCGAGGTGTTGCCGGCGGGCAGGTTGCGCGCACTGCGCATAAGCAGGACTGTCAGCACCAGCAACAGTAGACTGACAAGGGCAAACGCCACGACCGCAACGCGTGATGCATGGTGGGTTTGCTTCAGCCCGACAAACATCCACACTGTACCGAAGCCCAAGAAAAAGAGAGCACCCGTGGCTCTGCCGCTGACCGCACCGCGGCTTAGTTCCACTGTTTGCTCTGTGTTTATGCTGTGCATGGTGCGGTCTGATTCCTGGCCTGTCTCCGAAGAGTACACCTGCGAACCAGCCGTATTCCAGTGCGAGGACGCGCTCAATTCCAGCGTGGATCGCGGGAGATCTCCACGAAATCCAGAACCGCACTGCCCGTTGCGGCTGCCGTAGCATGTACCGCAACCGTGTCGCCAGGTTCCAGCCGAACGCCATTGACGACGAAGCGTTCCGGCTCGGCAGGTGCTTGGGTCGCCGGGCTGTCCCAGTGCGCGCGTGGCTCGCCGTTGACTCGCAGCTCAAATGCATCGCCAAGTCGCTGGTCAAGATACCCGATCTCGACCCTGTAGACGTTCGCAGTGCCGCGGAAAACCGTGGACGCCATGCACTGCCCCACGGAACAGGCCGCGCTGCCCGCGCCATTCAACGTGTACCCGGCCAGCTGCATCTGCTGCGCCGATAAGCGGCCCGCATGGTTGCCCACAAAACCAAGTGTGTCCGGGACGCCGCTGGTCTGCTGCAGCCATTCGTTGGCGGTGTCGCGCCAGATTTCGTCATGGACCGCGGCGCGTGCCAAGTAGGTGTTCACGGCGTTGAAGCGTGGTTCATCCACCAGGCCGCGCGTGCCCTCCCATGCGTCTGCTGCGTTGGCCCCCTGTGAGGCACTGCTGATATGGAGGTTGTAAAAGTTCTGCGCCACCGTCTCGCCATCGCGCAGCCGCGCCTTATACGCTAGTCGGTGGAAGAGCAGCAGCCAGGGAGTCGGGCAGCGCTGCGGATCGGCCAGTATCGCCGCAAATTGCGCAGGGTAGATCTGCACCTCATCGGTACCACTTCCCGTGCGATCGACACCCGCCGCCGAGGCGTTTGCGAGCGGTGTGTCTCCGTGGAAGAGCCGGGCGGCGCCAGCGGGATCAGGACCGCCACTGCCCGTCGCCAGCAGCGGTAATCCAAGCGGTGCACTGTTGTTCCGAGCCGCTTCCGTGCTGCCCAGCAGGATCTGTGTGGCAACACCATGTACCCGGGCATCGTCGCCAAAGGTCTGGCGCGACCACTCGTCCGTGACCGCCGCCACCGGCAGCGCAGGCGACCACAGCAATCGACCCAAGGCGTACAGATTCGCAGGCAGCAAGGGCTGCTTCAGCATCTGCTGCGCGTCTGCCGCAGACATGCGACCCACGACGCCTCCATGTCCGCCCGTGGCAGCAAGCAAGGCACTCAGGAGTGTGTCGCCGTGAGTTCCGCGCTCTGGCGTCTGCAGGGCCGCAGACCATGCACCGGCGGGGTAGGCCAGCGTGCCCGCCTGACGGGCCAGCACATCGAACGCGGCGACCTGCGACGCGCCGGGCAGCAGGCCGAAGTTGGGCGAGGCCAGACCGCTCAAAGGCAAGGGTGTGCCCGCGCCCATCAGCATTACGTTCGGCTCCAGCAGGTTGCGCAGAACGGTGGCGCGTTCCTGCGGTGACGGGTTGGCCCTGCTGCTCTGAGGGCTGGTGGATAGCTCCTGCAGCGGCGGCCCCAGCGCGTCCTGCAGCAGGACGGATCCACCAAAGCGGCGCACCACCCGAGCCAGGGTATTTGCCTGCTGCGCGGTGGCCTGCAGCTGCTCCAGCGAGACGTGAGCGCCGCCGGTGACCACCACGCCACCGAAGTTCGGCATGCCCGCGGCCAGGTCGGCAATTGCATCGGGCGTGGCTCCATTTGGGCGCACCCAGACGCGCAGGCCAAAGGGACGCGCTGCGTTGGCGATGCGAATGGCCTGGGCTCTTTCGCTCTCGATTACGAGGCCATTCAAACCGACGGAGGCCATCAGCCGCAGCAAGCCGCCATGCGTGGCAGAGTCCTCCATCAGCGGCAGCAGGTCGGCAGACCCCTGCAGGTCAAGCGCACGCAGCGGCAGGCTGGGTGCGTCCGTCAATTCGTCCGGCAGTTGCTGATCTTCTGCTACCAGCGCCGCAAAGCGGAAGGCGGCCCAAAGCTCCGCACGTGGCGAGCCACCCTGCAGGATGTACCACTCGCGCATGCCGCGGCGCAGGTGGACGATGCGAAAGCCTTCTTCCGGCAATGCCTTCTCCGTCCATCCGGGCAGGTTGCGGCCAATGCGGGCGCGGTGCAGGCCTTCCGTGGTGCCAAGCACGATGGCGTCGATCCGTGGATCGAAGCGGTGCAGCACGACATCGGTCCCGGCCACCATGTGACCCAGGCCGCGGTCCAGCTCGTCGGCTGCAGCAAGCTCTTCCGGTGCAGCCGGGCCGGGTCCGCTACCCAGTAGCATGACGGCGTGCGGCAGCCCATGGTAGCGAGGCGGGTCTGGCGGAATGGCATAGCGCAGCCAGCCAATGGGGGTTTGCGCCGCCACGGGAGACACCGCCGCCAGGGCGCACAGCAGCAGCCTGACGAGCCAGTATCCTGAAACTTTTAGAAGCATCGCTTTATTTAGACGCGGCAGGCACACCCACCCGCTTTGTGGCCAGACGCGCACCGCGCCTAAAGTCTATACGTCCGCCCTGCCGCGGCGAGCCAGGCCGCCGCACACGCAAGCGCCCTCAACCATGGGAGATTGATTCGCAAAGTCGGCACCGGTTTACCGGCAGCGTTTGACACAGGCGTGAGACTTCCCATAGGCTTCCGGAACTGAGACGTCTCATCGCGGGCTTTTGCGCTGATTTTCTGTTTGACTGAAGACTACATCCGCGCCGCACGCGCAACTCACCGAAGCACCAAAGAGGGACGGCACATGGCATTGCAACGGAACCAGGTGCAACAAATGATCGAGGCAGACGGAGGCATCTTCCGGCTTGCGCCCACGTGGGTCCCACGGTCGTTCATGATTCCTGGCCGCAGGCTCAAACTGCACCCGGACGACATCTACGCGTACGGCGCGCATCGTGGTGGCATCAACGAGCGCTGGTTCTCATCGACCACCAAGGCTTCGAATGGCCCCGACACGACCAAATTCGAGGGCTTGAGCTTCATCGTCACAAAAGGCGGCGAGCAGGTCCTGCTGAAAGACGCCATCGAGACCGCAGGCGACCTGATGATGGGCAGCGAGGCCTGGGAGCGTGAAAAGGGCTGGAACTTCTTCTGCAAGTTCTTCGACAACGAAGGGCCTATTCCGCACCACATGCACCAGAGCGATGAGTTTGCCGCGCGCGTCGGCTTCAAGGGCAAGCCGGAAGCGTATTACTTCCCGCCGCAGTACAACCAAACCTTTAATAATTTTCCCTTCACCTTTATGGGGCTCGAACCCGGCACCACGCGGCAGCAGATTCGCGAGTGCCTTGAACGGTGGAGCATTGGGGACAACGGCATCACCTTCCATTCGCGCGCATACCGTCTGGAGCCCGGTGCAGGCTGGCAGATCAACCCCGGCGTTCTGCACGCGCCCGGCTCGCTGTGCACCTATGAGCCGCAGGTCAACTCCGACGTCTTCGGCATGTTTCAGTCTGAGGTGGATGGCCGCATTACCCCATGGGAGCTGCTTGTAAAGGACGTGCCTGATGAGCATAAGCAGAACCTCGACTACATTCTCGACATGCTGGACTGGGACGCGAATGTCGACCCTAACTTCGGGTCGAATAACAAGGTCTTCCCGAAGCTGGTTACAGAGGGTGAGACCGGTGGATATATCGAGAAGTGGGTTTGCTATGGCACGAGGTTCTACAGTGCCAAGGAACTTACCGTGCTGCCGGGCGCGACCGTCACGATCAAGGATGCGGAGGCCTACGGCCTGATCGTGACGCAGGGCTACGGAGATTTCGGCGGGACAGCGGTGTCTACGCCGTCCATGATCCGCTTTGGCGACCCGACGGAAGATGAGCTGTTCGTCACCGCCGGGGCAGCGCAACAAGGTGTCGTCATCAGGAATCCAAGCATGACGGATCCACTCGTCATCCTGAAGCACTTTGGTCCAGGCAATCCAGATGCCGAACCTCTTATCAAGCAGCGGGTGGGACCGAGTAGCTGGACCAAGTAATTCGTTTCTTGTTACTTGGTTTCTCGTTTCGGTTCGCCGACTTGGAAGACCGGCGAGATGCGATAGAACAACTTAGTAAGTAGCTTTACGCTGGCTAAAAACAACAAAAAGCAAGAACCAAGCAACGAGAAACTCGTGATGCAAGCACACACCAAACCCGCACTGCACAACGCCATGTGGCCGGGCATCGTCGGCAAAGGGCCGGATTCATCCGAGCCCTTCATCGACCTCGACACGATGCTTGACCTGACCGCCGCTGCCGAGGTGGACGGCCAGAAGTTCGACGGCGTGGACCTCTTCATGTCGGCCCCGCATACCAGCATCGATTCGACCGATGACGGCCTGAAGGTGCTTGCGGATAAGCTGACCAGTCGCAACCTGAAATGCGGTTCGTTTGTTGCGCCGGTCTGGGGGCCGGTGGGTGGCGGATCGGCCATGGGGACCGAGGATGAGCGCACGGCTTTCCTCACACAGATTCGCAAGGCCTGCGCCATCGGGCAGAAGATGCGCGACATGGGGGTGCGGCCTTCTGGTGTGATCCGTATCGACTCCGCAGTCGGTCCTGACGAGTGGTACAAGAACCCTGCGGAGAGCACAAAGAAGATCGCCGCTACCTTCACCGAGGCCTGTAACATTGCCGAGGGTTATGACGAGCGACTGGCTGCGGAAGGCGAAATCTGCTGGGCCGGCATGCATGGCTGGGACCACATGACAGCTCTGCTGGAAGCCGTAAACCGGCCAAAGACTTTGGGTTTTCAGGCGGACATGGCGCACACCATGCTGTACACGCTTGGCTACAACGCGCCCGAAAGCCGCCTGCTGCCAGAAGATGCTGACCTAACAGACCGCGCGAGGATAGTCGAGGCGTTGAAGAAAGTCACAGCGGCGCTGCGGCCATGGACCATCGACTTCCACGTCGCCCAGAACGACGGCACCGTGAAGGGTCAGGGATCGCACGACAAGACCGGACGCCACTGCCAACCGGACGATCCCAACGGGCGCATGAACATTGTCGAAGTCGCAGGCTTGTGGATGCGCGATGAAAGCGGCACACCGACGCGCGCCTTTGAACATATCTGCTGGGATGGCTGCATGTTCCCGAACGACGTGATGACCAGCCCCGCAACGTGGAACAAGGTGTTGGCCACCATGATCCAGGTGCGCGATGCGCATGGATGGAATTAACGCCGAGGAGCTACCTTGAGTAAGAAAGACCTCAACATCGGCTTGGTGGGCTACGGCTTCATGGGCCGGACGCACTCCAATGCGTTCCGCCAGGCGCCGCAGTTTTTCGATCTGCCGTATACGCCCGTGCTGAAAGCCGTGGCCGCACGCAGCCCAGAAAAGGCACAGAGGTTTGCGGACAACTGGGGCTGGCAGTCTGTCGAGAGTGACTGGCGCAGGCTGATCGAACGCGACGACATCGACGTCATCGACATCGCCAGCCCGAATAATACGCACGCAGAGATCGCATTGGCGGCAGCACAGGCCGGCAAAATGGTGCTGTGCGAAAAGCCGCTGGGCCGCACCGCCGCAGAAGCGAATACGATGGTCGACGCAGTGGAGCAGGCCGGCGTGGCCAACATGGTCTGGTACAACTACCGCCGCGTGCCTGCCGTGACCATGCTGAAGGACCTGTTGAATGAGGGACGCTTCGGCCGCATCTTCCATTACCGTTCACAATTTTTGCAGGACTGGACCATCTCGCAGGACTTGCCGGTGGGTGGCGAAGCACTGTGGCGACTGGATGCATCGGTTGCGGGCAGCGGCGTCACCGGCGACTTACTCGCACACAACATCGATATGGCACTGTGGCTGAACGGCCCCATCGTTGAAGTAAGCGCTGCAACAGAAATCTTCATCAAGGAACGCACGAACACACAGACCGGTGAAAAGGTGCCCATCACCATCGATGACGCCAGCATGTTCATGGGACGTTTCGCCAATGGATCGCTTGCCATCTTTGAAGCCACCCGCTATGCACGCGGCCATAAGGCGCTGTTCACGCTTGAGATCAATGGTGAGAAAGCCTCGGCAAGCTGGGACTTACACGACTTACACCACCTTCAATATTTCGATTACAAGAACGACGGTAAGTTGCGCGGCTGGACCGACATTCACATGACGGACGGTGACCACCCCTACATGAAGCAGTGGTGGGTACCTGGCTTACAGATTGGGTATGAGCACACGTTCATCCACCAGGTAGCAGACTTCTTGCAGGGCTTAGACTCTGGCAGGCCTGCGGCACCAACCTTCCGTGAGGGGTTGGCTACGGAATATGTCACGGATGCCGTGTTGAAGTCGGCAGAGACGCGGCAGTGGGAAAAAGTAGAAGGTTTGTAAGTGGTAAGTGCGATGGAGACACGATGATGAATGCTGCAAAGGTCCTGCTTGCTACTGCTTTTATATCCTCTGGCGCAGGCTCGCTGGCGCAAGCGCCCGCCACTCCGGCAGGCTCCCACCGCATCACCGCGCAGGTTTCCGCAACGGATGACAAGCCGAGCCCGCAGGCGGGTTTCCATCGCATTGGGCAGCCGCCGCCCACCTATGACTTCAGCGACAACACAGGCTTCACCCCGCTATTCGACGGCACGCTGAAAGGATGGAGCTACGATCCGGCTATCTGGGACATCAGGGACGGTGCCATCCATCTGAGCGCCACCTGCGAAAAGCCGACAGGCACCGTCTACGCCGTTTCAACGTCTGGCGAGTACGGTGACTTCATCCTGAAGTACGAGCTGAAAGGCACTGGCAACATCAACGGCGGCATGCAGTTCCGCAGCTACGTGACGGGCGACCCGGCCGCCACCGGCACAAAGATGGTGCCCGCCCCCCGCTTAGCCGCGCCGCCACGCCCTGCCCCCGCTGCAAACGCCGCTACGCGCCCGCAGAGGCCAGCGGGCTGCGCCAACCCCGGCACCCCGCCCACGCGCGAGTCGCAGGCAAAGTACGACATGGCGGGGCCGCAGGCTGACTTCGATCAGGCAAACCATTACAGCGGCATGTTTTATGAGCAGAGCGGCCGTGCCGTCATCGCCACGCCTGGGTACAGCATGTACGCGGATGCCAGCGGCAGTTACGCCATGGCGAAGCTGTTCGACAAGGCGCAGCATGACGAGTGGTTCCACAAGGATGACTGGAACCAATTCATCGTGGTGGCGCTGGGGCATTCCGTTTCGATTTATATGAACGGACACCTGGTCACGCAAATTATGGATACTGACCCGAAGTACTTCCGTGCCAGCGGAAAGATCGGTGTGGAGTCAGAGTCGTTGGGCGACCTGTGGGCGCGCAATATCTCCATCAAGAAGCTCTAGCCGCATCAGGTATCGCGGCGAGGTGATAAGGCCACACACTTTGTTAGGCTCAGACCTATGCCACGAACCACATACAAAGGGCGCCGAGCTGTCTCGCTGGAAAACGAACATCTTCGCGTCACCGTCGTAGAAGAGGGCGGCCACATCGCAGAGATCTTCCACAAGGCGGCTGGCATCAACCCGCTGTGGACGCCGCAGTGGGACAGCGTCGAGCCATCCGAATTCGGTCCCGCTGACGAGCGGACGTTCGGTACCGGGGTTGAAGCGAAGCTGCTGTGCGGCATCCTGGGCCACAATCTATGTCTGGACCTGTTTGGCGGCCCGTCTGAGGCCGAGTTCGCAGCTGGCATGACGGCGCACGGCGAAGGTTCCGTGCTGCGGTATGAACTGGAGGAGCAGGGCGAAACACTCACCTGCCGCCTGCACATGCCGCTGGCGCAGCTAAACTTCGAGCGAACGATCACGCTACAGGGCGAAGGCGTCCTGATCTGCGAGACCGTCTCGAATCTGACCGCTTTCGAACGGCCACTGGCGTGGACGCAGCACGTCACGCTGGGTCGCCCTTTCCTGAATCCGAAGACGACAGAGTTCCGCATGACCGGCGACCGCGCCGCGACCATCGCAGGTGAGCTTGGTGCGCCGGGGTACCTCGCGTCGGACAAAAAGTTCGCCTGGCCGCATGTACCGCTGGCCGATGGCAGTGGAACGCTGGACGCCCGGCGCATGAAGCCGGATGCGCCTGCCAGCAGCTACATCGCAGTGCGGATGGTTCCCGAAGGGAAGAGTTCGAGTTGGACGGCGTGGTCGCCGGAGTACCGACTCGCCATCAGCTATGTCTGGACCCGCAGCGACTTTCCCTGGCTCGGTTTGTGGGAGGAGAACTGCGCACGTAGCTTCTCCCCGTGGAACGGGACGGAGATAGCGCGTGGCCTGGAGTTCGGCACGTCATCATTCCCGGAGAGTCGACGCGCCATGATCGAGCGGAACCGCCTGCTGGACACGCCAACCTACCGTTGGCTGCCCGCGCTGGGCACACTCAGGGTGGAGTACTGGATCCGTACGGCTGTCGTTGATGCCATTCCTGAAGTTGTCAGTCTGCCTTTGTGAGCTGGGCCGACCTTGTTCGGTTCGACCGGCTTACATGAAGATCCCTCCGCTTGCTGCGGGATGACGATGTTGATGGGGATTACCAGCTGAGCGCGAGACGCAGAAAAGCCCGGCAGATGCCGGGCTTTTCTTTATGAACGCCAAGACTTACGAAAAGTCGAGGACGTCCTTCTTTGCATCGATCTTCGCGGCATCCACATTCGGCACCTTCTTCAGGTCGTCGACCGACTTGAAGCTGCCGTTTTTGTCGCGGTAGCTAATGACCGCGCCTGCCTCGTCGGCCGTCAGGCCGAGGTCGGTTGATAGCTGTGCCGCCGTCTCCTTATTGACGACGATCTTGGCATGTGCCGCTGCCGCAGCGTCTGCCGGCGGACTGTCCAGACCATAATTCTTGTTCACGTAGGTCAGGATCGCTTCAAACTCATCATCGGTGCCCGTCGCGCCGTAACCGACCATCTTGGTGATGGTGGCCGTCCAGCCGTCCTTGTCCTTGTGCTGGTTGGTCACGTTCGTGATCGAGTGGCACTTGGTACAGGTGCGCAGGGTCTCATCTTTGCCGGGTCCACTCGGCATCTCTGGGTGGTTGTCAGGCAGAGCCTGCGCTGCCGCAGCAGGCGTGGCTGCAGAAACCGTGCTACCGGCGGAAACGCCCCAAAGCAGCAAAGGTAAACCAACCGTCAGCGAAGCCAGGATGTGTCTTGTATGTGTCATTGTTAGTACCCCTCGCAAGAGCCGCTGCAGTGCATAGACCCGGATGCGCGTCCAGAGTTCCGACGTCTTCCAAGGCGTAAACCCACCTTGTTACCCGATCCGCGCCGAAACGCCCGCTGTCTATCAGATGCTTCGTAAGCCTAAATATACGCGCGGTAGCTCTGCCACATCCATGCCAGACGGCCTGCAGGGCGCGGTTTTACCATGGGCCGCAATAGTGCCGTTCAATCCCGCGCTTTGTCTCGTTTTCGGGCGGTGTGCGCGCCACCGTACTGCCCGCTGGAGGACTCGCGAACCACCAGCATGGCGGGCAGCCGAACCTTCTCCAGCCGTCCGTCCGCGTTGTTGCCGCGGATGCGCCGCAGCAACACCTGCACGGCACGGGAGCCGATCTCAAAAGCGGGCTGCACAACCGTGGTGATGCCAGGGCGGAACAGCTCCTCTGGGTTCAGTTCGTCGAAACAGACAAACGCAACATCCCGGGGCGTCTCCAGTCCCAGCGCAGCCAGGCTCTTCAGCGTTCCCAGGCCGGTGACGCCGTTTGTAGCGAAGATAGCAGTCGGCCGGTCGCCGCGCTGACCCAGCAGCCCCACCTGGCAGACGCGGTCAATCTCTGCCGGTTGAAAGCCCGCCTGCCAAACCAGCCGCTCGCGTACCTGCAGGCCATGGTGCTGCATGGCGGTGCGGTACCCGCGCAGGCGCGCCTGTTCGTTCCGCAGGGTCAGTGGGCCGGTCACGACGGCGATCTCCCGGTGCCCGCGCTCGACCAGGTGCGAGACGGCCATGGCGGACGCGCGAGCATCGTCTACGCAGACCGAATCAACGGCCAGGCCCTCAGGCAGGCGGTCCAGGCACACCAGCGGTGATTGTGAGGTGAGTGCCGCGGCGGCCTCTGCCGACCATGGATTGCCACCCGCCGCCACCAGCAGCGTGCCTTCCGACCGCTGCGACCGCAACAGTTCCAGCATGGCAGTTTCGCGCCCGTGGTCGTTTTCTGAGTCGAGCACGATCAGGAAATAGCCCGCCTCGCGCGCCGCCGACTCCGCGCCGCGAATGATGCGTGGGAAGAACGGGATGGTGATGTCCGGCACCACGATGCCAAGGGTGTGCGTGCGATTGGTGCGCAGGCTGCGCGCGATCAGGTTGGGCCGGTAATTCAGCTTCTGGATGGCGGCCTGCACCTTGGTACGTGCTGCCTCGCTGACGCCCGGCACGCCGTTGATGACATTCGAGACGGTCCCCGCGGAGACGCCTGCGAGCTTCGCGAGTTCTTTTTGCGTGGGTGCCATCGCGTCCGATTGTAGCGGTCGCGACGGAAGCAGCCGGACAGGTGGTGCGAGGCCATGAAAAGATAGCCCCATGACACAGGTAGTGATCCTCGCCGTGCAGTCGCGCCTGTGGACCGATGCTGCGCCCCTGCTGCACCAGCCGACGTTTCCAAGGCTGCTGCTGGCGCTGGTGCTTGGCGTCTGTATCGGTGCAGAGCGGCAGTGGCGGCAGCGTTCGGCTGGTCTGCGCACGAATACGCTGGTATGCCTGGGTGCCGCGGCTTTTGTAGATCTCGGACTGACCCTTGCGCCGAACACTACGCAGGTCGTTGCCTATGTTGTGTCGGGAGTCGGATTTTTGGGCGCGGGCGCCATCATGAAAGACGGTGCGCAGGTACGGGGCCTGAACACTGCCGCAACGCTTTGGTGCTCTGCCGCGGTCGGTGCGTGCGCCGGTGCGGGTGAACTGGTGGACGCGGTCTTTGTGGCGGCGCTGCTGATGATGGTGAACTCACTGTTGCGTCCGCTGTCGCGCTTCATCGACCGGCGTTCGCTGGCGAGCGTCACGCCGCAGACGCTCTACCGGCTGCGCCTGGTGTGCCTGACCACGGAGAAGCATGAGGCAGAACGCCTGCTTACCCGCGCCATTGCAGAGCGTTCGCTGATGCTGCGAGAGCTGCGCAGCGAGCCAATCGAAGACACGGACACCTCGCTGGTCCAGGCTGTTGTGGAATCGCGCACACAGGATGAAGCCATGCTGCGGGCCTTGCTGGCGGAGGTTCGCCAAAGCAACAGTGTCGAGTCTGCCGACGCAACGACTGCCAACAGCGAGCCAGAGTAGCCTGGAAGCAACTTCACTGGCATGTATCGCAACGCTGTCTGGGTTCGTGTGACTTTTAGAAGGTGGGTAGAAGTTCTCTTGCCCACTCTGCAATGGTGTCAGCGTCCGCGCTGCTTTCCAGGGTGGCCATCTGCACGGCAAAGTTACCGAGCGTGGAGGATTCCACTGCACCCCGAATGACTTCCAGACCGGTGGCTTTGGAGGTCAATCGATTCAGCACTTCATTGCGGCTTCCCCCGCCGACGATGTAGAGGCGGCGAAGCTGCTTGCCGGTAATTTCTGCGATGCTTTGCAGCACCTCCGCATAGCGCGCCGCAAGGCTGTGCAGGATCAGCGCTGTCATGGCTGGTGCGTTGCCCGGGCCGGTCGCAATGCCTGCGAGACCTCGACGGACCAGTTGATCGTGGATGCGCCGTGGCATATCGCCCGGTAGCAGCAGGTCGGGGTCGTCGACGTCTAGCAGATATTGTGGAGTGGCTTGAGCTTCTGCCAGCGGCAGAAGCTCGTCGAAGCTCCAGTCACGCCCATCCACACGCCACACGTCCAGACAGCCGCGCAACAGCCACATGCCGTTCACATTTTTGTGGAACAGGATGCGACCGCCCGCGCCACCGAAGTTGGTCAGGTTTGCCTCGCGTGCGGGCGCGGTGTTGATCGGCTCGTTCAACAGAGTGCCCACCAACGACCATGTGCCCGAACTGATATAGGCCCAGTCGTCCGCCGCATCGGGAATGCCTGCGATGGCGGAAGCCGTGTCATGGCAGCAGGGCGCGACCAGCTGCGTGTCGGTAAATGCGGGCAGTGCGGTGAGTTCGCCGGTCAGCTTGCCGATGACAGTCCCCGGCGGCACCAGCGGG
Organism: Janthinobacterium lividum; assembly: GCA_050954745.1. GTDB lineage: Bacteria > Acidobacteriota > Terriglobia > Terriglobales > Acidobacteriaceae > Terriglobus. The sequence goes on along the minus strand of JBPBQP010000036.1, from coordinate 244,632 downwards.
GCAGCCATTGCGGAATCGAATTCGAGCTTTTCAAAAATAGGCCTACACCAGGTGCCGGTCGCCATGTCGATCAGCTGGGTGTGGGTCGCGTTCGTGTACTCTGAAACGCGCCGCGCACCCAGCCGGTGCAGCAGGTACTCTGGCAGGTTCAGCCACGGTGCATCCGGTGCGCCGGCCAGCCTGTCTGCGTGAAGCTGGTACAGCGTGTTGATCCGCATAATGCCAATGGCGGTGAGCACGCGCATCTGGTTGGCGCTCAGAGTTTCGTGGACGTGCTCTTCCGACACGATGTTGCGCGGATCTCGGTAGCAGAAGGGGTTTTCGATAGCCTGGCCACGCGCATCCAGACGCACGTAATCGACCGCCCAGCCATCCACTGCGATGGAGCGGATGCCCTCGGGCGCCATCTCCACACACCGCTTTAGACCGTCCAGAACGCCTGCTTCGATCTTGTCGATTTCCCACCGCAGACCATTGCCGGTTTCCACTGCGTCGTTGGCGAAGCGATGCACGGTAGTGCTCTGCGGCCCTTCCGGCAGCCAGCGGAGCAGCGACACGCGGCAGCTTTCTGCCCCGAGATCGATGGCGATGAGCGCGCGTGTGTCGGTGGGTGTCACTGCTGTCTTCTCACTCCCATAGCCTTGTCATCCCGTAGCGCAACGGAAGGAGTTGCATGTAAGCTCGCTCACCCGGAAACGCCTAGCTATGCTGAACACTCAAGTATGTTCGCGCGAGGCGCGAACGAACCCGCTGCTGAGCCCTGCGCGAGCGTCAAGAGCGGAACCGACTCAAATGCAAATCCCTCCGCTGCGCTGCGGGATGACAGCCTTGGTGGGAGGGATCCGCATAGTAGCTACCGCAGATACGCCTCAGGCAAACCACCATCCACAGGAATCAAATGCCCACTGGTCACCGGGGCCTTCGGTCCACCGATAAACAGGATCGCCTCCGCATTGTCCTTTGGATCAATGGGCACATGGGTCAGCGTGCGCTGCGCGTAGAACCTCGCCAGCTTGTCACGCAGATCGTCGTCGCTTTCGCCCTCTTCAAACGCGATCTTGTACTTCGACAGCGAAGCCTTGACGCGGTCGCGGGGGAACATGGTCGAACCTTTCACCACGGTTGCGGGGCTGATGCCGTTGACGCGCACGTCTGGCGAGTAGGTGATGGCAAGCTCGCGCACCAGGTGGCTTAGCGCCGCCTTGGAGACGTCGTAGACCTCCGTGCCTTTCTTCGGCACCACGGCGTTTGCAGAGCTGGTCAGAACAATGGACGAACCTGGCAGCGCCTGCGCTGCAAGGATCTTGTTCGCCTCGTCCGCCAGCAGGTAGTTCGCAGTGACGTTGATCTCAAGCGTGGTACCCCACTGCGCATCGCTGATGACGCCCGTCGGCGACGACGGAAAGATCGCGGCGGTATTGACCAGGATGTCCAGACCGCCGTAGGTGGCGATGCACTTGTCCAGCGCGGCCCTGATCTTTTCGCGGTGGCGAATGTCGACAGTGGTGCCGATGGCGATCTCCTTGCCACCGATGGCCTGTGCCTCGGCCGCGACGGCGTCCGCACCCTCCTGTGTCAGGTCGGCGACCACGATGTGCGCGCCTCGCTGCGCTGCCAGCAGGACCGTCTCGCGACCGATGCCGGACGCCCCACCCACCACCATGACGATGCGTCGACTCAGCTCCTTCTCAGGCGGCTGGCGCTGAATCTTGGCCTCTTCCAGCGCCCAGTACTCAATGCGGAAGGCCTCGGACGGCGGCAGCGCAACATAATTCTCTTCCGTCGCAAAAGCGGAGGTGTCAGCGGCGGGGCCGGCCTGCGGCAGCACCGCCGGGCAGATGCCTTCGCCAAGCTGGCCTGCGCCGTTCATCACGTGAATGGCATTCAGATAGAACTCGCCGGTGATGCGTGACTCGGCCTTGTTCTTGCCGAAGCTGAACATGCCCACGCCCGGAATCAGCACCACCGTGGGGTTGGCATCGCGCATCTTTGGCGACGCTGGCAGGGCATGGTTGCCGTAGTACGTCGCGTAGTCTTCGCGGTAGGTCTTGAGCGTAGAAGCAAGCGACGCCTTCAGCTCCGAGACGTCGGTCTTCGGATCCCACTCAACGTACATGGGTCGGATCTTGGTGCGGATGAAGTGGTCCGGGCAACTGGTGCCCAGGTGCGCCAGCTTCTGCGCGTACCGCGAATTGACGAACTCCAGCACGTCGTCCGAATCGCTGAAGGTGCCGATCAGCCGCTGCTTCTGCGACACGCTGCCGCGGATGACGGGCATAAGTTCCGCCGCCAAGGAGATACGTTCGGCATGGCTGGTGTGCTTCACGCCGCCAAAGGCGGGCAGCCCCTTTTTCAAGTGATGCGCTTCGATGAACTGACCGATCTGGTCGATGATCGTGACCGTATTCAGGTAGCTCTCACGCTGTGTATCGCCCCACGTAAACAGGCCGTGGCCGCCCAGTACGATGCCGTCGCAGCCGGGGTTTGCCTCGATGGCGCGCTTCAACATCATGCCCAGTTCAAAGCCGGGGCGCTGCCAGGGCAGCCACACGATCCTGTGACCGAACTCCGCGTTGAACTGCTCCATTTTCTCGATGCCGTTGGCCGACGCGGCCAGCGCAATGCCCCAGTCTGGGTGCAGGTGGTCGACATGCGGAAATGGCAGGTAGCCGTGCAGAGGCGTGTCAATGGAGGCCGCGGTGGGATTGTTGTTGAACGTGCACAGCGGATACATGGCGACCATTTCGTCTTCCAACTCGACGCCACGGTAGCGACGAGTAAGCGAAAGCACCTTGTCCAGGTAGAGCGTCGCAAAGCCCGAACGCTTGATCGATCCCAGGTCTCCGCCGCTGCCTTTGACCCACAGCACCTTGACCGTCTCGCCTGTGAGCGGATCCGTCTCGTCCAGCTTCGACGAAGTGTTGCCGCCGCCGAAGTTGGTCAGGCGCAGGTCTGAGCCCAGCAGGTTCGAGCGGTAGCGCAGCAGCTCCGGCGCGTCCAGCTTCGATGCGACCGCGTCATCCCATCGGTCTTCCAGAAACTTCAGTGTTGCGGTGCTTGCCATGAACATCCCTTCAAGGTTGGTGCCTGCGGCGTACTGCACTGTGTCAGCGTTGGCGGAATTATTGCATGGTGGTGACGGACTTGGCAGCCATCAAGCCATGAAATCTGAGACGTCTCATTCTAATGGTCACCTGTCGCGCTTCCGTGAAGATCAGGCGCTGCGAAACGACACGGCGGCGATTACCTCAGCAACCGGGCCGCGTCCTTCGCGAAGTACGTCACGATAAAGTCAGCGCCGGCTCGGCGAATTGCCATCAGGCTTTCCATGGTTGCACGATCTCGCTCCAGCCAGCCGCGTTCGAAGGCGGCGTGCAGCATGCTGTATTCGCCCGAAACCTGGTAGGCTCCCAGCGGCAGGTCGAAGCGCTCGCGTGTGGCGCGGATGACGTCGAGGTACGGCCCTGCGGGCTTGGCCAGCAGCATGTCCGCCCCCTCTTCCACGTCCAGTTCAATCTCGCGCATGGCCTCGCGCAGGTTCAGGCCGCTCATCTGGTAGCCCTTGCGGTCACCTGCCTGCGGTGCAGAATCGGCGGCCTCGCGGAAGGGGCCGTAGAAGGCGGACGCAAACTTGGCCGCGTAACTCAAAATGGGCACGTCAGGCTGCCCGTCGGCGTCCATGGCCGCGCGCATGGCGGCGACGCGGCCGTCCATCATATCGCTTGGCGCAACGATATCGGCGCCCGCTCGCGCCAGCGACGCAGCGGTCCTGGCCAGCAGCGGCAGCGAGGCGTCATTATCCACGGTGCAGTCTGCGCCTTCGCCGGTCAGCACGCCGCAGTGGCCATGGCTGGTGTACTCGCACAGGCATGCGTCGGCGATGGTGACGAGCGACTTGAGACTGCTGTCCGCCTTCAGCGCGCGCAGGGCTTGCTGCACGATGCCGTCGTCGGCCCAGGCTCCGGAGCCACGCTCGTCCTTGCTCTCCGGCAGGCCGAACAGCAGCAGCCCGCCGATACCAAGTGAGGTGCACTCGGCAGCTTCCTTCAGGGCTTCGTCGATGGACAGGTTGAAGACACCGGGCATGGATCGGATAGGCTTTCGCACGCCCTCACCGGGGCAGATGAACAGCGGGTAGATGAATTGCGAGGGCTGCAGGTAGGTCTCGCGCACCAGCGACCGCATGGCCTCGGTGCGGCGCAAACGGCGCATGCGTGTAACGGGAAACGGCATAGCTCTTATTTTAGAGAGGCTGCTGCAATCGCGCAGCAACGCCAAACCCAAAGCATGACCAACGCAGCGCGGACCGACCACGCCACGGTGCGCACCCAGTTGGTGGCGACCAGCCGCCTGGCATCTGCAATGGCGTGCTGCGCCTGCAGACGGTCATGCATTGGAACCTGCAGGAACGCTGTCGACAGCCAGATCACAACGACCAGCGCGGCACCGAGCCATGCCTCTGTTGATGTGATGAATGCCGGTCGCCACGCCGCACGCAGCAGGGCCGCGCTGCTGCCGATCTCGGCCAGCATCAGCGGGGCGACCACATACGTCGTGCGCGTGGCATGCGACGACGCGAATTGCCGGTCATCCACCAGCTCGAACAGTGGGTAATGCACCACCTGCACGAACCAAATGAGGCCGAACATAGCCAGCGTCGAAACCACTTGAAAAAGGAAAGAAGTCATTATGTCCGATTGGATGCAGACAGTAACTAGCTGAAGTGATATTGCTCCTTCTGCAAGAGAAAGGACGACACATGGAAGATAATGCGGCACTGCTGGTTAAAAAATAGAACTTCATAGGTGGAACAGCATATTGTCAGCAATTTACTCAGCCGCATTCAGTTACTTTGTGACGCGATATCCCGAAGCAGAACTAAGCCAAATGATTGATACACCATAACTTTTGGCTCTGCGCCGCAAACCCACTTTGAATGCTGCTGCACAGGTAGAGGGTTACTGCCGATACTTACTTTGAATGTGATTGAGAGTTACGAGCCATGACAAGTAAGAGCGGGATGGGTTGCGGTCAACTTAAGAAGGAGGCGGCGCGGGCATTACAGGACAGCCAGTTTGTACCTTACTTCCAGCCCCTGGTTACACTGCGTACGGGCCAGCTGGCAGGGTTTGAGGTGCTTGCCCGATGGGGTCATCCCATCCTTGGACTCATCTCACCGGACGAGTTCATCCCGAGCGCTGAGCAGGATGGCTGGATCGACGCACTTCTGCAGCAACTCCTGCAGAAGGCTTTTGTTGCCGCAGCCGTAGTACCGATCCTTTAACCCTGGCGATTAATCTGTCGCCGCTTCAATTGCGTGATCGTCATTTGCCTGAAAGACTCCGCACGCTTGCCGAGAAGGCCGGCTTTCCGCTCCACAGGCTGGTTGTGGAGATTACTGAAAGCGGCCTGATCGAGAATTTGGCAAGTGCCTCGCAAGTAGTTTCCGGCCTGAAAGCGTTGGGTTGTAAGTTGGCGATCGACGATTTTGGGACGGGCTATTCGAGCCTGCAGCATCTCCATGCGTTGCCATTTGAAGAATTGAAGATTGATCGTAGCTTCGTCACTTCCATTGCGAAGAAGCGAGACAGCCGGAAGATTGTGTCTGCAATTGTGGGTCTTGGTCAAAGCCTTGGTATGACTACCGTGGCAGAAGGGATCGCCACCCAGGAAGAGGCGGAGATGATGCTCTGGCTTGGTTGTGACTTCGGCCAGGGCTACTTCTTCGGCAGGCCGATGCCGGCTTCTGATCTTGCCGCCTCGGTCTCTCGCCCACGGGAAAAGCTGGTCGCGAGGACGTTCAGCGCCTGGAATTCAATCTCCGAAGCCAACCAGGATCTTTCACCATCGCAAAGGCTGGCGCAACTCCAGGCCGTCTATGACGCTGTGCCCGTGGGCCTCGCATTTATCGACCAGAATCTTCGGTACGTAAACATCAACAAGAAGCTGGCCGCCATGAACGGCATCCCTGCCGAGGCACACCTTGGCGCAACGCTGGCCGAGGTGCTTCCGGAGTATTACGCAGGCGTTGAGCCCTACATCACCCGCGCTCTCTCTGGGGAAGCTATCTGCGACGTCGAGGCAGGATTTCCAGGCACCGAACAAAAGCGTCTGCTTTCGTACCAGCCCGCTTTTCGCGAGACGGGCGAGGTCGTTGGCATCGCCATCGCGATCGCGGACATTACCGAACGCAAGCGTGTTGAGGAAGCGCTCAAAGTCAGCGAGGCGCACTACCGAAACATGGTGGAGCTGAATCCGCAGGTGCTGTGGGTCATGGACCCGCAGGGACGCAATCTCAACATCAGTCCACGATGGGATAAAAGCACCGGCTCGCTTCAGTCCACGTCGAACGACCATGAATGGCTCAGGTCGCTTCACCCTGAGGACCTGCGGCCGACGATGAACGCCGTCACCGCTTCCAGGCAAAGTGGGTCGCCGATCCACGTGGAGTATCGAACCGGTAGCGCCGAGGCGGGTTGGCGTTGGAAACGTGCGTTGGGCGCACCTCGATTCAACGTCAACGGCGACATCGTTTGCTGGTACGGCAGCGTTCAGGACATTGAGGAACCCAGCAAGCCAATCGAGGGTGTCATACGGAACGGGCGCTTCAAGCCTGTCGATGCAGCTGCCAAAATCATCCATCGCAGTTCCGAAGCACGACGGAGCAGGCAGGTGGCACGTCACCAGGCTCTACTCGACCTGGACATTATGGATACGCCCGCAGAATCGGAGTACGACGACCTTGTCATCCTGGCCTCAGAGATCTGTGGGGTGCCGATGAGCACCATCTCCCTGCTGGATGAGGAACGCCAATGGTTCAAGGCCTCCGTGGGGATGCCCGCATCCGAGTCTCCCCTTAGCATGTCCTTCTGTGCGCACGCAGTGGAGCAGCGCGGGCTCTTCGTTGTGGGAGATGCGGCCCTTGATGATCGATTCAAAGCGAACCCGCTCGTGCTGGGTGAACCCCACATCCGCTTCTATGCGGGTATGCCGCTCTACGTCGATCAAGACATAGCGGTGGGCACGCTTTGCGTCCTTGACACCGTCCCCCGCACGCTTTCACCGGGGCAGGCCAAGGCGCTGACCATTCTGAGTCACCAGGTTCAGGCGAGGCTGGAGTTGCGTTCCGAAAAGAGAAAACTGCAGACGCTGACTGCTGCTGCTCAAACTCAGGGAGCTTGGCCCTTCGATGGGCTAGGCGACCGGTACCAATAAGCAAGGGGCAGTTGTTGGCTGCCAGGTTGCTTCGGTTTCCATCCTACGTCGCTGCTAGGCTTAGGTGACTTCGGAGACAAGCATGGATCGCCAACATACAGTCGTCGTTACAGGTGCTTCCACCGGCATTGGCTACGCCATCGCAAAGCTCTTTCGTGAGCGCAACTGGCAGGTCTTCGGCAGTGTGCGCAACGCAGCAGATGGGGAACGTCTGCGCGCGGAACTTGGTGTCGTGCCGCTGCTGTTCGACGTAACAGACGATGCGGCGGTGCAGCAGGCAGCCGCCCATGTCAGCGAAGCGCTGGATGGCTACACGCTTGACGGACTGGTCAACAACGCGGGCGTCGCCGTGGGCGGACCCATGCTTTACCTGCCCATGGAAAAGCTTCGCCAGCAGTTTGAAATCAACGTAATTGGCCCCGCGCGCGTAACCCAGGCGTTCGCTCCGTTGCTGGGTGCAGATACCGCACGCAAGGGCAAGCCGGGCCGCATTGTGCAGATGTCGTCGGTCGTGGGCAAGACTGGGCCGCCGTTCATGGGGGCGTATGTTGCCTCGAAGCACGCGTTGGAGGGCATGTCCGAAACGCTGCGGCGTGAATTAATGATCTTCGGCATCGATGTGCTGGTGATCGGGCCGGGAGCCATTGTGACGCCCATCTGGCAAAAGGCGGAGAGCAGCGGCATGGAGGTCTACGACAGCACCGTCTATGGCCCGGCGCTGAAGAAGTTCAGCGAAGCTTTTCTGAAGATGGGCCGCAAGGGATTGCCCGCGGAACGCGTCGCGCAGGACACCTGGCATGCGCTGACAGCCCGGAAACCGAAGCTGCGGTATGCCCCGGTGCCGAACAAATTTGGGACCTGGACGCTGCCAAAACTGATCCCGAATCGATGGGTCGACAAGGCCATGGCGAAGTTTTTAGGGCTGCGGCGCCGGTAGGCATCGGCTGCGCGCAGCTGGCGTCTAATGCCTGTGGCCTTATATCCCTCAAACTCCGAAACTGATGCTGCTTCCCCCCTGCGCGAAACCAGCGCCACCGCTTTGGAATGGACGCGCCTGCGCGACCACCTGTCTGGCCGTACGCAGTCGCCACTGGGCAAGGCCCGCGTGCTTGCGCTTGAACCGTCTCGCGACCTGCAGACCATTGAGCGTGCGCAGCAACTGACGGCGGAAGTCCGCATCTTCCTGGCGGCCGGCGGATCGTTCGCCTTTGGCGGCCTGTTTGACGCGACCACGCTGCTCGACAAGGCACGTATCCCCGGCGCGGCGCTGGAAGCGCTGGAGCTGCGCCGCATTGCCGAACTGGCCGAGCACATCGCTGACTGGCGATTGCTCGTCGCCGAACCACCGGACTACATCAAGGAAAAGTGGCCCGCGGTCACGGCGCTGTCGCAGCCCGTTCTGCTGACCAACTTCTACAACCTGCTGCAACTGGTCAGCGGCAAAATCGATCCCGACGGCTCGCTGTCCGACGATGCCTCGCCCGAACTGGCACGCATTCGCAAGGCCATGGACCGCCAGCACAAATCCATTCAGGAGAGCCTGCGTCGGCAGCTGCGCTCCATCAGCGACGCGGGTGGCGCGCAGGAAGAGCTGATTACCGTCCGCGGCGAACGCTTTGTGATTCCTGTCAAGGCAGAGTTTCGCCGCAAGGTGCCGGGCGTGGTGCATGGCTCGTCGTCGTCTGGCCAGACCGTCTTTGTGGAGCCGCTGGAGACCATTGAGCAGAACAATGAACTGGTTCGCCTGCTGGATGAAGAGCAGGCAGAGATCCACCGCATCCTGGTCGCCATGACGGCGGCCGTGGGTGAACAGGCAGGGTCCATCGCGCGCGGCACCGAGGTGCTGGCGGAGGTGGAAGCGCACTTTGCCTACGGGAAGTTCGCGGAGATGCTGGATTGCGTTCGCCCCGTCTTTACGGACGGTAAACCCCGTGGCGACGACGCTCCGCTGTTCCTGGAGGCTGCGCGCCATCCGCTGCTGGAACTTCGCATGCGCAGCGAAAAAGCCAAGATCGTGCCGCTGACGCTGGGCCTGCCCGGCGTGGCTCGGCAATTGATCATCAGCGGTCCCAACACCGGCGGCAAAACCGTTTCACTGAAGACCGTTGGCCTGCTTGCGCTGATGGCACAGGCTGGTTTGCCGGTGCCTGCGGCATCCGCACGGCTGCCCATCTTCTCTGCGGTGTATGCGGATATCGGGGACGCGCAATCCATCGAGCGCAACCTGTCGACCTTCTCCGCGCACATCTCGCACGTGAACCAGATCTCGCGCGAGGCCGATGCGAAGTCGCTCGTGCTGCTGGATGAACTGGGTTCGGCAACTGACCCTGAGGAGGGCGCGGCTCTGGCCGTTGCCATCTCCGAACGCTTCCTGACCATGGGTGCGTGGAGCATGATTACCACCCACCTGACCTCGCTGAAGATCTACGCGGCAAAGCATGATGGCGTGGTGAATGCCGCTGTTGGCTTCGACGAACGCACGCTGGCGCCCACGTACGAACTGCGCATGGGCGTGCCCGGCGCGTCCAGCGGTATCAACATCGCAGAGCGGCTCGGGCTGGACGCGGCCATGATTCGTTCCGCGCGGGCCAGCGTCACCACGCAGTCCGCAGACATCGCACGCTTTCTGGATGAACTCCACACGCAACTCACCGCGGTCGGTAAGGAACGCGCGGACGTTCGCCTGCGCGAAGTCGCTGTGGAGCGCGAGAAGCAGCGGCTTGAAAGCGAAGGCAAGCTGGAGCAGCGACAGCGTGCGCGCGAACTGGAAGGCAAGCTCGGCTCGCTGATGAAGGAATTCGAATACCAGATGCGCGAGAGCGTGAAGGGCATTGAAGACACCTCCGCCAAGCGCAAAGCGTCTGCCGAGGCGGATCGGCGCATCGCCCGCCTGAAGCGTGAGTTTTCCGAGAGCTTTAACCAGGTCGTCGTAGCGCACGTCTCCGGTGCCGACCGGAAAGATCCAGCAGCCCAGCCGCACGTGGTGCGCAGTGTCTCTGTCGGAGATATGGTCCTGCTGAAGTCGATGGGGCGCGAGGCCAAGGTCGGTCGCGTACTCGATAACAATGGCGGCTACGAAGTTTCCATTGGCCCCATGAAAATGCGCGTGCCCAAGGACGATATCGCCAAGGTCACGGTACCCGCGCCGCAGCAGTCGCAAATTCAGGCTGCCAGCAAACGCGGCATCAACGTCGTCGCACGCGAGCCGGACATGGTGCCCGGTGAGATCAACGTGATCGGTCGCACCGCCGATGAAGCGCGTGACGAAGTCGAACGCTTTCTCGACCAGGCTTTTCTCGCAGGCAGAACGAACGTCCGCGTCGTACATGGCACGGGCATGGGCATCCTGCGGCGTAGCCTGCGCGACTACCTGAAGAAGCATCCCCACGTCATCAACATCACCGAGCCGCCCTACAACGAGGGCGGTCAGGGCGCGACGTTGGTGGAACTGAAAAGCTAAGTCCAGATGGGCGCGGTGTAGGGTAGCACCTCGCACCGGCCGTAACCCTGCAGTTTGCCGTTCTGAAACTTGAGGTTGGTCGGGGTGTAGACCGGGTGGGTCAATTGCGTGCGGTCATACACGCTGCTGGCCAGGTGCGCGTTGGACGGCACGGTCCGATGTTTTTGCAGGCCCCATTTCAGCAGCGCCCATTCATCATGGGCCGGGCCCTCGACGTGCGCTTCGTCCAGTGTGGAGTACTGCTTCTCCGCGTCCGGGTAGAACTGCAGCCCGCACTCCTTGGCCTTCCACATCATCCAGCCCAGAGCAATGTCAGCCAACTGCGAGTCGGGATAGCTGCCGCCCACGTCGCAGTGTCCACCGGGGAACCACACCTGCTCTACGCGCGCATCGTTATCGCGATAGGTGCCGTCCTTGTTGGTCCACAGTGCTGGCATGAAACTCGCTCGGCGTTCATCAATGCTGACCGCATGAAAGGCACGGTCGACGCAGTCGCTCAGGGTGGTATCCAGAAAGCCGTACTTGCTGCTGTTGAACCCTTCAAACAGCGTGCCGGGCACACCCAGCGAGCCAACCGTGTCCCATACGCCCACCATGGCGATACGCGCGTCTTCCAGACCGTAGGAATCCTTCAGGTGCGCCTTCAGGGCTTTGCGCTTGTCCTTGTCAGTCTCGCGATAGGCGGCAAAGATTTCCGGCGTGGTGCTATTCGACAGGTTTTTGCTGGGCACGCCAAATGCGGCGATCATGCCGCCCACGCTGCGCGCCGTGTAGGCACCGCGACTAAAGCCAAGCAGGTAAATGCTGTCACCCGGATCGTAGACATGCGACAGGAACGAGTAGCAGTCCTGCACCTTGTCGAAAAGGCCCTGGCCGATGGCACCCCCGGTCAGCTTGTCAAAGGCGTTGCCCCCGGTCCCTACGCCGCTGTCATAAAACTTCAACTGATCCGGTGTGTCCGGCAGCGCACAGTAGATTTTCCAGACGTTGGTGCCGCCGCCCTTGCTGTCAACGCCGGGCGGTGTGTTCCACGTGCCGTCCGCGCACAGAATGATTCGCTTCATGTTGCAATCTCCCCAGAAACCGGAAACGTATTCGACAGCAGCTTAGGGCCGCACGCCGCAGGCCGCAACGGAAAAATGCAGAGAAGCGCCAGCCGCCTGTAGAAACTTCGGTGTGCGCTATCGTGACAAACAGAGAACAGGAGCAACACCCATGCCGCAATGCACCCATACCGACCAGATCCACGATGTAAAGCCGCACACCCAGGGCTGTGAAGAATGCATGAAGCTGGGCGACACATGGGTCCACCTGCGCCTGTGCCTGTTCTGCGGCCACGTGGGCTGCTGCGACAGTTCCAAGAACAAGCATGCGACGAAGCACTTCAAGGCGACGGAGCACGCGATCATGCGCTCCCTGGAACCCGGTGAAGACTGGGGCTGGTGCTTTGTCGATGAAGTTGAGTTGGAGTTCGAATAGGTCTTTCGGACAGTGGCACCTGCGAGAAAAACTTAACGCGTTCGGCGACGTAGGTCTCGTTGACCGCACGTCCTTTCCGCTCAGCGTAAGGGTCTCGTTTAAGGCATACACAACCGACGTGCGCTCCCTGTACTATTCGATGTAGGTACATCGAACCGGGATATTCCATGAATAGAGCACGCCTCCATTTCGTCGCTGCATTTGTCCTTGGTGCCGCATGTTTGCTGGCACCGACTGTTGCTGCCGCGCAGGTGCCAACGACGCTGCCCGGCATGTCCAGCGTTCCCACAACAAAGGTGCTGGCCATTGGAAGTCTCACGGGCAAAGGAACACCGGCAGACGCGACAAACCTGATGTCTCGCGAGGTGCCGGCCACCGTTCGGCTGTACCTGGCGGGCAAGATTGATTCCTGGTACGTGCGGAAGGACACACGCGGCGTCGTGTTCCTGATGAATGTCAGCACGGTTGAAGAAGCGCATACGCTGCTGGAAGCGTTGCCGCTTGGCGTCGCGGGTCTGATGAAGTTTGACCTGATACCCATTGGGCCACTCAGTCCCCTGAACTACCTGCTGGTTCCCGCAGCTGCGCCAAAAGCAGCGGAGTAGAGGATGTTCTGCTACTGCGCCGAAAGCCGAAGACTGGCTCGGCTGTTGACCGCGCGCTATGACCAGGCGCTGGCTGGTTCTGGCTTGTCGTCGGCACAGTTCGAGGTGCTCAGCACCCTTCGCGCGCTGGGGCAGGCAAACGGCCGCGCGCTGGCGGAACAGCTTGCAGTCGACCCCACCACGCTGTCACGTAATCTCAAGGTACTGATTAGGGAGAAGCTGATCGCCGCGCGCCGATCGGGCGTGGACGCACGGCAGACCGACTACTCGCTGACCGCAAAGGGACTGAAGCGTCTGGAGATAGCCAGGCCCCTGTGGGAGACGGCGCACGCCGACACCCAGGGCCGCCTGGGTGTCGATGCGGAATTGACGCAGCATGTGTTGCTGTCCATCGCAGAGCGCTTGCGCACCTAGGCGCCCGCGCCGGTAAGATGTTCGGCATGAGCAAGCTGCGAACAAGCGCCATGGCGCCCGGTGCGGTGCAAAGTGAAATCCGCGCCATGAGCGTTCTGTCAGAACAGGCTGGCGCCATCAACATGGCACAGGGCATCTGCGACACGGAAGTGCCCGCAGTCGTGCGCGAAGCGGCGCAAACAGCTATCGATGCTGGCAACAACATCTACACGCGGCTGGACGGCATCGCGCGCCTGCGCAACGCGGTGGCTGCCGACTGGGAGCGCCGCCGCGGTTTCCCCGTTGCCCCAGATCGCGAGGTCATGGTGACCAATGGCGCAACCGGCGCCTTCTACGCCGCGGCCATGGCGCTGCTGGATCCCGGTGACGAAGCGATCCTGTTTGAGCCGCTGTACGGCTACCATGCGGGCACCCTGGCAAGCATGCACGCTAAGCCCGTGATCGTTCCCCTGCAGTATGGAACGTGGGCACTTGACATCGATGCCGTGCGTGCAGCGGTCACGGCGAAGACGCGCGCCATCGTCATCAACACGCCGGGCAATCCTTCGGGCAAGGTCTTCTCTCAAATCGAACTTGAGGCGCTGGCAGAAGTCGCGTTGCAAAATGACCTGTTTGTCTTTAGCGACGAGATTTACGAGCACTTCGTCTACCCCGGCCACAAACACATCAGCATGGCTACACTGCCGGGCATGCGTGAACGAACGATCACCTTCTCCGGCTTCTCGAAGACCTACAGCGTCACTGGCTGGCGCATCGGCTACCTGGTTGCAGACGCCCGATGGACGCCGTCCATCGGCTACTTTCATGACCTGGTGTACATCTGCGCGCCGTCACCGTTTCAGCATGGCTGCGCGGCCGGTCTGGAGCAGTTGCCGCCCATGTTCTACACCGAACTTGCCAGCAGCCACCTGGACAAACGCACGCGTACGTTAGCCGCGCTGGCCGACGCTGGCTTGACGCCGCACACGCCGGACGGTGCCTACTACATCCTGGCGGATGCCACGCAACTCAACGGCAACACCGCGGCAGAGAAGTCACGCGACCTGCTGGCACGCACCGGCGTGGCTGCCGTGGCGGGCTCGGCCTTCTTCCGCAAAGGCGGCGGCGAAAACCTGCTGCGCTTCTGTTTTGCCAAGCGCGATGCGGATCTGGACGAAGCCTGCAGACGGCTTCGCACGCTGCGGAACTAAGCAGCACGAAGATTATGGCCGCGAAGCTGGAGCCTCAGGCTTGCCGCCAGGATTCCAGCTTGGCTTCCACCCGGTATTCGCAAGCCAGCGGACCGGGCCTTCCATGGACGCAATGGCCGCCGTCATGTGCGCGAAGTCGATCGTCTTCAGTTCGTCAGTGACCTGGTGATAGTCCGTGTGCAAACCGAAGCTCGACACCGTCTGCGCGATGATGCCCAGGCGAGCCAGCGCAATGTTGTCGCTGCGCTGGAAGAACTGTTCCTTCGGGTGCGGATCGTTGACCAGGTGCGCGCCATGCTTCGCCAGTTCCGGCCCCAGGTTGCTGCGCTCGTAACCTGTCAGCCACAGCGTTCCCGCCGGCACGGCAGCGTCAGGCCGCCCGATCATCTCAAACTCAAGATTGGCCATCAGGCTGGTCAGCGGTACCGGCGGATGCGCCAGAAATCCACGCGCGCCGTAACCGCCCATCTCCTCACTGCCGAATAACGCAAACACCACCGTGCGCTTCGGCGCCTTGCCGTGTGCCAGCGCTCGAGCCATATTCAGCACTGCCGTCGTGCCGCTGGCATCGTCATCGGCACCGTTGAAGATGCTGTCGCCGTTCTTCGGCTCTTTCAGCATGCCCAGGTGGTCCAGGTGCGCCGTCAGCAGAATGACCTCTGACTTCAGCTTCGGATCGCGCCCAGGCAGGATCGCAATGGCGTTCCAGGTCTCAGTGCGCGGTGTGTCTTCGTAGATGGCCATGCGTTGTTTGCCGCGCGCGCTCATCGCAGACAGGTCCACGGGAATGCGTTGGATAAAACCGCCCGCGTCACCCGCCTGCTTCAGGCCCAGGCCCTCAAAGACTGCAGCGCAGTACAGTGCGGCCAGGTGCTCATCGCGTGTCAGGCTGCCGCGCCCATGCATCTCGTCCGCGGCCAGAAAGTCCATGTCGGCACGGACGTGCGCGGTCAGTTCAGGCGAGGCTTTCTGAGCCGTGACAGGTGATGATGCAAGCAGGGCTGCAGCGAAAAGAAAGAGCTTCAAAGTGCGCAGGGACATACCGCGAATCTACTTGCCGCCACACGGACGGGCAAGCAGCGGCCTAGAACTCGATGCCGCGCTGCGCCAGAATGCCCTTCGTGTAGGCGTGTTTTACTTCGCGCATTTCAGTCACGGTATCGGCCAGTTCCACCAGCACCGGGTGTGCGTTGCGACCGGTCAGGATGACGTGCAGCATCTCTGGCCGCGCGCGCAGCGCAGCCGCAACGGCCTCAGGAGCCAGCATGCCATAGCCAATGGTGTAGTTAATCTCGTCCAGCACCAGCAGGTCCCACTCGCCGGACTGCATGGCAGCGACGGCCTGCGCCCATGCCTCGTGGACCAGTCGCAGGTCCTCGGGATCCGTCTCTGCGCCGCCCACCTTCACAAACCCCCGGCCCATCTGCCGTATGACCAGATCGCCGCTGAAGTGCTCTGCGGCATGCAGTTCGCCGTAATCCCACGAGCCCTTTAAAAACTGCAGCACGAGCACGCGCATGCCGTTACCCGCTGCCCGCATGGCCACGCCTAGCGCCGCCGTCGTTTTACCTTTGCCCGCGCCAGTGTTAATCAGCAGCAGACCGCGCCGTTGCGTCTCGGGGCTGGAACCCATCTCGTCAGAACTCATAGCTTTCAGGATGCCCTACGTCGCACAAGCACGCGGCAGCGATCGCCGGTAACCGCTCAAGATCAATGCCCCAGGTGATAGGGGTGGCCCTGCAGAATGGTCGACACCCGGTAAATCTGCTCTGCCAGCACCAGCGCCGCCAGCTCGTGCGGCAGCGTCATGGCCCCCAGCGAGAGGCGTAGTTCCGCAGCTGCCCGCGCAGCCGAAGACCAGCCGTTGGCCGGGCCAATGGCAAGCATCAGGTGCCGCAAGCCGCCATCGCGCACCTGCCGCACACGCTCGGCGAACTCGTCCGTAGTCAGCGTCCGTCCACCCAGATCGGCAATCCACAGGTTGGCCGCACCCTGCTTGCGCTTGCCCACAGCAGCGCTTAACAGCGCTTCCTCTGTGCGGTACACCTGACAATCCGCGGCAAACGCCCGCTCGCAACGTCGCAGGTAATCGTCCATCATCGCCTGCACGGGTGCAGTCACTGTGCCGGCCGGTCGGATGGTGAGGAGCGAAACAGTCAGAGCCAAGGTGAATGGACCAGCAATAAAAGATGAAAGAACGGTTACAGATTTTTGTAAAGATGACGACACAGTCTATGGAAAGTAAAAGCATAGGGTCGCTGCGCGACCATGACGAACGCCACGTAACGTCAAGCTACGCCAGAAATGCACTTGCCATTTGGCCATTCCCGTGCATCCACTTTCACCATACTGCCTCCTTCCGCGCGCATGCGTTGCAGGGTTTTGTTAGCTCACGACAGCTGTCCTCCTAAGGAAAACGAATTGATGAAAAAGCGATTGGTACATCTGGCTCTTGCGGCAGTAACGATAGCTGCACCTGCAGCGCTGCTCTCCCCCTCGGTCTTTGCACAGGCCATCTCGGTGAACGGCGGCTCCATCCAGGGCACCATTACCGACCCATCGGGAGCAGCCGTCAGCGGCGCTGCCATCAGCATCTCCAGCCCGGATACCGGCTTTAAGCGCGACCTTACCGCAGACAAAGCCGGCTTCTATTCCGTGGGCCCACTGAACCCGGGCAATTACAACGTTGGTGTCACCGCGCCCGGCTTTCAGACGCTGACGGTGCAAACCGTCATCCGGACTGGCACGGCCACGCCAGGCAGCTTCAAGCTGACCGTCGGCTCCTCCTCGACGGAGATCAGCGTCCAGGCCGGTGCAGTGCAGGTCAATACGGAACAAGGCGGCGTCTCGGACGTCATCACGAAAGAGCAGATCAACTCACTCCCCATCAACGGTCGTAACTTCCTCGACGTTGCCCAGATTGAGCCCGGCGTCATCCTGCAATCCGGTGAGTCGTTCGATCCCACCAAGGCTGGTTACTCGGCCATTTCCGTGTCCGGCGTTTCCGGACGTACCACCCGCATCCTGCTTGACGGTCAGGACATCACCGACGAGACAGTCGGCACCACGATCTTCAATGTGTCGCAGGGTGCGATCAACGAATTCCAGCTGAACCGCTCCACGCAGGACGTCTCGGGTGAAGTGACCTCGACCGGCCAGGTGCTGGTCTCGACGAACTCCGGCACCAACGCCTTCCACGGCCAGCTTTTCTACCAGTTCCAGGATGCGCGGGCTCTGTTTGCGTCGGGCGGCGCTTCCAATCCGCCGTTCCAGCGCAACCAGTACGGTGGCAGCATCGGCGGCCCTATCATCAAGGACAAGCTGTTCTTCTTTGGCAATGCCGAGCGCATCAAGCAGGACTCGTCCACACAGGTGACCCTCGGTCCCACCCTTGCTGCGATCCAGGCCGCACACCCCAACTTTGGAACGCCGTACCGCGAGACCTATTCCACGGTGCGCCTGGACTATAACGGCCCTTTCTCAGGCCACTACTTCGTCCGTGCCAACTACAACGTAAACTCGGTTGTTGGAAATTTCGGCAACAACTATGAGTTGTATGCAAACCGGGATAACACGCCCGGCATTGCCGGTGGCGCAGACTTCGGCAGCGGCCACCTCACCCATTCGTTTCGCGGCTCCTATGAAAAGTTCCACAACCTGATTGGCGACTCGTCCGCAAGCTCAGGCTATCTACCTTTGCCTGGTATCGCCTTTCAGAACACGACTTATGGTCTTTACACCGGTCCCAACGTTGATGCACCTCAGGGCACCTTCCAGTCGGACAAGCAGTTCCGTTACGACGGCACCTGGACGGCGGGCAAGCAGAACCTGAAGTACGGCTACAGCCTGAACCGTATCCAGGGCGGCGGATTTGCCTCGTTCTTCGGGCTAGCGCCACGTGTTCGTGAGACGTCAGGAACGCTGCTGGCAGGTGGCAATCCAGCAGACGTCCTGAACGGTTATCATGCCAGTTCCATCACGATTGGTAACGGTCAAGGCTTCTTTACGGAGAACAGCGGCTTTGGCCTGCCCGCTGGTGGCACTGCTGACTGGCGCCAGGGTGCTTACCTTTCTGATTCCATCAAGCTGACCCCGTCTTTCACGTTCACCGCCGGCGTTCGCTGGAGCGTAGATACGGGTCGCGCCAATCAGGATGTCGCGACGCCGCTCTGCAGTGACGTGGTCACGTCCAACTTCACCGCGGGTTTTGCCCCCTGCCAAGGACAGACAGGATCGACTCCCCTGTTTTCTCTGGTCAACCCAAACCTTGGCGCCAAGGTTCACCAATCCTACGGCAACTTCGCACCCCAGATTGGATTTGCGTACAGCCCTGGCGACCACAAGACGGTCCTCCGTGCCGCGGCTGGCATTTTCTTTGAAAACGACGTGTTCAATAACACGACCAATGCCCGTACGTCGCTGCTGAAGACCGGAGCGTTTAATACGTTCGTATCCGTCTGCAGTGCTGGCAGCGTCGCCTTCCCGGATGGCAGCACGCACACCACGGCTACCGTTGGTGGAGTCACGCAGACCATTACTCAGATTTGCGCTGCGAGCATCGCTCAGGCAGCACCTTACGCGAGCCAACTGCAGGCTGACTTTCAGGCCAACACAGCCGCCAACGCTGTGAGCAGCAATGGTAGCTATGTGGGCGCGCAGGGGCAGTTCACCGGGCTGTATGGCGCACCCTACCGTACGCCGTACGCCGAGCAGTTCAACTTCGGCATTCAGCGTGAAGTGTTCAAGGGCGCTGTGTTGAGCGCGGACTACGTGCACAACGCCTCGCTGAAGATCGGGCAGTCTTATGATCAGAACCACGTCGGTGCTGCTCGCTATTTCAACGCAGCGGCGGCGAAGAACGCCATTGCCACTGCAAATGCTACGGTGGGTTGCGGTCCCGCAGATGTTCAGTGCGGGATTAGCCAAGGGCTGTCAATCAAGGATTATGCCAAAGCGGGTCTTGACTCTGGTAACGAACTGTTAACTGGTGTGCCGGCCGCTCGTAAGGGATTTACGCCCAATACAGGTGCTGCGTTTCCAGGCATCAATCCGCTGATCGGGAATGCAGCCTTCATCATGCCGGTTGGCAAGTCCGGCTATGACGCTCTGCAGATGGTTTTCCGCCAAGTTGCTTCGCATCCTCTGCCGGGCATCGTTAGCAGCAACATCCAGATTTCGTACGCACTCAGCCGCATTGTCGCAACCAACACGGGCGGAGCGAATGGAACCTCGGACGCATACTTCTCAGGCCTGTCCTGGGATAACGATAACCCCGGTGGCATTATCGGACGCGCCAGCCTTGACCATAAGCATGAAGTAAACTTCGGCGGTTCCATGCACATCAAGTATGGTCTGCAAGCGGGCATCATTGGGCACTTCTACTCGGCACCTCCGACGTCGCTGACTCTTGATAGCGGCAACGTCCTTGTGAATGGCAACATCTTTCAATCTGATATCAACGGCGACGGTACAACGGGTGATTTGCTGCCAGGAACTGGGCCTGGTGACTACATGCACCGCGTAAAGCCCGGCAACCTGCAGGGTGCCATTAGTGGCTTCAACCAGAACTTCGCGGGGCGCGTGACACCTGCCGGCCAGACGCTTCTCAACAACGGCCTTATGACCCAGTCCCAATTGACAGCACTGGGTGGCGTCATCCAGCCAATTGCGAATGTTGGTTCCACACGTGCGATCGGTAACCCCACGTTCCGTTCCATGGATGTGAACGTTTCTTACCCAATTCCGTTGGCACGTTTTCGTGAGGGCCTGAGCCTGGAGCCTGCGATCGCGTTCTACAACGTCGGTAACTTTGCCAACTTCAGCACCTTGGGCGGCACGTTGATTAATACTACCGACGCTGGCGGAACAGTAAACACTACGGAAAGCACGATTTCCGGTCCCAATTCCTTCGCTGTCCAGAACGGTCAGCGCGAGGTACGCGGTTCGGGTACGTTCTCACAGGGTGCACCACGCGTCGCGGAGTTCCAGTTGAAGTTGAACTTCTAACCTAAGCCCAGACCAACAGAAAGGCGGAGAGCTTATGCTCTCCGCCTTTCTGTTGGTGCAGTTGCCCTGCGCAGAACTTCGCTGGCTTTACTTTGTATTCTTTGGTGCGGTAGAAGGCTTTTTCGCTGCGGCTGCTTTGGCTGGCGGAGCTTTCTTTGCTGCTTTCTTCGGAGCATCAGACTTCGACGCGATCACTGCGGGCGCCGTTTTCTTTGCAGCGGCCGCAGTCACCGGTGTCTCTGTGGCGATCCTTACCGACTTAGTGGCAGTAGCCGTTTTGGCTGAGGCTGTCTTGACGGGTTTGGTCGCAGCGACGCTTTTTGCAGTCGTGGCTTTCTTGGCAGCCTTTTCACGAGCGGCTGATTTAGTTGCGTCGGTCAGCGGCTTCTCTACTGTAACCGCTTCCTTCGGTGTGGGGCGCTTGCCGGAGGCTGAACCGCTGGTGGCCGTGCTGCTGTCCAGCGTGTCTTCCTCCACCGTCTTCCGGATGGTGGACCGCTTGGAGCGAGTGGCGGTCAGGGCTGCCTTGATTTCGCTGTTCAGGTCTTCGATGGTCAGGTTCTTGGCTGACTTGCGGAGCTGTTCGAGCCCGTAGTAGGCGCGCTTTTCCGGCAGAAAGATGTGGATGACGAAGTCAACGTAGTCCATCAGGACCCATTCGCCCTGCCGCCGACCCTCGATCGAGTTGGGGTAAACGCCGAACTCCTGCTTCAAGCGGAATTCGATCTCATCGGAAATGGCGACGTTCTGCCGCTCATTTGTGCCGCTACAGATCAAAAAGTAATCCGTCAACGAGCTTTCCGACGGGTCCAGCGCGAGAATGCGAATGTCTTCGGCCTTGCGGCTGTCGCAGGCGTCTACGGCGACTCGCAGTAACTGATTTGCTTCCAGTGAGGCCATGCTTATCCTTTCGGGCGAGTACTGCTTCCCTGTTGTAAGGATAGGCTATTGGCTGGGGCAGTAACAGGTAGATGTCAAGGCTCGGTACCCACCCGTTCCAACAGTGCCCGCCACGCATTGGTCGAGGGCGGTACAAGCCTCCACGCATCCGGGCTTGATGTCCGTTTAGAGCCTTGCGAAATCTGGCAGTTGCCCCGCCCGAATCTCCGTTGATCGGCGGTGTGAGCGAAACCCGAAAAGCAAAAGATGTGTGGCGAACCGACAGCAGGTACGATGGCCAACGTGGAGGAAATATGCGTGTTGTGCCCGGAACATTTCGTTGGCAGGTAGGCCGGTGGCTAATGGTGCCTTGTTGTCTCACTGTGATTTTGTGCAGCCCTGTTGTACTTCGCGGGCAGGCGTCGGCTGGCGCACCAGCACTGATCGCTCCGCAGGAATTGGAGACTCTTTTCCCACCTTCGGTCTACTTCCAAGGCAAAACCGCACCGGTGCAGCGGCGCAACTCGGCAGCCGTTCGGTTCGGGGAGGGTGCCGCTTTCTTTGCCGGGCTGGTCGATACCAGCGGGTATGCCAGCAGTGTGCAGGAGAAATACCAGATGTACCTGCTGACAGAACGGGCAGTGCAGTTCGGCGACAAGACCCTACCGGCAGGTGCCTACGGAGCAGGTTTTGTTGGCGACCGTTTTCTTGTAATGGATATTGGAGGACACGTCCTCGCCGAAGGCGCAACGCAGATGGATGAGAAGCTCGCCCGGCCGCGTCCTCTGCAGATGGTTCTTTCACCCGCAGGAGAAGGTCGGCTGTACCTTGGCAAGCGATGGGTCCGCGTTTCCCTGGCACCCGGGAAGTAAGCCAGTCCGCGACTTGCTCTGACCGAAGGTAGCCCGGCATCACCAGTCCAGCCGAAAGCCTGCCTGCACGCGCCGCTCGCGAGTCGGGCTGTCAGACGAGCTGCTGGCCGTCCCAAACGGCCGGCTCGTCAGCCCCTCCGTCGCGATAGTGGCCGTATCCTGAAAGACCAAAGGCGTGATTCCCCCGGTGGCGATGCCCGGCAGGAAGGCGCGCTGCTGTACTGCGGTGACGTTGACGTGGTTGAGCAGGTTAAAGGCTTCGGCGGTCAGGCGCAGCTTAAGCCGCTCGCCTGCGGAAAAGGTTCGAGCGAGCCGCAGGTCGGCGTTTTCTGTCCATGGCAGCCGCTGCGTATTGCGCCCAACGGACGGCAGCGCGGTCGAACCACCGGAGCCGTTCAGGCTCTCGCGCCCGCCGGTCAGGGCCGTGCCGCCGACAATCTCGTAGCTGTAGGGCCTACCGCTGGTGACCAGCACCACCGGCGACAGGCTCCAGCCATTGGCGGCGATGCGCAGTGGGAGAGAGCCGGTCAGCTTCGGCTCCCACACCAGGGCCGCGACCACGCGGTGCGGGCGGTCGAAGTTCGATGGGGCACGATCGTACAGCGGTTCGAAGGGGTCGAGCTGGGCGTTTTCGTTCGGCACCGCGCCGGTGGTTCGCACGTTGTCCAGAGCCTTGCTGTAAGTCCATGACAGCCTGCCGGACAGCCCATGTGACGCGCGTTGTCGCAGCTGTATGGCCAGGGCGTTGTAGGTGCCGTTGCCGTTAGAGAGGATGCCGGTAATGGGCCCATACGCAGTTGAGCGCCGCGCGGTGTACAGCGGCACGTTGTAAATGTCGCCGCCGCGCGCGCCCGTTTCGCCCCCACTCCGAACGATCTGGAAGGCGACTCGCGAAGTCGACGGTGCAATGTTCAGGTCGGTCGTGTTCGCCAGTTGCCGATTCAGGCCGAAGACGTAGCTCGCATCCAGCGTGGTGCTGCGGGTTACGTCGCGCGTGACGGAGAACTCGCCCGTCTGTACGAACGGCATCTGGAAGGTACCCGCGAAGACGGTCGCCGCACCCGCCGCCGCGACCGGTCCAAACGGCGAGCAGGCATACGTCGCGGGATAGCCGAAGTTGGTGCCGGCCGAGGCGCAGCTCGGGTCCAGCACGGTGCGCGGCGTCAGGCGCAGGCGGGTCTGGCTGGCGGGTTGGGCCGTGTTCTCCAGCGCGGCCTGCAGGGTGCGGCCGGGAACGTTGCCGAAGTGGACGCCGTAGCTGGCCCGGATCATCGTGCGGCCACCCGGCGCGTAGGCGATGCCGATGTGCGGAGCCAGGTTGTTGGTGTCGGCAGGCATGGTTGCGGAAGCAGCAAAGCCGTCCGCGATCGACACCAGCACGGCGTCCAGCGCGGCATTGGGGTGTTGCGGCGGCGGCAGGCGGTTGTACTCATACCGCACGCCCGCGGACAGTCGCAGGCGCGTGGTCGCTCGCCAGGTATCGTCGGCAAAGACGTTCAATTCGTCGGTGTGGAAGCGCGTCTCCGGCACCGCTCCGAAGGTCTGGGTAAAGCTCTGGAAGCAGAACAGGTGAACGGCCGCGTAGATGGATGGGCAGCCGCCGTTGGGGTAGCTGGTCGCGGAGTAGGTGGCATCGGTGATGAAGTCGACCAGGCCACCCGCACGCCCGTTTGTGGTGCCGCTGGAAAAGCTGTAGGCGCCGGATGAGGCACTGCGGCTGCCGATGCGGTCGTCAATGGCGCTAAAGTCCACGCCCAGGCGGACGGTGTGGGCGCGCCCGTTGAAGCTGGTTTCTGCGGCGACCTCGGTGCGGCGCTCCTCCGGCAGTCTGCGGGCGCCCAGGCTGGCCGCGTTGCCAAAGGTAAATACACCGGCGACGGAGACCTCAGGCGCTGCTCCGCCCGGTCCGGTCTGCGGCTCCGAGGCCAGGGGTGCGGGCGTTTCCGCAAAGGCTGCGTCCCGGCTGTACTGCGCGCGCACCGTGCCCAGCCAGTGCGCAGAGAACGCGGTGGTTGCATGCAGCGAGGCAGAGTCGGTATGCGTGGTGATGTCGCCAAAGCTGGCGCGACCCCGCGGCACCACCGCCGCGCTGCGCTGCCCACTGGGCGAACGGAAACGCACATGCGCCCAGTCTGCCGTGACGGATGTGCGCGCACCCGGCTGCCAGTCCACGCGGGGGAAGAGCGCCATCTCATCTGCGCGGCGAGCGACTGACCCCGTCAGGCCGTCCAGAAAGTTCAGCGCCTTTGCCGTGGCGGCGGCGTTCACGCCGCGATTGGCCAGCAGCGCCGTCTGGATCGCGGACAGCTTGTAGAAGTTCGGGTCGCTGGGCGACGACACGCCTGGAAAGCTGCGGCGCTGCCCCTCTGCCGCTACGAAGCCAAAGACCCGCGTCGTCTGCGCAGAACGAAGCAGCGGCCCACCGACCGATCCGCCAAACTGTTCGCGCAGGTCACGCGGCTTTACCGGCGTGCTGGTCGGCGAACCGTTGTTGTACCGGGTGCTGATTGCGAACGGATTGGACGCGCCCACGCCGCTGTTGCGCAGCAGGAAGAAAGCCGAGCCATGCACCGCGTCCTCGCCGCGGCGCGACACCGTGTTGACGGAGCCACCCGCGTCCCGCCCGCGCGCGGTGCCCTCGCCCACGGCACGCACCTGGAACTCTCGCACGCCCTCTTCTGCAACGGTGAAGGGCAGGGTGCGACCACCACGCGGCTCGCCGTCGAAGGCGCGCGTCAGGCTCAGGCCGTCCAGCGCGTACTGGTTGTGCATCGGATCCAGGCCGCGTACCACCAGCCGAACGTTGTCGGTGTCAGGCGCAGGGTCGTCCGTCCCGTTTCCATCGCCTGCGCCGTTGCTGTCGGTGGGGTCCGTAGGTGCCGCGTCGTCCGCGTCAACCAGCGGAGTTAATGGAGCCAGGCTTTGGAAGCGGCGTCCGTCCAGCGGCAATGCCCGCAGATCCGACGGGCTTAGATTCGCGTTTACCGGCGCGTCGAACTGCGGCAGGTCGTCCAGCGCCTGGACGATGATGGACTGGGTGACTCCGCCGATCTGCAGCAGCGGCGCGATGCGCGTGATGCGACCGAGTTCGATCTCTTCTGCCTGGATCTGCAGAGCGTCAAAGCCGTTCGCGGCAATGCGCACGCGGTAGCTGCCCGGCGCAAGGTTCGCGAAGAGAAACTCGCCCAGCCGGTCCGTCGCAGAGGTGATGGTCGTACCCGTGGCAAGGCTTTGCAGGCGAACCTGCGCGTCCGGAACAGACGCACCCGACGGGTCATGAACCACGCCGCCTAGTGCCCCCGTGGAAGCAGTCTGGGCACGTAGGGCAACAGCACCCGGCAACAGGAGCAGCAGCAGCGAAGGCGCGAAAAGACGGAAACTGCGCAAACGCGCACACTCCAGGGGCTCCTCAAGGGAGGCGAGAACTTACAAGGATCCGGGAGAGTGGAGGGACATCACCGGCGATCGCACTTGAAAATCCTGCGACGGCCTGGCAGGTGTGGTGAAACAACGTAGCTGCAGCCTACCGACTCCTGCAACAACTTGCAAAGTGAGCAGTTCCATCTTGGGAAAAAGAGAAGGCGGCAGCCGAAGCTGCCGCCCGTTTGCGGAATGCAAGGGTTAGAAGTGGAAGCGTGCACCCACTTGTACCTGGCGTGGGCTGTATGCCAGGTTGCTGTTGACGCTGGTGCGCGTGTTGAACGCCGTGTTGGCCGTGATGGTGGGCTGTGCTGTGGCGGTTGCGGCAATGGTGTACGCCGTACCGTTCACGCCGGTCACGTTCTGATGGTTGGCCAGGTTGAAGCTTTCGATCAGCAGCTCCAGGCCCATGCCGTCGCGCAGTGTGAAGCGTTTGCTGGCGCGAAGGTCGGCCACCAGTGTGCGCTGCTGCGTAAAGCTGTTGCGGCCCACGCCCGGGATTCGGAAGGCACCGTTGGAAGCGTTCAAACCGCCGCCAATGGCGCTTTGGCCGTTGCCCGCGCTGGTCTGCGCCGTGGTGGGTGTACCAGAGGTTGTCGCCGAGAACGGCAAGCCGCTCTGGCCCGCAAAGCTCGGTGCAATCTCATAGTCGTTTAGCAGAAGGCCCAGCGCGCCGTGGAAGTGCTTCGGCGTCTGGTACACCGCGTAGACCACCAGCCGGTTGGGCACGTTGTTGTCGCCGTTGCCATAGTCCGCACGCGGGTTGGCCGGGTCGGTCAGCGCATTGCTGCTGGTGAAGGTGGTACCGTTCACGCCGTTGTCCAGTGAGTGCGACCAGGTGTAATTGGCCTCAAATGACAGGCCGTTGGTCAGCTGATGCTTTAGCTGTGCCGATAGCGCATGGTAGCTGCTGTTGGCGTTGCTGATGATGTCGGTAACCGTACCGAAGCACTGGTTTGGACGGCCGCTGCCCGTGGTGATGCTGCTGCCATAGGTGCTGCCGTTTGGCGTGGTGCAGGTACCTGCCGTTTTGTTATAGAAGCGGGTGGTGATGTTGGAGCCGTTCGCCAGCGGGCCGACACCGGTGGTGTCAACCACGCGGTAGGTGATGGACTGGCTGGTGGTGGGCAGGTTGGCGTCCACAAAGTTCGCGCCCTGGCGGCCAAGCGCACCAATGTAGGTGAGGGCCATGTTGGTGTGGTAGCCCAGGTCCTGCTGCACGGCCAGGTCAAACTGGTACGACAGAGGGTTCTGGAAACCGCGGTCAAAGTACGTTGCGGACGGTGCGGTACCGGCTGCACCCGCGTTGGCAATAACCTGCGCAAAGTTCGGTGCGCCGCTGGTGGAGGCGGTGTAGCTGAAGGTGGTCTGGCTGACGGGTATGCCGTTGGCCGTGGTCAGGTTGCCGGTGCCTGTCAGCGCGCTGTAAATGGTGGAGTTGATGGTGCGGCCATAGAACACGCCAAAGCCGCCGCGTAATGCTGTCTTGCCGTTGCCATACGGGTCCAGCGCAAAGCCGACGCGCGGTGCGATGTTGTTCTTGTCGGTGGGCAGGTTCGACGTCTGCGGCAGCAGCGGGTTGGCCACCGTGCTAAATGCAGACGGCAGCAGCTGCAGTTCGTAGCGCGCACCCAGCGTCAGGCTCAGCCTGCGCGTGGCCTTCCACTCGTCCTGCAAAAAGCCGGCGATGTCATGGGTCACAAACTCAAAAGCCTGTGGGCCAAAAGCCTGCGAGTAGGAGTTGTAATTCTTCGCATTGCCTGCGGTAGCCGCGTTCTGCGAGCGGTAGTAGTCGGTAAAGTAGCTCGCCAGAGAGGAGTAGCTGAAGGAACCGAACTGCGAGGCCAGGTTCTGCGCCAGGTCGTCCGTGTGCAGGTAGTCCACGCCCAGCTTGATGTTGTGGTTGCCGCGCACATAGTTGAACGTGTCGGCTACCTGCCAACGGCGCTCATCCGGGTAGCGCGGCCGCTGTAGGAACGTGGGCGTGCCAAAGGTAAAGCCATTGGTGATGCTCACCTGCGGCGGCAGGCCAAACGGATTGGCGTACCCACTCGCGGATTGCAGCAGGGTGCTCTGCTCGTACGGTGTTGACGGCTGCTGGGCAAACTCGTACTCGAAGTCGCGGCCATACTGGTAGCGCACTTCGTTGGTCATATGGTCGTTCAGAATGGTGTCCAGCTTGGCCACGCCAAACGTCAGCTTGACGTAGTCGTTACCAAACGAGCGCGTGCCGTAGGTGTTGGTCGCCTGCGTCTGGATGCCCGCAGGGCTGTTCCAGTTCAGCCGGTTGACCTCAAACGAAACGTGGTTGCGGCCGTTGATCTGCCAGTCGATCTTGGGGAAGAAGATGTTCTGGTCGCCGGTACGCGGCACCGCGCCCAGCATGCTGTTCAAGCCGCTGAGGCCGTTGGTGTAGGCGGTTGACGCACGCGCATAGTTCGCTGCGGTGTTCGACCCATATAGGTTGGTGGCCAGGGTGCAGGCCGCAGCGTCGATGGTGGACGGTGCCGTGGCTGCCACAACGGTTGTGCCTGTCTGGCACACCTTGCCAGTCGGCAGAGTGGCGTCCGGTGTCGCAAAGAACGCGGAGGGGCTGGTGGCAACGCCCGTACCCGGGAAGTTGCGCTGGAACTTGTCGATGGCGACAAAGAAGAACAGCTTGTCCTTGATGATGGGACCGCCCACGCCGCCGCCATACTGCTTGCGCCAGTCCTTGGGCTTGAACACGTTAGAGGTAAAGGTGCCCGTGGCCGGGTTCAGCGTGGTGATGGTTGTGAAGGGATTCTTGGTGCCCCACTCCGCGTCGCGATCGCGGAAATACAGGTCGCCGTGAAAGGCGTTGGTACCGCTCTTGGTGATGGCGTTGACCACGCCGCCGACCGCGCGGCCATATTCCGTGGTGTAGTTCGCCGTGTTCACGTTGAACTCCTGAATGGAGCTCTGCGCAGTGCTGTACCCGGCGCGTGTGCGCCCGCGCTCTTCCGCAAAGAAGGCCTGGTTGTCATCCGCACCGTCAATGGTGATGTTGTTCTGCAGAACGCTCTGACCACGGAAGCTTAAGAGGCCGAACCCAGCCGAATTGGCCACGACGCCCGGGGTCAGCAGCGCGTAGCTGGACCAGCGGTAGTTGTTCACCGGCAGGTTGCCGAGCACCTGGAGATCAATGACGTTCGAGAAATCGTTGTTGGTGACGTTGATCGCCGGAATGTCGCTGGTGACCGTCACCTCGGTTGAGGTGCCGGCGGGAGCCAGCGCTGCCTCAACGTTTGTCAGCAGGCCCACCTGGACCACGACGCCGGTCGACTTGTAGGTTCCGAAACCCGCGCTGGAAACTGTGATGGTGTAGTCGCCAGGCTGCAGGTGGATGGCGCGGAAATATCCCTGGTTGTCAGCCGTTATGGTCTGCGAGGCTGCGGTACCGTTGCTGGTCACTGTGACTTGCGCGCCTGCGACAATGGCGCCGCTGGGGTCGTGAACCGTGCCGCCTACTGCGCCGTCAACCGCGCTCTGGGCCATGGCTCCTGTAAAAACGCCTGTGGACAGAACCGCGGCAAGCGCGAGGCTGCGTGTCAATTTCTTCTGCATCATGGAACTCCTGAAAGTGTTGTTGCTGTCGGCGCACGTGCGGCGCCGGACTGCTCTTCTGCCTGCCACTGCCTGTCTGGACGCGGGTCCGGGCGGCAGAAGCGTGTTGCCTTGGTTTGGTTCAGCCTGACAGCCGCATGTCAACAGGGCGTGAATACGGCGTGCGCTGGCGTGAAGTGGTTCTTGTATGGATGAAATCATTTTCTACTGCAATGCCGCCGACCAGACCGGGAACATACAGTTATCCTGCGGAATCACTCTGCTTGTCGGGTTTACGGCGCAGTCTGAACCGGAATCAGTGCAGATTCAGACGCTGGATTGCGTGGCTATTCCGAGCAATCCATGCAGCGGCCACATCTTCCACTAAACTGGAAGATGAATGTTTATTGACGAAGCACGAATCCGCATCAAGGCCGGCGACGGCGGCAATGGCTGCATGGCGTTTCGCCGGGAAAAGTTTGTCCCGCGCGGCGGACCCAGCGGCGGCGACGGCGGTCACGGTGGCGACATCCTGATGCGGTCAAGTGAAAAGCACAATACGCTGGTTCACTTCCGCTTCAACCCGGAACACAAGGCCGACCGCGGCACCCACGGCGAAGGCAGCAATATGAGCGGCGCCAGTGGCGAACACACCGTGCTGGCCGTGCCCGTGGGCACCGTCGTGTATGACGAAGACACCGGCGACGTCGTCCACGACTTCCAGTACCCGGACGAGCAGGTGGTCATTGCGCGCGGCGGTCGCGGCGGTCGCGGCAACCAGCATTTTGCCACGCCCACGCACCAGGCTCCGCGCGAGCATGAACTGGGCCGCCCCGGCGACGCGCGTCACCTGCGGCTGGAACTGAAGCTGCTGGCCGACGTCGGCCTGGTGGGCTACCCCAACGTGGGCAAATCCACACTGATTTCAAGGCTTTCCGCCGCCCGCCCGAAGATTGCGAACTACGCCTTCACCACGCTGGAGCCAAACCTCGGCGTGGTCAAGGTTGGTGAGTTTCCGCATGAGCAGTCGTTCGTCATCGCCGACATGCCGGGCCTGATTGAGGGTGCAAGCCAGGGAGCGGGACTGGGCATCCAGTTTCTGCGGCACATTGAACGAACCGCGATTCTGGCCCACCTGGTCGACGTTTCCGATGGCAGCGACCGCGACGATCCTGTGGCTGACTACAAGGTCATCGCCGGTGAACTGAAGGATTTCGGCCACGGGCTTGAGAACAAGCAGGTCCTCATCATCGCGGCGAAGATCGACGTCGCGAACCCGGACAAGCTGAAGAAGCTGCAGACCTTTGCGAAACGCCGCAAACTGCCGCTGTTCGCACTCTCCTCGGTGACGGGCGAAGGCATTGAGGCGCTCAAGTACGCGCTGGGTCAGGCCGTGGTTGACCATCGCAGCGGCATCCCCATTGCGCCGCCGCCACCGCCGCCGTCCAAGAGGCACAAGAGCCAGTTTCCCGCGCCACCGCCTAGCAAACGGATTCGGTAGCCAAAAGCTGGTGATCGCTGCGCCGATGACCAGCTTGGCTGCCATTTGGTACAAAGGTCGAACGTGCTCATCTGGAATCATTACCGATTGATTGTTGTGGCTGGCTGTGCGATTTCGTTACTGGCAGCGGCACTGGCGCAGGAAATCACGCGCAATCCCAAGGCAGACGCGCTGAAGCAGCCCGAGGTCATTCGCGGGCAGGCGCTGTTCCAGACCAACTGCGCGGGCTGCCACGGTGCCAACGCCGGTGGCGGCATGGGGCCGAACCTGCTGGTGTCGTCGCTGGTCCGTCACGATGTCAAGGGAAACGAGATTAGCAAGGTGCTCGAAGTGGGTCGCCTGGAAAAGGGTATGCCTGCGTTTCCGCAGTTGCTCGGGCCGAAGACGACCGACATCGCGGCCTTCGTCCATGCCCGCATTGACGCCACCATGCGTGCCTCTGCACTGGGTGCCAGCGCGTTTGGCGGGCAGCTTGCGGTGGGAGACGCGGCGGCGGGCCGGGAGTATTTTCAGGCGCACTGTTCCAGCTGCCATGATGCAAACGGCAGCTTCAAAGGCATTGCCACGCGGCACGATCCTTCCGAACTGGAAGGACTGATGCTCGCGCCCAAGGCGGGACCCGCGACCGGCACGGTGACCACTGCCGATGGGCAAACAGTTCACGGTGAAGTTCTGCATGCGGACGAGTTTGGATCGACCCTGCGCGAAAGCAATGGCACCGTCCAAACTTTCGACACGGCCAGGGGCAATCGCCTGCGGGTAGACGATCCGCTGCGCGCCCACCGCGAGTTGCTGCCGCGCTATACCAACAAGGACATCCATGACGTTTTCGCGTACCTCGAAACCCTGCAGTAGCGCGGTGAAGCAGCCTGCGCAGCAATGCATGGCCGCTCTTGCCTATGTCTTTCTTGCGCTTGCGGCAGGTGCATCGGCACAGCGGTCCGCCGCAACGCCTACGCAGAGCCTGCCCTCCGTCGGCGACCAGTGGACCACCTACAACGGTGACTTCTCAGGCCGCCGTTTTTCGACGCTCGACCAGATCAACGCGGGCAACGTGAAGTCGTTGACGATGGCCTGGGCTTATCCCACGAAGGGGCTCGGCATCAAGGGCACGCCGCTGGTCATTGACGGCACCATGTACTTCACCGTGCCCGACAAGGTCTGGGCCATCGATGCAGAGACCGGCGTGAAGCTGTGGCAGTTTAACCGGCCGTCGGAGGGCAATCACATCGCGAACCGCGGTGTGGCGTTTCTGGATGGCAAGGTCTTCTTTGGAACCACCGACGCCCATATGATCGCGCTGGACGCAAAGACCGGCAAGGTGGCCTGGGATCACGAGATGGCCGACTCCAAATTTGGCTACTACATCGCCACTTCGCCGCTGGCCGTCAAGGGCAAGATCATCTTTGGAACCTCTGGTGATGTGGCTGACGTGCCCCACTTCATGGCGGCGCTGGACCCCGCGACGGGCAAAGAAATCTGGCGGCGGCACACCATCCCCAAGCCCGGTGAACCCGGCTTTGAGACGTGGCCCAACGCTGAAGCGGCGGCACACGGCGGCGGTCCGCTGTGGGTCACGGGCACGTACGATCCTGCGCTGAACCTGATGTTCTGGGGCACCGGCAATCCGCACCCGGTGCTGGCGGGCGACGTACGCAAGGGCAGCAACCTGTACACCTGCTCCATCCTGGCGATCGACCCGGACACCGGCAAAATCGTATGGCACTACCAGCCATCGCCGCATGACACGCACGACTGGGACGCGGTGGAGACGCCGGTGCTGTTCGACGCCGACTGGAAGGGTGCGGACGGTAAAAGCACGCCGCGCAAGCTGCTGGCACATGGCAGCCGCAATGGCTATTTCTTCATTCTGGACCGAACCACGGGCGAACACCTGCTGACGTCGCAGTTCATCCCAACCGACTGGGCCAAGGGCCTGGACGCCAAGGGCCAGCCCATCAGCGACCCGCAGAAAGAGATCATGCCGGGCGGCGCGCTGGTCCACGCCGTTGCAAACGGCGTCACCAACTGGTACCCGCCCAGCTACGACCCGCAGACCGGACTGTTCTACCTGAATGGGCAGGAGGGCTGGAGCTTCTGGTACTCCGCACTGGACGCGAAGGGGCTGCCGGAGGATCACCAGGGCGGCTCTGCCATCAACGTGACGGAAAACAGCGTGCTGGTCGCCATGGATGTGCACACCGGCAAAGTGCGCTGGCAGCATGCGTCAGGCAAAGTGCGCGTGCAGACTGGCGTGCTGACGACGGCTGGCCACCTGCTGTTTACCAGCGACTCGCTCGGCAACCTGCTGGCGCTGGACCCCGCGGACGGCAAAACGCTTTGGCACACCCGGCCCGGAACGGATGGTCTCGGTTGCCCGATGACCTACCAGATCAAAGGCAAACAGTACGTCACCATGGCCGCAGGCGACACCCTGTACACGTTCACGCTGCCGCAGTAATCAGGCGCCAGTGGGTCAGCGTCGCTGGCGTGCGGTACGCTGCGTTTCCATGGCTTGAGGGAAAGCCGTCGTCATCGGCCGAGTGCTGGATCACGCCGCCAGCGAAAGGTGTTCGAAGATTCTGAGCTTGCGCATGTGCGTCTCCGAATAGCCGGAGCAAAGGTATCAGCACGGGCGCGAGTCTGCTACAGATCTTTCCTGAGTCGCGTTTGAAACATTGGGTGCCCCGTTCGTGCGCTCTTGCATGATCGGGATTTGCCATCCTGCACATCGCAGAGAACGCGATGTACGGGGCACCCGGCAGTCGTGATCATCCAGACAACAGCAAAGGCACCTAAGCACCAAGAAAACAGATGCTTCATCACAGGGCCCTAAGAAAATTTAGGGCCGATGTGCACCTTTATCGCACAGCCACCACCGGCACCTGCCGATCCATCCACCGACTCACACGCGTGTCCAGTACATCCAGCGGCAGGCTGCCGCCGCTCAGGATTTCATCGTGGAAGGTGCGCTCGTCAAACTTGTCACCCAGCTTTGCGGTGGCGCGGGCGCGTAGTTCGCGGATTTTTAGCTGACCCAGTTTGTAGCTAAGTGCCTGCGCCGGTGAGGCGATGTAGCGGTCGGTCTCGCTCTGGATGGTGGGCTCGTCGATGGCGTGTGAGGCGCGCATGTACTCCACGACCTTGTCGCGGCTCCAGCCCATGTCGTGGATACCGGTATCAACCACCAGCCTCACGGCGCGAAACAGCTCGGACCGCAGGCGGCCGTAGTCCGAACCGGGGTCCTGGTAGAAGCCGACTTCCTTACCCAGCTGCTCGGCGTAGAGCGCCCAACCCTCGGTGTAGGCGGAGTTACCACCGTGCTTGCGAAACTCTGGCAGGCCGCTGATGGTCTGCTGGATGGAAAGCTGCATGTGGTGGCCGGGAATGCCCTCGTGGTAGGCCACGGCCTCGTCGTTCAGGTACGAGCGAGTGGCGAAGTCTGACACCGCGACCGACACACGGCCCGGGCGCTTGCCGTCGGGCGTGCCCGTTTGATAGTGGGTTGCGGTGGCCTTCTGGAAGTCAGGAATGGCCTCGACCGTGACCGGCGCGGACGGGATAACGGTGAACAGCTGCGGCAGCTTGGGCCGCATCTGCTTGATGTACTTGTCGAAGTCATCGACGATAGCCTGCTCAGACGTGGGCTTGTACTTCGGGTCGCTCTCAACCTTGTCGCGGAACGTGGGCAGGTCGTTGTAGCCGTTGGCCTTGGCCAGCGCGGTCATCTCCGCGACGATGCGGTCGAACTCCTTTAAGCCAATGGTGTGAATTTGCTCCGGCGTCATGTCCGTCGTGGTGGAGCGGCGGATGGCCGATTGGTAGCGGCGCTTGCCGCCGGGCAGGCTTTCGATGGAGATTTCCGGGCGACCTGCCGGAACGTACTCCTTCTCCAGGAAGGCGGAGAACTGCTTGTACGCGGGCAGCACTTCGGTATTCACCGCCTCGGTAATGGCCTTGGTCAGGCGCTGCTTGTCCGCGTCAGAAAAGCTGGCGGGAAACTTCTGCGTGGGCTTCAGGAACGGGTCCGCAGAGATGATGCCCTGGCACTGCGCGGGAATCTTGGCCGCAAGAAACTTCACCATGACCAGGTGGTCGCGCACACCGGCGCGCAGCACATCTTCGGTCTGCGTCAGCGCCGTGGGAATCTTGTGCAGCCGCGCGATGTAGTCGTCATAGTGCTTCACAGAGTCGAACGGCATCGACAACGGCAGGTCGGCCAGCGAGGTGTGCGGCCCGCCCAGCATGCTGATGGGCATCTCGTAGTTCTTCAGGTCGTAGTCGTCCTGGCCCTCCTGCAGGTTGCGCAGGAACAGGTCGTGCGAGGTGCGGTCCTCCTCGGTAAAGCCCGCCGGGTCGATGGCCTGGATGCGGGCGAGGAACGCCGCGTTGATGTCGTGCCGCTTCTGCACGGCGGCCAGTGAGTAGTCAGAGAGCTGGTCGTTATAGCGGTAATCGCCAACGGCGGTGGCCTGCGTGGGGTTCAGCTGCAGGCTGGTCTCCCACGACTCTTGAAACAGCGCGTTCTGCGTCTGCAGGCGTGTTGCTACAGGCGCGGACTGCGCAACTGCATGGGACGACAAAAGCCCGCTGAGCACGAGGGGAGCAACAAACCAGGTTGAACGCATGCGTGGAGTGTAGCAAGTGCTGGGCTGTTCCTGCCCTTATTCAGAACGGAAAGCGCCGCGACGTATTTCCGGAGACTTCCATCATCCGAGCCTTAGCGTGTGCTGTGAGCAGCTTCGAGGGCCTTCACGCGCGCCTTGGTCATGGTGTATACACAGTCGCCATAAACATTGGACTCGCCCGAGCCGTTGAGCATGCCACTGCATGAAATGACAGAAGGCCGCTAAGCACGAGGGGAACAACAAACTAGGTCGAATGCATGACGGAGAGTTTAGCAGTGACTCGTTGGTCATCATGCTCACGCCGGAACTCACGAATCCCGGCTGATCATCTGTTAGATTGGGTTCCCACAGAGGAACCGCGTTGCTAAAGAGCCTGAAATCGCTTGGTGCTGGAG
Source organism: Janthinobacterium lividum (assembly GCA_050954745.1). Taxonomy (GTDB): domain Bacteria; phylum Acidobacteriota; class Terriglobia; order Terriglobales; family Acidobacteriaceae; genus Terriglobus. Next base: position 209,004 of record JBPBQP010000036.1, on the reverse strand, counting down.
TTTTAGGGCTGCTCCTTGTACTTGGACTGCTCGCCGTCGTTGCGCTACTCATTGGCGGCCTCACTTGGTTGAGTACCCACGTGCTGCCTTGGCTTACTCGCGCTTCGATGTTTGCTTTCCTTTTTGAAGTAAATATCCTCTTGCCCTTGTCGGCAGTCCGAAGACTTCGCCCGATCGTTGCAATGGCAATCCTCTTTACTTCATTTCTTTTTGGTGTCACGTTGTGGATGGACGGGCTACTAATCACTCAGAGCCTGTGGGGAACATGGGCTGTGATCGTAGGGCTCTGCTTTGCAGGCGTCGGGATCGTTCCGATCGGCATGATAGCTGCGTTGTTCCATGGCGAGTGGCTTCTGCTCTTAGAGTTGTTCTGCTTGGTATTCCTAACCTTTGGCAGCCGCGCTTACGCTCTGTGGCTCGACAAGGCTGCGCCTTCAGACCTTTAGAGGTAACGTCTGCTATAGCACCGCGATGGCAATTCAGCCCTCAGGCAGTGTATGAGAACTATGCGCTAGCATGGCTATGCGGTTCGTGAACGTGTCGAAACTGCGCCCTGAGACGTCTCACACCTAGGAACCCGAGCTTGCGCATTCATCTCTTTCTCGCCTGCTACAACGACGCGCTGTTCCCGCGCACGGGCATCGCCGTCACTTCACTGCTGGAGCGGTTGGGCCATCAGGTGGCCTTCCCCATGGGGCAGACGTGCTGCGGGCAGATGCACTACAACACCGGCTACCACGCGGAGGCACTGCCACTGGTGAAGCGGCTGATGCACGAGTTTCGCGATGCCGAAACGATTGTGGTGCCTTCCGCAAGCTGCGTGGCCATGATGCGCGACCACTATGAACTAATGGCGCATAACGCGGCTGACGCCGCCATGATGGACGACGTGAAAAGCTTTCTGCCGCGTGTGTTCGAGTTCAGCGAATTGATGACGGATCGGCTAGGCATCACGGACGTTGGCGCGTACTTTCCGCATCGCGTCACCTACCATCCGTCCTGCCATTCTCTGCGGCTGCTGCATGTGGGCGATCGGCCCATCCGACTGCTGCAGGCAGTGGAAGGGCTGGAGTACGCGCCCATGGCCGACGCCGACCAGTGCTGCGGATTTGGCGGCACCTTTGCCGTAAAGAATGCCGAAGTATCGTCAGCCATGCTGGCGGACAAGATTGGCTGCGTGCGTAAAACGGATGCGGAGTTCGTCGCGGCGCTGGATAATAGTTGCCTGATGCAGATTGACGGCGGCCTGCATCGCGAGAGCGGCGGGCGCGGCGCGGAAGGTCGCATCCGTCCCGTGCATCTTGCGGAAATTCTGAACTCGACCCGAGACAATCCGCTGACCGACAAATCTCTTGCATGGGACGGAGAGCAAGCATGAGCGTACGCGTTGGCCACACCGCCGAAAAGCCCGCCTTCCCCATCCTGGCGCACGAGATTCTTAAGGACGACCAGACGCGCCGTAACGTGCGCCACGCCACCGACGTGATCCGCGCCAAGCGCGCGCTACGCGTGGAGGAGATGCCGGACTGGCAGGCGCTGCGCACCGCGGGCCACGCCATCAAGACGCATACGCTGCTGCACCTGCCGCACTACCTGCAGCTGTTCGAGCAGAACTGCGTTGCCGCTGGCGGGCAGGTGCATTGGGCGCGCGATGCCGATGAGGCGAACGCGATTGCTCTGCGGCTGATCAAGGCCGCCGCGCACAAGGTGGAGCCGCAGCGCGAACGACCCGAGGTCATCAAGGTGAAAACCATGACCTCCGACGAAATCGGTATGAACGCCGCGTTGGAGCGCGAGGGCATCATTCCGTGGGAGACCGATCTGGCCGACATGATCGTGCAGATGGGCCATGACGAGCCGTCGCACATCGTCGTCCCCGCTCTGCATAAGAATCGCCACCAGGTGCGCGAACTGTTTCTGGAAAACATGGGTCTGACTGAGCTGGGCACGGAGCCAGTCGACCTGGCGGCGGCGGCCCGCACCTACCTGCGCCAGAAATTCCTCAATGTCGAGATCGGCGTTAGCGGCGCCAACTTTGCCATCGCCGAGACCGGCGGCGTCTGCGTGGTGGAGTCCGAGGGCAATGGTCGCATGTGCATCACGCTGCCGAAGACGCTGATTACGCTCATCGGCATCGAGAAGGTCATCCCGAAGTTTCAGGATCTGGAAGTGTTCCTGCAACTGCTGCCGCGCTCTGCAACGGGAGAGCGCATGAATCCGTACAACAGCATCTGGACCGGCACCAGCGGCGAAGACGGCCCGCAGGAGTTCCACGTCATCCTGCTGGACAACGGCCGCACCCGCATGCTGGCCAACACGCGCGAACGCGAGACGCTGAACTGCATTCGCTGCGGCGCATGCCTGAACAGCTGCCCGGTGTACCGCGAGACCGGGGGACATGCCTATGGGTCCATCTACTCCGGCCCGATTGGCGCGATCCTATCGCCGCAGCTGAACGGCATGGAGCACTCACGCTCGCTGCCGTACGCGTCCTCGCTGTGCGGTGCCTGCTACGAGGTTTGCCCGGTCAAGATCAACATTCCGGAGACACTCATCCACCTGCGCGGGCGCATCGTCGCAGAGGACCATAAAACCCTGAGCGGCAAGCTGTCGCAGGAGAATGTGGGCATGCAAATGGCCGCACACCTCTTCCAACATCCGAAGCAATATGGCGCTGCACTGCGCATGGCGCGCACAGGGCAGCGCATCTTCGAGAAGGACGGCAAGCTGGTGAATCTGCCCGGCATGGCTGGCGGATGGACCCAGTTCCGCGACCTGCGCGCGCTTCCGAAACAGAGCTTTCGCGAGTGGTGGCAGCAGAATCGCAGCAACAAGACGGATGGCGAGGCGACTTCATGAGCGACGCACGATCGGCCATTCTTGGAACAATCCAGCGTGAACTAAGGCGGGACCCGGACCTCTCTGCTGCCGAACTGGACGAGTCACCGGATGCAGCTTACGCGCGTATTCCACGCACGTATGACCGTGCTGGAGCATTGCCGCATGAGGAGATGCTGGAACTTTTCTTTGACCGGCTACGTGACTACGACGCCGAAATCCTGTTCACGGACGACGCTGGCATCGCAACCGCTGTCACACAGGCCATGGTGGAGGCTGATGAAACGCTGCTGCTGGTGCCTGATGGCGTTGCAGAGGCATGGTTACCGCGTGAGGGGATTCGCATCCTGCGGGACCACTCGCTTTCCATCGCAGAACTCGACGAGGCACGCTGCGCTCTGACAGGCTGCACGGTCGCGATTGCCATGAGCGGCACGGTGCTGCTGCAGCACGGTGCAGAACAGGGGCGCCGCGCCGCAACGCTGCTGCCGGACCATCACATTTGCGTCATCCGCAGGGATCAGGTGGTCGAAACGATAGCCGAAGCCCTGCCCCGCCTGACGGAGTACCGAACCGCGCCCATCACCACCATCGCCGGCCCTTCCGCCACCAGCGACATCGAGATGACACGCATCCGCGGCGTACACGGTCCCCGACGCTTCACCGCCATCATGGTCTGACCGAACGTAAGCGCAGAAAAGCCCCGCATCGCTGCGGGGCTTTTCTATGTGTAGCCGCTTGCCGGTTAGAAGGAGATACGTCCACCTAATTGGATGATGCGTGAGTAGTTGATCTGTGAGGTGACATTTCCAAGTGTCTGCGCGCTGCCTGCTGCAGCTGTGGGGCTGGTGCCAGCACCCGTGCTGTTCACGACATAGGTCAGCGTCGGATTGCCAAACTGAGGCGTATTGAATGCATTGAGAGCTTCTGCACGGAACTGCGCATTTACCTTCTCCGTGATCTTGAAGTTCTTATTGATGGAGATATCCGAGTTGTTGCTGCCGGGTCCCTGGCAGGGCAGCATCCGCGGAGCATTGCCATAGGTGTAAGGGCGTGCGGGTGAAAAGGCTGCGCTGTTCAGGTACTGCGGCTGGCCAATGTTGCCATAGACGGTCGCTGAACCCAGCCGACTTTGCGGACGACCCGAAAGGCAGGCGGTGTGAGCATCACCGACAAGATTTGGTCTCTGATAGCTGCCACCGATGCCCGTTACGCCATTCCCCGTGCTAACGTTGGTCTGCTGAATGGACAGTGGTGTGCCGTTCTGCAGCGTCCACTCGTCGTTGATCTGCCAACCACCAACAACCTCATTCACGTACCAAGGCACGTTGCCAAGGAAGCGTTTGCCGCGACCGAAAGGCAGGTCATAGCTGACGGCTGCCGTAAAGCGGTTTGGTACGTTATTCAAAGCTCGCGAACGCTCTGCCTTGGGGTTGTAAATGTCCTGAGGACCATACGTGGAATAGATCTGTGATCCAGCGCTCCACAAATTGTCCCAGTTCGCAGACCAGGTGTAGGTGCTTAGAAGAGTGAAGCCGCTGGCAAGCCGCTTCTGCACCTTGACTGCCAGTGAGTTATAGCGGGAAAAACCATTGTCAAGGCTGACATTGACCGCGCCGAACTGCGGATACGGTAGCAACAGCTGGCCGCGTGCAACATTCGCATTTGCCACAATGCCGGTAGCCGCATAGCCGTTAATCGAGGCGGTGCGTAATGTGTTCGTTACGTTTGCGTTCAGTGCAGTTCCTGTGCCCACATAGGTGGACATGACGCCATTATCCAGCTGATTGATGTTCCCGCTGTTGAAGATATTGCGGGAATGCGCGCCCACATAGCTCAACTTAAAGTTGATGCCAAGCGGCAGGTCCTGTTGAATGTCAAAAGAGTACTGCTGAACCAGCGGGTAGCGACGGTGCAGGCCCGCAAGGGTGCCCGTTAGCGGCAGCGAGCTACCAACACCGGTAAGGCTGCCTAGCGAACTGCCAGAAGGCGCTACAAAGCCGCCTGGGAACGGATTCGAAAGGAATGATCCGGAACCCGCCGTGGAGAATCCATCTCCCGGAGTTGGGGTAGGTGGAGCGTATGTGGTGGTCTGCGCATATCCAGAGCCTGCGAAGGCAAGCCCGACAGGAGCGTAGAAGACACCAAAGCCAGCATGGATGACCATCTTGGGCGCGACTTGATATGCAACACCAACACGAGGCGAGAACTTGATGTGGCTCTGTGCGCAGCAGTGGATGGGCGCGCCATTCTGCCCGGCGAAAAGCAGGCCACCTTTTAACGCAACATTGCCGTTACTGATGGTAGGCAAGGTGGACGTCGCGTTGGGATCGAAGCCGACGTTGTAACGGTTGTTTGCTTCGCGCTGACCCAGTTCGTACTCGTACCGGATGCCGACGTTGACGGTCAGCTTTGAGTTCAGCCGAACATCATCCTGCAGGTAGACCGCATGATAATTTGCTATCTGCAGGAAGTTGCCGCTATTTAGTGTGTAGGTCGCGTTCGATGGTGTACCCAGCAAAGTGTCGGCAAAGGCAAGTGCGGTCGTGGCCGTGGGCGATGCCGGGTTCAGGCTGGTGTACTGGCCATTAAAAGTAAAGCCGGGCACGCTGTTTGGACCGTTGTTGAACTTTAACAGGCGGTATACGTAACCAATCTTCACGTTGTTGCGGTTGATGGTCTTACTAAGACCAACCACCAGGTTCTTCGAAGCCTGTTCCTGAATGGTGCCGTTTGCACCACCTAGTCCGCGGCCGTTGGTCACGTTTGTAAATGCAACTGCGGGAAAAGTCTTCGACTGCAATTTACTGATATAGCTGCCTGGAAAACCGAGGCTTGCCAGATCATAGCCATTGGAGAATTGGAAGGATGCGCTGTAGTACCGATTGAAACCATAGCCCACGGTAAGCAGCGTGGTCGGGTTCAGGGTAAAGGTGTTGTTAATCGCTGTCGCATCGTTGTAGCGCAACAGCTTGTTTGCATTTTCTGCAACGATTCCGCCCAGCAAAAAGCCGCTGGGTTCCTGCGTCGCAAGATGCACATACGAGATACCAGCCGTCCACCAGGGTGCGAAGGTGTGTTCCAGCTTCCCGCTGTACATGTCCGAGCGCGTCTTGAAGGTGTTCAACTGTGAAAAGTTAGCGACACCTGCAGAATAGTTGCTCCCATTCAGATTTGCCGCCGGGAAGGCATTGAGAATTGCCTTACCGGTCGGACTGATCAGGCCAGCCGGGATCTTGTTGATGACGCCACCGTCTGAAATTGGGGTCGTACGCTGCCCAAAACGAGGAGATGATTTGTCTGTAACGAGGGGTGAGTTTGGATCGAAGACAACGAACTTGCCATAGTCGGGACTTGCTGGATTCAAGCTGCCCGGCAGCAGGTCGCCTGAGAAGTCACCATTACGTTCCGCTGCCGTGGGGACATACGTGGTAGCAGACGAGCTGGGGTAGAACTGCGCCTGGCGATAACCTTCTTCCGTAACCCAGAAGAAGGTGTTGTCCAGAAACTTGATCTTCTTCATGAACGGCAGTGGGCCGCCAAAGGCACCTGCGTACAGGTAGGTTGTGGCATCGGGCGTCGCAGACTTCAAGCCGGTAGTGCGATTCGGTGCGTTGAACCAGTTGTTTGCGGACCAGGGTGTCTGGCGCGTTTCGCCGTACAGCGTGCCGTGGTATTGCGCGGAACCCGAGGTAAGCGACGTGTTGAACACGCCGCCGCCCGTGCGGCCTACTTCAGCATCGTAGGAGTTTGCCTGCACCTTGGCGTCTGAAACGGCCTCAGGAGAAGGAATGAACGTAACGCCACCGTCTGAACGCGAGATCGGAATGCCATCGACAACATAGTTGTTCGCTCCAATGGGAGCACCAGCCACGGAGATCTGGGATAGGCCAGTCTGATCCTCTGCGCGCACATAGCGCGGGTCGCCTGTGGTGGTCACGTTGCTGTCGAGCTTTTCAAAGATGAAAGGATTGCGGCCCAGGTTCGGCAAATCCTGAATCTGCTGCTTGCTGAACAACTGTCCGCCTGAGGCGCTGGCAGTGTCCAGCAGCGGCTCTGCAGCGGTCACTTCCACTACCTCACCGGCGCCGCCTACCTGCAGCGTTGCGTCAATGGTAGCCGTAGCAGCAAGTTCTACTGTCGCACTGCCCACTTCATAGGTTTTAAAGCCGCTGCTGGTGACGACTACCTTGTAATCGCCTGGGTCGACAGCGCCAAACTGGTAAATGCCCGCATCGTTGGTCTTGGCCGTACGCACAATCTTTGTACCAAGGCTTGTCAGGGTGACGGTTGCATCCTTCACCTTTGCGCCCTGCGCATCTCTTACTTCACCGCGAACGGCACCGGTGTTCTGTTGTGCGTGGGCGGAAAGGCCCGAAAACAGAACGACGGCGGCTGTAGCCACAGGTACCGCACACAGCCTTGAGAACGAATACTTCATGTACTGCCTCCTGAAACGAGCAAAGGTGATTCGAGACACAGGGCCGCGTCGGCGCGTGCGAGGTAAGCGCTCGCGCGGCGATGAGGTTGAAATGGGCCAGAGTTAGAAGCGCGTGTCGGTGCACGAGTGCGAACGCATGCAGCGCACCCGCCTGGACCAAGTCATTGGTTGAAACAGAGAACGGTAACTGCCGAACAGAGGTACGTTTGCGCTGCGCCGGCTCCGAAGAGGCCGGGGAGTATCAGGTAGGACTGAATGCAGTGAGACGTGAACGGTAAAGAAGGACGACCGGCACTGGAGACCGTAAATCCTTTCGGTTGAAAAGCCGAAAGAAGAAGATTCAGATGTAGGCGTTGAAGTGAAATTAGCAGTGAGTCTTGGGTGTGTCAACGAACTTTTGCAGAAACTTCATCGGCTGGTGACAAAGCCTTATTGCCTCACAGATTGAGTAGGTCGCAAAACTAATACGGAGCAGGCGGATATGCTGCCGGAAGTTGTCAGCAATGCAGGAGTTGGCGGCGTAAGGAACGCCGACAGCTGTCAGCCCCACAGCCCCTGCTTCGGCGGCCCCGGACCTTTGCCTCTGTTCCCCGTAAGAGGCATGATGGTTAGGGCACCACGGACCGGCCCGCAAGGCGCGACGACGCCAGGAACCAGAGGATAGACATGGCACTGTTGCACGAAGATCGGTTGTTCCCGGCGGACACAGATACCCGCGGGATGGCTCGGCGGTTGTACGCAACCGTCCGCGACCTGCCCATCATCAGTCCGCATGGGCATACCAATGCCGGCTGGTTCGCCACCAACGAGCCCTTCCCAGATCCTGCAAAGCTGTTCATTCAGCCCGACCACTATGTCCATCGCATGCTGTATAGCCAGGGCGTGCGGCTTGAGGATCTGGAGATCGGCAAGGCCGTCATCGAGGATCCACGCAAGGTCTGGCACATCTTCGCGCAGCACTACTTCCTGTTTCGCGGGACGCCCTCGCGGCTGTGGCTGGATTACGCCTTTCAGGAACACTTCGGCATGACCGAACGCCTGTCTCCTGACACGGCAGACCTGTACTTCGACACCATCGCCGAGAAGTTGCAGACACCAGACTTCCGCCCGCGCGCGCTGTTCGAAAGCTTCCACATGGAGCTGCTGGCCACCACGGACGCCGCGAACGACCCGCTGGCCGAGCACCAGGCCATCCTCGATTCAGGCTGGAAGGGACGCGTCATCCCCACCTTTCGGCCTGACTCGGTCGTCGACCCGGACTTCCCTGGCTTTGCGGAGAACATCGTCCTGCTGGGCGAGCAGACCGGCGAAGATACCGACACGTGGGCGGGCTACCTGGCCGCACTGCGCAAGCAGCGACAACGCTTCAAGGCCATGGGAGCCACTGCAACCGATCACGGCCACCCCACGGCGCGCACGGAGAACCTGCCCCAGGATGCGTGCGAACAGCTCTTCACCGCCGTTTGCGAGAACGAGGCGGATGACGACGACTGCGAGATTTTCCGCGCCCAGATGCTGACCGAAATGGCCCGCATGAGCGTAGAGGACGGCCTGGTGATGCAGATTCACCCAGGTAGCGCACGCAACCACAACACCGGGCTGTTCCAGAAGTTTGGCCGCGACATGGGTGCCGACATCCCTACGCCGACCGACTATGTGCACGGCCTGAAGCCGATGCTGGACGTGGTCGGGAATGAGCCGGGGCTGACCATCATCCTGTTCACGCTGGACGAATCCACCTTCAGCCGTGAACTGGCTCCGCTGGCCGGGCACTATCCCTGCTTGCGTCTGGGACCGCCGTGGTGGTTCCACGACAGCCCCGAAGGCATGATGCGCTTCCGCGAAACCGCCACCGAAACAGCAGGCTTCTACAACACGGTGGGCTTCAACGACGACACGCGTGCGTTCCTGTCGATCCCGGCCCGGCACGACGTAGCACGACGCGTCGACTGTGCTTTTTTAGCCCGCAAGGTAATCGAGCACGTCCTGGAAGAAGACGAGGCCTTTGTACTGGCGCAGGAGCTGACGTGTAATCTTGTGCGGTCTGCGTACAAGCTGTAGACCGGAGATTGCTTTGCCAACCCTGTCCCCCATCGCCGATCTGCCGCCGGGATCGTTACCCAGTCGCACCGGCAACGTGCGCTGGACTATCTGTGCGCTGCTGTTTGTGGCAACCACCATTAACTACATGGACCGGCAGGTGCTCAGCATCCTGAAACCGACGCTGCAGCACAGCATCGGCCTCAGCGAGCAGGGTTACGGCAACGTCATCGCGCTGTTCCAGGTGTCGTACGCCGCGGGCCTGCTGCTGGCAGGCCGGTTGATCGACAAGCTGGGGTCGCGCCTTGGCTACAGCGTCATCATGGCCCTGTGGAGCCTGGCCGCGCTGGGTCACGCGCTGGTCAGCACCGTGTTCGGCTTTGGCGTGGCTCGCGTTCTACTTGGTCTGGGTGAGTCGGGTAACTTTCCCGCCGCCATCAAGACCGTCGCCGACTGGTTCCCCCGGCGTGAGCGTTCGCTCGCCACCGGCATCTTCAATGCAGGTGCCACCGCCGGGGCGATCATCTGCCCGCTGACCATTCCGTGGATCACTATCCACTACGGCTGGCATGCCGCGTTCCTGTTTACCGGGCTGCTGGGCATTCCGTGGATCATCTGGTGGAGCTTCAACTACCGCAAGCCAACCGACCACCCCACCCTTACCGGCGCCGAGCTGTGCCACATCTACGAAGAGAATGCCGACCAAATGGCCGGTGCCACGATCCCGTGGACGCGCCTGCTGACCTACCGGCAGACGTGGGGTATTACGCTGGGCAAGGGTCTGACCGACCCTATCTGGTGGTTTTATCTTTTCTGGATTCCCGGCTTTCTGGACTCGCGCTTCCACGTGGATTTGTCCCACCTGGGCCTGCCGCTCATCGTCGTCTATACCTGCTCAACCATCGGCGGCATTCTGGGCGGATGGCTGCCCAGTCTGTTTGAGAAGATGGGCATGCACGGCTACAAGGCGCGCTACGGAGCCATGTTTGTGTGCGCCTGCTTCTCGCTGCCCATGTTGTTCGCGGGTGGCGTGACCAACATGTGGGTCGCCGTGGCGCTGCTTAGCCTGGCTACCGCAGGTCATCAGGGCTGGTCTGCAAACGTGTACACCACCGCTTCCGACGTGTTCCCCAGCAGCGTGGTCGGCAGCGTCATCGGCATCGCGGGCATGGCTGGATCGGTCCTGGGCACGATCTTCTCACTCACCGCCGGTCGTATTCTTCAACTTACGGGCAGCTACAACAGCCTGTTTATACTTGCCGGTTCGGTCTACATGGTGGCGTTTGTCTGCCTGCAGATTTTTGCCCCCGGTCTGCGCCGGGCTGAACTGCCAGCACTCCCGGAGAAACTCTAGTGTCGAAGCATCCTCTTAGTCTTGAAGGCCGCGTGGCGGTTGTCATCGGCGGCACCAGCGGTATTGGCCGCGCCATGAGCCTTGGCCTGGCCGAAGCCGGTGCGGACGTGGTCAGCACCGGTCGTCGCGCCGAACAGGTGAACGAAGTCGCAACGGAGATCGAAGCGATGGGCCGCCGCTCACTACGCCAGCCCACCGACCAGACGCACCGCGATCAAATCGAAGCGCTACTGGAAAAGACGGTCGAGGCCTTCGGCAAGGTCGACATCCTGGTCAACTGCGCGGGCAAGATCAAGCGCACGCCCACGCTGACTGTGCCCGAAGCCGAGTGGACCGACATCATGGACACCAATCTCACGGGCATGCTGCGCTCTTGCCAGGTCTTCGGCAAACACATGATCGATAACGGCTACGGCCGCATCATCAACATCGCGTCGCTGAACAGCTTTGTGGCGCTGGCCGAAGTAGCCGCCTATGCCGCCAGCAAGGCGGGAGTCTTGTCGCTGACGCGCTCACTCGCGGTGGAGTGGTCGAAGCATGGCGTCAACGTCAACGGCATCGCACCGGGTGTCTTCCGCACCGACCTGAATGCGGCCCTGCTGGACGGTTCGCCGCGCGGAGCGGAACTGAAGATGCGCAATCCCATGGGCCGCTTCGGCAAGACGGAAGAGCTGGTCGGCGCCGCAATCTATCTGGCCAGCGACGCGGCATCCTTCACCAACGGCCACACCATCGTCGTCGACGGCGGCGTGCTTGCCAGCGGCGTAAACCAGTAGGAGGCAGCCATGCCAGATACGCGGACTTTGATCACTAAGGTCTATGCAGCATTCAACCGCAGAGACATCGATGGCGCGCTGGACCTGATGAATGAGAACGTCAGCTGGCCGAAAGCGTCTGAAGGTGGATATGTAGTGGGCAAAGACGAGATCCGTGCTTACTGGACACGTCAGTGGAGCGAGTTCGATCCTCACGTGGAGCCGGTAGACGTGACCGAGGATGACAGGGGCATGACGAGCGTGAGCGTGCATCAAGTCGTGAAGAGTCTGGACGGTGCGGTCCTTTCTGACAGTGAAGTCTGGCACGTCTACACAGTGTCACAAGGCCTGATCGACCGGATGGAACTTGGCGGCAGTGACGTAGTTGAGGGTTCGGCGCCATCCGCAGCCTTTGCGAGACACTAAGCAGCCACGTACATTCACGCGCGTCACTGCGCAGCGGCGCAGGATCATCGCCGCGCGCACATCCCACAACAAGATTGCCGCAAGCCAGAGGAGAACGACATGCGAGTTGGATTGATGACCCGGGAGTACCCGCCCAATGTGTACGGTGGGGCAGGCGTTCACGTGGAGTACCTGAGCCGCGAACTGGCGAAGTCCATCGAGGTCGAGGTGCACTGCTGGGGCACGCAGCACTCGGATGAGGGCAACCTGCATGTGCGCGGACAGGAGCCATGGCCGCTGCTGGCCGAAGGTGCGCCCGCCAAGTTCCAGGCCGCGCTCGAAACCATGAGCCTGAACCTCGCGCAGATGAAGCCGCTGACCGGCATCGACATCGTCCACACGCACACCTGGTACGTGTCCATGGCGGGTTTTCTTGCGAAGAAGCTGTTCAACATCCCATTCGTTCTGACCACGCACAGCCTGGAACCGCTGCGCGCCTGGAAGGCCGAGCAACTGGGCAGCGGCTACGCCATGAGCAGTTGGATGGAGCGCACCGCCATCCTCGACGCGGATGCCATCATCGCCGTCTCCGAAGGCACGCGCACCGACATCCTGCGCGCCTACCCGGAGATCGATCCGGCGCGCATCCACGTCATCTACAACGGCATCGACCTGCAGCAATACCAGCAGACCGCCGACACCGATGCCCTTGTAAAGTATGGCGTCGATGCTACGAAGCCGTACGTTCTGTTCGTGGGCCGCATCACCCGGCAAAAGGGAGTCACGCACCTGGTGGAGGCCATCCGCTACCTGCCACCGGAGACGCAGGTCGTCCTGTGCGCCGGAGCGCCCGACACGCCGGAAATTGCGCAGGAAATGCGCGAAAAGGTCGATGACGCACGCGCCGGCAACGGGAACATCGTCTGGATCGAAAAGATGGTCACCAAGGAAGAGGCCATCGAGCTCTACAGCCACTGCGCCGTCTTCTGCTGCCCATCCGTCTACGAGCCGTTCGGCATCATCAACCTTGAGGCCATGGCCTGCCGCGCACCCGTGGTCGCCAGCGCCACCGGCGGCATTTTGGAGGTCGTGGTCGACGGCGAAACCGGCTACCTGGTCCCCTTCGACCCGGACCCGGTGACCACCTTCCCCACTGACCCCGGCCAGTTCGCCCGCGACCTCGCCGCGAAACTCACCGACCTGCTGGCTGATCCGGCCAAGGCCAAGCGCTTTGGTGAAGCAGGCCGCACCCGCGTGGAAGAAAAGTTCTCCTGGACCGCCATCGCCGAGCAGACGATTGCGCTGTACGAGTCCCTTGTCTCCAGGTAAGAAAAGCAGAACAGGCCTTAGTTACACTGGATGGGTGCAGGTCGGGCCGCCTTCTAGACGGCCTGTTAAATGGGGAAGCTGGTGCAATTCCAGCGCTGTCCCGCAACGGTGATGGAGTAACTCCAAAGTCCGGATGCCAGCCTGCCGCCACCACCATGGAAGCCCGCGTGCTGACCATGGGTGCGCTGAGGCTTCCGATCTCGTGGACTGGATCGGCGACCATCGCTTGCTTCTTCGCGCCATAAACGCGTTGGTGTACGCCTGCGCATGGGTGGTTCCTTCGTACTCAGGAGAGAACCAAAGATGTCAGCAGTTACCCTATCGACTTACCCAAAACTAAAAACAGCCAACCTTGGCTTTCCACGCATGGGACGACAACGCGAGCTGAAGTTTGCCCTTGAAGGTTTTTGGGCTGGAAAGCGTGACGAAGCAGAGCTTCAGGCAATGGCAAAGCTGCTTCGTGCCAACCACTGGCAACTTCAGCAGGATGCAGGGATAACATACATCCCTTCGAATGATTTCTCGCTCTACGACCAGGTGCTGGACACCCTGGTTCTGCTGGGTGCGACACCGGAACGATTCGGCACGGGTCCGGTAACGCTGGAGCGGTACTTTGCGATGGCGCGCAACAGCCAGGAACAGACCGCGATGGAGATGACGAAGTGGTTCGACACCAGCTACCACTATCTTGTTCCGGAGTGGAGTGCCTCTTTACCGTTCGCCGTAGACACGCAGAAGATGCTGTCTGAAGTGCGCGAGGCGCGTGCGCTTGGCTTTGAAACTCGTCCTGTTCTTATTGGTCCACTTACGCTCTTACTACTCGGGAAAGGCGTTGAGGGTTTCGACCCCTTCACGTTGTTCGACAAATTCGTGTCCGCTTACAAAACTGTGCTGGCTGCCCTGGCAGAAGAGCAGGTGAAATGGGTGCAGATCGATGAGCCTATCCTTGCCACCGACCTGTCGGTAGCCGCCACCGATTTCTTCCGCAGAGTGTATGCGGAACTGGGGAAAACACCCGTCAAGGTAATGCTGACAACATACTTTGACCGGATTGGGGATAACCTCCCCCTGGCCGCAGAGGCTGAAACGGCTGGCCTGCACATTGACGTGGTGCGTGCGCCAAACCAGCTTTCCAGCGTGCTTGCCGTTTTGGCGCAACATCAATTACTTAGCCTTGGTTGCGTGGATGGGCGCAACATCTGGCTGACGAATTTCAGCATCGCGCGCAGTCTTCTCTCTGAGGCTGTGTCAAAGCTGGGTGCAGAGCGCGTGGTGGTGGCTGCCTCCTGCTCGCTGTTGCATGTGCCGCACGATCTGCGCGACGAGACAAAAATCGATCCCGACGTAAAGTCATGGCTGCGCTTTGCAGAAGAAAAGCTGTCAGAGGTCAACGCGCTGGCCACGTCTGACAGTGCGGCGTTTGAAAGCAATGCTGCGGCACTGCGTACGCGTGAGGCTGCGGAATCAAGCACAAACAAGCTGGTACGGCGGCAGTTGGATGGGTTGAAGGAAAGTGACTTCTGCCGCAACGCACCCTATCGCGAACGAACCGTGGTACAGCGTGCGCTGCTTGGACTTCCGCTTTTTCCCACCACAACCATAGGTTCGTTTCCACAAACAGCGGAGGTACGGAAACGTCGTGCCGCCTACAAACACGGGCACGAAGCGAAGGACTCCTACGAGGCTTTTCTTCGCGAAGCCACGGCGAGCTGCATTCAACAGCAGGAGGCAATCGGCCTCGATGTCCTTGTGCATGGTGAGTTCGAGCGCAATGACATGGTGGAGTACTTCGCCGCCTTTCTGCGTGGCTTTGCCTTTACCGAATACGGCTGGGTACAAAGCTATGGTTCACGCTGCGTAAAGCCGCCCATAGTCTTCGGCGATGTGTCACGCCCGGAGCCAATGACGGTCGCATGGACAAACTACGCACGTTCGCTAACATCCCGGCCGATGAAGGGCATGCTCACCGGACCCATCACCATTCTGCAATGGTCATTTGTTCGCAACGACATACCACGACAGCAAACGGCATGGCAGATTGCACTTGCCCTGCGCGATGAGGTGCAGGATCTGGAAGCGGCAGGCATTCGCATCATCCAGGTGGACGAGCCTGCGCTGCGCGAAGGTTTACCGCTTCGATCCAGGGACCGGGAGAAGTATCTGGATTGGGCTGTAAGGGCTTTCAAATTGGCCACCAGCGGTGTGGCTGACGGCACGCAGATCCATACTCATATGTGCTACTGCGAGTTTGAAGATGTGCTGCCATCCATTGCGGCACTTGACGCAGATGTGATCTCCATTGAGTCTGCACGTTCACGCATGGAACTTCTAGACGCGTTCAGCACCCATGGTTATCCCAATGAAATTGGTCCTGGCCTCTTCGATATCCACTCGCCTCGCGTCCCATCGTCGGAGGAAATGCAGGAGTTGCTCGGCCTGGCCACAAGGGTCCTGAAGCCGGAACAACTCTGGGTGAACCCTGACTGTGGCTTGAAAACACGGGGTTGGCCAGAGACGATCCATGCCTTGCAGAACATGTGTCAGGCTGCTGCCGCAGCTCGCACACGGTTTGAAGCAGGTAGTAAAACAACGGCAGCGTAGCGCATGGCTGGCCTCTCCTGAGGTGAGGCCAGCCATGCAATTTAAGGATTTGCTTCCACTTACGCCCGTGCCCAGTGTGCTCCGTCAATAGTCTCCTCAGACGGCTGCGCGACGATCATGACGGTGCCGTGCCACTTGCTTTTGTCCGCCGCCAGGGCGCGTGCCGTGCTGATCAGCGTGGTGTCATGTCCGCATGCCTTCCATAACGCCTACGGTTTGCCCGGAGGCGTACTTTTGCCGTGACCTTTGAGGCGTACGGCAAGCCGGTTTTTGCCGTGATGGGCAGCGCATCCATGGCGGCGATGGGCAGCAGCAGGGCGGCGGCGAACAGGACGGGACGGGACGGATGGCGGGGCCTCACGGGTGTTTCTGCAGGTCGACTGGCAACGGGGTGGGCCCACAGGGTATCGTGAGCGCTGGGGTTGCGCCGACCGGACCCGCGCAGGAGAACACGCATGCAGCTTGCAAAGTATTCGCTCGGCATGGGCGACCGTTTCGCCCATCAGGCTCGCGCCCAGCTACAGGCCTGCATGATGGCGGCAAAGGCCGGCTTGGACATTGCGCCGGTGTGGAACAAGTCAAACCGCGAACACCTGATCATCGGCTCCGAACCGAGCGGCACGCGTGCGGCTGCGGACGCGGCAGTGAAAGAACTGGGTTGGACCGCGCCCTACTTCCTTGACGCGGACCACATCAACCTGACGACCTACGAGCGCTTCGTCGTTCCGTGCGACTTCTTCACCATTGACGTGGCGGACAACATCGGCCAGAAGAGCGACCCGGCAGAGATCGCGAAGTTCGTCGATCGCCACCCCGAACTGGTGGGCAGCCTGTCGATCCCCGGCATCGCCGAGCCTTTCCACATCGATCAGGCGTTTGTTGAAAAGACGGCGAAACAGTTCCTCGCCGCCGTGCAGCATGCCGCCGAGATTTACCGCACCATCGCTGCGAGAAAGGGCGAGGGTAACTTCGTTGCCGAGATCAGCATGGACGAGACGGACAGCCCGCAGACACCGCCGGAACTGCTCATCATCCTGGCCGCCGTGGCCGACGAAAAGCTGCCCATCCAGACCATTGCGCCCAAGTTTACGGGCCGCTTTAACAAGGGCGTGGACTACGTGGGTGACGTGCAGCAGTTTGAGAAGGAGTTCCGCGACGACCTGGCGACGATTGCCTATGCCGTTGAGAAATACGGCCTGGCCGCAAACCTGAAGCTGAGCGTGCACTCCGGGTCCGACAAGTTTTCCATTTACCGTTCCATTCGCGCGGCGCTGCAGGATACCGGCGCGGGTGTGCATGTGAAGACCGCCGGCACCACTTGGCTGGAGGAGTTGATTGGCCTGGCGGAAGCGGGTGGGGACGGCCTCCTGCTTGCCAAGGAGGTCTATGCCGAGGCCTTTTCCCATGCGGATGAACTCTGCGCACCGTACGCCACGGTAATCGACATCGATCACACAAAGCTGCCGCTGCCAGAAACCGTGCAGGGTTGGACGAGTGAGCAATACATCAGCGCCCTGCGTCACGACGATGCCGACCCGGAGTACAACGCGAACCTTCGGCAGTTGCTGCACGTTGGTTTTAAGGTCGCTGCGAAAATGGGGACTCGCTACACCGACGCGCTGGAAGCGAATGAAGCAGTGGTTGCGCGCAACGTGACGGACAATCTTTTTGAGCGCCACATCAAGCCACTGTTTCTGGCCTAACGCACATCCGTCGGAGCTAAACTAATCCCGTGCCCTGGTTCAAGACTGAAGCCCCTCACGTATCCGACGCGCAGATCAAAGAGGCCTGCGACCGCCTTCTGGCCGAAGCACGCACCCGCATCAACAAAGATCTGAAGCGTGTGCTGCTGCTGCCGCCTGACCTGACGCGTGCGCATAGCGGCTCCGGTTGGATTACGGAATACCTCTACAACGCGCTGCCTGACGCGCACGTCGAGGTCATCCCGACGCTGGGCCAGCACGTGCCGCATACCGAGGCGGAAAACAAGTGGATGTTCGGGTCCATTCCGGAAGAGCGCATTTTCCCGCACGACTGGCGCAACGGCTGCACGCACGTCGCGACCATTCCCGCGTCGCTGGTGAAAGAGACCACCGGCGGCGTTGCCGACTGGGACATTCCGGTCGACCTGAACTCGAAGCTGATGGACGAGCAGTGGGACCTGATCATCAACGTGGGCCACGTGGTGCCGCACGAAGTGCTGGGCTTTGCGAACCACAACAAGAACTACTACATCGGCCTGGGCGGTAAAGACACCATATGCGCCTCGCACATCGCCGCCGCCGTGTATGGCATTGAGAACAACCTGGGCTGCCTGGTGACGCCGCTGCGCGCCTGCTACAACTGGAGCGAAGACGAGCACCTGAAGCACCTGCCCGACGTGTACCTGCAGATTGTGATGCAGCGCGACCCGGATAACAAGCTGGTCACAAGCGGGATCTACGTGGGCGACGATCTCGACACCTATCTCGACGCCGCGCGCAGAAGTAAGGACCAGAACATTATCCTGTTCAACAAGCCGGTAAAGAAGATTGTCGCCGTCATGCAGCCGGACGAGTTCCGCGCGACCTGGGTCGCGAACAAAGCTGTCTACCGCACCCGGATGGCGCTTGCCGACGGCGGTGAACTGCTGATTATCGCGCCCGGCGTGGAACGCTTTGGCGAGCAGCCCGAAGTCGACGCCCTGATTCGCAAATACGGCTACAAAGGCACGCCGCGCACGCTGGCTCTCTACAAAACCGAGGCCGACATGCAGGAGATTCCGCATGGCGTCGCACACCTGATCCACGGCAGCAGCGAAGGTCGCTTCACCATCACCTACGCGCCCGGCCACCTGTCGAAAGCGGAGATCGAGCAGGTCGGCTATCAGTACGCCGACGTCCGCGAGATGGAGCAGCGCTACGACCCTGCCGTGATGAAGGAAGGCTGGAATACCATGCCTGACGGCGAGGAACTTTTCTACATCAGCACGCCATCCGCAGGCCTTTGGTCGACGCGCGAGAAGCTAGACAATCCGTCGCGCAAGGATCTGTCGCGCGAACAGGTTGCTGCGGGCGACGTAGTCTAAATGGACGCCTTGTTGCAGCAGCTTCGTGACGTGCTGCATGGGGAGCTTCGCCGCTACGACCAGCTTGCAGTTGCATACTCGGGTGGAGTCGACTCCGCATACCTTGCGTGGGAGGCCCGCCAGGCATTGGGCAGCCGCATGATTGCCGTCATTGCCGATTCACCCAGTCTGCCGCGCACGCATCTCGCCTATGCGGTCGGCTTTGCGCAGCAGCACGACATTCCGCTGCGCGTGGTGCACACTGCCGAGATGGAGCTCGAAGAGTACCGCCGCAACGACGGCGCTCGCTGCTTTCACTGCAAGGACGAACTGTTCCGCACCATGGCCGGCGTGCTGCCCGAACTGAACATGACCACCATGGCCTACGGCCGCAATCGCGATGACAGCGGCGACTTTCGCCCCGGCCAGCGCGCCGCACAGCAGCACCACGCCGTCGCTCCGCTGAACGACGCGAGGCTGGGCAAGGCGGAGATTCGTGCGCTCGCGCAGGCTGCGGGACTTAGCGTGTGGGATCGTCCCGCGTCGGCCTGCCTGTCGTCCCGTTTGGAGTATGGCCGACCCGTCACGACGGAAGCACTGCGGCAGGTGGAAGACGCGGAGGAAAGTCTGCTGGCACTTGGCTTTCGGCAGGTGCGCGTTCGCCACCATGGAGAGGTGGCGCGCGTTGAAATCGAGCGGAACGAACTCCCAAAGGCGCTCTCCCTGGACATGCTGGCCCGCATCACCGCAGCAGTGAAATCCGCTGGCTTCACCTATGTTTCGCTGGATACCGAGGGGTACCGAAGCGGCAGCATGAATGCGATTCTCCCACTTTCTGCCTTGCTGCCCGCGCCGACGGTCGACCATGCGGCGTGACGCGCTGCTGGCCCTGCTGGACGAGTTGCAGGCGGGCAAACACACCTCAGAGGATGTTGCAGACCGGCTGGCCTCCCTGCCCTTTGAAGACCTTGGCTTTGCCAACGTGGATCACCACAGGTCGCTACGTTCTGGACTGCCCGAGGTCGTCTTTGCGGCAGGCAAAACGCCGGAGCAGACTGCCACAATCCTCAGCAGCCTTCACGCCAGCGGAGTGCCTGCGCTGGCCACCCGCGCCGATGCAGCCGCCTTCGCCGCAACCCAACAACTGCTGCCGAAAGCCAGGTATCACGAGGCCGCGCGCTGCATTACCTGCGGCGACCCCGCTGTAAGCAATGGAGGGCATATCGCCGTGGTGTGTGCCGGGACCAGCGACCTGCCCGTCGCGGAAGAGGCGTCAGTCACAGCAGAGTTCTTCGGCACACGCGTCACGCGCATTACGGATGTCGGTGTGGCAGGCCTGCACCGACTGCTGGCGAACCTCCCCGCGATTCGCGAGGCCGATACTATCGTCGTCTGCGCGGGTATGGAGGGCGCGCTGCCCAGCGTCGTCGGCGGACTGGTGGCGGTGCCGGTCATCGCGGTACCCACCAGCGTTGGCTACGGCGCTGCGTTCGGGGGCGTCACCGCGCTGCTGGGGATGCTGAACAGTTGCTCGCCCAATGTCACCGTCGTGAATATCGACAATGGTTTCGGCGCTGGGTATGTGGCCACGCTGTACGCGTCGCGACCGACCCGCTGATCCCTACGGGTTGTGAACGCAGCAACAAACGTCATCCTGAGTGAAGTCGAAGGATCTGCTGTCCTTCGGAGTAACAAGGCAACACAAAGGAAAAGCAGGTCCCTTCGCTGCACTCAGGAGGACATATAAAGCTCCGCATTCGTCAAAGACGGTAAGCTGACGCCATACCCCGAGGCCCGCAACCTGAACGAAGTCACCGCAACCCCCACCCGCACGCTGCGTGCGCATCAGACCGTCACGCTGTCGCTGTTGTTTCTGGCGGGCGTGGTCAACTTCTTCGACCGTTCGTCGCTCTCTATCGCCAACAGCACCGTGCGCGCAGAGCTACACCTTTCCAACGCGCAGATGGGCTGGCTGCTGTCTGCCTTTTCACTCGCCTATGGCCTGACCCAGCTGCCGCTGATCGGCTGGCTGGACCGCCTGGGCACGCGCAAAATGCTGGGCGCGGGGCTGACGGTGTGGTCTGGCGCACAGTTGCTGACGGCTACCGTGCGCACCTTTCCGATGTTTATCGTCTTCCGCATCCTGCTGGGCGCGGGTGAGTCGCCGTTTTATCCGGCCGGCATCCGCAGCATGCGCGAATGGTTCACGCCCAAGACGCGCGGCCGGGCGACCGCACTCATGAGCAGTTCGCAAACCTTTGGCCTGGCAGCAGCGCCTCCCCTGCTGACGCTGCTGATGCTGCACATTGGCTGGCGCGGCATGTTTGCCGTCCTGGGCGTGGCTGGCCTGTTCGTTGCGGCCCTGTGGGTATGGCTGCATCAACCGCGCAGCGCAACCCCATACCGGGAAGAATCGGCGGCAGCGATCGATACTGGAAGCATCTACCGCACGCTGTTAAGCCAACGCACCGTCTGGGGCATGATGCTCGGGTTTGGCGGCGTCAATTACACAGCCTGGCTCTACATTTCGTGGCTGCCAGGCTACTTCCAGTCCGAACGCGGCTTGTCCCTGGCAAAAAGCGGCTGGTTCGCGGCCATTCCGTTCCTGGCGGGCGCGGCAGGCATGCTGTGCAGCGGCTTTTCGGCGGACACGCTGGTGGCCAGAGGCCTTCGCCTCACGTCCATCCATCGCACACAGATCGTGGTCGGCATGGTGCTCAGCGCGGCTGCGTCTCTGTTTGCGGCACGCAGTACGTCTACGTCTGCCGCCCTGCTCAGCATCAGCTTTGCCTTTTTCTGGATCCAGTTTGGCGGCACCAGCGGCTGGGGCTACGTGCAGGCGGTCAGCCCTCCCCACCTGACGGCGGCACTTGGCGCGCTGCAGAACTTTGCCAGCTTCCTCATTGCATCGGCCGCACCGGTCGTGACCGGCGTGATCGTCGACCGGACGCATTCCTTTACGCTGGCCTTCGCCACCTGCAGCGCCGTGACCTTGCTGGGCGCTCTAAGCTATGCCACATTGGCAGCCCCATCTGGCATGGAGGCAACATAGGCCACGGCAGCGGGCGGGCTTGCCATTTAACATAGTGTGCGGTGCACCGAAACGCGCCGGAAAACGCGCGCACAGGACAGACAGGACAACGTGGCAGAGATCAAGAACCCCAATGGGAACGGTAGCGGTACCAACAACACTACGTTCCTGATCATGATGGTCGTTATGCTCGGCGTATTTGCCGGGTTGCAGTTCTACCGCAGCAAAAAGACGCAGCCCCTGCAGCCCCCCACGGCACAGACGCAGACGCAGGCGCCCCCGGCTGGTAGCAATGCCCCGCCGCTAAGCTCGCCCACCGGCCAGACCGCTGCCTTCAATGCGAACGCGGTACAGCAGCCTGCTGCCAGTGCAGCGCTGACCCCGACCATTGCCGCCAGTGCCGAACAGACCACCACCGTCGAGAACGACCTGTACAAAATCACCTTCAGCAATAAGGGTGCAGAGGTTCGCAGCTGGGTGCTGAAGAAGTTCAAGGACCGTTACGGCGCTCCCCTGGACCTGGTCAACGCAGCCGCGGCAAAGCAGTTCGGTTTCCCGCTCTCGCTGCATACCTATGACCAGAACCTGACCAATGGCCTGCGCAGCGCGCTGTTTGTAGACAGCGATGCCAGCGGCCACATGGCTGCACCGGGTGAGCTGAAGTTCCATTTCCAGCAGGGCGGCGTTGAGGTCTGGAAAGAATTTTCTTTTGACAGCAGCTATGTCATTAAGGCGGAGACCAGCGTCAAGGTGAACGGCTCACCCGTGCGTAGCCTCATCAGCTGGCCTGCTGGCTTCGGCGACCAGGAACAGGTGTTGGACTACAACGGTTCCCGCATCGAAGCCATGCGCGGCGGCAAGGCCGAACACATCGAGTTCAAGAAGGTCAGCGGCGGCGAAACGCTGAACGCGCCCTTGAATTATGCAGGTACCTCTGACGGCTATTTCGCGGCGATCTTCCTGCCGAGCGACGCCGAAACCTCTACCGCTATAACCCTGCACAACACCATTGACGTGCAGAAACTCGCACGCGCAGGCAGCGACAAGGGCAAGATTACCGGCAAGCCGATTGAGGTGCCGGTTGTCGGAGTTGCGCTGGGCGACACCAGCGGCACCACGCAGGCGCGCATCTACGCCGGACCGAAATCCGTGGATGTCCTGAAGACGATCCCCGTTCCCGGGACCAACAACACGCTGGAACCGGTGGTCGACTTCGGCTTTTGGGGACCCATCGCGAAGTTCCTGTTCTGGCTGCTGAACAGCATTCACGATCACATCGCCAGCAACTGGGGATGGGCGATTGTCGTCCTTACCATTCTGCTGAACGTCGTCATGCTGCCCTTCCGCTACCAAACCATGCGCAGTGGCCTGAAAATGCAGCGCATTCAGCCGCAGATGGACACCATCAAGGCCAAGTACGCCAAGTACAAGGTCACTGACCCGAAGCGCGCCGAGATGAACACCGAAATCATGGCGCTGCAGAAGGACAACGGTGTCAACATGTTTGGCGGCTGCATCCCCACGCTGCTTACCTTCCCTCTACTGTTCGCCATGTTGGGCATGTTGCCCAAGGTAGTCGAACTGCGCGAGGCACACTGGTTCTGGCTGCATGACCTGACCAGCGCCGACCCGTACCATATCCTGCCCATTGTCATGGTGGTGTCGCAGTTCCTGGTGCAGTTCTACATGCCCGCACCGGGCGTCGACCCACAGCAGCAGAAGATGATGGCGTTCATGATGCCGGTCTTCTCCGGCTACATTACGTGGAACTACTCGGCTGGCCTGGCACTGTACTGGTGCGTGGGCAACCTGCTGATGATTGGCGCGCAGTACGCCATGAACCAGACCAAGGAAGGTCGCGAGATGCGCGAGATTGCAGCCAAGCGTGCCCGTCGCAAGATCGGCGCACCGCAGGCCAAGACCATCCAGGGGAAGCGGTAGGACCATGCAGGACCTGCACACTGCGGCGCAACAGACGTCTGACTTCCTGAAGCTGCTGACAACCACCGGTGGCCTGCGGCTGCGTTTTCGCATTACCGCAGGTGCCGGTGCAGCCGACCCGGACGGCCTGGAAGACCGGCTGATCTACGTGGAGATCAGCGGTCCGGACGCTTCGCTGTTGACCGATCGTGATGGCGAACTGCTGCGCGCCATGGAACACGTCTGCGCGAAGATTCTGCGGTTGGAGCCGGATGAGCACGACCGTATCTCCTTCGACGCAGACGGTTTCAAGGCTGCACGCAACCGCGAACTGCTGCAGACAGCAAAGACCGGCATTGCCACAGTGCACGAAAGCAAAAAGCCCTACTCGTTCGAGCCTATGAGTTCGCGGGAGCGCCGCATGCTGCACCTCGCCCTGAAGGGTGCACAAGGCCTGCGCACGGAGTCCAGCGGCGAAGGCCCAGCACGTTTCGTCGTGCTGTACCCGGAGAACTGGCAAAGCGCCGAACGCGACGACCGTGCACGCAACATCCGCGAGCGATTTCGCCGCCGTTAGCTGTAGACTTCGCACCACGCTAGCCTGTATCCATCATGAGCATTCCAGACGATCTGCCCGCAGACACCACCATCGTGGCCGTGGCTACGCCGCCTGGGCGTGGCGGCATCGGCGTGGTGCGACTTTCCGGACCGCAGGCCCTTCACATCGCAGCCGCTCTCTTCTCTGACCAAGAAGCCTTTCGACCCCGCATCGCACACTACCGGATTCTGTACACTCGCGACGGCCAGCGCATGGACGATGCCGTGGTCACCTGGTTTGCCAGTCCGCACAGTTACACCGGTCAAGACGTAGTGGAGATCGCCACGCACGGGTCACCCGTGCTGCTGGACTGGCTGGTCAAAGCCTGCATTCAGCACGGCGCAGAGCCGGCCCGACCCGGTGAGTTTACAGAGCGAGCGTTCCTGAGCGGCAGGCTCGACTTGACCGGCGCAGAGGCCGTGCGTGACCTGATCGAGGCGCAAACGCTGGGCCAGACTCGTCAGGCTGCGGAGCAGATGGGCGGCTCCATTGCGAAAGCTATCCGGCCCACCAAGCAGGCGCTGCTTGAGCTAATCGCGCTGCTGGAAGCAGGGATCGACTTCGCGGAAGACGATCTGGATACGGTATCCTCACCCGATCTCGCAACAAAAGTAGCCATGCTGCGACCGCCGCTTGACGCCCTTCTGGCGACCTTTACTCATGGTCGACTGCTGCGGGAGGGCTTGCGCCTGGCCATTGTGGGAGAGCCAAATGTCGGTAAAAGTTCCCTCTTCAACCGGCTTGTCGAGCAGGAGCGCGCTATCGTCACGGCGATCCCTGGAACCACGCGCGATGTCATTGCAGAGCGTATTTCGCTCGAGGGCATCCCCATAGAACTGCTCGACACCGCCGGGCTTCGTGAAACGGATGACGAAGCCGAGCGCATCGGCGTGTCACGTTCCAGAGAAGCCATGGCTGAGGCTGATGCCGTTTTGATCGTCCTGGACGCATCTTTGCCGGCCGCGCAGGACCCGTGGGATGACCCAGCCTACTCGGCCATTGCGGGTCGCCCCGTGCTGGTAGTCCTGAACAAGATAGATCTGCAGAAGGGTGCGGGAAACCCAAGGTGGGACGCGCAGCCAGACACGGCAAGCTACGCGAAAAAGCCATGGCCCATTGTCTCCACATCCGCAACGACCGGCCACGGCATGCTGCATCTGAAAGATAGCCTGCTTACCCTTGTTCGCGGCAAGGCAGCCACCACGAGTTCTGCCACGCTAACCAATCTGCGGCAACGGACAGCCGTGCAGGCAGCCAACGCAGCCCTGGAAAAAGCCGCCTTGGCGATTGACGAATCCATGCCACACGAGTTCGTCCTGCTGGATCTTTACGAGTCGCTGCATGCCCTGGACGAACTCACCGGACAAACCACACCCGACGACGTGTTGAACCTCATCTTCTCAGCCTTCTGCATCGGCAAATAAATTTCTATTGACAGGCTTGGCAACCACCGGAAAAAAGCAAAAGCGGGACCGGAGCCGTGAGGGCGTCTCCGATCCCTTCTGCCCGCATTAGCTCGGAGTTAATGCGGGCAGCCTGGTGGCAATTACTCTGCCAACTTGTCATTCAAACTTCAACCCATTCACGCAACAGGTTGTGATAGAGACCGGTAAGTTCCAGAATGGACTTATGGCCCGCAGCATCCTTGTTCAGGCTTTGGATCGCAACGTCTAACGTCAACAGCAGGCTGCGGTGAGCGTCTGTGCGCACCATGCTTTGCAGCCAGAAAAACGAACAGATGCGCGCGCCCTGAGAAACAGGCTCCACCCGGTGCAGGCTGGTGGAGGGGTACAGGATAAGACTGCCTGCGGGTAATTTGACCTGCTGCTCGCCATAGGTATCTTCAATCACCAATTCGCCGCCGGTGTATTCCTCCGGCTCGCTTAGGAAAAGGGTGACCGATAAGTCAGTCCGCACATACGCTCCCGTGCGCGCATTCCTTCTTACCGAGCCATCGACGTGATTACCGAAAGCCTGACCGCCCTCATACCGATTGAATAATGGCGGGAAGATCTTGGAGGGCAGTGCAGCGGCTACGAATAATGGTGTTTGCTCCACGGCTGCAAGGATCTCGCGGCCAAGCTCCAGTGCAACCGGATGATCTTCAGCCAACTGCAGGTTGTCTTTGACACGCCCGGACTGGAAGCCCGCTGTGACCTTTCCATCAATCCAGTCCGCTTCGTCCAGAGCCTTGCGGAAGCGCCTGACCTGATCCTTCGATAACACTTCAGGAACTTCTATCAGCACAGCGTTACCTCACCACGTACAAGACCTGGGGCGCTCACAGAGTTATATCCGCCGGAAGATTAACGGCAAAAAGGTGTACCTCTGGCCGAGACGAGTTCAGCAGGAAACGCTTCATCTTCAGAACAAAGGCCGGTGTTGCCGTCTTCGGTACCTTGTGTAGCCAGGTAAGAGCGTCAGCGACCTGCCCGTCCTGCAACAACAATCGCGCGTAGTTGAACTGGCCGCGAAAATCACCTGCCACCGCGGCCTTCTGATACAGCGCTCGCGCAGTAAATAGATCATGCTGCACGACCCAGCCGTCTTCGTAAAAGCTACCCAGCAGGTTGATTGACTTTGCGTGATCCTGCTCTGCTGCCTTGCGAAACCAATGCAGCGCTTCCACCTTGTCTTCTGTTACACCGCGACCCAAAGTAAGCAGGGTGGCAAAGTTATACATGCCCCAATCCAATCCCTTGTCGGCAGCCTTGCGAAACCATTGCGCAGCCAGGCATGGGCTTGCAACCACGCCCCAGCCCTGATCGAGACAGCGGCCCACCATGTTGATCGCCATTACCTGACCACCCCTTGCCGCACGTTCAAACCAGTGCAGCGCAGCAGTAGCGTTGCGTGGCACAAGCGTTCCATCCAGCAACATCTGCCCATAGATTGCCTGTGCCTCGCTTACACCCCGCTCGGCTGCGGCACGCACAAAGTCAGGTGTATTTAAGTCCACGTCAGCCATTGCGTTAGAAGCGCGCATTTAACGTCAAGCGACCCTGACGACCCGGCGCCAGTTGGGCGTAATGTGTGGTGTAAGCCTGCAGGAAGTAAGCCTTGTCTGTCAGGTTTTGCAGATTCGCCTGCAGCTCCATGTGCGCATTAAATCGGTACGATCCACTCGCATCCACGCGAACATAGCCTGGAACCCACTTAGGCGCAGTAGGCGAATCATTGCCAAAGACTTTACCCACGCCATATACGCCGCCACCTATATTCAGCTTTCGTGTCACTGCATAGGATGTCGTCACGCTGAAGCTGTTCTCTGGCGTGTTCGGAAAGCGCCTGCCGTCCATCAAACCTGCGGCAGCTCCCGCACCACCCGCATTGGTGAGGATGGCGTTCATAAAAGTGTAACCACCGAAGACTTGTAAGTGGCGAGTAATGTTGCCGGAAAGTCCTAAGTCGACGCCTCGGTTCCGTCGCTCACCCGCCGCCGCCACAGAGCTGTCAGACAGGGTAATTCGCACATTTTCCGTGTTGGCCTGAAAGACAGCAACGGTGGCCAGCGCTTTGCTGCCAAACAGGTCCCACTTGACGCCTGCCTCTTCAGAACGTGTCGTCTCCGGCGGCAAGGCCTGGTTAATCGACGTAGTCAGGCCGGAAGAATCCTGTCCCTGCGAAAGCGCATTACCCGGGGGCGTTGACGACTTACTGACCGCGACATAGATCGTTCCTGAACTCTTAGGCTTATAAGCAAGGGCGCCCTGAAAGTTGACGAGGCCGTTGTTATAAGGAAAAGTCGCAAACGGACTCGCATTCAGAGCCGTGCGGTACTGCGAGTTGTAATGGTCGTAACGAATGCCACCTGTGCCCTGCAGTTTCCAAACGCGAACCGTATCGAAGCCATAAACAGACTGGGTGATGGTGACCTGCCGAGTGGGTGTCTGCGTCTTGATGATCCCGTTTACGATGGTGGAATTTGGATTGGTGACATCGTTCCTAGTGACGACGCCCGACCATGGATCATCCGGCGAAGGATTGAACAGGTCCGTGCAGTAATAGCCCCCAGCTGCACCTGCACCGAACGGGCACCGGCTCGCACTTAGACCGCTGACGATCTGGCCAGTTGCCGCGTTGCGAACCGTAAAGGTTGGCACCGGCGCGGTGCCCGTCGCGTAATTCGGATTACCTACCAGATTGCTGGCATTCCAGCTGCGCTCGCGTGCAAACTCGCCACCCGCAGCAAAGGTATGCTCCAGGCTACCGGTCTTGAAGTGGCCGGAAAGATCGCTCTGATTGATGGAGGTATCTACGCTCGCAACCCGCTGCAGGGCGCGGCGGTACACCAGCCCGTAGTAGATATTTCCCTGGCTGTCATCCGGCTGGGAATAGACGTAGTCTTGCCCAGACTTCCCATAGCGATAGGAGTTTCGAAGAACGACATTTTCGCTTATGCTGACATCCGCCCGGCCAAACACCGTCTTCACCTTCTCGTTGCGAAAGTCACGTGAGCGGAAGCCGTAGTAAGCATTACGGTTCAATAAAAGCGGTTGACCGTCACCGGCCTGCAGAATGCGTGGACGACTGTCGACACGTGCAAAGAAGGTTGGATTGTTATACGGAATGCCGACGTCGGGAATGTCATGCGTCCGTACATCGTAGTAATTCAAGTCCATGTGCAAGCGGTGTGAGATATCAAACAGCAGTGAAGGCGCGAACCCGTAGCGGCTGTTGTTCGCAACGTCGCGGCCCGCAATGTCAGAGTTCTGCCACATGCCGTTCAGGCGGCCCGCGGCCCAACGGCTCACCTTAACGTTTCCGTCCATTGTGGCGCGGAAAAAGTTGGCGGTGCCGGGGCTGTAGCTGCCCGCAAGAAAGTTTTCGCGGTGAGCCATTTTGCTGTTCAGGTTTATGCTGCCACCCGATGCACCACGACCCGCGAACGTTCCGCTGGGCCCCTTGGAAACCTCGACCGAGTCCACATCAAATACTTCACGCGTCTGTGACCCGATGTCGCGCACACCATCCACAAAGGTGCTCGACTGCGAGTCAACACCACGCAAAAACGGACGGTCGCCGATGGGGTTGCCGCCTTCGCCCGCTCCAAAGGTGATGCCAGGAACCGTGCGAAGAGCTTCCACCAGGCTGACGGATCCGGTGCTTTGAATCACGCTTTCTGGAATGACGGTAAGCGTCTGCGGCAGGTCACGCAGGGGCGCGGTGTACTTTAGAGAATCCAATTCAGACCGCGCGATGACTGTAACTTCCTGGTTGGCGGCATGCAGATCCAGCATGACCTTTTCAGGCGAGACAAAGTCCGCCGACATCTGGGTGCCGACGAGGGCCGCGGTCAGTGCCTCTGCTGTGGTCAGAACACCATGTGCTCCCGGGGAGGGCAGCTGGGCGTAGCGCTCGGGGACGGCAATCTTCAGGCCTGTAGTTTTCTCAAACGCCGCCATAACTTCCCGCACGGTTCCGGCAGCTACGTCAAAGTGGTGGACTGTCTGGCTGGATCGAGCTTCCTGCTCAGTGGCGGCCACATCGCCGGTGCCTGGATGTAGAGGCTTGTGTTCGTCCTTTTCAGAGGCGGTTTCGGCCTTCAGGGAGCCCATGGCAAACATTGCCAGGGTGCCGCTCAGCATCACTTTCCCACGCAGCCTGGAAATAGCTTCTTTGTTCTTCATCGCTGGTCCTACTCCAAAAAACAGGCGCGCCCCGACGCGACCGCAAGTTATAAAGTGCTGATGTCCCTCAACATCGTGCCGCCGGAGACCTGCGCGCAAGCTCGGCGGCGGTCTGGCGAAATCCGACTCATTCGGTCCGATTGGTTGAGCATACACGATCAAGGACCGAATCAGTCCACGATTCAAAGGATGTGCTCCAGGGAGCTGTACTGCGTGTGGGAAGGCCTACAGGGTCACGGTCTTTTTTGGAGAGCTCGCTTGAATACGTTCCTGCAAGCGTCCGACGCGCGACACGGCGACCGGCTAATGCGCTGGCCCGCCTCCACCAGCAGCAAGTCAGGCAGCTCGTCATCTGCTGCAAACGTCATCCTGAGCGAAGTCGAAAGCCTTGCTCCGCACCGCCGAATGCGCTGGGGTACCCGTCGCGCCTATCTTGTTGGGAACGCTGAAGAAGTTAGTCGAACGAACGCAGCCAGATGTTGCGCACGGAAATCCTGCACGGCTGGCTCTCAATCTCGAAGCCGATCAGTCCAGCCTGGTTGTTGATCGACTTCGGATCGTCATCGATAAACACGGCCATCAACTGCCCGTTCATGATGTGCATCATCACGCCTCCGCGCGCGATGATCTCGTAGTCGTTCCAGTCATTCACGCGGACGTAACCGCCCAGCGCCTGCCGGTCGCCGATAGTCCCTACCAGACGATTTGCTTTGCCTGGCAAGGCCTCAGTCACCTGTCCGCGCCAGGCCAGAATGCCCTGCATGGTGTTCTCGGAATACCACTGTCCCGTGTACGCAGCAGCAGCCGGTCGCACGGGATACCAGAAGTCCGCCTGCGGCCCGGTCATCATGTACTTCAGATCAAAGACCGGGCCGCCCGGCACCTGCGCGCGCGTCCACGGCAGGCCGGTCTGGCTGCGGTACTGAATGCCGCCACCGCCGCCGTTTTCTATTTTCATTTGCAGCTTCAGGTCGAAGTCTCTTGGCCGGTCGTTCTTATAGACGATGTAGTTATTGCCCTTACGATCGGCTTCCTTCGTCTCGCCGACCATGACGCCCTCCTCCACCCGCCAGATGGAGGTCTGCGCAGCCCAACCGGCAAACGACTTGCCATCGAAGATCTGCTTGAAGCCGGTGTGCTCGTCGATGTCATACGCGTCCGGCTCATGAAATTTCGGCATGCCGATGTACTTCTCACCGTTCGCCCCGGTAACAGGAGGACGTGCCGGCGGAGACTCCAACGCGGGCGGAACGGTTTGTGCTGCCGCAACAGCAGAGAGCAGCATAAGCACGGGAAGAAAGAGCGGCTTGCAGGGAAAGCTCATTGTCGGTGCTCCTGACCTGGTACTGAAAACAATGGGACCCGGCGTCTCCGCCAGGCCCCGAAGTAACACTTCTGAGTTGCGGCCTAGAACGTCCCCTTGATGGCGAATTGCAAGCTGCGATTGTCCAGCGAGGTGCCGGTGATCTTACCCAGGGAGGCTGGGGATCCCAAGCCTGCGGATGGATTGGAGAAGATACCGTGGTTAAGGATGTTGTAGGCCTCAGCACGGAGCTGCATGTTAAATCGTTCACGAACCCGAAAGTTCTTGATGCCCGAAAGATCGAACGAGAGTGTGCCGGGACCACGCTGCGTGTTGCGCGTCACCCAGCCCTGAAGATTCGGGATGTCGCGCGCATTGGACACGTAATTTCCAGGCGTGCCAGAGAGCGTCGCAATAGTGGGAGAGTTTGAGAAGGCTGTTGGATCGAACCAGTTGCTAATACCGCGATTCGTCGTGTAAGAACTGGCAACGGTGCGACCCGGTGCCAGAAATGCGCGGCACGCAATGTAATTTGCGAAGGTGCATCCTGATCCGCCCACGCTAAACGGGTAACCCGAACGTAGTTGAACGGCCGGCTGCAGGCTCCATCCGCCAGCAATGGCGCTGGCGACCTTGCCTTGCAGATGGTTGTAGTTCCGGCCGAATGGCAACTCATAGCCACCTGAGATCACCGCTCGGTTACGCGTGTCAAAGTTGGAATAGGAGTGATCGAACGACGTCGTTGTTGCGTAGGACGAGTCGTTTGCACCAGCCTCACCAGAGATGTTGTCCAGGTTCTTCGACCACTGGTAGCTACCCAGATAAAAAATGCCATGTTTCAAACGCTGCTCCACCTTCACGGAACCACCGTTGAAGTTTGCCGAGCCCAGCGTCGAACTGGTCAGAATGCCGGGGCCAAACTGCGGGAACGGTCGCGTGGTGAGATTAGCCGGGATCTGGAACGGCGACTGAATGTACATGTTCTGGTCGTAGCGCTTCCAGATGTGGTGCGTGTTGCTGCCGGTGTAGGCGAACTCCAGAATTACATTGTGCCCAAGATCCTGCTGCAGACTTGCGTTCCACTCCTGCGTTAACGGTTGCTTGTTGAACGGGAAAATGGAAAAAGGCGCGGGCAGAATGGTAGAGGTTGTAGGATCCGGATAAAGCGTACCTACAAAAGCATTGTTAAATGACTGCTGGTAATACAGGGGGGCCGCATACCGCGTGAACTGGAGTTCGTTCGTGTTCAGATTATCGAAATAGATGCCGTAACCAGCACGAACGACGGTACCTGGGTGAACTTCATAGGCAAGTCCAACGCGAGGCATAAACCCCTTTTTGAAGGGTTGGATAATACCTGGTTGATACGTGCGCGTTGTGTCGATGAAGGGAAGGTAAGCGGCAGGTATGACCGCAGGCAGCTTGGTAAAGGTGATCTTTCCTGTACCCGGATCCAGCGATCCTTCCAGCTGGTTCTGCTCATGAAATGGCTGGTTGTACTCCCAGCGCAATCCGAGGTTCGCGGTCAGGCCACGACCGATCTGCCATGTGTCGCTGAGGAACGCACCATAGGTGTTGTCGCGGTAATGACCCAGCGTGGTCCCGGCATTTCCATTGCACCCGGACGTGCACATACCGCGCGCGTAGTTCTGGAACTTGTTGTACAGGTAAGTGGAACCATTTACGGTATAAGTCTTGTTGCCAATGGAGCAATTACCCACCGAGGTTACATTGGTCGTGTCATTTGGACCGGTAGGGGTGTAGCCTGCCGCGTAGGTTGCTGCCGTGCAATTATCGAAGGTAGCTGTGCCGCGAGATGCGTTGTCGGCAATCTGCCATAGCCGGCGGTTTTGACCCTGAAATCCCACCTTCAGGGTGTGCTTGCCAAGAACGTCAGACAGTGTGTCACCAATGCTGATGATGTTCTCGTGACCACCTTGATCGCCTGCTCCGTCGCCTACCGATGTGTAGCCCTGGATCGTGAAGGCAGCGCGACCGTTCTGGCGTTGCGAAGTGAGCGCTGTTACATTCTGCAGGCCTTCTGCCGCAGCCCAGTTCCCGTTTGGCCCCGGACTCTGCAGCACGGTGAGCCCGATGTTGTAAAACTCGTTCCAACCGATACGTACCTCATTCACGACCTTGGACGTGATGAGGAAGGTATCGCCGAGCACCGCGTTACGACCGAGCAGTGGGTTGGAATTCGAACTGCCCTGCACGGTAGGCGTAAGCTGGCTGGCGTTGTAGTTGGCGTAGCGGCCAAACATGGAATGCCGGGACGAAAGCGTCGCATCGCCACGCACGGTATACGAATCGTAGTTATCAGTAAAAGGTAAGACCACCGAGTAGTTGCTGGAGCCGTTGATGGTAGGGGCATCGCTTGTAACCACTGGATAGGTGGGATTCAGCACCTGTGCAACCCGGTTGGTCACCGTAAACCCAGCCGGATTCGTTGCGCTATACCCCGCTGGCAAAGCAGTGACGCTGGTCCAGTTGCCGGCGAGTTCACTTTGCGTCGGAAAGAGCGCAGTATTATTCGTCTGCCGAGACGACCGCTGCCCTTCATAGCCGCCAAAGATGAACAGTTTTTCCTTCAGGATGGGGCCGCCAAACGTTCCGCCGAACTGGTAACGATGAAAGTCCGGCTTGGCACCCTGGGCAGGCGTGAAGAAGTAGTTTCGGGCGTCAAAGATTCCATTTCGCGCGAACAGGTACCCCGAACCATGAATCTTGTTGGTTCCGGACTTGGTCACCATCGAGACGACTGCCTGGCCCTGGCCATACTCGGTCGAAAACGTCGAGCGCAGCAGGTTAAATTCCTGCAGGGTATCGGTATTCGGCAGCAGTGACATGTTGTTGAAACGAACGGAACGTATGTACGTGCCGTCGAGCACGTAATTTGTAGAACTGCCACGACCGCCATCCACCGTGATGTATAGATTACGGGTATTGGATGAGGTGCCCGTCTGCGCCGGATTGCCAGTTTGACCAGTCTGCGGTGGTGAAACGCCGGGTGCCAGGGTGGCAAGCTGCAGGACGTTGCGGCCATTCAACGGCAGATCGTTGATCTGCTTCTGATCGATCACCTGGCCCACCGTCGCTTCCTGCGTCTGCAGTTGCGGCGGCAGCGTTGTGACCTCGACCGTTTCATCGGTTCCGCCGACGGAAAGAGTCACGGAGCCATTAGCTGTCCTGCCAATTTCGACTGCCAGCGCGGGAATCTCGCTTGTCTTGAAGCCTTGTTTCTCAACGCGCAGCCGGTAGGTTGCCGGCGGAATGTTCGGGATGGACCACTCGCCCGAATCGTTCGTGCTGGTGCTGCGCTCTGCGCCCGTGCCTGTGTTGATCAGGTGGACGGTCGCACCCGGCACGGTGGCACCGGTTGCGTCGGTGACCTTGCCCTGTGCGTCGGAACTGGAACTGGCCTGCGCAAAGGCAGAGACCGTGCCGACCGACAGCGCGACGAGCGGTGCCGCTGCCAGGGTGGCAACCAGTGACGAACGGCGCAGGCCGCGCAGCACAGCCGTATGCCACGTGTCTGTGCCTATGCCTGTGCCGGCCTGCAAAACATACCTGGTGCGTGTGAACATCCCTTTGCCTCCAAAGTACCCACGAAACTCGATTCGTTTAGCCGCAGTGTTGCGTGCCTGCAGCGCCACGTTGCTGTCAGTGCGTCCGTGCAATCGCCCGTTCGAGCTTGCATTTGTGACGTCTCAAAATCAGGAGCCGTCAGCAGGCACGTTTTAGCGACGACGGATTATGCCACAGGAAATTAGCTATTGGGAATGGGAAGGAACACGATTTCTTCGTTCCGGGCACAAAGTATGAATCGTCTCATTTCTGGAGGGAAATCGACGTCTGCATCGTGCGCTGTCTGGATCCTGCCCGGCAGAACGGTAGCAGTGCCGCCACAATTTCCTGGCAGCCGACCTAGGCGCGCTGGCTTGATCGCATTCCGATAGCCTGCCCGCCTATGAAGCCTAGGCCTAGGCCTCGAGCGCCGCGCAGGCCTGTGTCAGGTCTTCGTGTGCCGTCAGCAGGTGCGCCCGTTCAGCCAGCACCCATTCGCTGTCGGCAACCCTCTGCTGCGCTGACCGCGCCAGTTCCGGCAGCAGTGTTTCCTGCGCAGGTCCGCCCACAATGCCGCGGATATGGACAAAGTGATCGGGATCCAGAGCGGACAGAATCTGCGCCTCGGTGATGTGCAGCCCATCTGCCGCGGCGCGTGCATAGAGGTCTGCGGCCAGTGCCCGGTTATCATCCGTGGCTGCAGCCTTCACCGCGGCCGCCACCAGCGCATGGGCGTGGTGGAAGGACGTGCCGCAGACGCGCACCAGCGTGTCGGCTACCTCGGTTACGGTCAGGAAGCTGCCGTGCGCACGTGTCCGCATGCGGGCAATGTCAAAAGTCGCTTCTGACAGCGCACCGGCCAGCAGGGACAGCGCACGCTGCGCGTCGGCAAAGGCCAGCGCCACCAGCGGCTGCAGCGAATCTTCACCGTCGTTCATGTCGGCGAACGGCGTGTTGTGCAGCGAGCCAAGTACGGACTGCGCCTCGCCCAGGGCACGCGAGGCCAGGATGCGGGCATGCTCCAGCGGGACCGGGTTGCGCTTCTGCGGCATGATGCTGCTGATCTGCACGTAGCCGTCCGACAGCCGCAGAAAACCAAACTCTGCCGTGGACCACAGCAGCATGTCCTGCGTGAAACGGCCCAGGCTCAGCATGGCCGTGGCCAGTACGCTGCACGCCTCGGCGACGTAATCCACGGCGGCAATCGCGCCGTAGGAATTGACCACCAGGCCGCGAAATCCGAGCAGCTTTTCCGTCTGTGTGCGGTCGATGGGAAAGCCCGTCGTGGTAATGGCGCAAGCGCCCAGCGGATTGCGATTGACGCGGCCATAGCAGGCCACCATGCGCTCCGCATCGCGCTCCAACACCTCCACCATGGCCATCACGTAGTGGCCCAGCGTGGTGGGCTGCGCGGGCTGGTTATGCGTGTAGGCAGGCATCACGCAGTCGCTGTGTCGGTCTGCGATCTCCAGCA
Organism: Janthinobacterium lividum; assembly: GCA_050954745.1. GTDB lineage: Bacteria > Acidobacteriota > Terriglobia > Terriglobales > Acidobacteriaceae > Terriglobus. The sequence goes on along the minus strand of JBPBQP010000036.1, from coordinate 172,672 downwards.
GAACGCGGCGCAGCGCCAGCGACGCCTCCAGCATGCGCAGCAGATTCTCACGCAGCACCATGCGGTACATGGTCAGGTCAATGTCGTTGCGCGACCGGGCCGTGTGCAGGCGGCCTGCATCGTCTGCGCCGATCAGCTCTGCAAGCTGCCGCTCCACCAGGAAGAACAGGTCTTCCACGCTGCCGTCGTAGGTCGCGGTGCGCAGCACATCCTGGTTCAGCATCCGCAGGCCACGCGCACAGGCCGACGCGGTTGCGAGCGTCACTATGCCCTGCGCACGCAGCATGACCAGGTGCGCTCGATCAATCTCAAGCAACGATGGCAAAAACAGCCGCTGCGCATCCGCAAAGATGTGCGTCAGAACCTGTTCGCGATAGATGGGCGCAGGGAAGGCAGAGGGTACAGCGTCAGGCAGTTGCATCTTCTTCAGGATAACGGTGCGCGGCGCACCGGTTACTTCGCGGACACACATGCGCCAAGATCCTTTGCCGCATGCTGTGGCTTCGCTAAGAATGCAATGGTTGCGCTGGTCGGCGACTTCCATGTCGTCAGCCCCAAGATCGCCATCCGCTTTCCACCCTCGTATCGGTTCCTGAGCGGAGTCGAAGGATCTGCCGTCTTCCCGGAGCAGCAATGCAGCTCCGGGAAAAGCAGACCTGTCGTTTTCACACTTCGCTCAGGATGACGATTGAAGGATGTACCGTCGCCACCAGGCAGCGTTAGAACTCGATCTTGGCGCCGAACTGCAGAATGCGCGCCTCAAGCACGGATGACGTTGGAACCAGGCTGGGGTTCGCGGTGATGGCACCCGTGGTGTTCGTCGTTGCCGTGGTGTTGATGCTTGTGAAGTTGGAACGGTTAAGGAAGTTATTTGCTTCTACAAATATCTGCGGCTTCACGCGTTCGAAAAAGGTGGCAAAAGTACGCGTGTAGCGTGCGTCTGCCTGGTAGATACTCGGCGTGCGCAGAGTGTTGCGGCCTACGAACAAGGGGCGCTGCTGACCATTGGACCGTGCGTCGCCATTCAGGTTCAGGTTCGACACCAGGTTCTGCTGGTCGCCGCTGCTGGCCACCACCAGCAAAGCCAGGTTGTTGTTTGCCACCAGGCCATTCAGGAAGCGATTGTTGAAGTGCGTGTTGGGCTGGTACACGCCAGAGAAGGTGAACGAGTTGGGCCGGTTGATGACGCTATTACCGCGGTCGCGCTTCCGGTTGGTGGGGTCTGAGATGTAGTTCGAGTTCTCGTAACTATTGGCTTCCGGCGCGTCTGAAATGGCGTGCGACCACGTGTACGACGCGTTGACCGTAAGTCCGCCTACCGTGCGATGGGTAAAGTTTGTGACCAGCGCGTTGTAGGTGGAATTTGCGCCAATCTCGATAGAATTGATGTTGTTATAGCGCGTATCGGCACGGCTGGGCGTGGGTCCCGTGACAAGAAGCGGGTTGTAGACCGGACGTCCGTCGGCAAGGTTGCTAATCGGATTGATCAGGTTGCTGTTGCGCAGGAACTGTAGGTTGCGTCCATTGGTCATGACGTAGCCAATGGTCAGCGCATCACTTTTGCCAAGCTCCTGCTGTACCTGTGCGTTGATGTTCCAGGTGTATTCATTCTTGAAGCGTGGCGTCAGCACAGTGGGATTCAGCACCGTGGTGGGAATTGCTGAGGTCAGGCTAAAGGTGTTCGGAAACGCAGGCCCCGCAGAACCGGACAGGATGGCGATCAGGTTGCCGCTGGTTGGATCGCCGTTGCTGTACAGCGGATTGAAATAACTGTTGGTCGGCGTGGACTCATAGAACATGCCGCCGCTCAGGCGCAGCACTGTGCCCGCCTGTGGCATGTACGCAAGGCCAAGCCGCGGCGCAAAGTTTGCCATGGGCGTGCGGAAGCTGCGCGTCTCTGCCAAGGGTGCATTGGTCAGGGCGTTCGGCGAGCGGTACTGGTCATAACGCACGCCGTAGTTGGCCACCAGCTTGGGTGTGACCTGCCACGTATCCTGCGCGAACACGTCAAACCAGACGGTCTGGTAGCCAGCGCCTGGCCGGCCCAGCGAAGCGGTAATCGTCGTGTAGCCATGCAACCGTGGGTCTGTTGCAGGCGCGCCTGCACGCTGTGCCTGCAGCGCGGCGGTATATGCCGCGATGCTCGGGAAGGTGAACTGCGTGTAGACATCCTGCAGCTGCGTGTCGTTGTTCTTCTGGAACCCAACGCCTAATTTGAACTGGTGTGCGCCACGGATCAGCGTGACGTTGTCGGAGAAGGAGGGGATTTTCTCCTGGAACTTGTCGCCTGCGCCGTTGGTGCCGCCAAAGCCGCTGACAACACCCGCAATCGTGATCATGGGACCAGTGCCGGTGGCTGGTCCGGCAGTGTGCTGCTGGTTGCGGTACGGCCACGATCCACGAAACTCATTCAACAAAGTCGGCTTGAAAGTAGTAATTAACTGTGCACCGATAATGTGGGCGCGATCGCGAAAATCAGACGCTGCCGACTGCAGGTAAAGGCCGCCCACGTTGGTGTTGAACGGGTAGTCATTCCGGAAGTAGTTGTAGCGAACGAACGCCGTGTTCTTTGCATTAATGTTGACGTCGAGACGAGCATCGGCCCACTGGGCACGCTGCACCTGGGGTGCCGTGTTGAAGTCGGCAAGCGGAACGCCCAGCGCGACCAACTGCGCCTGGTTCACCGCCGTGACGGTCACCGCCTGCGGATTGGCGCGCTTCAGCTTCTCGTACGCTCCGAAGAAGAAGACCTTGTTCTTGACAATGGGGCCGCCCGCCCGCGCGGTGTAATCATCCACATGAAGGTCAGGCTTGGGCCGGTAGCCCACGGCACCCGGCGTGCAATTTTGCAGAATGGGGCACGAAGAAGCCGCCTTTGGACGCCAGATGTACTGCACCGCTCCGTGCAGGCTATTGCTGCCTGAGGGCGTAATGACGTTGTAGATAACGCCCGCGGTGTTACCAAACTCCGGTGTAAAGGCGTTCGAAATGGTCTGAACGGTGTCGGTATAGCTGTCAGAGATGGCGAACAGGCGCAGGCCGTAGCGATCGCTTTCGGTGTCGACCATTCCGTCCAGCTGGTAATTCACACGGTCGACCAGACCGTTGGTATTGAGCAGGCGTGGGATGCCGTTTTCCGGGTTTGGATGGCCCGAAATGCCCGGCTGAAACAGGATGAAGTTGTATGGGTTACGCGAGGTCAGCGGCAGGTTCTGCGTTTCGGCCGAGGTAATGGTGCGCGACAGGTCAGACCGCGCGGCTTCGATCATGGGTGCTTCGCTGGTGACCGTGACTTCGGTCGCAACCGAGCCCGCTTTCAGCACTTCATCCAGCGTGCTGTCGGTACCCGCGCCGACGCGGATGCCGGTCTGCGTCAACGGCGCGAACGACGCTGAAACCGCCTGCACGGAGTAGGTACCAATGGGCAGGTTCGGCGCGACGTAGCGGCCTTCGCTGTCCGCGGTCAGCTCGCGCACGTAGCCGGTGTCAAGATTCTTGACCGTGATGGCGGTGCTCGGAACCGGCGCACCGGACGGGTCCGTGATCTGGCCGCGAATGGTGCCGTTGATGGACTGCGACTGGCCGAACGCCATGGGTGCGACGTACAGCATGACCGCGGAAAGTGCGAGACTGCGGGAAAAGCTGGTCATAAGACCTCCAGAAAACAGGATTGCGAGAAGTGGGTGGCGCCCAGGACAACGCCGCGAGTGCAGTTCCAAACAGGTAGGGGTCAACAACGACGAGCCGCGTCCAATGCGGCAAGCGATACAGCGACGGCACCAAACAACTGCGCCTGGGTACCCAGCGAAGACGACCGCAGAACTGGCATGGGAAAGTCATTTTCACGCAGGATGTTGGCGGTGGCGGCACACAGGTGCGGGTGCGATCCCACGCCGCCGCCGAGCACGATCATGGCCGGGTCCAGCACCAGCGTCAGCGTGCACAGGGCGTCGGCCAGCAGCCGCGCCGTCCACTGCAACACCTCGGTCGCCAGCGGATCACCGCCTTCTGCCAGGTCGAAGATCTGGGGTGCGCGCAACGCCTTCCGTTCGGCGGCATCAGCGCAGTTGCTCATAGCAAGCGATTCCTGCCAGCGAGCCTCAATGCCCAGGCCGCCAATGCTGCGCTCCAGCTGGCCAGTTTCGCGCATGCGGACGGGCTGCCGCGGGGCGCCCGGCAGAGGCAGGTAGCCGATCTCACCGGCTGAACCGTTCTTGCCCCTGTGAACCTTTCCGCCAAGCACGAGGCCTGCGCCCACGCCGGTGCCCATGGCGATGAAGACGAAGTCATCCACACCCTGCGCGACACCGGCGGCATGTTCGCCCAGCGCAGCCAGGTTAGTATCGTTGTCCACGGCGGCGGGTACGCCGAACGCGGTTTGCAGCAGCGCGGCCAGCGGAACGTTCGTCCAGCCGGGCAGGTTGGGTGCTTCCAGAACGGTGCCGTTGCCGGGATCGGTAATGCCCGGTGCGCCCACCGTAATGTGCAGCAGGGGCGCTGCCGGAACGGTGGCTACCATGGCGCGCAGGCCGACCCCGACCAGCGCCACCACGTCCTGCGGCGCCTTGCCGTCGGGTGCGATGTGGGCGTCCCAGTACGCGGCAGGCGTGCCGTTTGCGTGGGCCAGCATCATACGCACACGCGTGCCACCAATGTCGACTGCGGCAAGGTAGCCGTCGACTGCCAGCCCCGGCGCAGAGAGGCTGCCGGCAGATTCGCCGGTCTGGCGTGCGGAGACAGCGAGTCGCATATCTGCGGTGTGGGTCAGGGTGTCCAGATACGACCGATTATAAAGAAACGATAAAGATCGCTACCGCTCAGACGCCCGCCCCTCTGAGCCGGGGTGGCCCTCGCATTATGACCGCATGAAAAGCGCGCTGCAGGAAGGCGCTTAACGACTGCCTCCGGGAGCATTCCAAAGGCCAGTCGGAGAGTATCTTCGTACCGTGGCTAACCCGGTTTTCCTTCGTCGCATTGCCACCGCCGTACCTGGGCACGATGTCCACTTTCCGTTTGTCGCGTTTGCCGATGGCATGCTGCAGAACCCCGGCAGCCGCGCCCTGTTTCAGCGCATGGCGCAGCGGTCCGGCATTGAGCACCGCTACTCGGCACTGCAGGTGGCTGGCGCACCGGATGCCGAAGCCTTCTCAGCGTATGAGCTGTACCAGCTCGGCAGCTTTCCCTTCACTGCCCGGCGCATGGCGCTGTTCAAACGCTTTGCGCCTGTCCTGATGCGCACGGCACTGGATCGGCTGGCGCTGACACCGGCAGAGCGCGACCGTGTGCGCCATGTGATTGTCACGTCCTGCACCGGCCTGTACGCGCCCGGGCTGGACTTCGAGGCCATGGAACATCTTGGCCTGCCGCCCTCGACGGAGCGCACGGTGATCGGCTTCATGGGCTGCTACGCCGCGGTGAACGCACTGAAGCAGGCACGGCACATCGTACGGTCAGAACCGGCGGACAGCGTGCTGGTAATCAACCTGGAGCTGTGTACGCTGCACCTGCAGGAGACGCAGGATCTTGGCCAGGTGCTGTCGTTCCTGGTCTTTGGCGACGGGTGCGCGGCCAGCCTGGTCAGCGGTGAACAGACAGGTAAAAGCACAGAACCCGGCGGCCTGTGCATGGACAGCTTTCACGCCCTGCAGCTGGAGGGCACGCGCGACCTGATCCGGTGGGATGCGGGCGACCAGGGCTTCGACATGGTGCTGTCCGGCCAGGTGCCCGGCGAAATCTACCGTGCACTGCGGGCGCACCGGGAAGACATCGTGGGCACGGAGGACGTGGCCTTGTGGGCCGTGCATCCCGGTGGCCGCTCTGTTCTGGACGCCGTGGCCGACGCGCTGCTGTTGCCTGCAGATGCACTGGATGCATCGCGTGCGGTGCTGCGGCAGTTTGGAAATATGTCCTCGGCCACGGTGATGTTTGTGCTCGAACGCATGATGCGCGACGCGCGGGCCAGGCAGCGCGGTGTGGCCATGTCGTTCGGACCCGGTCTGACGGCAGAGACGATGCGGTTCCATGTCAAAGGCTGAGCTGGATTTCACCCATCGCGCCCACCTGAGCGAGTGGATGGACGAACCCTGCACCTTCGAAGACTTTCGCGCGTGCCTGCACGATCTGCAGCAGGTCAACACCGTGACGCTGGCACGGCGCGCCACGCTGCACTGGCTGCGGCAGTTACCGCGCGGCGGCGAGCCGCTGCACATTGTGGACGTCGGATGCGGCGGTGGCGATACGCTGCGGCACATCGAACGCGCGGCCCGGCAATGGAAGCTGCCGGTACGGCTGACCGGCATCGACCTGAACCCGTATGCCGCCCGCGCCGCGATGGAGTTCACGCCCGCCGGCAGCGCCATTGCGTGGGTCACGGGCGATGCCTTCTCGTACCGCGCCGCGCCCGTCGATGTGGTGATCAGCTCCCTGTTTACCCACCACCTGCCGGATGCGGAGATCGTGCAGTTCCTGCGCTGGATGACGGACACCGCACGGATGGGTTGGTTTGTGAACGATCTGTCCCGCGCCGCCATGCCGTATTACGCATTTACCATTCTGGCGAAGGCCGCGCGCTGGCATCGGTTTGTGCAGCACGATGGTCCCGTGTCGATTCGGCGTGCCTTCCGCGCTGAGGATTGGCAGGGCTATCTCCACGCAGCAGGACTGGACGCTGCGGGTGCGGTGATCCAGCCGGTGTGGCCTGCGCGCTTGTGCGTCGGCTGGCGGCGGGCTGGCTGATATGGCAGACCGTCATGCAGCAGTGGTCCTGGGCGGCGGCCTGGCGGGCACCTCGCTGGCGCTGCAACTGGCCGCAGCTGGCAGAGATGTTCTGCTGCTGGAGCGCAGCCGCGGTCCGCACGGCAAGGTCTGTGGCGAGTTCCTGAGCGGCGAGGCCCTGCACTATCTTCACCAGCGCGGCGTGCAGCCAGAAGCTCTGGGAGCCGTGCCCATCCGCCAGGTGCGGCTGGCTTCCCATGGCCAACTCTCAAGCGCACTGCTGCCCTTCCCGGCGCAGTCGCTGACCCGGCTTTGCCTGGATGAGTACCTGCTGCAGGCCGCTGCAGCTGCCGGTGTAGAAGTACGGCGCGGCACACACGTGAACAGCCTGCAGGCGGAGAATGGCGGCTGGACCATCGGCCTGCGGGAAGGCGAGCGGGTGCATACGCGCGACGTCTTTCTGGCCACGGGCAAGCACGACCTACGCACCCAGCCCAGGCCTGCGGGCACGCACACGGGCCTGGTCGGCTTCAAAATGTATTACCGCCTGCAGCCCGCCCAGACTGCCGCGCTGCGCGGTGCCGTAGAGCTTGCGCTGTTCCCCGGCGGCTACGCGGGCCTGCAGCCGGTGGAAGGTGGCCGGGCCAACCTGTGCCTGCTGGTGGATGCGGGTGCACTGCGACGCTGCGGCGGCATCTGGGCCGATCTGCAAAGACACATGCTGCAGCAATCACCGCATCTACAGGCCCGCCTGCAGGGCGCCGAGCCGCTGCTGGACGCGCCCCTGACGATCGCATCCATACCGTACGGCCACGTGCAGAGGGCTACAGAGCCCGGCCTGTGGCGGCTGGGCGACCAGGCTGCCGTCATCCCATCGTTCAGCGGTGATGGCATGAGCATCGCCCTGCACAGCGCCGCGCTGGCGGCCCGTACCTACCTGCGCGGCGATGGGTCCGAGGCCTTTCAGCGGGAGCTTGCCGGGCAGATGGGCCAACGCCTATGGCTGGCCACGGCACTCTCGCGAACGCTGGTGCAGCGACCATGGATGGCGCAGTTCGCACACCTGTTTCCGGCGCTGCTGCCACGGATGGCATCCATGACACGCATCCCAAACCGCTTCCTGCTTCGCACGGACGCCGCGGACTGCGTAGACTCGCTGAGACAGGAGGATGCCCATGGATGAAATTGCCGCAGACTGCATCAACGCCATTGCCGCTTCCGAGGGAATCCCAGCCGAATCGATCACGCTCGACAGTTCGCTAGAGTCGTTGCACCTTGACTCGCTGGACCGCGTCAGCATGTCGTTTGAGCTGGAAGAGAAGTACGGCGTCGAAATTGCCGAGCACCGCCTGCATCGCATTGTGACCGTGGGCGACCTGGTGCGGGAAATCCATGAGGCGGTCGAGACCAAGACAGCAAAGACGGCAGGAGAGCCCGCGCGATGAGGCGCGTCGTGGTGACGGGCGCCGGTTGCGTGACCGCCATCGGCCACGATGTGGAGAGCTTTCGGCAGAGCCTGTTTGCGGGGCGCAGCGGCATTCGTCCCATCGCCGACGAGCGGGCGAACGGAGTTCACTTTAAGACGCTGGCCGAGGTGCAGGCATTCCGGCCCGGTGACTGGCTGACCGCGGCACAAAAGCAGCTTGCGGAGCGTTCCGCTTCATTTGCCATTGCAGCCGGGCGCCAGGCGGTGGAGCAGTCCAGGCTATGCGGAGCGTACGAAGGCGACAGCATCGCGCTGATTCTGGGCTGTTCCACTGGCGGTCGCTGGGCAGAAGAGCCGCAACTGCAAAAGCTGTTTACTGAAGGCACGCGGACGCATCCGCTGACGGTTCCCCGCTCCATGGCAAACGCGGGGACCAGCCTGCTGAGCATGGAACACGGCATTACCGGGCCTGCATATACCGTCTCAACCGCGTGCGCGTCGGCAGCGCATGCCATCGGCCAGGCCTTCCACATGGTGCGCTCCGGATCGGTCGAGGCAGCCGTGACCGGCGGGCATGAGGCTCCGCTGACCTATGGTTTTTTGCGCGCGTGGGACAGCCTGCACGTGGTGAGCCCTGCGGGGTGCAAGCCCTTTGCCGCAGACCGCGACGGCATGACACTGGGTGAAGGCGCAGCCCTGTTCGCACTGGAGACGCTGGAGCGCGCGCAGCAGCGAGGCGCGCCGATCCTGGGCGAAATTGTCGGCTTCGGCATGTCGTCTGACGCACGGCACATGACGCAGGCGCACGCGTCCGGCCCCGTGGCTGCCATGCGCCGCGCCCTGCTGGACGCACAGTCCGGTGCAGACGAGGTGGACTACATCAACGCGCACGGCACAGGGACTGAGGTAAACGACCGTGTGGAAGCAGAGGCGCTGCACGACGTCTTTGGCGAACGCTCCGGGACGCTTGCCGTCAGTTCCACCAAGGGCCTCCACGGCCACGCCATGGGTGCTTCCGGTGCGATGGAATTGCTAAGTACGCTGCTTTCACTGCGCGAAGGCTTGCTGCCTGCAAATGCCGGTTCAGAAAACGTTGACAGCGCTTTGCGGCTTGGCGGCGTCCTACTGCAGAACAGGCAGATGCAATCTCGTCTGGCGCTTTCAAACTCGTTTGCGTTTGGCGGGTTGAATGCTGTCTTGGCGGTAAAGCCTGTCTTGTAACACCGCGGGAGATCGTTCATGAAGTTACTCAGATTGCTTGGCGGGGCGCTGCTGCTCCCCGTGTTGTCCTTCCACGCGCAGACTGCTGGCCCGGCAGCTGCAGCCGCTCAAACCACAGGCGTGCAGGGCGACTGGCGCGAAGCTTCCGGGTCCGTGATTCGCATTGCCCCTTGCGGTGACGCGTTGTGCGCGAAGCTGGTCCTGGTCAGCGCAGCGGCACCGGTTTCAGTCGACGGCATGAATCCAGACAGCAGTCTGCGTACGCGGCCATTGTGCGGCCTGCTGATCGGCGAAGGCTTCCATGCAACCGACCCCAACAAGGCAGACGAAGGCAAGCTGTACGACCCAAAAACCGGCAAGACGTACAAAGGCGCAATGACCAGCGAAGGCGATACCCTGCTGCTGCGCGGTTACATTGGCATCGCCGCATTCGGCCGCACCGCAAAGTGGGATCGTGTGAAAGAGCCAGTAGAAGCCTGCAAGACGGACACCGCTGCAGCGTCAGCGAAACCTACTGCAACGGTGGAACCCGCACCCGCAGCAACGAAACAGTAGGCGTTTAACTACTGCAAACAGAGGCAGCGTTCACGGTAAGGGCTGGTAGTCCGGCGGTGTTCGGCGAAGCGGTTGGGCAAGTGGTTACAGTACAAAGCTCAATCGCTGGGAGCGTGGCAATGCTGGCAAGCACATACCAGACAATGTTGCCGCGCAGTACAAACCAGTACGCCAGCGGAGGACTCAGCAGCAGAATGCTGCCGGTCATCAACCATGCGGCCGCGCGCGTCGACGCACCTGTGCGCCTTGCGTCCTGCCTTGCGCTTTTCAGTTCCATCACCAGAAGGGTGAGCGGCAACAACAAGAGCGGCAAACCATAAAGCTGCAGGTGGTAGCTAAGCAGCAAAGCGGCAGTGGTAGCAGTCGCAGCGGACGGCTTCTGTCGGACGCTCCACACCAGCACCACGAGCGAAAGCGCAGCCGTTACCAGCGCTCCGCCTGTGCCACGCCCCATGAACAACGTCGCCAGCCCATGCAGATTGGGATCGCTTGTGACCAGCATCGCGTAGCGCAGTCGTGCAGCATGCTGGTCCAGCAGGGTCGACGAGCCTACACTGCCCAGTCGTGCAACGTAGGCGTGCAATCCCGCGACGCCTGTCAGCGCGAGGCTCAGCAAAAACAGCCCCACAGCGCCCACCGCAAAGCCCGCTACCACACGGTATCTGCGCCACAGCAGGTACAGCAATGCCATTGGCAGCACCACCTGGAACTTCACAAGGCCCACGGCAAGACACAGGCCCGCCAGCACTGGCCGCCCACGACGCTCAAGGCAGTAGAACAGGGTCACGACCAGCAGCAGGACGAAGGAAACCTGGCCCTGCAGCAAGGCGGCTGCCGTTGGAAAGAAGCACAAATAGAAGACCCAGAGCACACCCGCGGAAAGCTTCCATTCCGGATGTTCACGGACCAGCAACCACGCGCAAAGATACATGGCGCCCAGGTTGGACGCGAGTACCACCCAAACGGCCGCGCTGTAGGACAAGAGCGACAAGGGGATAAAAGGCAGCACAGCGAAGGGAGGATATAGAAAGTGCAGGGTTCGCCAACCATCCGCTTGAAAGATGGCTTGCTGCATGCTGTGCTCGGCAGCATCGTCGTAGATACGGTTGATGGCACCCGTTCTAGCTAACATGCCGGCCGCATAGTATGCGCGCAGATCCACCTGACCGGTCCGTGAGTTGACACGCCCTGACCAGCACATGGCACACTGCAAGCACAACAGAACCGTCAGCAGAAGTTTTAAACCGAGAGACAAACGGACGGGCTGCCGTGCAATGCAGGCAGGCAACAAGGCGGGGGAGCAATCCGTTACGCTTTCCACCTGCTCTTCAAACCGCAGGCAATCACCCTGATGAATGCCGGCGCGCCGCGCCTGCCCACTGGGTAGCTCCAGCACGCAGTGTGTCTTTCGCTTTGCCAGCCGGATGCGTCCTGGCTTGATCTCTTCGTAAACGTGGATAACTCGATAGCTCGCATCCAGCAGCACCGCGTCAATCGCATACCGCATGCCGAATGTATGGATGCCTTTCGAGGGCAACAGTAAGAGACCCTCACCCGGCTGCAGTTGCGGCCTGCCCAACAGCCCACGCAAGCGCTGCCACGGTGTATGTGCTATCAGCACGGCTTCGCAAAGGCTCGCTTCGCAGTCGACACCGTAAAGCCGAAGCGATCTGCCCGCCTGCATATTTACTTCTTTTGATGCGTCTGCCATGTGCAGGCTTACTGGTGACAGTGGATGCCGACAAATGCAACCATGCAGGGAACGATCAAAAACCAGACTGCGTCAAGGCCGAAGATGTGAGCCATAAGTGCCTCCGCGTGCGACGGAAAACGATCAAGAAGGTTGAACTAACAATGGGCCTTCTCGAAAGAAGGCCCATTGCAAAAACAGTGCCTTTAGACGGCGCTGGTGAGCTGGCTGGAAACAGTGTTGAAAGCCGTTTTGATGCCGTTACCTAGACCAGTCATTGCAGTAACAGCGGCCAGGCCGATCAGGCCGGCTACTAAAGCGTACTCAATGAGGTTTTGGCCGGATTCATCGTTGAGAAAGGAACGAAGCGTGACGTTGGTGGACATTGTTTCTCCTTAGCAAAAGTTGTCGTACTGTGGGTGTCGAACGTTCTTACATCTTGAAGTCTTAGCCTTCGGGCTTTGACTCCCCGCCCTTGCAGACGGTGTCTGCCACTGCAGGCAAAGCTCTTGGTAAAAGCACTCGACCCCCGGGAACCTGGTGTCTAATTGCCTTACCCAACTTATCGGCGGCGACCTTCCTTTCTTGAAGACGTGCAGTGATCCATAACGTCGCACTTCAGGACACCTGACTACTTTCCAGGCATGCTGCGAAGAATGGAGATAGCGGCCGGTCCCAGTAGAACGATGAAGATGCAGGGGAAAATAAAAATCACCAGCGGAAAGATAATCTTGATGGTGGTCTTCGCGGCTGCCTCTTCTGCCTTCTGTCGGCGCTTTTGACGGATGTTGTCACCAAAGCTGCTCAGCGCGCGGGCAATGGGTGTGCCAAAGCGTTCGGTCTGCATCAGCATGTTGACCAGCGCCTCAGTTTCCTGCACCTGCGTCCGGTTGGCCATGTCGCGCCAGGCGTCCAGGCGTATCGTGCCAGCTTTTTGCGCACGATTAATCAAACCAAATTCGTAGCTGATCCCCGGGTGGCTGGATCGCAGTTCTTCACCCACCCGCACCATCGCCTGGTCGAGCCCAAGGCCTGCATCCACGCAGATCACCAGCAGGTCGACCGTGTCGGGGATGGCGAGCCGCACCCTCTCCCGGTGCCGCTTCCCAAGTCTGCTGAGCACGATGGCGGGGGCCAGGTAAGCAAGGCCGGCACCCGCGCAGATACAGAGCACGCGGCCATACGGACTCAGTGAGCAAAGCAATCCAAGTACCACCGGACCGCAGAAGCGCGCCGTGAAATAGACATCGCGAGCCATGGTTCCAGGCAGCGCAGCACCTTCAAATTGTCGCTGCAGATTGGGATCCTCCGTAAGCCGAAGACTGGATCGCGCCAGGCGGATGAGCCGCAACAGCTTCGCGAAGATCTTTTCCTCGGCATCGGCGTGCAACCCTACGCTTGGCGGCTTGATAATTTGAGAAAACGACCGAGCCGTGAACAGGGCGGACGACTGACTGCTGATCACAAGACAGCCAAGTGCAATTGCAGAGAACAGAGCCACGGCGAGCATGGCATAAAAGGCAACATTCCACATCATGAACCTCACAAGGACGTCAGACTTTTATGTCCACGATTTTGCGGATAATCAGCGCGCCCACCGTAATCAAGCCCATGCCGCCATAGATCATCTTCAGGCCGAGCGGATCAACAAACAGCACGTGGGTGTAACCGGGCGAGAACAGGTTAATCAGACCAAGCATGACCAGTGGAAAGGCGGAAAGAATCCAGCCGGTAAGTCTTCCCTGCGCGGTATAACTTCGTACCTCACCTTCAATGCGGACACGCTCGCGAATTACACTGGTCGTCTTATCCAAGATCTGGGTCAGGTCGCCGCCCGTTTCCTTTTGCACCAGGATGGCGGTAATCAGGAAGTGAAGATCCTTGGATGGGACGCGTTGTGCCAGTTCAAGCAAGGCATCACGGAACGGAATACCGAACTTCTGCCGTTGAAAGCACCGGCCAAACTCATCAGAGAGCGGCCTGGGCGACTGCTCTGCGATGATCTCGATGGAAGAGCCCGTAGAGTGTCCTGCACGCAGGGCCCGCGCCATTAGATCGGTGGCGTCAGGCAGGGCGTCTGTAAAAGCTTTTAGTCGCTTGTTCTTGGCATGATTAAGCCACAGGTAGGGTAACAATACGCCGATGCACGGGGCTGCAATGCAGACCAGAACAGGCTGGCTGAAGAACACTGCGATGGCACCGCACCCACCTGCGATGGAGGCGCTGATCAGCAGAATGAAGCCGACCGTTTCCGTTCGGCCGGCGTAAAGAATCAGCTGAGTTAAATGATCGGAGAAGCGGAAGCGCGCAAAGGCTTCTCCCAGTGAATCCGACAGCCGGCGCGCCTTCTGCGTCAGCTCAATCAACTCCACATCCGCGACGTTGTGCGGACGATGAATCAGGTTCAGTCGCTTGACGACCTGATTGTTCGCCGTCCTGGGCTGGGTATAACGCCAGGCCACGGCAAAGCTCAGTGACGCCATCAGCAGAAAGCCTAAGACCAAGAGGGGCATGGCTACACGTCCATGGAATGGGTGAAGATTTCCAGCGGCACAGGAATACCCGCAGCCTTCAGCTTTTCGGCAAACTTGGGCACAACGCCGGTTGCATAAAACCGTCCCTTGACCTTGCCGCCCGGTCCCAGGCCCTGTTTCTCGAAGACGAAGATGTCCTGCATGCTGACCACTTCGCTGGTTGCGCCCGTGACCTCGCTGATGTGGGTAACGCGGCGAGAGCCGTCGCTCATACGCGCGGCCTGCACGATCAGGTGCACGGCCGAAGCGATCTGCGCACGAATGGCTTTTTCGGGCAGGGCGACGCTGCCCATCATGGCCATGGTTTCCAACCGGGAGATGGCATCGCGCGGATTGTTGGCGTGTACCGTGGTCACCGATCCGTCGTGGCCTGTGTTCATGGCCTGCAGCATGTCGAGCGCTTCTTCACCACGGATTTCTCCGAGGATGATGCGATCGGGCCGCATACGAAGGGCGTTGATGACGAGTTCACGCTGCCGGATGGCGCCCTTACCCTCCACGTTTGGAGGCCGGCATTCCAGGCGAACGACGTGCTCCTGCTTGATCTGCAGTTCGGCGGAATCTTCAATGGTGACGACGCGTTCCAAGGGAGAAATAAAGCCCGAGAGCACGTTGAGCAGTGTGGTTTTACCAGCGCCTGTACCGCCAGAGACGACGATGTTCAGTCGCGCCCGCACCGCGCAGTTGAGCACTTCCAACATCTGCGGCGTAATGGCCCGGTGGCGCAGAAGATCTTCCGCGCCCAGCGGTGATGAGCCGAAGCGACGGATGGAAATCAGAGGGCCGTCCACGGCCAAGGGCGGAATAACAATGTTGACGCGCGAACCGTCCAGCAGGCGGGCGTCCACCATGGGCGATGACTCGTCAATCCTGCGGCCCACCGCAGAAACGATCTTGTCGATAATGTGCATCAGGTGCGCATTGTCGCGAAAGACGACGTTGGTCTTCTCAATGACGCCGCGGCGTTCGACGTATACCGTGTCATACGTGTTGACCAGAATGTCGCTGATCGTACCGTCATGCAGCAGCGGCTCCAGCGGTCCCAGGCCAAACACTTCGTCAATGACTTCCTGGGCAAGGCCTTCCCGTTCATACGACGTGAGCGGTGTGCTCTGCTGGCCCACCAACTGGATGACCAGCGTCAGCAGCCTTTGGCGTGCGCCTGCATCGTCCTGCATGTTAGATAGCTTGTCGAGATCGAGCCGCTTGATCAGTTCATGGTGCACAGCTGTCTTCAGGAGGCTGCGTGAGACGTCGGACGTGGTTGGTACGCTGCGCGCTTCTACCGGTGCGGCAACGGTACGGACGGGCCCAGTCATGTGCAGGGAAGCGTCGCTCATGGTTCCTCCTTGTGGGTATAAGTTGCGTGGCAATTAATTCCAGAACACGAAGCGATTTTTGCGAGTCACTTTGGGCGCTTCCAGCGGGGCTTCGGTCGTAAGCCGTGCGGCCCAGGAACTTAGCACCTGGGTGAACACGCCGCGGTTGGACGGCGACACCGGTTCGCCCGAGTTGATCGCTTCCAACAGCTGGCCGTAGTTGTTTGGAACTGCCAGCGAGATGGGGCAGCGTACCGACGATTCAATCTGCGCCGGACTGACCGCGTCCTCTGACGTAGATCGATTGATGACCACACGCAGCTTGCTGGTCAGGTCTGTCATGGCATTCATGTGCTCGACATGGCGAGCCAGATCGCGCAGTGCGGGCAGGTCAGGCGTGCTGATAAGCGCAACCTCTTCCGAAGCCGCCATGAGCGTCTGCAGTGAGGTGCCGTAGCGCATGGATGAATCGAGCAGGATAAAGTCGTAGCGACGCTTCAGGTAATCCATGACGCGTTCCAGCGCCTCGCGACTGTCCTCATGCGCCTGGGCGCAGGTGTCGGGTGAGGGCAGAACATCCAGGCCGCTGCTGTGACGGGTGACAAAACCCTGCAGCAGGTCCGCATCCAGCCGGTCGACGTTGTGCACCAGGTCGCCCATGCTGTAGATGTTTTCGCGGATGCCGAGATGGAGCGCGACGTGACCAAGCTCATGCTTGTGGTCGATCAACAGAACGCGTTTGCCGTGCGTGACCACCAGGTGCAGGGCAAGGTGGACCGCCAGCGTGGTGGTGCCCACGCCGCCCTTTACCCCGTAGAACGAGATGATGCGGCCAAGGCTTTGCGGCCCTTTGTTGGCCAGGTTGCCAGCCTGGAACCGGCGCAGGGCCTCGGACAGTTGCGCTGCGTCCAGCGGCTTCGAGAGAAACTCATTGCAGCCTGCCCGCATGGCGCGCATCAGGTAATCCGCTTCTACCCGCGACGACACACCGATGAGGTGGATGCGGTTATTGAAGATCTGCTGCAGCCGCTCCATGGTTAGCAGCGCAAGCTCTGCGTTGCGGTCGCAATCCACGATCGCAATGCTGGATGGCGCGTTACGCAGCAGGCTGGAAAACTGCGGCCTGCGGTCGGCGGTAATGTACTCCTGGAACTCACCCGCAAAGTCAGCACCAGGGATGCTGTCTGCGACGGTCAAGGCGATGTCGTTCACTTCCCGTGTGGCGCAGACGCTGAAGATGGCCTGCAGAACGGGTGATGCGGCTTCAGTCTCGGTTGGCATAAAGCACCTGTTCTAGCGGTTTGGCCCGGTGGCCTGTTTACGGTGGGCTTCGTCGTCAAACTGCTGCTGCGTCATGTAGGGCGACACGGTGACCGGCCGTTCAATTGGCGGCGTGTCATGCAGCGGGTCGATAATGTTGGCGGTGACGACAAAGACCAGTTCAGTAAGGGAATGGGTGTTGTTGTGCGAGCGGAACAGCTCACCGAGAATGGGCACCTTGGAGATGCCAGGGACACGTCCGAGATTTTCTGTCGCACGGCGATCCAGCAGGCCTGAGAGCACGAAGCTTTGCCCGTCTTTCAGCTCAATCTCGGTGTCGGCGCGGCGCGTGGAAAGTGCCGGAACCGTAAAGCCGGAGATGGTGACGGCGTTGGCATAATCGAGCGTGCTGACCTCTGGCGCAACCTTCAGCCGGATGCTGCCGTCGACGTTGATAATGGGCAGAAAATCCACCTTGACGCCGTAGGGCCGGAATTGGATGGTGACCGTTGGTGCACCGCCGGCGGCAGCCGTTCCCTGTACCACCGGGATGGGAAATTCACCACCGGAGAGAAACTTCGCCGTGCCACCACTGAGCGTTGTCAGGGTCGGCTCAGCCAGAATCTGCAACACGCTCTGCTGCGCAAGCGCCTGGATGTTGAGCGAGATACTTTCTTTCAGGTATCCAATCGACAGGTTCAGCGGGCTGTTGAAGGCGCCTGTACCGACGGAGGTGGGCGTATTGCCGCCACGAGAAAAGTTCAGGCCGAACTGGTCGAGTTTGCTGCGGTCTACCTCAATGATCTGCAGCTTCAGCTCGACCTGCTGCGGCTTCAGCGGCATGACGCGAAGGGAGTTGGCGACAAGCTTTGCATAGCTTGCGCCCAACTTTCCAAGGCCGTCAGCCACCTCTTGGGTGGGAACGATGCCGCTCAACTCAAGCCGGTCTGCCACGCCCGTCACAACAAGGCCAGCGCCGGGGTACATGCCGTCCACGGCGGTCTGCATCTCCGTCGGGTCTAGGTCAACGGAGACGGTGCAGAGCTGGTTGCTGCCATTCGCATCCCACACTGCCAGGCTGGTGACACCGGCCTCTTTGCCCGTCACAAGCAGATCCGAGGAGCTGGAATTGAATGCCGAAGCAATCACCGGATTGCCCACAAAGACACGCTTCATCGGGACGGCACTGTGCAGCACAAGCGACTGCCCTGCCAGGATGTGCAGCGTATCGGTCTTTGCTGGGTGCTGTACCTGGTAGCGAGAACTTCCGCGGGTGGGCACGGGGTCCACGCCAACCGGCACGGCTGTTGCCTGCGCGGCGGCTTTACGCGTGGGCGGCGCAAATAGCGACGTTTGAATCTGGTCCGCAATGGTGGGTGCGGTCGCAGGAATCTGCGGTTCACTCGTCAGGAGGCGTGCCTGTGCACAGGCGCTGCTGCACAGCAGCAACAAAGGCCACAGGGCCAGGTTTCGCTGAGCGTTATGCGGGGTCATCGCGTTCCATCCGTAAAGGTTGCCGTGCTCTGCTTATCACCGCTGTAAAGTTCCACGGTCGACTGGTGCATAAGGTGCGGTAGACCGACCGGCGTGGTGAGCCTTGCAGGTGCTGGCGCGGTCACCGCAGACTCTGTCACCATGGGTGCGTTCGGGTCGGCCAGCTGCGCCATGGTGACGCCGCCACCCTTTGTGCTGCCCTGGTCAGAACCACTGCGCATGATGAAGTGAATGGTGCCCTGCGAACTGGCCAGCACGGCGCGTTCTGCATCGACCGGCGAAAGCAGCAGCGTGACCACGCTGACGGTGGCTGGCTTACCCTGCGGGTCCGGCTGCACCTGTTGGCCCGCGGCAAGCACCTCAGAGTTCTGAAGCACGGTGGCCGTGCGCGCGTCCGGTGAGTTGTTCAAGTGGTACGTCACCAGCACATCGATGTGGGCACCCGGACCCAGAAAGCCGGCTACGCCCATCACCTCGTCCGACTTCAGAGCGATGGCGCGCATGCCGTCTGGTATGCGTGCAGCCAGGCCGCTGCCTGCACCCGGGGCGCTGACCAACTTGTCCGTCAGTGGCTGGTTGGCGTCGATGGGGTACAGCAAGGCGCGGCCCACCACATCGGTGGGCTTGGCAAATGCGCCTAACAGAGGATGGTCTGCCGGCCACTGCGCAATCTGCACACTGTCTGCCTTTAAGAGGTCACCGGCAGGCATGGCATGCGTGGCCACAACGTAGGGCACCATGGCAACCTGCCGTGTTCCGGGTTGCTTCATTTTGCGTGCGAGCGCAAGGGTACACACGCTGGAAACTGCAAGGGCGATCAGCAGCGGCGGCGTAAGCCGTTTGACATTCATAACTTTGGACCTCCATAGAGGCTGGTGAGCAACATGGCAAGGCAACCACCCACGATTGGGATGGCGTACGGCAGACGCAGCATGGAAGCGTTGCGCACATTCAACTCCGGATGCGGAGCCATGCCGTTAGCCTGGTGATGCGCCAGCAGTGAGCCTGCATTGGCAAAGGTTTCTCGCAGGCGGCCGTTCACGACTGCAGTAATGATCGCGACAATGGCACCCAGCAGCGCGGTTGCGATGAGTACACCTGCAATGGAGGACAGGCCGGCCAGCGATCCCACGGCGGCAATCAACTTGACATCGCCTGCACCCATGCCACCGGCCAGACAAAAGACGAAGAAAATACCGCCCGCGATGAGCGCTGCCAGCAGCGCACGACCAGTCGCAGGCAAGCCACCGTAAACGAAGTGCAGCAGCAACCCAGCAAAGAATCCTGAGCCGGTGAGCCAATTAGGAATCCGTCTGCTGCGCAGGTCTGTGACCGCCGCGCCCGCCGCGCACGCCGTCGCGCACTGCAAATAGACAAACTCTGGTGCCACTTGCATTCACGCTCCCCCGGCAGCCTGAGTACCTGCCGACCATCACTACATCGGCGCATAACGAGACAGCATGAAAGCAGGTGATGGAACTAAAGTTGCAGGCCGATGTAGCAAACAGCGACAGTAAGGAGCTCAACATGCCCGCAACACAATCCATGGGACTGGCCCCCCTGTCAGGCGCGCCGCAGACGGCGGGGCTGGCGGCCGGGCTGCGTTTCTGCCGGGAGCGCGTGCTCGGCTTAAACGCCGTACTGGCGCTGGCCGTTGCGTTGTTCTGCCTGCTGCTTGTGCCGCGATCCATGGCCGATCCGGACATCTGGTGGCACCTGCGCAACGCGCAGACCATGCTGACGCAACACATCTTTGTGACGCACGACACCTACTCCTTCACGGTGCAGGGCGTTCCGTGGATTGATCATGAGTGGCTGGCCGAACTGCCGTTTTACCTTGCCTGGAAAGCTGGTGGCTCAACCGGCGTTTACCTTGTGACCGAAACACTGACTTTGTCGATTTTTCTTCCGGTACTGTTTCTGTGCTGGAAAGCTTCCCGCAGTGCCCTTACGGCATGTGTCGCGACCGCGACGGTCGTCCTGCTGGCGACTGTTTCCCTGGGGCCGCGAACATTGCTATTCGGGTGGCTGTGCCTGGTCTGCGAGCTGGTCCTGCTGGAGCGCTTTCGGCACGATGCAAAGGCTGCGTTGGCACTGCCGCCGCTGTACCTGTTGTGGGTCAACCTGCATGGATCGTGGCTGATTGGCCTGGGCGTGTTGGCCATCGTTGTGGCCAGTGGTCACCTGCCGTTGCAGCGGGCATGGATCTACGCCGATCGGTTCACGCGGCAACAGAGCCGCATGCTGGCCGTTGCAGCTGCGGGCATCATCCCTGCGCTGTTTTGTAATCCATGGGGATGGCGACTGGTTGCGTACCCGTTCAACTTTGCATTTCGGCAGACGCTGAATGTGGCCAGCATTGACGAGTGGCGCAGCCTGCAACTGCATTCCATGCGCGGAGATGTCTTTCTGGCAGCGGTTGCGCTGCTGGTCGGTCGGCAACTCTGGCGGCCTCGAGCGTGGTCGGTGCAGGAAGTGCTGCTTCTGGCCGGGGGCCTGTACGCGGCCATGACACACGAGCGATTCCTGTTCCTGCTGGCGATCCTGGCTGCGCCCATTGCAGCGCGATCGTTCCCCGGAGAACCTGTCAAGCAGGAAGCTGTTCCCAGACCGGGCTACCATGCGGCGCTAATCTTTGCCCTGCTGTTCGTTGCATTCACCTTTGTGCACAAAGCCGGACGCGCGGACGATGCGGCTATGCGGCAATACCCCACACCGGCGCTGATGGCAGCGGTGAGCCGCCTGCCGCCAGACAGCCACCTGATGAATGAATACGGTTGGGGTGGCTACCTGGAGTGGCACCAGCCTCAGACACCTGTGTTCATTGACTCGCGCGTAGACATCTTCGAATACAACGACGTTCTGCGCGACTATCTGGACATCATCCACATCGAAAACACGGCGGCCCTGTTGGGTAAGTACCATATCAAAGCAGTGCTGTTCGAAAACAAAACGCCGCTTGTGTACCTGCTGCGCAGAACGGGTGACTGGCGCGTAACGTATGAAGACGCGAATGCGGTGCTGCTGCAACGCACCGCGCCGCTGCAGCAATGATCGTCATGCGATTTGGCGTGTTCTATGTTCGTAAGCGGGACCAGCTAGCCGGTCATGCCAGGCGCTTCAAACAGCCGCTCAATCTCTTCGAGTGTCTTGCCTTTTGTCTCTGGCAGGAAGAACTTTGCGGTAACGAAGTACAGCACGGTACACACCGTCCAGAACAGAAACATGGCGGAGTAACCGTAATTGCCGACCGTGGGCAGAAACAACCCCGCAATCAGCGTAGACGCGCCCTGGTTCAGCAGCAGCGCCACACCCATGCCGCCGGATCGAATGCGCGTCGGCATCAGTTCTGACAGTGCCAGCCACACCACCACGCCCGGGCCCACGGCGAAGCTGGCGATGAACAGGGCAAGACACGCGGTCATGATCCAGCCTGTGCTCTCGCCCGGAACCGGCGCATAAAAGGCGCGCTTGACCTGTAGCTGTGCATCAGGCTTTGCGGCCGTCGGCGCGATGTGAACGGCTTCACTGCCAGCGTCACTCAGCACGGTTGCCAGTTGCTCGCCCTGACCGTAGCTGTACAGCACGGTCAGGACCTTTGCGCCTGCCACGGTGCCGTCGTAGCCGTGCAAAATATCCGGCGTCAACGAAAGACTGTTGCCATGCACCAGGCCCTGCACGTCGGCCGTGACGTTCACACGCTTTGCTTCGAGCGATCGAAACACCAGGCCGCCGCCCAGCAGCGCCACCACAATACCTGCCGTGCCCAGCGTGAGCAGAAACTTGCGGCCTTTGCGATCGACCAGCCAGACCGCAACAAACGTCATGGCACAGTTCATTAACTTAACTAAAAGGTCGGCCTGTGTAGCGTGAGTGGCGCTCATGCCTGCCTGCCGCAGGATGATAGCCAGGTAGCCAAGAATAGAGTTGATTCCCGTCGTCTGGTTGCAGACCAGCACAATGCACGCCAGCACAAACGGCAGGACGTACCGGCGCTGCAGCAACGACTCCCCGGCGCTGCCCTGCTTGCCCTCATCGGTCTGCAGCGTTTCCATTTCGCGCAGCTGCAGCATGGCCTCGGCCTCGGTCGACGTCCGCCGCAGCGACACCAGGGCGCGTTCCGCCGACCGATGCTGAAACAGCCACCGGGGTGTCTCCTCCAGAAAGAAGCTACCCGCGAAGAACAAAATGCCCGGGTAGATAACGGAAAAAAACATGCCGCGCCAGGCGTGTTCCTGCGCCGCACGGATCAGCGCCGCGTTGCCCGCTGCCTGGGTAATGGCGGCCTCGGCGTGCTGCGTGTAGTACCAGCCGGACGCTGCCGCAATGACGATGCCGATGGTAAGCATCAACTGGAAAACTCCCGAGCCTTTGCCGCGCGATTTTGCACTGAGGCACTCTGCAAGGTACAGCGGAATGACCACCGCGATCACTCCCCCACTGGCCCCCTGCAATAGCCTGCCCAGAAAAAGGCCAACAAAGCCATGCGAGCCCACGATCAACGCAATACTGCCCACAAACAGCGACGCACTGACAATCACCATCGTCTTGCGTCCGAGCCAGTCCGCCAGAAAACCAGCCACCAGCGACGACAGCATGCTGCCGCCCAGCACCGCCGCAACGATGGCAGATGTCTGCCCCAGGCTGAGGCTGATGGTCTTGCCCAGGTAAAGCAGTGCGGCAGAGATGATGCCGACATCGATGCCGTACAGCAGGCCGCCCAGACCCGCAATGCCAATCAGGTAACGCTCATAACCCTGGGGTGAAAGGACGGGGGAGGTGTTCGTGCTCATGCTCTGGATGCCTCGGACTGCCTGTAGCTTACGTGCGTTGCGCCGCGGCACGCTACGTTACGCTTCATTGGGGTTCGGCAGCGGCATGCGTTACGATGCGGTGCAACGCCTGTTGCTGCTGATCCATCGACTGCAACAGTCGCAGCTGCGTGCGGCAGCGTTGCAGGTTCTGCTCCGGCCGTGTCACCTTGTAATACACATCGCCCGCCAGGTAATCGGTAAGAAAGCGAACCGCCTGTTCATACGCGATGACCTTGCCCGCGACCGGCAGCAGTTGCTTCTCTGCAGGCGTCAGGAATGCTGCCGCGCTGCTCAGGTAGCCCTTCACAAGCGCTTCGAACAGCGGCAGCTGCACGCCGACACGGGACAGGTCCTGCTCGTCCTCGGCGGTTGGGCTGGTGGCGGTGCGCACCATATCACCGAAGTCATACAGCGCCAGTCCCGGCATCACTGTGTCCAGGTCAATCACGCACAGGGCCTCACCGGTAGCGGCATCGAACAAGACGTTGTTCAGCTTGGTGTCGTTGTGGGTGACACGCTCGGGAAGGCCTGCGTTCAGCAGTTCATGGGCAGTGGACCGCTGCGCAAGCAGCCACTCAATTTCGTCTCTGGCGAGAGCCGCCCGGTTTGCAACGTCGGCTGCAATTGCGCCGTCCAGTGCGCGAAAACGCAGCGGTGTGTCGTGAAAGTCGGGAATGGTTTCGTGCAGCCGGGGAGCGGGTAAATCGCTCAGCAAATGCTGAAAGTGGCCGAATGCCTGCGCCGCCCGGAAGGCCTGCGCAGCGGTCTCAATGGCGTCGAAGGAAGCGGTGTCTGCGAGAAAGTGAAACATGCGCCAGCAACTGCCGTCCGGATGCTGATGCCATGTGCATCCATCCATCGTCCGCACCAATGTTGCCACGCGACGGGCCGCGTCATGCTCTCCCGTAAGCTTTGCGGCGATGTGCGCCGTGACTCGCTCCACATTCTGCATCAGGAGATCAGGTCGTTGAAATACGTCGGTGTTGATGCGCTGCAGCAGGTAGCTGAGGACCGTACCCGCAGCGACGCAGCGCACGCGATACGTTTGGTTAATGTGGCCGCTGCCGTGCGGTACCGCATCAAGAAACGTACCTTCTACTACAAACTGTAGCGTCAGCCGAGCAAGATCGAAACCATGCGCTAAGGCCACAGCGTCTCCGGGTAGTTGCCCGCGTGGGTCAACGACGCTATGTGCGCCACCACAAAGTCGTGGTCCTCGGGGTACGTCATGCCGCACCAGGCATCTGACGTGTGCAGGACCTTCACCTGGTACGAACCGGCAAACACGAGGGTGTTCATTGCCTGGGGAAGATAACTTTCTGCGGTGAGTTCGGAACCGTGCTGCTGCAAAAATGTCTGAAAGGCCGCCTGTAGCTGCGGAATGACAGCGATTGTAAATCCCCACATGTTCATTGATACCAATTCATCACCCGATAGTTCGGTTAACGAACCGTCTTCTTCGACGTTTGCGGCACCGGTTCCCTTCCGCTCGATTTTTTTGCTCTCCTTCACGCCTACCAGCAGATCGTCCTTGCCAACCTTGCAGACACCGCGAGAGACCGCACCAAAGTCAGACAACGTGTTGCGCAGGCGGAAGCCGACCATGGCCCCCTGCGGGGTATCGCGGAGCAGGTGCTGTGCCAGCACACGGTAACTTTCCGCGCCATAGAAGTCGTCTGCGTTGATGACAGCGAAGGTGCCGTCCACCTGTTCCGCACCGACCAGTGTCGCCTGCAGCGTGCCCCAGGGCTTCGTCCGCCCGGCAGGAACGGTGAACCCGGCAGGCAGCGCTTCCAGTTGCTGAAAGGCATACGCCACGTCGATGTGCGATTGAAACTTCGAGCCGATCCGTTCCTTTAAAGCCTGCTCGATATCGCGGCGAATGACGAACACCACCTTGCCGAAACCCGCACGCGCCGCGTCGAAGACGGAATAATCCAGGATCGCGTTGCCGGCTGCGTCGACTGGCGCAATCTGCTTCAGGCCACCGTAGCGCGTGCCCATGCCCGCGGCCAGAACGATCAGGGTTGGCGAATCTTTCAACGAAACCTCACGACAGATTTCTCTGCACGACGATGGTACCTGCTACACCATGCCGCAGTATGCCCACCTCTGCCCGTCTCAAAAGGTCGAGCCGACCCACGAAGGATCGGCTCGACCTGCTTTACCGGAAGCGTTCGCTACGAGCTTAGAACTTCAACTTCGCGGCGAACTGCACGATGCGGGGATTGTAGGCATTCGCAGTCGAGGTGATGGTGCCAAAGGTGGAGATGGGCGCGCCGCCCGGAGTTGCCAGGTTCAGCGAGGCATTTGGGTTTACGAACTGAGCCGTGTTCAGCACGTTGAAGGCTTCCGTGCGGAACTCAAGCTTCAGCCGTTCGCCCAGGTCGAAGTTCTTGAACAGCGACAGGTCTACGCGCTGCAGGCCGGGACCGTAGAGCTGGTTGCGATGCTCGGACCCGATCGTACCCGCGGGCTGGAACTGGAAGGCCGACGTGTCAAACCAGCGGCCAATGGTGGGATGGTTGACCTTGCCGCTGGCGATCATGTTGGGGCGATCGCTGTTGCCTGCCGTGGGCCGCGTGCCGCTGCGGTTGGTCACGTTGGTGACGGAAAAAGGCATGCCTGTGGCCCACACCACCAGGCCGTTTGCCTGCCAACCCTTGCCCAGGATGCCTGCAAAACCACGCAGGTTTTGCCCAAACGGCAGCGCGTACACAAAGGTGCTGGTCACGCGATGACGATTGTCCAGGTTGCCGTTGCCGTACTCGATCTGGTTGATCAACTCGGCAGACGCACCGAAGCCGTTGCCACCGTTGTTGCTGATGGACTCCGCGTTGTCCAGCAGGCGCGACAGCGTGTAAGCCACCTGCAGGTCAAGACCCTTGCTGAAGCGGCGCTTCAGCACAGCCTGCAGAGCGTGATAGCTGCTGGAACCGTTGCTGCGGTATAGCGGTACGGAGGTGACCAGTGGTGCCGTGGCGTTGAACCGGCGTAGTGAATTGAAGGTAGATGCGGTCGCTGGCTGATTCGAAGTCGTATCGAACTGGCCACGGGGTGTCACAACGCCCGTCGTGGCATTGACCGTCGGGGCAGTTGTGAACGAGTTGATCGCCTGGTTGAGCGGAATAGTGTTGTAGTCGGACAAGTAATAGCCGTTGCGGCGGCCCAATTCGCCCACGTAGGAAAGGCTGCCGACAAACCCGGCGACCTCACGCTCCACCGTCAGGTTGAACTGTTCGATGTAGGTGGACTTGAAGTTCGGGTCCAGCGCGGCGGTGATGCTGCCGCTTGGATTGGTGAAGCTGTTCGGTCCGGGAAACGGCAGACCGCCGGCAAACTTCAGGTACTGTGCCGGGTTCGCCAGGCCGATGTTCGTAGCCTGCGTCTGCGCCTGCACGGGCGTGTAAGCACCCCACGTGGCGGTGAACGGCTGGTTGACCAGTGCGGAACCCGAGGTGGTATTTTCCGGCGTAAACGTCAGGCCAAAGCCGCCGCGGATGACAGTCTTTTCTGCGGGCGTGTACGCGAAGCCAAAGCGCGGAGCGACGTTACCGTAATCAAACTGGATGCCGCCGTGCGAACCCGTATTGCGGCCCGCCACCAGGATTCTGCCTAGCCCAATGTCAAAATTCGACAGGATGTTGTTGACCTCGGTGTAGGGCGTAAACAGGTCGTAACGCACACCGATGTTCAAGGTCAGGTTCTGGCTGGCGTGAATGTCATCCTGGATGAAGCCGTGTGGCTCCCACGTGCGATTGCGCGGCGTGTACAGGATGGCATTGCGGCCGCCGGAGGTGTAATCACCCGAAAGCAGCTTCGAGAACGTATCAAAGGACCAGTTGCCGTTGGCCGTGTCGGTCTGCGTAGTCGCATCCTGGCGGCGGATGAGACCCGCGCCCACCTTGATGGTCTGCCTGCCGCGAATGTAGTTGACGATGGCCTCATACTGCCACGTGTTCTCGTGGTAGATGATGGGCGGCCGGTTGCCCAGCGTGGGCGCCAGGCCCTGGCTGACCGTCACCGCGGAAAGCTCTGCCGTACGGCCGTCCACGTTAATGTTGGGCTGTCCAAACTTGGTGTTGATGTTGTTGCCGAAGTTCAGCGGGAACTGGGCATTGTCCAGCAGGGTGTAGCCCGCCTTCAACTCCAGCAGCAAACTGGGCGTGAAGGTATGTATGTAGTTCAGCTGAGCCTGGTGTGCACGCGTGACGGCTGGACCGGGATAGCTGCCCAGGTTGCCGCCAGGCAGGATTGAACCTGCTGCAGTATTGACGGCTGGGAACAGGCTGCCGATGGTCGTATCCACCGCGTTGTAGCCGTAGCGCAGGTAGAACAGGTCGCCGTTGCCGAAGCGGTGATCCAGGCGGCCGTCTGCCGTCTTGTTGAACTGCGAGTCAGCACGTGCGCCAACATAATTGCCGCTAAGCGAGTTGTTGGTTGGCAGCGGAAACAGGTTGAAGTACTGAAGGCCGATTGGGTCGAAGCCACCGGTAACGTTTGCGCCCGCTGCCGGATTGTCGCTGAAGTTGCCGGGGTTCTGCCGCTCGAACAGCGTGGGTACAGTCGTCGTCGTCGGGTTCTGGTTGCGGACGATGTTCAGGCCTTCATAGTCCGCAAAGAAGAACGTGCGGTCCTTAAAGATGGGCCCGCCCAGGCTGCCGCCGAACTGGTTCTGGCGGAACTTCGGCTTGGGAATGTTCGCGCCGAACTTGAAAGGGTTCGCATTCAGCTTGTCGTTGCGGAAGAATTCAAACGCCGTGCCATGGAACGAGTTGGTGCCGGACTTGGTGATGACGTTGATGATGGCGCCCGCAGCACGACCGACTTCGGCCGTGAATACGTTGGTCTGCACGCTGACTTCCTGAATGGAGTCAACGGCGGGACGCAGGCCGATGGAACCGATGACGCGCTCATTGTTGTCGATGCCGTCGATGGTCTGGTTGTTCATCATGTCGGCCTGACCGTTAACGGAAACGGAGGAGGTCTGGCGGCGGTCGTCAGGGCGGTTGCCGCTGGCCAGGCCGTTGTTCAGGCCTTCGGTTGCGCCAGGCGTGACCTGTACCAGGTTGATAAAGTTACGGCCGTTCAGCGGCAGTTCCTGCGTGGCGCGCTCGGTCACGGTGCTGATCAGCGCAGAGCTGTCGGTGCGCAGCGCGGGCGTGGTCGCCTCGACGGTGACGGTCTCGCCTTCGGAACCGGCGGCCAGGTGCGCGTCTTCACGGGCGCGGTCACCGGCGGCGATGCTGAATGCGGAAATCTGGAAGGCCTTGAAACCTTGCGCGTTCGCTGTGAGCGAGTAGGTGCTGGGCCGAAGCAGCGTAAAGGTGAATTCGCCGTTGGAGCCGGACTGGATCGTCCGCTTGTCCTGTGTGTTGACGTCCGTCAGTACGACCGTCGCATTCGGAATCATGGCGCCGGTCACGTCGGTCACAGTGCCCACAACGTCCGCCGTGGTGTTCTGCGCGAACAGGGGAGTACCTGCCAGGGCCGCCAGCACACCCGTGCGCAGGACATGCTTTAGCGCTGAGCCCGCGTGCTTCGATCCAAATCCACTTGCACTCCGCTTTGAGCGACCAGACTTCATAATTACTGCCTCCAAAAAATCAAACACGTGGTTCCGTACCTTTCGCCGCCTGCTTGCAAAACAGCTTCAGTGGCCCCGGCCGTTTTCGGCCTGCTTCTACTGCGGCCCGCAGGCGACCTAGCTGCCTTGGCGTCACAAGAGAAGTTCGTACAGCGCTGCCTTTGCAAGGCCAAACGCAACAGCAGCATGCGGTAGGTCACAAGGTTCACAACAGAGTTACAGGTGTATGAACCAGATGGTAGCCGTGGGCAGTGGCAGGGTCAAGGTAGATCGTCACATGATCCGGCATAAAACGTCGTGGCACGGGGAAGTGCCACAACCAGCGCAGCCCGAGAGGAGGAGCATGACAGAATGATGTCCGCAAACTGCGCAGGGTGCCAGGCAAACCAAGTCTGCATCGGTACCCGGCTGCGCGCGAGACTTTGCCGCGCAACAGGATAGCGGCGTCAGCGCATTGCCACCGTACCCCATCTACATCGATTGGATCTCTTCAACTGCGGGAACAAGGAACGCAACAGCGGCGGCAAAACCCCTGCGTGAGAACGCGGGAAGGCGATTCACAATAAGCAGCAGCCGTTGACTGTCGGTCAGGTCCAGGCTGCCGAACAACCGAATCAACAGGATGTACGTCGGCAAAGCAGTCACCACCGCGATGATCACTCCAGCCATGCCGTGCAGGTGCTGTGTGATGAACCAGGCCAGTCCCGCCATGCACAGGGCGGCGGTAAACAGGCGTATCGCATCGCGCAACGGGAACGTAAAGGTGAAGCTGCGTTGCGCCTGGCGCCAGATGAAGCAGACACCCAACGACTGCGAAAGTCCATTGGCCCAGGCAGCGCCCACTGCGCCGAAATGCGGGATCAGCGCACCATCAAGGACAAGGTTTACGACACCCGTCACAATCAACCAGACAAACAGCCGCTTTTGCTGATCTGCCGCGCGAAGCAGAATGTCAGGCAGGTCTTGCAGGATGCGCGGTATCGACAGAATGGCCGCAACAATCAGCACTGGAATGGCACCGGTGTAGCGCGCGCCGTAGGTAATCCGGATGACCTGATTTGTAATTGCCGCAGCACCAAGATTTACCGGGAAACCGACCAGCAACAGGTAGCGGCAGGCGCTTTTCACGATGCCACCCACGCGGCTGGGGTCTCGGCTAGACTCCACCATGAGCGTAATGCCGGTTGCGCCCCCGAAGGTACGGGGAAACACGAGCAGGTTAGCCGCCAGGCCGAAGCTGATGGAGTAGAAGGCGACCTGTTCCAGCGTGGAGAAAGCCTTTAGGAAGACCATCTCTGACCGATCCCAAACAACTGTCATCAGCAGCTGGATAGCAATGGCCTGCAGGCAGAAGCGTCGGATGCGGCCGGTCACCTCGGAACTTAATGCGTCGAGCGGCAGGGAACGCAGTTTGCGATGCAGTGGAATGGTTCGCAGCACCACCTCCGTCATGCGGCCTATCAGCGTTGCAGAGGCGATGCCCACAAGGTCCCAGTGGAAGTGGAGTGTTAGCACAATGACGATGGCGTAAGCGATCAGGTAGCCAAACGCGCTGAGTGTGTTTTTGCGCGCATCTTCAAACGCATTGTTGGCCTCTGCGGGCACCCATGACATGACGCCGGGAACAATGGAGAGAACCAGGATCGATGCCATGACCTTGTAGCCGGGATCACCGAACAGGCTGATGCCCGCAACGCCGAGTACGGTGATGGAACACGCACCAAGCAGCTGGTACCGGTAAGCAAGGTGGTACACGGCCCGGGCGGTCCCGATCTGTCCCGCTGCCAGGTATTCGGACATGTACTTCCGCGTCGCCCCGGACAGGCCGGACCCGCCGGTCCGCGTAATCACCGTGACAAAGAAATTGATAAAGCTGAAGTAGCCGAGTTTGGTGGGTCCGAGATACCGCGCGACCGCCACGGAAGCGGCAAGGAAGACGGCAGTTTCTATAATCGTCTCGAGGCCGATCCAGATGGAATTATTAAGGATCCTGGACGTCGCGGAACCTTCGCTACCCATGCACCCAGCATAACCCGGGGCAGGCCCACGACGATGTCGCAGGCGAGCCGCGAAGTGGCATCTGTCCCCTAATGAAACGTGTACTGTAGACTTCGGCAGCGGGTCTAATCGATGGAAAAAATAGCGTACCTGGGTCCTCCAAACGACCATTGGACCAGCCTGCAGATGGTGTTTCAGAAAGCCAATCTGCCGCTGGTGCAGATCTTCGATTCCATCGCGTGGCCGGACGCACCACCGGCGTCAACCAACAAGTGGGCCGCACGGGCGACGCGTGTCTGGGCGCAGATCTTCGGAACCCGGAATAAGCGGTACCTCGACTACGCTCTCCGACGGATCGATGAGGGCGGCATCACCTGCGTACTGGCCTTCTGGGGGACGCGCCCGCTGCCCGACATCCAGGCGCTTAAACGTAAGCGACCGCATGTTCGGTTTGTGCTCACAGTTCTTTGCCATCCCATTGGGTTGACCCCCGCTGCGGTCTTTTTGCAGAATCGCATTTTCAATCACGCCATGCAGAACCTTGATGGGCTGATTGTGTCGAGCAGCGTCATGCAGCGGTACTTTCACACCCATGTTCCTGGCAGCAGACGGGTTCCAACGCTGCTACAGCCACCCTGCTGGGCCGCGCCCTATGTTCGCACGGTGCCGCTGGAGGCTGCTGACCCA
Source organism: Janthinobacterium lividum (assembly GCA_050954745.1). Taxonomy (GTDB): domain Bacteria; phylum Acidobacteriota; class Terriglobia; order Terriglobales; family Acidobacteriaceae; genus Terriglobus. The sequence continues at coordinate 141,373 of JBPBQP010000036.1, read as the reverse complement.
AGACCCAACGTGATCTTCCTCGGACGCATGGACTGGCGAGCTGGTCAATCGACGGACAACGTGACCGGCCCCCTGCGCGGGTTAATGCAGAACGGCATTGACGTTCACTACAGCCGCACCCCTGAGAGCCAATTTGAGGATGAGCATGCCCGCCCGTTCGATGCCCTGGCTATGCGTGGATTGATCGACTTTGCGGCACGCTTCGACGCTTCGCTGATCCTGTATGACCTGAGCAGCGCACCCCGAACGGACCGCTTCGAAGTCACGGTCCCGGACCGTTTAATTACCAGCGTGGCCGCCGGCATCCCCATTGCACTGCCCAGCGAAGGCTACGCTGGCTGCAAGGAATATCTGCAGAAGTACGGTGCCGTGCTGGAGTTCCGATCCATGGAAGATCTAGCAAACCAGCTCCGCGATCGCACGCACATGGACGAACTCCGCAAGCTGGCGGCAGAGCGCTGCAAGCTGTACCGCGCCGAGGAGCATTGGCCTGTCCTGTTGCACTTTCTGAAAGGTGCTACCGGTATCGCATAGGTCCCAATGGCTGAACCAAGTCAGGAGCTCTCAAGGCGTTCACCGCAATCGAAGTACGCGGTGATTCGTTTAAAGATTATGGTTCTCGTGGCGCCATGGCTTGCGACTTCTGGTGCAATCCTTGATTTCAGGTTTGCTGACCCCTGTAAGCGTGACAAAAGCGAACCCGCTGTTGAGCGCTCGCAAGCAGAGCCATGCCCCCGTTACGACCCAGCTGTATTCCGCTATTAGGCGCAGAGCAAATGGAACATGGCTATTAACTAGGTACTCCGACAGCACAGAGCCAGTGAAAAAGGATGCAGCAACAATCACCCTCAGATCGATCGACGTTCCCAGTTCAGAGGTCGCTTGTTTCCAAAGCTCTGCAAGGGGCAGCAGAAAGACCGTGTATGCATGCCTCCATGCGACCGGTGATGCAAGTAGACTCACTGTAGCAAATAGGGCCAGCGTGCCTGCCCGTTCTGCCTTAGTTGAGATCGCACGGCGTCGCCACACGACATAGAGGCAGACTGCATAAAATGCCGCTGCGATCGCACGCCCGATGACAAAGAGTAGTTGACCTGGCCGCCCGCTCTGATGACTTCCCAAGCTGCGTATGTGCCAGAGTATCCAGGCCTCTAGCGGCAGAGCCGACAGTGTCTTGATGCCTAGGCTTGGCATGCTGGAGCCAACTGCCTTCATCACGCTCACCGTGCTCATTACACTACTCTCTCCATTAATTAGCAGCATCAGCACGAAGAAGGCGGTAGTTCCAGCTAAATACGTAAGGAGCCAACGACGATCCTTCCAGATGAGAAATAACGGAAGCATCAGGATAGGAGTAATTTTGAGTGCTGTGGCTAAAGCCAGAGCAAGGGCACACACTATGGTCTGGCCTCTGCCATAGGCCACGACTGCAATCGTCCAAAGCAACAGTAAGACAATCGTAATTTGCCCATATGCTATAGCTTCAACAACCGGAAAGTAACAGACAGTCCCAATTAGCAGCGTCAGAAAAATGTACAAATTTCTTTTGAAGCCCAGCGCGTACTGGATGTAGAGCGCAACTAAAAACAGCAAGATGTAATTAAAGTACTTCCAGGTCGCGGCGGCAGCGTGAGCAGGCATCGCAGAGATAGGTGTAAGCAGGTCTGCAAGAAGTGGAGGATATAGATAAACAAGTACCCCTTCAATTCCGGCATGCCTTGCCTCTATTGCTAGTGGACTAGCGTAGGGCGCAGTGCCTGATAGTGCCTCGCCTCCAGTCGCGCCCTCGAAGAGGTCAGCGCGCGGATTCTGGTGGACTACACGCGCCGCGGCGTAGTAGACATAAAAGTCTCCATTTTGGGTCGCAAAGTGACCGAATAGACGAGATGCTGTCGCAGTGAAGACTTGAGATATCAGCAGCAGCGCTAGTAAAACATTAGCTTTGCAATGCCATCTAGATGCGAACAATTTGTTAACCCCTGGAAGCGTATGCGATTAGAGAGGAACACCTGCGCTTCGGTGATACGCCCCGCACGATCAAGCAGATGCTATCGCAGTCACGATCGCACCTTGCTACAAAACGAAGATCTTTATGAAGATATAGCTAGTGCAAGGGCTTCGCGAGGAGAGCTGGGCAGCATATTAGCTGTTTAGGTCAGACTATCTGGCAAGTAAGCACATTTGAATGGTGTAACGAGAGTTACTTCCAGCCGCAACTACAGCCTGCAGATGAGCAGTTCGCGTTCGTAGATCATCTCCGGTGGCAGGCGGTCGTGCAGCAGGAGGAACACTTCCTCGTGTCCCATGACCTCTTTTTTCCAGACGGCGCGGTCTACGGTCTGGATTTCAGCGAACTGCTGTTCGGAAAAGTCGAGCCCTTCCCACACCATGTCACTGTACTTCGGTGTCCACCCGATGGGGCTTTCCTGCCCACGAACGCGGCCCTGGCAGCGGTCGACGATCCAGCGCAGCACGCGCATGTTTTCTCCAAAACCGGGCCATAGAAACTTGCCATCGGCACCCTTGCGAAACCAGTTGACGTGGAAGATACGCGGCGTGGTGGACAGGTCGCGCTGCATGCGCAACCAGTGCCGGAAGTAGTCCCCCATGTGGTAGCCGCAGAAGGGCAGCATGGCCATTGGGTCTCGACGGACGACGCCCACCGCGCCGCCCGCTGCCGCGGTTTGCTCGGAACCCATGGTCGCGCCCACGTAGACACCGCTGCTCCAGTTAAACGCCTGGTAGACCAGCGGCATGGTGGTCGCACGACGACCGCCGAAGACGATGGCCGAGATGAGCACGCCGTTCGGATCTTCCCAGCTGGGGTCAATCGTCGGGCACTGCTTTGCCGGTGCGGTAAAGCGACCGTTGGGGTGCGCTGCGGGTGTCTTGCTGGCCGGAGTCCACGCGTTGCCGCGCCAGTCCAGCGCCTCTGCGGGTGGCTGGTCCGTCATGCCCTCCCACCAGATGTCACCGTTGGGCACGCCGCCCTCGGTGACCAGCGCGACATTGGTGAAGATGCTGTTGCTGCGCAGCGTCGCCATGGCGTTTGGATTGGTCTTGTCACTGGTGCCGGGCGCGACGCCAAAGAAGCCCGTCTCAGGGTTGATGGCGCGCAGCTGGCCGGTCGCGTCGGGCTTGATCCATGCGATGTCGTCGCCCACCGTCCACACCTTCCAGCCATCGAAGCCTGCGGGAGGAATCAGCATGGCGAAGTTGGTTTTGCCGCAGGCGGAGGGAAAGGCCGCGGCAACGTAGGTCTTTTCGGTGTTGCCCTGCGCGTCCGCAGGCGATTCCACGCCGACGATCAACATATGCTCGGCCATCCAGCCTTCGTCGCGCGCGATGTTGCTGGCGATGCGCAACGCGAAGCACTTTTTACCCAGCAGGGCGTTGCCGCCGTAGCCCGAGCCATAGCTCCAGATTTCGCGGGTCTCCGGGTAGTGGACGATGTACTTGGTATCGTTTTGCGGCCATGGCACATCCTGCTGGCCCGGCAGCAGCGGCGCGCCAACGGAGTGGACACACGGCACCACACGCTTGTAATCCTTATCGATTTCCGCGTAGACCGGCAGGCCGATGCGGGCCATGATGCGCATGTTCACCACGGCATACGCGGAGTCAGTCAACTGCACACCAATCTGGGACATGGGCGAGCCGACCGGCCCCATGCTGAACGGCATGACGTACATCGTCCGACCGCGCATGCAGCCCTTGAACAGCGTCTTCAGCTTGCGCCGCATGACGAATGGGTCTTCCCAGTTATTGGTGGGTCCCGCGCCATCTTTTGAGAGTGAGCAGATGTAGGTGCGGTCTTCCACGCGCGCCACGTCGTTCGGGCTGGACCGAGCGTAAAAACAGCCGGGCCACTTGACCGGGTCCAACGTCTGAAACGTTCCGCCTTCTACCAGCCCCGCACACAGCGCCGCATTCTCTTCGTCTGAGCCGTCAAGCCAATGGATGCGCGCGGGCTGGCACAGTTCCGCCGTCTTCTCGACCCATCGAATCAGGTGCTTGTTCGTCGTCAGGGGCGGGTTCGGCAGGGTGGCCGGGGAGACGGTAGGTGCGGTTTTGGTCTGCATGTGCGGTAGAAAACTCCTGCATGGGTCCGCACCAGTTTACCTGCGGTAAGTGAGTGGACCCGAGACCCCGCAATGCTGCCGGGTAGAGTCAACTGCTCACCGCGCACATCAGACCTTCGGGGGACTAAAGCCCGGTTCTGTCGAGCGCCAGGGCGGCATGGCTGAAGCCATGTCCCCCGAAGCTGCGGCCCTTGTGTACCGAGCCGCAGACTACTCACCCTGGAGGCTAGCTTTTCAGCTGAGAACGATCCCACCCGCCGCCAATGGCTTTGATCAACAGCACCGTGGCATCCAGCCGACGCTGCATCAGCTGGATCTCGTTGCGCTGGTTGTTGAGCAGCGCGGTTTGATAGGTGACTACCTGCAGGTAGGTATCGACGCCGCCCTGGTAGCGAATGTTGAACAGGTCAACCGACTGCTGGGCCGACGCAGTGGTGGCACGCTGCTGTTCGGCCTCTGTGCTCAGCACGCGCAGCGCCGCCAGGTTGTCTTCCACCTGCTGAAAGGCTTCGAGCGTGGTCTGCCGGTAGTCCGCCACCGTCTCGTCATACTGTGCGATGGCGTTCGCCTTTACGGAAGCTCGCCGGCCGTGGTCGAACAGCGTTTCATTGAACGAGGGGCCGACCGCAAAGAAGCGGCTGGGCCAGCTAAAAATGTTTAGGATGCTGGTGCCGGTAACGCCTGCCTGCAGGTTCAGCGAGAACGTGGGATAGTAGGCCGCCTGCGCGATGCCGATACTTTCATTGGCTGCGGCCATGCGACGTTCCTGCGAGGCAATGTCCGGCCGCCGTTCCAACAGCGTGGCAGGCAGTACACCGGGGATGTTCGGCAGGTCTGGCGCTTTGAGCCGCTGCGACGTGGGCGCGATGGTGACGGCGGAGGGCGGCCTGCCAACCAGAACGGCGATGGCATGTTCATACTGCGCACGCTGCTGCTCCAGATCCGTTCGCTGCACGCGCGCCTGCTGCAGCTGCGTGCGCGACTGCGTGACGTCTGACAGGGGCGCCACGCCGCCGTCGTACCGGTCCTGCACCAGCTGCAGCGCCTGCTCGTAGATCTTGATGGTGCTGTCGAGCAGCGTCTCCTGCGCGTCGGCGCTGCGCAGGTCGAAGTAGTCGGTGGCGAGCTCCGCCTGCAGGCTGAGGCGTGCGTTTTCCAGGTCGGCGTCGGCCTGTTGCGTGTTTGCACGGGCCTGTGCGATCTCGCGGCGAATGCGGCCCCACAGATCCACCTCGTAGGTCAGATCGAACGGCAGGGTCAGGTCGCCCACACCGTTGCGGGTCAGCGCCTGGTTGAAGTAAGGCTGGTTGACGGAGTAACGCACAAACCCGGGCGAAGGCGCAGTGCTGACCGTCGGTGCCTGGAACGATCTCTGGTACTGGATCTGCGTTCGCGCCGATCGAAAGTTTGCCTCTGCTGACGCCAGCGTCTGGTTGGCCGCGCTGACCTGCGGCTCCAACTCGTTTAGCTGCGAGTCGTTGAAGTCAGTCCACCAATCACCTTTCAGCTTGGCGTCAGACGGCTCACCGACTTTCCAGCCCATGAATCCGGGTGGCGCTGCTTCCTTGAAAGTGTTCGGCATGGTCGGCGCCAGAACAGCAGACGGCGTCTTGTAATTCGGCCCCACCTTGCAGCCTGTAACTGCCAACAGGGTAAGCAGGGCCGCGACCGGCAGGGCAGATCTGCGATGAGTCATCAGCGACCCTCCACATTTACCGGTGCGCCTTCGGCCAGCGAGTCAGACGGATTGAGGATGACCGCATCCGAGGGATGCAGTCCCGCCGTAACCTCAACCGTCGCGCCGTAGTCATGACCGATGGAGATGGACTGCAGGTGCACATGGCCGTTCTGCACCAGGCCGACGCGCAGGCCTTCGGAACGGAACAGGATGGTGTTCGACGGCAGCGTGAGCGATGCCACCGCAGCCGGCACCGGCAGATGCACAAAGGTGTACTGGCCCGGCAGCAGGCGATGCGAGAGGTTCGGCACATCCACCTCTACCCGCAGGGTGCGTGAGGCGCTGTCGATCGCCGTGGCATTGCGCGCGATGGTGCCCTCAAAGGTCTCGCCGGGGAAGGCATCAGAAGTGACCTTGACATGCTCCCCATCGTGAACGGCACGCACATAGACCTCGGGCACAGGCACAAACATGCGCAGGGTACCGACCGAATTCAGATGGAACAGCTCAGAGTGTGGCGCGTTGCTGTCGCCCGCCTGGACCAGCGAACCCACATCCACATTGCGCGCGCTGATGACGCCGGCAAAGGGCGCGTAGATACGTTCAAAGGATTGCAGCTGCTGCAGCCGCCGCAGATTTGCCCCGGCAGCCAGTAGCGCCGATTGCTTTACCAGCAGGTCAGACGCGGTCTGATCCGCCTCCTGCCGGCTGACAGCGTTCTTCGCCAGCAGTCCCTTCCAGCGCTCGTTGGTGGTTTCGGCCAGCTTCTGGTTCGCTTCGGCGGTGCCCACATTGGCCTCCGCCTGCTGTACCTGCTGGTCGACTTCAGGCGTTTGCACCACGGCCAGCAGCTGGCCTTTACGCACGTTGGTACCGATGTCGGCGTACCACTTCAGCAGGTAGCCATTGGTGCGGCTGTAGATGGCGGTGTCGAGGAAAGACTGCGTGTCTGCGGGCAGCCGAATCTCCTGCGCGGCCGCGCCGCCGGTGGCGTGCGTTACCTGCACATTCGGCACGGCGGCAGCATTGGTGGACGCACGCAGCGCCCGTTCGCTCGACGCGCGGCGCAGCAGGCCAAAGACAATCGCGATGAGTAACAAAATGGCCACCACGGCCACCAGCAGGACGGGGCCGCGACCCAGCCCGGAGCCAGTGTCAGCCGGGACTGCCGCGGCACTGTTCGGCCTCTCCTGCTGCTCCGGTCCACCGGCGACCGTCGCCTGCATGACCGGCGCCTGCAGGTTGCCAGGGTGTGTTTCGTCGTAGTTACGTTCCTCGAGGTAGTTTTGTGGCGGCTGGTTCTTTTCCGGCTGGTTCAAAGCGAGCTCCTCGCGGTACGAATTCGATGACTGCAGTGGCTCAGGCATGTGCCGCCTCCTGCGTGTGTGCGGATGCTTCTTCAGACCGGGGCTTTGGTTTGCCGCCGCTATGCAGCAGGGCAAATACCGTGGGCACAAAGACCAGCGTCGCCATGGTGGCGCACAGCAGGCCTCCAATCACGGCGCGGCCCAGCGGCGCATTCTGCTCACCACCGTCGCCCATGCCAAGCGCCATGGGCACCATGCCGATGATCATGGCCAGCGCCGTCATGACCACGGGGCGAAAGCGCGTTGCGCCTGCCTCTATAGAAGACAGGATGGCATCGCCATGTTCCTCAAACCGGCCCTTCGCAAACGAAACCACCAGGATGCTGTTTGCAGTGGCCACGCCCATGCACATAATGGCACCCATCAGCGCCGGAACGCTCAGCGTGGTGTGCGTCAGGAACAGGAAGAGCACAATGCCACCAAGCGCTGCCGGTAGCGCCGTAATGATGATGAACGGATCAAGCCACGACTGGAAGTTGACCACAATCAACGCGTACACCAGCAGAATGGCAAAGGCCAGGCCACCCAGCAGGGCCACGTAGGACGTCCGCATGGTCTCTGCCTGTCCACGCACCGTTGCCGTCATGCCGCGCGGCATGCCCTTTTGCTGCGCACCCACAATGCGATCTACGTCGCGCGCCACCGCACCCAGGTCACGCCCCTGCACCGCGCCGTAAATGTCGATGACGCGACGAATGTTGTAGTGCGACACAATCGCAGCCTCGTGCCCGCGATGGAACGAGGCCAGGTCGTTCAGCAGCTCGGGTGTCGAACGGGGCGCTGCCATGGCGGAGTTGATCGGGATGTTCTGCACGTCCTGCAGGGAGTTCATGCGGTACTGTGGCGTCTGCGCCACCAGGCTGTAATTCACGCCGTTCTTCCAGTTCAGGAAGAACATGGGCGTGATCTGGAATGAACCGCTCAGGCTGTTCAGCATGCTCTGCGCAACGTCGCGCGTGGTGTAGCCACCCTGCTCTGCCTTGGTGCGCTCCACCGCAACTTCCAGCGTGGGATAGTCGAGCGGCTGCTGGATGCGCAGGTCAGTCAGGCCCGGCACGGTGCGCAGCTTTGCCAGCATGTCAGCCGCCTGCTTGTAGCTGCCCTGCATGTCGCTGCTGACAATCTGCACATCGATCGGTGCGGGCAAGCCAAAGTTGAGGATCTGCGTAGTGATGTCTGCCGGCAGGAAGTAGAACGTCGTGCCTGGGAACTGCTTTGGCAGCTGTTCGCGCAGTTGGCGCACATACTCTGCGGTGGGGTGGTGGTCTTCCTTCAGCGTCACCATGATGTCGCCGCCCGACGACCCGATGATGCCGTTGGTCAGGTGCATGGTGTTCATGGGGCTGTAGGGCAGGCCCAGGTTGTCCAGCACGTTGTCGATCTCGGCCGGTGGAATGGTCTGCCGAATCGTTCCTTCGACCAGGTCCGCGAGTCGTGCGGTTTCTTCAATGCGCGTGCCGGTTGCGGCGCGTACATGCAGGATAAATTCACCCGAATCCGTTGCCGGGAAGAAGTCCTGGCCAAGGAACGGGATCAGCACGCCGGCCGACAGGCACAGCAACAGGAAGACAGGAATGAACAGCTTGCGGCGGAACACAAGACGCCGCAGCAGCACCTCGTAGCCAGCACGCACGCGCTCAAATCCGCGCTCAAACCCACGCTGCAGGTTGACAAGGGGGTTGCGTGACGGCGCCGTGTTCTTGTGGCGCAGAAGGTACATGGCCAGCGTGGGAACCAGGGTACGCGACAGGATGTACGAGGCGATCATGGCAAAGATCACAGCCTCGGCCAGCGGTGCAAACAGGTACCGCGCCACGCCGTTCAGAAAGAACATGGGCAGGAACACGATGCAGATGCACAGCGTCGAAACCAGCGCCGGAACCGCGATCTGCGCCGCACCGTCCATGATGGCGTCCAGCAGTGGATAGCCTTCTTCCAGGTAGCGCTCGATATTTTCCAGCGTCACCGTGGCGTCGTCGACCAGGATACCGACGGCAAGCGCCAGGCCACCGAGCGTCATGGTGTTGATCGTCTCGCCAATGAAACTGAGCACCAGCACCGACGACAGGATGGAAAGCGGAATCGACACCGCAATGATCAGCGTGGATCGCCAGCTGCCCAGGAACAGCAGGATCATGATGCCCGTGAGCGTGGCCGCAATAATAGCCTCGCGAATGACGCCCGACACAGCCGCGCGCACAAAGACACTTTGATCGCTGAGCGGTGTGACGTGCAGGTTTGCCGGTGCCAGTTGCAGGACCCCCGGCAGCAGCTTGCGAATGCCCGTGACCACGTCCAGCGTGGACGCGTTTCCGTTCTTCAACACGCTGAGCAGAACGCCGCGGTTGCCGTCCTGCCGCACCACGTTCGTCTGGAACCCGGCACCGTCGCTGACTGTGGCTACGTCGCGCACGTAAACCATGGCGCCATTTACCAGCTTGATGGGCAGCATACTCAACTCGTCCAGCGTTCTGGGCGCGGCATTTGTGCGAACGTCGTACTCACTCTGACCGATTTTCGCCGTGCCCGACGGCATGACCACGTTCTGCGCGGTCATGGCATTCAGCAGGTCGCCGGGCGCAATGCCCTTGGACTGCATCTTGGCCTGGTCCATGTTTACGGAAATCTGCGCCTGTTTGCCGCCATACGGCTGCGGCAGAACCGCGCCCGGCACCGTTACCAGCGCGGGCCGAACGACGTTGGTCGCAAGGTCAGAAAGCTGCTGCTCGTTCAGGCCGTTGCCGCTGACGCCAAGCTGCAGAATGGGCACGCTGCTGGCAGAGAAATTGATGATTTCAGGCGGCAAGATACCCGGTGGCAACTGCCGGATCAGGTACTGGGAAGCGGCGGTAATCTGCGCATTGGCCGTGTCCAGGCTAGCCGTGGGCTGCAGGAAGATCTTCACCACAGAAACGCCGTTATAGCTCGTCGACTCTGTGTGCTGGATGTTGTCGACCAGCGTGGTCAACGCCTTTTCGTACGGCGTGGTCAGCCGGCCTTCAATTTCTTCCGCATTCAGACCGGTGTACTGCCAGGCCACGGCCACCACGGGAATGTTGATGTTTGGAAAAATATCGGTCGGCGTACGAAGAATCATGACCGGGCTCAGCAACAGAATCAGCAAAGCAAGCACGATGAACGTGTAGGGACGGTTCAGTGCGATCTTCACAAGCCACATGGTGATGAGCCTCCGGACGGCCGTCCATCGGAAAAGCCGTTCGACCCATTAGACCTTGAAAGGGTACCTTTTGAACCACAGCTAGTTCCGTTCCTTCCTATCGGTTTTGCCGATGTTTTGCCAGAGCTACACTTACCCATGGAGTTAAGGCACCTAACCTATTTCGTAACCGTCGCCACCACCGGCGGCTTCGGCAAGGCTGCCAGGAGCCTGAATGTGTCACAATCCGCCATTAGCGAGCAAATGCGCGATTTGGAGGACGAGGTAGGTACCGCGTTGATTGACAGAACCCACCGGCAGATCCGCCTGACCGCCCAGGGTGAAGTCTTCCTGACGGGTGCGCGGGCCACCCTGCAGGCGGCAGAGCGTACCGTGCAGGCGGTGCAGCAGTCATTGCGCGGCGAGATCGGGAACCTGACCATCGGTTTTTCGTTGGTGGTAACGGTAGCTTCTTTCCTGCCGTGATTCGCGCGTTTCGCAAAATGCACGTCGATGTGCACGTATCGCTGGTGGAAATGACGCCGGTCCGGCAGGTGGAAGCACTGTTGCGTGGCGACATCGACATCGCATTTACGCGTCCGCTGCCGGCCCACCTGCACGACCAATTGAGCTACAAACACGTGTATACCGAGCCGCTCTATGCCGTGCTGACCAAAGACCATCCTGCCGCGCGGCAGCGTCAGGTCGACGTTCGGTCCCTTCAAAAGGAGCGATTCGTCATGGTCGAACGAAGCGGGTCCCCGGTGGTGTTCGACAAGGTCATCTCGTTCTGCAATGAGGCTGGCTTTTCGCCGAACATTGCCGCTACCGCATCCGTGTCGTCCGGTGTGCTGGCGCTGGTCGAGGCTGGCGAGGGGGTCTCGATCATTCCCGAGGGGTCCCGATTTCTCGCTTCAAAAGAGATCACCTTCGTTCCTCTGGCGGGTGCCGGTGCCTTCATCGACCTGGTCATGGCATGGTCGCCCGCCCGCATGAATCCGCTGATGCAGGCCTTTGTCGTATCCGCCACCAGGAGCCGCGTTCCGCGCACGTAAACCCGATCGTTCCGCCTTTGCGGTCATCCTTTCTGACTGCATCTCCCTAACGGATTTTTCTGTATTAAAACAAACGACATTTTATGCCTTTGGCTGCTAGTATTCGGCACTTCTACCAGCAGCACTTTGAGGCCATTGAACCATGGGAAACCGTAGAGCAGCTCCAGAAGAGGCGTCGCCAATGTTTACCCGGCACCTCCTTCGTCAATCCATCAACGCCCTTTTCGTAACTTCCAGGCAGGCAGGCAGGGCGCTGTCACTGCTGCTGTTGCTCCTGTTTGCTGGCTTCGGAGCCTGCTCGGCGCAGGACACGACCGGCACCATCCTTGGGTCGGTCACGGATCCTTCCGGCGCATCCATTCCCAATGCGGATGTGACCGTTACCAACACCGCGACCAATATTTCCAGCGTGCTGAAGACCAGCGAGTCAGGTGCCTACACCGCCCCGAACCTGAATCCCGGCACCTATAGCGTGACGGTAAAGGTACCCGGCTTTCAAAGTGCTGTGCTCAACAACATCCAGCTTTCGGCAGGCGACCGCCGCCGTACCGACGCCACCCTGACGGTGGGCGGCAGCAATGAGACCATCGAGATCACGGCCGCGGCGCCCGTTCTGCAGACCGACGCGTCCTCCATCGGCAGCAACGTGACCCAGCGCGCCGTGCAGGACCTGCCGCTGAACGGCCGTAACTTCATCAACCTGGCCCAGATCATTCCCGGCGCCACCGAGGGCGCGCCCAACAGCATCAGCAGCGGTACCCGCCCGGACGATCGTCGGCCCACCTCGTCGGTTTCCATCAACGGCCAGTCCGAAGTGCTGAACGACCAGCTGGTGGACGGCCTGGACAATAATGAGCGCGTGATCGGCACCATCGGCGTTCGTCCCGCGATCGACTCCATCCAGGAAGTCAGGATTCTTACCAATTCATTTTCCGCAGATGGTGGACGCGCGGGCGGCGCGCTGATCAACGTCATCACAAAGAGCGGTACGAACAACTTTCACGGCACCCTGTACGAGTTCTTCCGCAATGACAAGCTGAACGCCTTTGCCTACCAGTACGGCGCCGGACGCGCCAAGCCTCGTCTGCGGCAGAACCAGTTTGGCGGCAGCCTGGGCGGCCCCATTTTCAAGGACAAGGCCTTCTTCTATGGCGATGCGGAGTTTTTCCGGCTCATCCGTGGCAGCCTGCCTAATCAATTGACCGTACCAACGCTTGCACAGCAGCAGAACCCCGGCGACTTCTCGCTGAATGCGCCTGCTTGTGCCACGATTGCGCCTACGGTCACCGACCCCACGCAGAACCAGACCACCGGCTGCGTTTACGATCCGGACCCAACCCACATTACGGGCGTAAATGGCTACACCGGAACTTCGCAATATCTGCGCACCCCCGTACCCGGTAACAAGATTCCTGCTGGCTTCATCGACCCCATTGGCCTTGCCTACTTCAAGCTGTATCCCGCGCCGAACGTGGGCACCAACGGCTACGTCAACGTCCGCAACAACGAGCAGTATTCCGTGACGTACGACGTGCGTGTGGACTACCACTTCAACCCCAGCAATTTCCTGTTCGCGAAGTACATCGTCAACGACGTCTATACGATCTCGCCGGGTGCTCTGCCCATCTCCAACGCGAATGGCTTCGCGATCGATCCGCAGACGGGCAACGGCTTCGGCACGTCGCCGCAGATTGCACGCAACGCCGCGCTGATCTACACGCACACCTTTACGCCGAACCTGCTGATGAACCTGGGTGCTTCCTACACCTTTATCAATGGCGGATCGAACCCGCTGAACTACCAGGTAAATCCCAACACCAAGCTGGGCCAGCCTAACCTGAACGTGAGCGATTCCACCAGCGGCCTGGCCCTGGCGCTACCCACCGGCCTGACCGGCCTGGGCAATGGCGGTAACTTTGTGCCGCTGTTCAACAAGGACAACACCTACCAGGTGAACGGCAATGTGATCTACAGCCGCGGCAACCAGAGCTTCCGCATGGGTGCCAACCTGATCCGCCGCATTGCCCGCAACCAGCAGGACAACAACGGCGAAGGCGCATGGACCTTCCGCACCGGCGCACCCGGCCTGTTGGAAGGCATCTTCTCGGCAGCGACGCGGAACGTGAACCTGTTCACGCCCTACTACCAAACGTGGGAACCCAGCGTATACCTGCAGGACGACTGGCACGTGTCACCGAACCTGACCTTGAACCTGGGCATTCGGTATGACGTGTACACACCCTTCACCGAGAAAAATAACCACATCTCAAACTTCGATCCGGCAACTGCGACCATCCTGCAGGCCGGGGTCAATGGCGTAAGCCGCACAGCAGGCGTCAAGACCGACTACAGCAATCTGGCACCCCGCTTCGGCTTTGCGTATAACCCTGCGCCCAGCCTCGTCATCCGTGGTGGCTTTGGGCTGGCCTTCTTTGCCAGCAACTACCAGTCACCCACCAACCTGAAGAACACGCCGAACATATCCATCTACGGCAACTGCTCGTCCGTGCAGTCTGCACTGGCCACCAGCGGCTGCAATCCCAACTACACCCGCTTCCGCCAGGGGCTGCCCCTGCCAAACCAGACACCGGGCTCTGCTGGCGCGGGCATCGTCGGATCCATTCCGGCAGCCATCGACAAGAACTTCGGTTCGGGCTACCTGGAGCAGTTCAACCTGACGGTGCAGAAAGACTTTCACGGCAACGCGCTGACCGTGTCCTACGTTGGCGCGCTGGGCCGCAAACTCTCCACGGGCTTCGACATCAACCGCGCACCCGCTAACGCGTCCGGCAGCCAGACCCTCCGCCGCTTTGCAGCGCAGTTGCCGAACGTCACCACGATTCAGCAGACTTCGAGCACCGGTGCTTCTTCCTACCATTCGCTGCAGGCATCGTTTGACCGTCGCTTTTCCAACGGTCTTGGTTTCAATGTGAACACGACCTGGGCGCACCTGATGGACAACGCCCCAAACATCAACGGCCAGAGCGGCAACGGCGTGGGCCAGGTACTGGCAACGCAGAACTACGACGACTACGGCAACGGCGATCTCGATACACGCAACCGCGTGGTCGTGACGGGCAACTACATCCTGCCCTTCGGCAAAGGCACACATGGCCTGCGCCGTGCGGTGGAGTCTGGCTGGCACCTGAACGTGCTGAACCTGTGGTCCACCGGCCTGCCGTTCACCATCCTGAACGCTTCCAACATCAGCGGCACCAGCCCCAACGGCTCGGCCGATCGTTTGAACGTTCTGAGCAATCCCTTCGCGAATATCCAGCCTGGCGCCGGCAACACCTCCGGCGCACTGCAGTTCTTCAACGGCAACACCGACCCTAACCGCGGCGCAGTTGCCTTTGCGCCACAGGCCCTTGGCACCATTGGCAACGAGCGTCGCAACCTGTACCACGGACCGCACTTTCGCCATTGGGATATGTCTGCCTTCAAAGACTTTCCCGCATGGCACGAGACCCACTTCCAATTCCGCGCGGAAGCGTTCAACGTGGCCAACCAGACCAACTTCGCCAACCCATCCACGGGCGTAACCACGCCGTCCACCTTCGGCGCACTGACCGCAACCCAACTGTCGTACCAGCCACGGCTGGTGCAGCTGGCACTCAAGTACGAGTTCTAGCCGCAGCTGCTGCACACAGAAAAAGGCGGCCTGCATTGCAGGCCGCCTTTCTGTTGCTCCTGATTACTGCTGTTCATCGGTCGTCAGCAAGGGAACCTGGTCCAGCCCACCTCGGCTGAACGGGTGGCAGCGCCCGATGCGGCGGAGCACCAGCCAGCCGCCACGCCACGGGCCGAACCGCGCAACAGCAACCTCTGCATACTCCGAACAGGTGGGTTGAAAACGGCAACTGCTGACGCCGGTACTGTGCAACAGCGGTGACAGCACATGTCGATACAGCAGGAACGCTCCACGCGTAAACGGGTTCACTGGGCCGAAGGGATTGCGGAAGCTTGCTTCGCGGAGTTCCTGCCAAGCTTTTCTGACTTGGCTTTTGGCTGTGCGGGGGGCTTCGACTGTGCCGCGGAACTCGGCGTCACCCGTGGTGCCCCAGGACCGGGGGGAGCGTTGAAGGCCTTGCGCACAGTGCGGAAGACCGTGTGCACCTCGCGCTGCAGCTTGTCCCATTCCAAGAGCAGGACGCTTCGCCGGGGATGAAGAATCACGTCGACCGGCAGCCCCGCGAGTTCTCCCGCGTGCATCGCCAAAGCCGCACGCAGGCGGCGCTTGATGCGGTTGCGGTCGTGCGCCTTACCCATCACCTTGCCGACAGTCAGACCGATGCGTGGTCCACTCGCGGCCTGCTTCAGCGACTCATCCGGATGGAGCCGCCGTGCAGCCATGCGGTCGCGCCGGGCGAAGAAGAAACTCATCTCGCGGGCGTGCTGTTTGCGCGTAGCCTCGTAGGCACGCTGGTAGTCCGCGTGCCTGCGCAGCCGAAGCTTAGGAAACGGTATTTTGTCCAGGTTCGATTTGGTTTCCGTCACGAGTCCGTCCGAAATCGTTACAGAGGCGCGGACCTGCACGCGGGCGGCGGCTTGCGGCAACGAAAAAAGGCGCGACTGCGTCGGCAGCGCGCCCTTTGATCTGTGGCACAGGCCTGGCCCGCGCAGTGAAACTAGTCGCGGAAGCCTGCGGAGACGGCGATCTTGTGGCGGCCCTTGGCGCGGCGGCGATTCAGGACGTTCTGACCGGCCTTGGTCTTCATGCGGGTCAAAAATCCGTGTGTCTTCGCGCGGTGGCGACGGTTGGGCTGAAATGTGCGCTTCGGCATGGAACTGTTCTCCTGCTCTCAGGTAAAAACCGCTGAGATGTAAATTGGGTGTCCATGCGGCGGGTGGTAATCCCAGCCGGCCACCGCATCGCGGCTGAAGGTTCAGCGCGGCGCATCGGCGGACAACGCCTTATCGTACCGCATATTCCACAGCAGCGGAAGGGCCGGCCAGATGCCGCCGCGATCCCAGGCACAGAAGAACCTTGCGCGGCATAGGGCGCGGGCGCCACCCGGTTGCTCACTTTATGGCCTGCGCCTCTAAACCACGCTCCGCTCGCGAGCACTCTTCCAGCGCGTACCCGCGGCGCGACATGACATAGTTCACAAGCTGTAGTATTTCCCCGACCGAGTTTTTTGCCTTTGGGAGACCTGCCTTGCCACGTATTTGCTCCACTGCCCTTGCCGTCGCCTGCACTGTTGCCATGCTACAGGCCGTTGCCCAAGTCCCTACCGCCACCCTGACCATTCAGGCCGACAAACCCCTGCACGCCGTCAGCCCCATGCTGTACGGCCTGATGACCGAAGAGATCAACTACTCCTACGACGGCGGCCTGTACGCAGAGATGGTCCGTAACCGCACCTTTACCGACCGCGGCTGGGCGGGCATTGGTCATTGGAACGTGGAGAACGCCGGGAACGCGCAGGCCAAGGCCACCTACGACGGCGACACCGGCCCCACGGCAGCACTGCCCGGCAGCATGCTGATCGACGTGACCCAGGCTGACGCAAAGAACCCGGCAGGCGTGCGCAACGAGGGCTGGTGGGGCATGAACGTGCAGCCCAACACCACCTACACCGGGTCACTGTACGCTCGCGCGGAGAACGGCGGCAACATTGGCGTTTCGCTGGTCAATGACAACTCTGGCAAGTCGGCCGCCACAGCCACCGTGTCCGGCCTATCCACGGAGTGGAAGCAGTACACCTTTACCCTGCACACCGGCAGCACCCCCGCGTCCGTCACCAACCACCTGCTGCTGAGCTTTCCGCAGACGGGCAAGGTCTGGATCGACCTGGTCTCGCTGTTCCCGCCCACCTACAAGAACCGCGCCAATGGCAATCGCACCGACCTGATGCAGATGATGGCCGGCCTGCACCCGAAGTTCCTGCGCATGCCTGGCGGCAACTACCTCGAGGGCGACCAGATCGACGAGCGCTTCGACTGGAAAAACACCCTGGGGCCGCTTGCCGATCGGCCGACACACCGCGGCACGTGGAGCTACCAGTCCAGCGACGGCCTTGGCCTGCTGGAGTTTCTGGAGTGGACCGAAGACCTGAACATTGAGCCGGTGCTGGCCGTGTACGCGGGCTATTCCCTAAAGGGCGACTACATCCACCCCGGCCCGGCGCTGACACCGTATGTCGACGATGCCATGGATGAGCTCGAGTTTGTCACAGGCGGTCCGGACACCAAGTGGGGTGCCGTCCGCGCCAAGCTGGGCCATCCAAACCCGTTCCCGCTCCACTACGTCGAGGTGGGGAACGAGGACGAGTTCGACAAGAGCGGCAGCTACGAGGGTCGCTTCGCGCAGTTCAACCGTGCCATTAAGGCGAAGTATCCCAGCCTGCAGGTGATCGCCACCAAACCGCTAAAGCGCACCGTACCCGACGTGGTGGATGATCACTACTACAAGCGTGCGGAAGAGTTCTTCGACATGCTGCACAAGTACGACGATATGCCCCGCACCGGCCCGAAGATTTTTGTCGGCGAGTGGGCCACGCGTGAGGGCGCACCCACCACCAACATGGGCGCAGCACTGGGTGACGCCGCCTTCATGACGTCCATGGAGCGCAACAGCGACCTGATCGTGCTGTCGGCATACGCGCCCATGCTGGTCAACGTGAATCCGGGCGGCATGCAGTGGGAGAGCGACCTGGTCGGCTACAACACGTCCAGCACCTACGGCTCGCCAGGCTACTACGCGCAGGCGCTGTTTGCAGAGTTCCTCGGGACCGAGGTGTCCACCACCACCCTGACGGGCGCAAATACACGCTTCTTCACCTCGGTAACACGTGATCCCGCAGCAGGTTTGCTGTACGTGAAGCTGGTGAACGCATCTACGGAAAGCCAGGTGCTGGACGTGCGTGTAAACGGTGCAAAGGCGGGCGGCAGCAGCACCATTTACACCCTGCACGGCAACACGCGCGCAGAGACCAACAGCATCACCGATCCACGCAGAATTGTGCCCGTCAAGAGCACGGTGCGTGCAGGAGACATGGCCCGCCACACGGTACCTCCGCTGTCGGTACAGGTGATCGTTCTGCCCGCAAAGTAGTAACGTACGCCCTGCCAGGGTTGTTCTGCGGTAACGAGTCTTTCGTTACCGCAGAACCCTTTGGGTTCAGTGTTAACAAGGGTTTTCACGCGCAAACGCAGAGCGGTCGACAATCTTGCTTACGCTTCGCGGCGATGGCGACACCATGCAGCGGTACATCATAGATTCGTCTGCACGCAAGCGATATTTGGAGTCTGTGACCAGGCGTCACGCAAGACGGGAAGACCTTCACCACCTTTGGTGCAAGTGTGTTTCCGCGAAGAAGAATTGGCATTTTCCCGCCGCAGGACGACTCGCTCTGCGTGCTACCATCAGGTTCGTTCCTACCCGTTCCCCGGCTCGGGAACGAGTGGTTCCAGCCCCGATTGCAACGCTTACCGATCGCTTCTGCCACGGCACTTTCGACGGTCTTCAACAGATATTGAAGAGTCCCCTACACGATCTCTCCCTCGCGTAGTGAGGATCTCCTTGTCTTCATTTTTGCTCGGCCCGCATCTCCACTGCAGCGGGCCACAGTGATGTTGCCGGCGCTTGTTGCCTGCGACACAAGGGAACATGCTGATGTCTTTTGCTCCGACGGTCTCAACGGTATTGCCCATGCAAAACGCCTGGACGCGCATTCTGGGCGCGCTGGAAATGAAAATCAACCGGCAGTCATTCCACACCTGGCTGAAGCCCACGCGCTTCTCCCACAGCAGTGGACGCACGCTGTTTGTTCGCATTCCCTCTGCACAGTTTCAGCACATCGGCGACCGCTACGCGGACCTGATTCAGGAAGCCATCGATCAGCAGGAACTTGAGGTGGACGAGGTTCGTTTCGTCACCGCGGAAGACGATCCTTCCGCACCGAAAACTCGCGAAGACGGCGGGTTTGCACCGGTACCCTCTCATTCTCCGAACGCGCCGCAAAACGCCGCCCGGCAGCCCGCATCGACCCTTGCGCCCAACAGCAATCGTCCGCTGCCACCGCCGCCCGCACCCACTACAGAGCAGGCGCGCTTCGACTGGAATACCGCAGCACAACTGAACTCGCGCTACCTGTTTGAGAACTTCGTCATCGGCAGCGGCAACCAGTTTGCCCACGCTGCCTCGCAGGCCGTGGCAGAACGCCCGTCCAAGGCCTACAATCCGCTGTTTCTGTACGGCGGCGTGGGCATGGGCAAGACCCACCTGATGCAGGCCATCGGCCACGAGGTGAAGCGCCGCAACCCGCATGCCAGCATCATGTACGTCTCTGGTGAGAAGTTCACCAACGAGATGATCAACAGCGTGCGCTACGACCGCATGACGGGCTTTCGCGACCGCTTCCGCACCGTCGATGTCCTGCTGATCGACGACATCCAGTTCCTCGCGGGCAAAGAGCGTACGCAGGAAGAGTTCTTCCATACCTTTAACGCGCTGCACGAAAGCATGAAGCAGATTGTCATCGCCAGCGACCGGCCTCCAAAAGAACTGGCAGGTTTTGAAGACCGTCTGCGTTCGCGCTTTGAATGGGGTTTGATCGCCGACATTCAACCACCGGATCTTGAAACAAAGGTCGCCATTCTGCAGAAAAAGGCAGAGAGCGAACAGACTGTTCTGCCCACCGACGTAGCCATGTTCGTCGCCAGCAACGTGCGCACCAACGTGCGCGAACTGGAAGGCGCACTGATCCGGCTGATGGCCTGGTGCAGCATGCACCACGTTGAAATTACGCTGGCCACCACGCAGCAGTGCCTGAAGCAGTTCATCGATACGCAGGTGCGCAAGATCACCATCGAGGCCATTCAGCGCGCCACGGCGGAGCAGTTCGGCATGAAGATCAGCGAACTGAAGCAGAAGAACAACTCGCGCCAGATCGTGGTGCCGCGCCAGATCGCCATGTACCTGGCCAAGCAGATGACAGAAGCGTCTCTGCCCGAAATCGGCCGGCAATTTGGCGGCAAGCACCACACCACCGTCATGCATTCCATCGCAAAGATCGACGAACTGCGACGCACCGACAAGGCGCTGAACAGCACCCTGAGCAAGCTGATGGAGACACTGAACTAGGGTAATGACAGACAGTGCTCGTGAGAAACCATGTGTCTGCAATGCTGCTAGGCCACAGCGTCTAGCTAGACGCTGTGGCACTCTTGTTGCGCACTTCACAACAATTAAGGCAATGACCGCTTGACGTCGGTGATGAAGAGCGCTAACTGTGGTGTGGTCTGATTAAAACCGCTGAAATACCACCAACGATCACACCGCCAATCGCTCCCGCGATCCCAATTTCTGGAGAAGCGACTAACAGAACGGCTGCGATGAGAGCCGCGATCATGGCTGTGATCGCTCGAGCGCTGATGTTTCCAAGGTGTTTCCAGCCTAAAGAGGCTTTCCGTCTTACGTGCTTACCGGTCATATGAGACCTTTTGCTTTCAAGTTAACGAACGTATATAGAAGCAAAATTCCTAACAAGTTTGCGAAGCCACACAGAATGAGCTTCTGCAAAAGACTTCGCTGATGCTTTGGGATCCACGATTGATGGATGCTTGCTTGGATGAACAACATTACTACCGCTGCTGCCACCAGCACTGCGGTCCATGCAACGCGAGGATCATCACTTCGGTGTGTTTTGGCTACATCCAAAAAGTTAACAAGCGTCGAAGCCAAAAAGTAAACCGTTAGATCAATACCCAAGTACCAGTGATCACGCTTAAAGTCGACTCCCTCTACGAGTTTTCTGATAACACCGGTCATTACTAAAAGAATGACCGGTATGAAGAAAGCTGCCCAGTAAACAAGTTGCTCAAAGGTCATCGTCGGTTTAGAGCGTTTACTTTACGCAACGGCTTCAAATTGTGTCAAATCCCTTCAACACACTGCTTCGAGCGTATTTTTACGAGAGGTGATGCTCCTGTTTCCATGAAGGCGTTTTTTGGCGAGATCGTCCGGAATGGAACTCTGATCCTTGATCGTTCATCATGTTGAGCGAGGTCATAGCTGTAGTTCCCACGCGGTGTAGCAGGCGGCAATCTGCCGCGCTGACGACAGGGACACCGTAGGCAGGTGGAGCGTGGGCAGCAGTTCAGCGTAGCGCCTGCGGTTCCTGGGCGAGACGACAGCAATGTGTTTCAGCATGATCCACTTCACGCTGTCCCTGCCGCCAGGCAGCGCGCCGATGCGGACCGGCTGGAACCAACTGCGGCGCAGGTAGCGAAACAGGCTGAGCGGTGCTGAAATGTCCAGCAGAATCAGCCCTGTCGCACGTGCAAGCCGCTGTGGCAGCAGCTTTGAGTAGTTGCCGTCCATCACCCAACGCGAACCTAGAATCGCACTGTCATGCAGCCGCTCGAAGTCTTCGGCGTCCCTCGGCTTCCAGTCTGTTCCGGGCACATGATGAAGAACATCCAGATGAATCACCGGCGCGTCGAGCTTGCGTGCAATGGCATCTGCGAGCGTCGATTTACCGGCGTTGGATGGACCCATGATGCAGATGCGGCTACCCAGCTGGCTGAGCTCCATGCTGCGAGTCTAAGGCCATGATGTCGGTCTTGTAGAGATCGCACCAGCCGCCAACGTATCTTCGTGGGCAACACCGCACGGTCGCGTCCCGCGGCTACACTGCGGGAGTGAAAACCTTTCGTATCCTCTGCGCTGCGCTGCTGTGTTGGATCTCGTTGCCTGCGATGGCCGCCATCCCAGCGGACTGGACCACGCCGCTGGCACCCTTTCACATCTCCGGCAACCTGTACTGGGTGGGTTCGCGCGACCTTGCCGCGTACCTTGTGGTGACGCCGCAGGGGAACATCCTGATCAATGCGAATCTTGCGTCGTCGCCGCCGCAGATCCGCCGCAGTGTGGAGCAGCTTGGCTTCAAATGGTCTGACACCAAGATCCTGCTCAGCAGCCAGGCCCACTATGACCACGCCGCCGGTGCCGCGGAGATTCTGCGTGAGACGCACGCAAAACACATGGTGATGGACGGCGACGTGAGCCAGATGCAGTCTGGTGGTGCAACCGACTACGACAAGACGCTGGACCGCTTTCCGCCCGCACACGTGGACCGCGTGCTGCACGACGGCGATACCGTGCAACTGGGCGGCACCACCCTGACCGCGCACAAAACCGCAGGGCATACCAGGGGCTGCACCACGTGGACGCTCGACACGCAGGAAGGTGCTCGCACGCTGCATGTCGTAATCGTCGGCGGCCTGGCGTGGAACCCTGCTGTGCGGCTGGTTTCCACGCCCGGAAAACCCGCCTCATACCCCGGCATTGCCCAGGATTTCGAACACACTTTTACGACGATGCAAACTTATCCCTGCGACATCTTCCTGGGTGCGCACGGCCTGTACTTCAACCTGCTGCCCAAGCTCGAACGCGCAAAGACAGAAGGCGTTACGGCCTGGATCGATCCCGACGGCTATCACCGTGCGCTGGCGGAAAAGGCTGCGGCTTTCCATAAAGAAGTCGCCCTGGAACAGGCAGAGAAGTAACACCGCGCACAAAACAAACCTTGCTTACGCTCTCTTTATATCTTTCGCCGTGTAATGGACATAGCCGGTGATGCTTCCGGTTGAGGACACATGAGCGAGCCTGCAAGTCGAGTGCAATCGTCCCTTACCAGCCACCTTCCGGTACAAGGTTCCATGGGCGGAGCCGCAACAGAGCCCAGTACCACCACCCACACGGCGAGACGCCCCCTGCTGGTGGTGATGAAGTTTGGCGGCACCTCCGTGCAGGATGCCACGGCCATCCAGCGGACGCTTTCGATTGTGAAGGGCCGTTATGATCGCGGCCTGCGACCCATCGTCGTGGTATCTGCCATGGCAGGTGTGACCGATGGCCTGCTGGCCGCCGCGACCGCCGCGGCGCAGGGCAAGGTGGAAGAGGCGTTGACCCTTTCCGACGGCCTGCGCGCGCGCCATCTGGAAACGGCAGCAGCGCTGGTGGGCCGCGGCATTGCCGATCTATCGCGCCTGCTGGGTGAGAGCTTCGACAAGCTGAATGACATTTTGCGCGGCGTTGCGGCGGTGGGCGAACTGACCGACCGCACCAACGACCTGGTTGCCAGCTTTGGCGAGCGGCTGTCCAGTCGAATCGTTGCCGATGCCTTCGAACATCGCGGGCTGCGCAGCGCGCATGTGGACGCACGCACCTGCATCATCACAGATGGCCGGCACGGCAAGGCCACACCGCTGCTGGAAGCGATCAAGGTGCGGCTGCTGGAACATCTGTTGCCGCTGACCGAGGTGCGGGCCATTCCCATCCTGGGCGGCTTCATCGGCACATCGCGTACGGGCGCGCCCACCACGCTGGGCCGCGGCGGCAGCGACTACACGGCGGCGCTGGTGGGCGGTGCGTTGCAGGCGGGCTCCATAGAAATCTGGACGGATGTAGACGGCATCATGACGACGGATCCGCGGCTGTGCCCGGACGCGCTGCGGGTGCGCATGATCTCCTTTGAAGAGGCGTCCGAGCTCGCCTACTTCGGTGCCAAGGTGCTGCATCCGGCCACCATTCTGCCGGCCATGCGGCAGGACATTCCGGTGTGGGTGCTGAACTCGCACAACCCCGCCAACGAGGGTACGGTGATCATGCCGGTGGCGCCACCCTGCTCCAGCCCGCTGAAAAGCATCGCCGCCAAGCGGCACCTGACCATCGTTCACCTGGTGTCGTCACGCAGGCTGCTGTCGCATGGCTTTTTGCGCGCGGTGTTCGAGGTGTTCGACCGCTTTGAATGTGCCATTGACATGGTGTCGACCAGTGAAACCAGCGTCTCTGTCACGGTGGACGCGGGCACGCGCGTCGAGGCCATACGCGAGGCGCTGGACGGCATCGCCGACATGAGTGTGGAGAAGAACCGTGCGCTGATCTGCCTGGTGGGTGAGGATATTCGCGGCCAGCGCGGCATTGCAGCACGCGTGTTTGCCACCGTATGTGACAGCAACCTGCAGATGATCTCGCAGGGGGCCAACGGCATCAATCTGAGCTTCATGATTGACGACGCAGCGGCACCCGACGCAGTGCGCGCGCTGCACGCCGAGTTCTTCAAAGACGTCGACGCGGAGATTTTTGACGTCGACGCGCGGCAGTGGGCAACCGCTTAAACAGCCTTGGCTACTGTGCGGAAGCCAGCTTCGCGGGCAGCGGATTGTCGGGCCGTTCCGTATCCCAGTACACCTGCAGCACGTAGTAGCGCGTGCCGTCGAACAGCAGTTCAAAGCTGTTGACGCCCCGCGCGTAGGGCTTGTCTTCGCGCGTGTGGTGCAGGCCGTAAGACTCGTACACGTGGGTCATACGGCCGAACTTCTGGACGTCGTACGCGATGGGAAGCTCAAAGAAGCTCTGCGGCGACGTGTTGCTTGTGGAGCGTGCCACGTACTCTTCCATCGATAGTACGGTCACGTCCGCCGGGCCGCTCTTGGGTACGCGTGTGATGACCATGCGGCCGGCATCCGGCACAAATAGCGATCGAAAGCGGTCCCAGTCGCGCGGCTTGCCAGCGTCTCCCGAGATGCTCTCGCTGAGGGCCGCAATGATTGCCTGCGGGCTCTTTACGTCGTCAGGATTCGCCCTCGGCCAGTCAGGATGCGCCGCAATGGAGCCGGGCCGTACCGGTGCCTGGGCGGCCGTGGCAGGTGCCGCTGCCGGTGTGGTGGCGATCTGTGCACCGGCCAAAGAGCAGGCGGCAACACAAGCGCCCGCCAAAACTGTTTGCTTCCACGTCATGGTTCAAACCCCGCCGGCAGAATTACCTGTCTCGTATGCCTTCCAGAGTAAGCCACGGCAGCAGCGTTCGAGCACCCCTGCAACAGGCAAATACGGCCAGGCAGAACACGCATCCCCCAAAAAGATTCCTGACTCCCATGAGTCTTTCCTCTGTATCTTTTCTTCCGCAGGCCCTGTGTACGCCTCCTGCACATGCCCGTGGAGAACGGTGGAAGCTGTGTAAATGCCGTTTAATCCTCAGCCATTTGCCAGCCTGTGTGGATCGCGTTTTCGCGGTATCCCCGCCATCCATGCGGTTCCAGACGCGCTTTCCACTTACCCGCACCGCTGCGCCGCTGGCATCGTCAGTAAAAGCTGTGCAATTGGGGGCAACAACCGGCGGCACCAGACGGGCGCTGGCTTGATGTCCTTCCTTTGCAGGTTTGCGGGGACTGGTTTTTGAAATCACGTCCCTGCTGCAACTCGTGTCTTTGCTTCAGTTGGGCAGGCGTTCCACATTTGCAACCGCAACGACTACGACTACGAGAAAAAGACCTCCATAAGCCTGTTTTCTTTTAGAAGCGGTCGTAGCAAAGGCCACGGCGACCACAAAAAAGCGTTTACAAGATAGAAGCCTGTTTTCCGGCGCGCAGCCTTCTCTTCCACATCGCTGGAAACGCTACGATGACCTAGCTGAAAGACCGCTTACCGCTCTTTGATCCGCGTGTTTCGTCGTGGAAAGGCTCTGGTGTGCAGTGGTAGTCTCAGTACCATCGGGCTGGGTGTTACAACGCACGTTTGCCCTGTCTATCCCCGCTTTGCACCTGTCGTCTGTTTTTGATTTCTGGAGGTTTCCGCCGTGTCTACCACCGCCTCGCCCCTTGCGCTTGAAACCAATGGAGCCGCGCCCGTCGGCAATCTCGAAATCACCGTGTCCCGCGCGGAACTGCTACGTGAGTTGACCGCTGCGCAGTCTGTCGTGGAGCGCAAGACGACCATCCCGATCCTGTCGAACTTCCTGTTCGAAGCGCAGGGCGATCGCCTGACCATCACCGCCACCGATCTCGACCAGAGCCTGCGCACCAGCTGCCCGGCCAAGGTGAAGAAGCCCGGTGCCTGCACTGTGCCTGCGCGCAAGCTGTACGACTACATTCGCCTGCTGCCTGAGGGTGAAATCAGCATCAAGCTGCAGGACAACCACTGGGTGCAGATTCGCGCCGGCCGGTCCAACACCAAGATGGTCGGCATGGCCCGAGCCAACTTCCCGCAGGTGCCGGAGTTCCCCGCGTCGTCTGCCGTGAAAATTTCCGCGCCCGCGCTGCGCAGCATGGTTTCCAAGACGATTTTCGCCATCTCCAGCGAAGAGTCACGCTACACACTGAACGGCGCGCTGCTGGTGCTTAAGGCTGAGAGCATGGCCATGGTAGCCACGGACGGTCACCGCCTGGCGCACATCGAACGCCTGGGCGAGACGCTGGAAGGCATCTCCGGCGAGAAGAAGACGCTGATCCCGCGCAAGGCCCTGGGCGAGTTGCAGAGCCTGCTGGCAAGCGGCAGCGGTGAAGAAGACGACACGGTCGAGTTTGCGGATGATGAGACCACCCTCTTCTTCCGCATGGGCGGCCGCGTTCTGACCAGCCGCAAGCTGACCGGCCAGTTCCCCAACTACGAAGCGGTTTTGCCGCGCGACAACAACAAGTTCGTCATCGTGCGCAGTGAAGACCTGATGGGCGCTCTGCAGCGCGTGTCGCAGTTTGCCGACGAGCGTTCGGGTGCAATCAAGATCCGGCTGGAGCAGAATGAGCTCCGCATCTCCTCGTCGTCAACCGATGCAGGCGAGTCGGAAGACATCATTGAAACGCCCTACAACTACGATCCGCTGGTGGTTGGCTTCAATTCGCAGTACCTGATCGATTTTCTAAAGGCGATCGGCACGGCAGGCGAAGTGCGGCTTGAGTTCAAGGACGCCCAGTCCGCAGGGCAGATGCGGCCTGAAGACGCCAATGAAGACCAGAAGTACCGATACATCCTGATGCCCATGCGCATCTGAGTGCATCGCACGGTTCTCTACGCCTTCGGCGTGTGCTTGCAACTGCACTCTGGACAAGAAAGCCCGGCTTCGCGCCGGGCTTTGCTGTCTGAGAGGAAGCGTAAAAACTACCGGACGGCGCCAGCGGAGTTCTTCAGCACTACGTTTGAAAAGGAACCCGTGTCCAGTGTGGTAGCCAAATGCGGGCAAAAGCCGATGCCGACGTAGAACGGCCCTTCAAAGCCCATTAGGATGGGTGGTCCCATGGGGTGCATGGGTTCGCCGGTCAGGCTGGCGTACAGGGTGATGTTGTTGCCATGCTTCTCGATCCCGATGCGCTTTGGCATGACGTTGCGCAGGGAGCCGGCGAAGGTAAATTCCATGTCGGTCATGGTGGCGTTGGCTGCGGTGCGTTGCGCCAGGTGGAGCATGCCGGTGCCGTGTTCGGCAGCGATGGCTTCTTTGCTGTCGTCATCCAGGCTTTGGCGAATCACCAGGACGACTTTGCGGTCACTGGGCGGCGCCCCTTCGGGAAAGGAGACGTCGGCGGCCAGCGAGACATCGCCGGACATCTTCTTCCAAAGGAAGCGGAACTCGTCGCGGTTGTACCAGATGTTGTACCCGGATGAGCGAATGGTATAGCGCCCGGTCGCCGGATCGAAGCTGGATGAGCCTGGAACAACCGGTCCGCCTACCTCTGACACGCCGGTGAAGATGCCGGTCGGGATCGTTTCCGTCTGCGTCGGGCGGTGGAAGTCAGGGGGAGGGGGCACCTGTTTATGCGTTGCGGAGCCGGGTAGTGCCCAGTCCGGCACGGCGGATGTCTGGGCTGGTGCGCGCACGCAGCCCAGGCACACCAGCAAGGCGGTCCAGCAGGGAAGGGCACTGGCTGTTTTCATGGTTGAACGCTAGCACGGTGGGTAAGGGCGTTGGAACCGTTGCCAGGTGCAACGTCTGCTTTGGACGTGGGCTCCATCGCCCGCCAGAGGGTGGTCGTCGCACGCGAGTGCAGATTTCTACCATGTACCAGCCCACCCAACCAGCTACACTAGGACGCGATGACCTGGTTCAAGCGGCAGGATAACGCGATCGTCAGCGATGCGGAGCGGACGGTGCGTACGGAGGGGTTGTGGGCCAAGTGCCCCGACTGCGGACGGCCCATCTTTCGGGCAGAACTGGAAGCCAACCTGCAGGTTTGTCCGCACTGCGGCTACCACTTCAAGATGGACGCTCGCACGCGTATCGCGAACCTGCTGGAACCCGGCTACCAACTGGTCGACCTGGAGCTGTGCTCGACCGATCCATTAGAGTTTTGTGATCTGAAGCCCTACAAGAAGCGGCTGGCCGAGGCGCAGGCAAAGACCGGCCTGAACGATGCCATTGTGAACGCCATCGGCAAGCTGGGCGAGCGCGACATCGTCATTTCCGCCATGGAGTACAGCTTTATCGGCGGGTCCATGGGGGCGGTGGTGGGCGAGACGATTGCCCGGGCGGTGGACCGTTCGCTGGAGACGCGGCATCCGCTGCTGATCATCTCTGCCAGCGGTGGTGCCCGCATGATGGAAGGCATCGCCAGTCTGATGCAGCTGGCCAAAATCTCTGCCGCACTGGGACGCCTGGCAGACGCGGGTGTGCCGTACATCAGCCTGATGACCGACCCGACCACCGGCGGCGTAACTGCCAGCTTTGCCATGCTGGGCGACCTGAACATTGCCGAGCCGGGTGCCCTGATCGGCTTTGCCGGACCCCGCGTCATTGAGCAGACCATACGGCAGAAGCTGCCGGAAGGCTTTCAGAAATCGGAGTTCCTGTTGAAGCATGGTTTTCTGGACGCGGTTGTTCCGCGCAAGGAACTGAAGCCGTACCTGCAACGGGCGTTTGACTGGATGAGCGGCTGATCGCGCGGGCGCCCGCTTTGGCATGGCAGTAACAAAACGGGAAATTAGGCGGTTCTAAGCGACAATCCGGCGTTCGGGCGTGTTTCCTGTGTGCGGCAACATCCGTCCGATACAAAGACCGGAAGAGCACGTGCAATGACCGGAAGCAGGTCACCCACTCTTAGTGCTCTCTCAGGCGCTACCCCGCGAAGGCTTGCCCATGTTGATTCGTTCTTGCTCGTTTGTTGCCCGTACGCTCTCGTTGTCTGCCTGTGCGCTGTTTGCCATGGGCGTCCCTGCCCAACAGGCGAGCCGGTTGCTCCGCGTTCCGGCGCAGGATGAAAGCCGGGTAGCCCTGTCAGACAGCGCACACCGCCATAGCGATCGAGCCCTAGCCCTGGGGCAGTTGCCGGGCGATACGACGCTGCCAGCCATGGCGCTGGTGCTGAAGCCTACGGCAGCGCAGGAAGCTGATCTGTCCCAACTGCTTAGCGACCAGGCCAACCCGGCATCGGCCAGCTTTCACAAGTGGCTTACCCCGGAGCAGTACGGGAAGCGCTTTGGCGTAGCAGACAGCGACCTGGCCGTGCTGCAAAGCTGGTTGCAGGCACGTGGCTTCCAGGTGCAGTCCGTCGCGCCAAGCCGCAATCGGATTACGTTCTCCGGCACGTCCATGGCGGTGGAATCGGCCTTCCATACCGGCATGCAGCGGTATCGCCGCAACGGTCAGGAGTTCTCTGAAAACAGCGACGCGGTGGAACTGCCAGCCTCCATGGCTGCGGTGGTTGCGGCCGTGGACGGCCTGAGCAGCTACCGGCTGGCCGCGCCGCATGCAAAGCGTTCCGTAGCCGCGCAGGTAACGGTCTCTCCGCAGTACACGACTGCAACCAGCGGCCACTACCTGGTGCCGTGGGACCTGCGGCAAATCTACGGCAGCAACACGCTGATTGGTTCGGGCTATGACGGCACTGGCGTCAAGATTGGCATCATCGGTCAGTCTGCCGTGGATACCACGCAGCTGACCTACTTCCAGCAGAAGACCGGCCAAACCGTTTCCCTGCCCACCATGGTTCTGGTGCCGAACACCGGCGCATCGAACCGTGTCAGCGGTGACGAAGGTGAGTCCGAGCTGGACCTGGAGTACGCCAGCGGCAATGCTCCCGGTGCGGCCGTGCAGTTCATTTACACGGGCTGCACCAACACCAGCAGCAGCAGTGCCCTGAGCGCCAGCGTCAACTGCAACAACAACGGCGTGTTCGACGCGCTGACGTATGCCGTGACCAACAACCTGGCACCCATCCTGTCGCTGAGCTACGGCGGCTGCGAGTCGGAGAATGCGGCCTACGCGTTGAGCACGCTGGAACCCGTTTTGCGGCAGGCCAATGCCCAGGGGCAGACGGTCCTGGTCTCGTCTGGCGATTCGGGTGCTGCCAGTTGCGAGAACAGCGCTTCGGCCAAGATCGCTACCGCTGGTTTGTCTGTGTCATATCCCGCTTCATCGCCCTATGTGACGGGTGTGGGCGGCACCCAGCTGAACAGTGACAGCAGTACCAACTGGAGCAGCACGAACAACAGCTACCTGGGTTCTGCAGTGGGTTACATGCCAGAAGTGGCCTGGAACGACACGGCGAACTATCAGGGCGGTATCTTTACGTCGAGCGGCGGCGGTGTCAGCAAGCTGTTTGGCAAGCCTTCGTGGCAGGCGGGTCCGGGCGTTCCCGCAGACAGCCATCGTGACGTTCCGGACGTGTCATTCCCGGCGAACGTGACGGAGCATGCCTACCTGACCTGCGACGCGGACGGCCCCTGCACCAGTGGAACCAAGACGTTCACCCTGACTGGTACCACGCGTGACGGTGGCGGCGTGGGCGGCACCTCTGCTGCCGCGCCCACCTTTGCGGGCATGCTGGCGATCGTGGAGCAGGCCAACGGCGGCAAGGCGCTGGGCAATCTGAACTCGTCCCTGTACGGCCTGGCCGCGGGATCGGGCGGCAGCAGCATCTTCCATGACATCACCGTGGGAAACAATATCGTGGCCTGCACGACAGGCTCAGTCGATTGCACCAGCGGGTCGCTCGGGTACACGGCCACGGCAGGCTATGACCTGGTGACCGGCCTGGGATCGATTGCCATTCCAGCGCTGCGAACTGCCCTGCAGACCGTTGTCGCAACCAGCAGCACCTCCGCAACGCTCTCGCTCACAGCTTCCTCAACGACGCCGCTTGTCAACAACTCCCTGACGTTCACCTTGAATGCCGCTGGCGCTGCCGGAACACCCACCGGCTCTGTCACGTTCGCGGTTGATGGCGGTCCTGGGACCACCGTTGCTCTTTCGTCGGGAGTGGCGTCTTATACGCTGTCCAGCGGCTTTACGACCGTGGGCGCGCATACCGTGGTGGCAACCTACGCTGGTGGCGGCAACTACGCCGCCGGGTCGGCAACACTTGGTCTTACGGTGTCGGCTAACTCGGGCAGCATCGCCATGACGAGCGCGCCGGCGACCCTGACCATTAGCGCGGGCGGCAGCGGCACCGAGGCCATCACGCTGGTTTCCAGTGGATTCTCAGGCGCGCTTGCCTTCAAGGCTTCGCTGCTTAGCTCGACCTCCGCGACCTTTCCGTATTGCCTGTCCATCAGCCCGGGAACGCTGTCGCTGGCAGCGAATGCCACCCAAACGGCGACCCTGACCGTCAACACGGCTTCGACCTGTGCCAGCAAGACCGACACACTGACCCTGAGCAGTAACCTGGCCGGATTTAGTGGCGGCGGCACGCTTCCGACAGGTGCTACACCGACAGGCCGGGTCCCGGGTGCCCTGCTGATTGTGTCCGCCGGTCTGCTGGGCTGCTTTGCACTTCGTCGCAGGCAGTATGCCTCGCTGTTCGTCTTTGGGCTGGTGTCAGTGCTTGCCTTTGGCCTGACGGGGTGCGGCACTGGCGGCAGCACAGCCACCACCACAACCACAACCACCCCGACGCCCCCTTCAACCACGACCACGACCACTGGAAACTCTGCCGCCACCACGGGAACGTACAGCCTGCGCATTACAGCGGTGTCGTCTGCAAACACCTCCATTACAGCGACCACCACGTTTACGCTGGTGGTGAACTAGGCACGCGGGGCAGGTACTGGATTGCAGGCAGGGACACCATCCCGCACGGCGTACCGCGTTGCGTTGCGCCGTGCCGCGCACCAAGTAGTCGACGCTCCACGGGTTTTTGCAGACCCGCTTGCGTTGCGCATTCTGGGGATGGACGCTGGCAGTATGGGCGCGGCTGCAGGTGATCTGCGTGCGCCCACGCGGCCCCATTCTGTAGCTTTGCGTGCGTTCCTGGTGGCTCGTTCCCGCTTCGCGGAGGATGCGCTTGCGGCAGCCGTGCACACCCATGCTCGGCTGCAGTATGTGCTGCTGGGAGCAGGTCTGGACACCTTTGCCTATCGCAACCCCTACACCGGTGTGCACGTCTTTGAGGTCGACCACCCAGACACCCAGGCCTGGAAGCTGTCGCTGCTGGGCGCGGCAGGCCTCGCGATCCCCGCTTCCGCAACCCATGTGCCGGTTGACTTTCAGCAGCAGTCTCTCCGCGAGCAGCTTGCGCTGGCCGGTTTCGATCCATCCCACCCGGCTGTCTTTGCCTGGCTGGGCGTTGTGCCGTACCTGTCGGCTGCTGCATTCACGTCGACCTTGCAGTACCTTGCCCGCTGCGCGGCGGGCAGCGTGCTGGTGATGGACTACAGCCTGCCCCGTGCGGCACTGCCCGCGAACGAACAGTTGGCCTTTGATTCCCTGTCGGCGCGCGTGGCGGCGGCGGGCGAACCCTTCCAAAGCTTCTTTTTGCCAGACGAGCTGCATACACATCTGGCTTCAGAGCGCTGGGGCGTGATGGAGGATCTTGACCGCGACGCAATCAATCGCCGCTACTTCGCAGGCCGGTCAGATCACCTGCGCTGCCTGGGTAGCGGCGGCCACCTTCTGACGGCGATGCTCAGGTAGCAGCCTTCCACCGGTCTGGGTGGAGGTGCCGCGGCTCGCTGAAGCAACGATCTGCTACTCACAAGCCAGCCGGCAACGCCGATGTATTCAGGGACGAAGACCAGCGCCTGGATATCAGGAAGCCGGGCTCTGCCGTACGCGGTGCACCTGAGTCCCGGGTATCATCACGGCAACGCTGCACCACTTGCACGCTGGTCGATCTCAGGAGGACACTGTGGCAAAACTACTTATCACCGGCATTGCCGGCTTTATCGGATCGAGCCTGGCACGGGCCGCATTGGATCAGGGTGCCGAGGTAATTGGCCTGGACGACCTCAGCGCGGGCAAGCGCGAAAACCTGGACGAGATTGCCCACCGCATCGACTTTCGTGAGGCAAGCATTCTGGACGCCGCGGCGCTGCGCGATGCGTGCCGCGGCGTGGACTACGTCTTCCACGAGGCTGCGGTTGCGTCGGTTCCAAAGTCTGTCGAGAACCCGCTGGGCACCAACGACATCAACCTGAATGGCACGCTGCAGGTGCTGGAAGCCTCGCGCCAGGCGGGCGTGAAGCGCGTGATGTTTGCTGCTTCCTCTGCTGCCTACGGCAACGCACCGGAACAGCCTAAGACCGAGGCCATGCTGCCCGACCCCGTTTCGCCGTACGCGGTACAGAAGGTGACGGGCGAGATGTACCTCTCGAGCTACGCGCGGGTTTACGGCCTGGAGACGGTGTCGCTGCGGTACTTCAACATCTTTGGGCCGCGACAGGATCCAACGTCGCAATACTCGGGCGTGCTGGCGCGCTTTATCTCGCTGATGATGCGCGGCGAAACCCCGACGGTTTTTGGCGACGGCCTTACGAGCCGTGACTTCACCTACATCGACAACGTGGTCAGTGCCAATCTGTTGGCCGCAAAGGCTCCGGCGTCGGTGAGTGGCAAGGTCTTCAATGTGGCCACGGGTAAACGAGTCACGCTGCTGGACGCCTTTGAGGCGATCAAAAGCATTACGGGGTACACCGGCGGCATCGACTTCCAGCCGGAGCGCAACGGCGATGTGAAGCACTCGCTGGCAGACATTTCACTGGGTCGCCGCATGCTGGGGTACGAGGTCGTTGCCGACCTGCATTACGGCTTGCAGAAGACGATCGATTGGTACCGATCCGAGCTGTCTAAGCAGGCCGAGCCGGTTGCAGCGCTTGCAGGGTCGCCAGCAGGTCGTCGCTGACGTCCTGCCAGGATCGGTGATGGCGCGCCGCGATACTCTCCGCACCCCATTGTTGACGTAGTGTCTCTTCGAGGGCCGTCTCCAGTGCTGCGGCGTCCATGGCAGGCACAAGCCGTCCGCTTTGCGCATCCATCAGTTCCGGAATGCCGCCCACGTCGGTCGCTACCACCGGCCTACCTGAGGCAAGCGCCTCGAGGACGACGTTGGGGCAGCCCTCCTTGTAGCTGGGCAGCGTAAAAACGTCCGCGGCAGCCATCCACTGTGCGACGGTTTCGGTCTGCGCGGCGGGCACGAACAGCACGGTGTTTTCGAGCCCGTGCCGGGCGATAGCCTGCTGCAGGACGGGCTTGTCAGGACCATCACCCAGCAGGTAGCAGCGCAGGTCGGGTTCGCGTAGATGCAGACCCGCGACGGCCTCGACCAATTCGCGAAGGCCTTTGCGCAGGTCGAGCCGGCCTGCGTACAGGATGACCTTTGCCTCCGCAGCGACGCCGAGCGCGGCACGTGCGGCCTGCCGGTCCCGCGGATGGAAGACGGTGGTGTCGCACCCGTTCAGAATGGCCGCGCTGCGTGCCGGGTCTGCACCGAGCATGCGTGCGGTGCGCAGCAGGTCTCCGCTGACGGTGGTGGTGAAGTCCGCGCGGCGCAGCGTGGACTGCGTCAGACTGCGTACCAGGCGGCCGGGAATGCGGTTCAGGTCCGACCCGATGGCGGTCAGCACCACGGGGACGCCGAGCGCTTCCCCGATGCGGACCGCGGCGTAGCCGTCCGGGTAGACGACGTAATTCAGGATGACGTCCGGCCGCCAGGCGCGCACATGCGGCAGTAGCCGGTGCGCGATGGTAAAGCCGTTGAGCGGGCGCGACACCATCGGCAACGCCGGGTAGGGTATATATTGCGCGGCAACACCTGCGGGCTGCCAGGTGCGGTCAAGCGTTG
This sequence comes from Janthinobacterium lividum, assembly GCA_050954745.1. Lineage (GTDB taxonomy): Bacteria > Acidobacteriota > Terriglobia > Terriglobales > Acidobacteriaceae > Terriglobus. Next base: position 106,259 of record JBPBQP010000036.1, on the reverse strand, counting down.
CGCCGCCCGTCTTCGGGCGCAGCACCCCGGGGTAGACCGCTTCCGGATAAAAGGCGCAGACCTCGCACTGTTGCGCCAGCCGTTTGAGCGTCTGGTAGGCAGAGTGCCCCGCCCATGGCTGCGCCGAGGTGGGGAAGTACTGCGTGACAACAGCGACCCTCACCGGGCTGTCTCCGTGGCTGGGCTCAGCGAGTGCAGCAGCGAGGCATACTGCGCGGCGAGCGGTTTGCGGTGGTAGCGCGCTACCGCGTCCAGATCGGGCTGGAAGGTTTGCCCGGTGGGTTGTTCGATGGCGTCGACCAGCATCCTTCGGATCGCATCAACGTCGGCAATGTCGGCCCAGCGGCCTCCACGCGTCTCTTCCAGGCGGCGTCGTACGTCGCCGTCAGGGTGTACGGCGGCCAGGATCGGCTTGGCCGAACGCAGGTAGTCGTAGAACTTGGCGGAGACATTGACCGGATCATGCGACAGCAGAAGGACGTAGTCGGTCGCGTCCAGCAGCGCCAGCGCCTCGGCCTGCGGCAGAAAGCCGCTAACGGTAACGGTGTCGCCCATGCGCAGCAGCGTGTCGCGGTAGGCCGCTTTTTCGCAGTGGCCCACGAAGCGAATGCGCAGCCGCGCGCGCAGTTCAGGGGCCAGGCCCAACACGGCCTCGACAAAGCTGGATGGCTCAGTCGATCCATACACCGATCCGAGATAAGTCAGCGTGACCGTCTTAGCCTTTATTTGTGGAGAGACCGAGGTCGGGGGTGCGCCGTCGTAGCCGTTCGAGATGCTGACGAACTTCTCTGCGGGCTGATCGGGGTAGCGACTGCGGATGACGTCGCGTGCAGCCTCGGTTACGGCCACCACGGCGGTGGCTGCGATAACTGCTTCGCGCTCGGTGCGGTCGGCCACCAGGCGCGCCTTGGGATTGCTGTTCAGGCTGACCAGTTGCAGCGTGGTGTTCAGCCACTCATCACGGAAATCGAGCACGATGGTCAGCTTCGGAAACTGCTTGCGCAGCTGCTTTGCCAGCATGAGGCTGGAAAACGGCGGTACGGTGATGAGGACGGCGTCGATCTGGCGGGTGCGGACGATGCGTGCCGCGGCACGTGATGCAAAGGGCAACCAGCCGATCTGCGGGTCAGGTAGAAGGAGGTTTGCGATGAACGTCTTCAGCGGATTTGCTTTCGCCGGTGCGGCATTCGTTGCGGCGGCAGGCGCCAAGGTTCCACTTTTCTCGCGGGACAACAGTTTGCGGATGCCCTTGCGCAGGGCAAACGGCAGGTCCAGCGTCCATGTCCGATGCACCGTGACGGACGTCGGCACCTGCCGCAGCAGGCCTTCGTCACGCACTACGGCGGGCGCATTACGGGCGGTCAGCACGTCCACTCGCACGCCGTTCTCGGGCAGGTATTTTGCCAGCGAAAGCGCGCGCAGAACGCCGACGCCACCCGCGGGTGGGAACGAAAAAGTGATCAACAGGACGTTCATGCGGGGGTACGCTCGTTGGCTGCCATTAGCGCTTCGCCCGGCTTTGCGGCGACGCGTTCAATGGCGCAGAACATCTCGTACGCCGTGGCCCAGTGCAGTTCCAGCCCACGCTCTGCAGCGGCCTGCTGGAGGTAGCGGAACAGGGGTTCCAGCGTACCGGTGCCGGGCGCGGAGCCAAGCAGTGCGGCGGCATTGTCCTCGCGCGCGGTGTGGCCGTACAGCTTGACGAAGATGTCTTCGCCGATACGCGGAGCCAGGTCGAGCCAGCGCTGCACGCGGTACGGCGTCGGTGCGTCGTAGACGGCCAGTTCACCCGCCTCGATGCGCGGCACCAGCCGGTCTTTGAAGCGCAGGCCGAGCGGCCCGGGCACCATCAGGATGCCATTGCCGTGCACGCCGCCGCCGGGCGTGGCGTCAATGCCGTGGTCGAATCCGCGTGGTTTGGCGGGGTCTCCGTTCGTCCAAAAGATGCGGTTGACGAGTCGGCCCTGCGTGGTTGACGGCAGCGACGGCATGGTGAAGTCGGCATAGCAGCCCAGGTCGCGCAAGGCCTGCAGTTCGCCCTGGATGCCGCACCAGCGGCCGTCGTGGCGAGAGTTGTCGAGCGCCCAGTTGCCGTGGATGAAGCCAAAGACCAGCTGACCGTCGTGGTGCCGCAGAAAGCCGTGGTCGCCGTGCAGCCGCTGGAGGAACTCGGACATCTTGGCGCGGAAACCCGCATTGGTTTCGTTGTCGTGGTGGATGTGGACGTCCACATCGGCGATGCCGGATCGCACCATGCCTTCCAGCGCGGCGACGACTGGTCGCTGATACTCCTCCTGCGGGTAAAAGAAGGTGAACTTTGGTGGCTGGCCAGCGACGTCGAGCGGTGCGGAGTTGGCGATCTCAGGCCAGCGGCGCTGCCAGTGTGCCACCCGCGCCAGGCCTTGCGAAAGGGGAACGCTGCCGCCCATCGGCTCATAGTGGTCCGTAATGGCGACCCATAGCCGCTTCGGTTTGGTGCTGTCGCGCAGGCGTTGCAGGCGGCTGCGCAGGTAGCCGGGCACCCACAACTCTGCGTGTTTGGGAAGGTTCATGCGCACACCCCGATCGTGTCTCCATCGGCCGCGCGGCCCGGTCCGGTATGTTGGTCTGAGCCATGAAGATTGTGCATGTGGTCTACAGCATGGAATTGGGCGGTGCGGAGATGCTGGTGGCGCAGCTGGGCCGGATGCAGCGGGCCGCCGGGCACGACGTAACCGTGTGCGCCTACAGCAAATTGGGGCCGCTGGGTGAATTGCTGCGCGATGAGGGACTGCACGTTCACGTCATGGGCGTCGCGCCTGTCTGGGAGACCATGTGGCGCTACCTGCGGCTGTTTCGAGCGATGCGTCCGGACGTGGTGCACTGCCACAACCCAGCGCCGACGCTGCAGGCAGCCATGGGCGGGCGGCTGGCCGGTGCGCGCGTGATCAGCACGCGGCACAGCCTGGTTTCGCCGCCGTACGACCGCAACGCGGAGATGAAGTTCAGCCTGATGGCGCGCCTGTTCGTTCACGCTGTGGCAGGCATTTGCGAGATTACCTGCCGTAACCTGCGCGGTGCGCCATTGGCGAAGCAGGACCAGATTGTGCGGGTCTACAACGGTGCCGCTCCGCTGGACGAGGCACTGCCTGCGCCGCGCGAAGAGGGACTGCTTGTGCTGCTGTTTGTGGGGCGTGTTGCCGAGATCAAGGACCTGCCCACCCTGTTGCGGGCCTTTGCATTGGCCGTGCAGAAGAGGCCGGAGTTGCGGCTCTGGATCGTGGGCGACGGCCCCGTGCGTGTTGCCCTGGAACAGCTGGCGATTGAGCTGGGTGTGGGCGACCGAGTCCGGTTCTACGGCCAGCGGCTGGATACGGCTGGGCTCTTCCGCGCGGCAGATGCCTTTTGTATGTCGTCCGTTTCCGAGGGGCTGCCCATGTCGCTGCTGCAGGCTATGTCCATCGGTCTGCCCGCGCTGGTGACCGACGTGGGCGGCATGCAAGAGGTGCTGCAGTTGTCTGGCGGTGGCCTGCGCGTGCCCGTGGGAGACCACGCTGCGATGGCCGATGCCATGGTCGCTCTGGCGGGTGATTCGCAAGTGCGGCAGCGGTGCGGTGCCCTGGCCAGACAGGCCTACGAGGAACACTTCACGCTGGCTCAGATGCATGCCGCCTACCTTCGCCTGTACGCTGCGGCGCTGCATCAGGACGGCTCCGGTCCACCCCACAGCGCGGCCTGATTTTCAACCAGCGACGTAGAGGTGGGTGACCAGATCTTCCAGAGCGGACCGCTGGTGAACAGGAAGCGATACAGCCCGGCTACTGCCGCGGCGTTCAGCAGCAGAAGGGCGCTGGCTGGACCCAGGACGCGGTGTAGAATGGGAAGACGAAAGCGTAGCGCAGACGCCGCCAGCAGCCAGAACACGGCTTGCAACAGGGTCATGGCTTCCCAGCCAGGATGGCTGGAGGCAAGCACCGCGGAAGAAACCAGCATCAGGATCAAGGCAAAGGGCACCAGCAGTCGCAGCAGCTTGTGCGAGACAAACTGAAAGCGCACCCGGTTGCCGCTGCCCAGCAGCCAGGGGGCCATGCGGACCAGCTGAAAGTTGCCGGCGAGGGTGCGCACCTTGCGCTGAAACTCCCCTTTTTTGCTGGCGGGCCAGGTATCTACCACTACGGCGGCGCGGTCCAGCACATTGCGGTAGCCCTGCCGGATGATGCTGAGGGGCTGGTACATGTCGTCCAGAATCAGGCCTGCGGGAAAAGTTTGCACCAGGCTGCGGCGGACCGCGTAAAAGCCGCCATAGACACCCACGGGCGAGTCCCAGGTAGCCTCTGCCGTTCGAATGGCCTGCTCGTAACGCCAATACGCACCGCCTACGGCGTTGCTGGTGGCGTCATGCTGGCTGCTGCTCTGCACCAGCAGTTCACCGGCGGCGCAGCCGACGGACGGGTCGGCGAAGTTGCTGATCAGCTGGCACAGGGCATCTTCTTCCAGCCGTGGACGCACGTCCACAAACAGCAGCAGGTCGCACGTCGCCTGCAGGATGCCCCCGTTCAGCGCGGCAGCCTTGCCCACCTGCTGCGGCAGTTCCAGCACGCGCAGGCGGCTGTCTTGAAACGTGCGCAGCAGCTCAACGGTGCCGTCAGTCGAGCCATCGGAGATGACGAGAATCTGCCGCACCACGGCGGGATCAAGCTGCAACAGGTGCCGCATCTTTGCGGGTATGATCTCGGCGGCGTTGTGCACCGGCATGATGATGGTGACAGAGAACACGTCGCTACCCTGACGCCAAAGGCGCGGTTGCCACCTTGCCATGGCAGCCGCAATCAGCGGGTAGCCGACATACGTGTAAAGCACCAACAGCAGCGATCCGAGGAACAGCGCGTATCCGGCACTGTCTGCAAGGCTCACTGTGCGCCTTTTCTGCGGATGATGATCTTGATGGTCTCGAACATGATGAGCAGGTCAAGACCAAGCGAGGCGTGTTTCACATAGTAGAGGTCATAGGCCAGCTTTTCGCGCGCCTCTTCCAGCGTGGCACCGTAGCCGTAACGGACCTGTGCCCAGCCGGTAAGGCCGGGGCGGATGATGTGCCGCAGATCGTAAAAGGGTAGTTGCTCCGTGAGCCACGGCACGAACTCCGGCCGCTCAGGGCGGGGTCCAACGAAGCCCATGTCACCACGCAGCACGTTCCATAGCTGCGGAATTTCGTCGACGCGCGTCTTGCGCATGAACATGCCGATCTTGGTAACGCGCGGATCGTTTTTGGAGGCCCACTTTGCGCCTGCCGCCTCGGCGTCCTGCCGCATGGTGCGGAACTTATAGACATCGAAGTTCTTGCCTGCTTCACCCACGCGAACCTGCTTGAAGAAGATAGGTCCGGGCGACGTAAAACGCACCAGCAGCATGACCAGCGGCGCAAAGGGCGCGAACAGTAGCAGTCCAAGTGCCGCGGCAAACATGGACAGCACTCGCCGGGTAAATTGCTGGGAACTCTTGATGCGGAAGCCTTCGCCATACAGAAAGGTGCTGGGCCGCAGGCCTTCCAGCTGGATTTTGCCGTTCAGCCGTTCCATTAACTGCGTGTCTTCTTCGACGGCAATGCCGCGTAGTTTCAGCGCCAGCAGGTCGGTCATGGGCAGGCCGCCACGACGGTCTTCGACTGCGATGACGATGTGGTTCACCGGCTGGCGCAGGCTGAACAGGCTGCGCACGGTGGCCGCTGCGTCTGGCATCTGAACGCCGTCCATCAGGTAGTTGCAGCAGACCACGTCCATGCCAAGGTCTTTGCGACGGGTGATGGTGTCTGCAATAAATTGGGCTCGGCCGCCATTGCCCAGAACGCAGACGCGTTCGCGGAAGATGCTGCGCGCGGCCACCCAGGTGTAAAAACGCCGCCAGGCGCACAGCACCAGGCCCAGCAGCAGCAGCGCAACCGGAAAGACCTCCCGCGCAATACTGAACTCCGGGTAGAAGTACACCACCACCGCAACCAGCAGGCAGACGCAACCCAGTGCCAGGACGATGCGAAAGTAGATTTCGCGCCGGTCGAACAGCAGGTCTGGCTCGTACAGGTCGAAGTAGTAGGCGACCATCATGGTCGCAAGCGTTAGGCCGATCAGCTTTGCCGCACCGTACTCGTAATTCAAAACCAGGTAGGCATCGCGGCCCAGTACCATCCACAACGCCGCACACAGGCAGCTGCCTATGATCAGCGATTCCGACAGCAGAAGAAACACTGTCCGGGTGGGATAGTACACATTCAGCAGGCGAATCATGCTGCGGCACCGGCCGGTCCGTATCCATAGTAAGACGGCGCGGGCCGGTCTTCCACGGCATTCAACACCACGCCAAGCAGGTTGGACGCCTGCAGCTCCAGCTGTGCTTTTTGCGCATCGCGGTACTGCGTAACGCCTGATCGAACGACGAGCAGAACACCGTCGCAGTGCCTGGCCAGGTTAGTCGCGTCAGATACCAGCGTGACCGGGGATGAGTCCACGACGATCCAGTCAAACAGCGGTGCCATCGACTGGATGAGCAGGCCGAAGCGGGAATCCTCTGACAGGTCTGCGACGTGTTCCACCATGCCGCCGCCCGGGATAAGCGACAGCTGCGCCAGGCCCGGGTAGGACGCCAGTGTCTCAGCGTCTGCCTTTTGCATGACGTCCTCTGCTTCGGCCGTGCCAGCCAGGTAGTCTGCCAGGCCGGGCTTGTGCGTGCTGCCGAAGTACCGCTGCAGGCTGTATCGCCGCATGTCTCCATCGATCAGCAGGACGCGGGCGTCGCGGTGCTGGTTGAGGCCGACTGCCAGATTCGCAGCAACAAAACTCTTGCCCTCCTGCGGCAGCGCGCTGCTCATCAGAATGGTCTTCAGGGGTCGCAGTGAACGGTATTCCAGCAGGCGGGAACGAAGCTTGCGAAACTGTTCCGCTGCCGAGGTACGCGCCTGCAGCGAGGGAAGGTCGTCGGCAGACGGCTTCCACGGCATGGGCCGGCCCGGCAGTGGACCGCGCAGGGTGTCTACGGCACCGGCCGCATTGTATGTAGACGTGCCAGCCACTGCTGGGGCTGGGCTTACCGCATCGGCGGCTGTTTCCCTGTGCTCCGCGGCGTCGTGCGTTGGGACAAACAAGGGCGTGTGGGATGTTTCCTGCGCGAGGGCTTCTGCTTGGACTGGCATGGGAGCCTCATCGGCAGGATTGGAGCCGTTCAGCGTTTTGTGCAGCAATTCCTGGTGGGTCCTGTTCATAGCATTCCTGTTACCGGTCTTGGGGGTGGATACAGTGCCCGCCAGACGTCTTTGCAGGGGGCATATGCGGTGCATGTTGCCGCCCGGTCGCGGAGCACGATTTCGCCGAATTGATTTCGATCTCCCACCGCCCGAGGAACCCGAGGACGACTCGGATACCTAGTGTTGCTCAGCGATGGTCACGACACTCCGCTTTCGGAATGGATTTCGGCGTTTGCCTTCTGTCTTCTCCGATCGGTTCGCCACCGGCTTCATGGGCCGGTCTCCAACACGCTCGATCGCTACCAGTGTATTCAACTGGAGGAAAGCATAGACGTCCTCTTCATTGCGCAGGGCCGTATTGCGATATTCAAGCAGCGCACTCACTACGCCACCGATCAGCAGGCCCAGCACAAAGCCGCCGATACCGAAGAGGGGGCGCTTGGGGTACGAAGGAGAATCCGGAAGATTGGCCGCATCCATCAGGCTGAACTGTTCACCCTGCTGGCGACGCTGCAGGCTGTTCGCCATCTTGGACTGGTTCATCTTTGCCAAAAGATCGTCGTAAAACTTCTTGGCGGTATCGTTATCGCGGACCAGCGCCTTGTACTCTTCTTCCACCAGCGGCGAAGAGGAGATGCGTTCCTGGTACAGCCGCACGTTGCCCTGGATCTGGGCGACTTCATTGCGCTTGGCGTTGATGCCGGCGTCAGAGGCCTGAAGGGCGGCACGCAACTGCTGGATGCCGATTGACTCGGGTGCCTTTGCCACGCCGGGTGTCGAAACCGAAGCAGGCTTGCTCTGCATGGTGCGCTTCAGGTCGGCAATTTTGCGACGCGTTGAGACAACATCGGGATAGTCCGGTGTATACCGCGCGGTCAGGTCGACTTCTTCCGCCTGCAGCCTGGCCAGCTCTGTCTGCCGCTCATCCGTTGCGGCGGTGGCGGTCGGCATGCCCATGGAGTCGCGTGCGGTCTGTTGCTGCGACAGCAGGGACTGCTGGTAGGCGCGATCCTGTTCCATGCGTGCCAGTTGCTGCGTGGATGCCTGCAGCTGTGTATTCAGGCTGGTGAGCATGTCCAGGTTGGGTGCCTGTTGACCCGGCAGCTTGCCAACGTACTTCCGTTGGAAGTCGGCCATTTTCGCATCCTGGGTATCGAGCGCGCTCTTTGCTTCAATCAGCTGCGACTCAAGGAAGTCGGTCGTGCCCTGGGCAGATTGCTCGCGCGACTTGAGATCTTCGCCCACAAAGAGCGACGTGATCTCACTGCAGACCTGCTGCGCGGTGCGTGCGTCGCCCGCCGTAAACAGGATGAAAAATCCGGGCAGACCGTTGGCGCGGCTGATCTCGGAATGAATGGGCTTGATGTCGATGTTTTTCCGTGTCGCGTCGACACGTGCATCCATCTTTTCGCCGGGGTACAGGTTGAATCGTTCAATAATCGGCTGGATGCGCGAGCGGCTAAGAATCTGCTCTTTCATCGAGGCCAGGCGTGCGTCCAGGTCTGCCGCAATAATCGGCTTGACGTAGTCTTCCGACACCTTCTGCTGCTCGATCAGGACCAGTGTCTGAGAGATGTAGCGCGGCGCAATGAAAAAGCTGATACCGAGCGCCACAATCGAAAAAAAGATAGCAGGCAGGATCAGGTACAGGGCGCGACGTTTCGCAATACCAAGGTAGTCGGCGACTTTCAGGGGGCGATGGCCTAACACGGGTTACCTCCGGCCAAGATGAATGGGCCGCGGCGCATAGGTGACTCCGAAACTAATCACATGCACCGTGCCGTTAAAGGCGTTGTTGGTGGCCAGCAACTGGCCCACCGTCTGGTACTGGAGCGCATAGCTGCCGTACGCTGACCAGTGCTCACTCAGTCTGCGGTTGCCCTGCAGGCCGGCGGTGAAGGAATTGGTGTTGGTATAAAGCGCTGGGTCGATCGACAGGCTTTGCGCATGGCCGTAGCCGCCAAAGAAGCCGCCACCCCAGCTTGGACTGAAGCGGCGCTGGCCGGAAAAGCTGAGGTAGTCCGTCAGCGCGCCCAGCAGCACGCCGGAACCGGCGCTGGTGCCGCGTGAGTAGTTGATCGAATAGTTATTGCGACCGGCGTTGTAGTTCACGGAAACATTGGAAGCGACGCTGAGGCGGCCGGGGATGTTCGAACTGCTGGCCCCCGTGGTCCACTGTGGTCCAGCTGAGACCTCCATGGAGAGCCGCGGACTGAAGGTGTGCTGAAAGATACCCAGCAGGGAGTTGGAGGTAAAACCAAAGGCGCTGAGGGACGGATACGTTGCGTGCTGGTAGCTATAGCCCACGCCGACCATGGTCGCTGCCGTCAGGTTGTGCTGCACCTGGGAACCTGCGTTGAACAGGTTGCTGTCATACCCCCCGTTGCCCGCGATGCCGCCGAGGCCCGCAATGTTTCCGCTGCCTGCAATGTTTCCACTGCCCAGGAAGCGCTGGATGGTGTAACCGGCAAAGCCGTTGATGTTGGTGCGGTTGGTAAACCGGTAGTCCGCCGAGCCGCTTGCGGTGTTGGTGACGCGCTGGCCGAAGTTGGTCAGCAGCGCATCGCCGCTTTGCTGGCCCGTGGCAATGGGCAGGGTGCCGGTATCGCCCACGCCCGGCACGCCGGCCAGGCCAAAGCGCGGTGTCGAAGGCAGGTAGCTGATGACGTCACTGCCCACAAAGGTCCACTGCCGCGTATTCAACACCTGCGAGATGCCAAAGTTCTGGAACGAGCTGGACGGCTGCCCGTTGTTGCCGAACAGGTACCCGCCGGAATATACGAAGCTGGTTGGGTGGCGCTGACTGCTGGACACGAAGCCGGCATTGCCGGACAGATTGACACTGTCTGAAGCACCATTGACGCCGCTGTACCCGAAGATCAGGGAGTTTGAAGCAGTGACGCTATAGGTCAGGGTATCGCCCGCGGCCAGCGAGCCAAGCGACGACAGAACCCCACCGCTGGCAGGGGATGGATCGTTCTGCCCGTGAAGTTGCGACATAAAGAGCCCGGACATCAGAAACATGCCGGAGAAGAGCCGCAGGGATGAGATAGGTTTGCTCACGGTATGACGATCGTGTCCCCCGTCTCGAGGACGATGGCCTGATCCGGCTTGCCTTTCAAAGCTTTTCTGTAATCGAACGGCAGTTTTTTCTGCGCGCCAGATGCTCCCCGCAGAATATAGGCGTTCTTGCCGTTGCTGTAGGTGGAAAGTCCACCAGCGGCGGCAATTGCTTCCAGTGGTGTCATTCCGGGCGAAAGGTCAATGGCACCTACGTGCCCCACCTGTCCCACAACGTACACCTTTTGACTGTTCACGCCTGTAACGGTAACGGTAACCAGTGGTTCCTGGATGTATTTCTTCAAGGACTCCGTAATATTGGTTCCGAGTTCCATAGGGGTAAGTCCCGCCGCGGTCACGTCGCCCAGAAGCACCAGTGAAATTTTGCCGTCAGGCCGCACCGGAAAGCTGCCGGAAAGCTGTAACTCTTTCCACACGGTAACCTGCAGCATGTCGTACGCGCCGATGCGATACTCCGGCGAGAGCGCCATGGACGCACCGTTCTTACCGCCCGAGGCGGCAGCAGGCGCGGTCTGCGCTACCGGAGGCCGAGGTGCGGCAGTCAAAACGGGACGCGAGCCGGACTGTGCCGAAATGCTGCTAAGGGAAGCGAGGCAGAAAAGTGGCAGTATGGAAACAAAGGTCTTCATGTTTGGGGGCCTGCGTGAAGAAAGCATTGTGTTGCTCCAGTCGCTACTGCTTTGAATAGGACTGTAGCAAATAGGGGAACGCTCAAAAGAGTGTTGCACCCCGAGTGTGAAAATGAAAGCTGTTTCATTCTGCCTGAACTGGTTCTATTATCGGCAGCGCCGATACTAAACAAGAGGCAGAGAGCCGAGGAGATACAGGCTTCATGGCATTTCAGACAATGACCGCTCCCACCGTAGTTTCCACGGAACGCGCGGGCGCACCTGCAGTCGCTGGCCTGCCAGTGTGGGCCTGTGCGTTGTTGGCGCTGCTGTCTGTGGTGCTGTACCTGCGTGTTGGCATCAAGCTGCTGCAGGACTGGTACACCTTTCCCGACTACGCCCATGGATTTCTCATCCCGTTCTTTGTGGGGTACGTGGTTTGGGAAAAGCGTGAGGCTGTGCGCACAACGCCGCTTGCACCGTCCTGGGCTGGCACTGGCCTGGTTGCGCTTGGATTGATCGTCTACATTACGGGCGTATACGGAGCTGAGCTGTTCCTGTCCCGTATCTCGGGCCTGCTTCTGCTGGCGGGTCTTATCTGGACCTTTGCCGGTCTGCCCATGCTGCGGGTGCTGAAGTTTCCGTTGCTGGTGCTTCTGCTGGCCATTCCATTTCCCGCGGTGATCTTTAACCAGATCACGTTTCCGCTGCAGCTGTTCGCGTCGCGGCTGGCAGGTGCTATTTTGCCCATCTTCAATGTGCCGGTGCTGCGCGAGGGCAATGTGATTGAACTGCCGATGCTGCGGCTGGAAGTAGCCGAGGCATGCAGTGGAATCCGGTCGCTGATGAGCCTGTTCACCGTCGCCATCATCTACGGCTATTTGCTGGAGCCTTCAACCGTGCGCCGGACCCTGTTAGCGCTGGCCAGCATTCCCATTGCTGTGGCGGCCAACGTGCTGCGCATCGTGGGAACCGGCCTGTGCGTGCAGTACTGGGATCCGGAAAAGGCGATGGGCTTCTTCCATGAATTTTCCGGTTGGCTGATGTTCCTGTTTTCGCTGGGTCTGGTTTATCTGTTGCAGCGCGCCATGTCTCTCGTCGGCCGCAAACGATCGGTGGCTGCGTAATGTGGCCTCGTTATGCTTTGGTGTTCGCCATGATGGCGGGAACGGCCTCCATGCTGTTCCTGCGCAGCTCCACGGATCGCGTGCCGGACAGCGTCCCCCTGGAGCTGTTGCCCCACCAGATCGAAGACCGTCACGCGGTGGATATTCCGATTGCGCCCGTCACCCTGGAACTGCTGGGACACGGCCACTTTCTGAACCGGGTGTACGCAGACCGGCTGGATACAGGTGCCTCTACCGCGGCGGTTGCTGCTACAGCGACCAGTGCTGCGGCTCGCCAGGCGGCTATCCCGATCAGCCTTTTTATTGGATACTTCCCAACCCAGCGCACGGGGCAGGCCATCCACTCGCCGCAAAACTGCCTGCCCGGTGCCGGCTGGACGTTTGAGTCGGCACGCACGGTCATGCTGCCCGCAGCCGACGGCAAGCTGTACCAGGTGGGCGAGTACGTGATTACCGATGGCACGCAAAAGCAGGAAGTGCTGTACTGGTACCGCGCCCACGGTCGCAGCATTGCCAGCGATTACCGCGCCAAGCTGTATATGTTGGTGGATGCACTTCGTTACAACCGCACCGACGGCGCCCTGGTTCGTGTTATTACACCCATGTTGCCTGGCGAACCAGACAAGGCAGCGCACCTGCGCGCGGCAGACTTTGCCGGACAGGTAGCCGCCATGTTGCCCGCCTACATCCCCGACTAGACTGTTACATCTTTCGGAGGCGGCCAGCCCGCTCCGCACAGAGGACCCACCCCGCATGTACACGCCCCGCTCTGCTCTTTCGTTACGGATGACCACCGCAGCCACCCTGCTCGCAGCGCTCGCGGTCACCACCGGCTGCAACCGCGACCCGAATGTGCGCAAGCAGAAATACCTTGAGAGCGGCCAGCGCTACTACAACGATGGCAAGTACAAAGAAGCCACGCTGCAGTATTACAACGCGCTGAAGACCGACAAAAACTTTGCGTCGGCCCACTATGAACTCGGCCGCACCTTTCTGAAAATGGGTATGGTCGGCCAGGCTTACCCGGAGTTGGCGACTGCGGTAAACCTTGCTCCGAACAACATTCCGGCGCGCGTTGCCCTGGGTAACCTGTTGCTGGAGGGCCGCCTGCCGGACCGTGCGGCAGAGCAGGCCGCCGCTGTGCTGAAGTCCAAACCGAACGACCCGGACGCGCTGGCGATGCAGGCCAATGTTGCGGCGGAAAAAGGCCAGCGCGACGAGGCCATTGAGACCATTCGCAAGGCGATTGCAGTTGCGCCTGACCGGTCTGATCTGCACGCCATGCTGGGTGCCATGCTGGGCCAGAATGGCAAAGACCTGCCAGGCGCTCGCCTGGAACTGGAGAAGGCAGTTCAACTGGATGGCAAGAATGTACAGGCGCGCCTGCTGTTGTCAGGCCTGCTGAGCGCGCAAAAAGATCTGCCCGGTGCAGAGACGCAGTTGAAGGCCGCCATTTCTGCTGCGCCCAAGGCCCTGCCGCCACGCGTTGCACTGGCCGCGCTGTACCTGAGCGAGAACAACCTGTCCGCAGCGGAAAGCAGCATCCGCCAGACCAGCGATGACTTTGCAGACGACACCGACGGTGCAGGCATGCTGGAGCGGTTCTATGCTCGCAGCGGACACTTTGAAAAAGCCGAGCCGGCGTATGCCGAGCTTGCCGCAAAACACCCAAAGAGCTTTCCCATCCAGATTGCCTACGCCCGCATCCTGGCCAGCAAGGGCAACTTCGCCAAGGCGAATGAGATTGTGACCAAGCAGGCCGAGTCGCACGACAGTGAGCCCCAGTACGCCCAGGTCAAGGCAGGTCTGCTGCTGCACGACGGCAAGTCAGACGACGCCTTTGCGCTGCTGCAGAAGGCGGTGCAGAACAACCCGGACAACGTCGACCTGAAGCTGTTTCTGGCCGTTCTGGCAAGGGACCGCGGCGACCTGAACACCGCCAACACCAACTTCCGTGCGGCACTGCAGCGTAACCCGGCCAGCATGGTAGCAGCGGCTGGCGTCGCAGAGATGGCCAATCGCCGCGGCGACCAGGCAGGTCTTCGGCAGGTGGCGGAACAAATGATCAAGCAGTACCCAAATGCGGCCGCACCCTACATCTGGCGCGGCACAGCAGAGGCGAATGACAAGCATCTGGACGGCGCGATCGAGAACCTGCAGACCGCTCTGAAGCTGGATCCAAAGAGCGCGCAGGCGCTGGCCGAGCTGGGCGCAATTCGCATTCAGCAGGGTCGTACGGCCGAAGGAAAGGGCTTGCTGGAGCAGGCGCTGGCGGTGGACCCGAACTCTGCCGCCATGTCCATGCTGGTGCAACTGGATCTGCAGGCAAAGCAGCCCGCAGCTGCCCTGGCGCGAATGCAGGCGCAGATTGCGCGAAACCCGAACAGCGCGCCGCTGCTGGTGCAGCTGGCACAGGTGCAGATGGCAGCGCGTGACCCGAAATCGGCCATCGACAGCGCACAGAGGGCATTGAAGATCAGCCCGGACAACATGCCCGCCATGCGCGTGTATACGGAGGCTGGTCTGGCCTCAAATGACCTGAATGGCCCGAATGACCTGTGGACGAAGTGGGCTGCCAGCCACCCGCAGGACGCGCAGGCGCAGTCGTACCTGGCCATGCTGGCCGAAGCGTCAGGCGACCAGACCAAGGCGATCGCCTTCTACCAGAAATCGCTGCAGATTCAGCCGGAACAGCCCACCGTTGAGAACAACCTGGCCTACCTGATGGCAGACGCCGGTCAGAACATGGACGTGGCGCTTTCGCTGGCACAGGCAGCGCAACGCGCCCTGCCCAACTCGCCCGATACAGCGGACACGCTGGCCTGGGTGTACTACAAAAAAGGCGTATATAGCTCCGCGCTGGACCTGTGGCAGGGTGCGGTGAAGACCGCTCCCGACAATCCCAGCATTCACTACCATATGGGCCTGACCTACGAGAAGATGAACAACAAGGCGGCAGCCATTGCTTCCTTCAAGAAGGCGATTGAAAATGCCAACGGCTCGGATGTGGGCAAAAAGGCGCAGGCCGAACTCGATCACCTTGGATAGAGCCTGATCCTTTCCGACGCAATTCCTTTGTGCGGGCAGTGCAGCCTGAAGCCAAAGTACAGACGGGGCGCTGCCAGTCATCTGGTAGCGCCCTTCTTGTTTGCGCCGCCGATCTGCGCTGCCCACGGAAAGACAGCACGGTGGAGAAGCATGGGATCAGAGGTACGCCTAGCCAACACCAGCATTTCCCTGCCTTGCAGAGTGAAGGCATGACTGGTCCAATGATCGGAAGCGTTTCAGGCGGTGTATGCCTGCAAAACAGAGAAGGAGCCCCCGGGCTCCTTCTCTGTTTTGCGATCGTGAAGTGTTGTCAGGCCCTGCGACGCCGAGCCAGGATGGGTACCGCACCGAGGGCACCCGTCAGCAGCAGGATCAACGATCCTGGCTCTGGCACGGGCGAGACTACAACCGGAATGGGCGTCGTCGTTGAGGTTGGGGGAACACCTGGAACGCCCGGGGTGAGACCGCCAACGGTGCCTGGGAAGCCGAATCCCGGGACGCCGCCCGTGTTGGTCGGCGCACCCGTGACAGGTGTACCTGGAGCCACCACTGCAGGAGTCGGCACAAAGGACACTGGCTGACCGAAATCCGTCAGCGGCGCGGCATCCGGGAAGATGGCAGGCGGGATCATCATGGCGTCAAGGTTGGTTGGAACAAACGAGGCTGGAATGTCGTCCGGCAGGTCTTCGCCACACAGAACGCGGAACCGCTTCAACATCTCAGCCGGGGTCAGCTTTGCTGGCCGCAAACGATGCGCAGGAAGGCTGGCCTGCACCATTTTTGGCCGTGGCACACCCAAATGACGGGCAGCATGCACGACATGTTTCTTGGCCAGGGCAGCACGCTTTGCAAGGCCCTGCTGATATTCCCGAACCCACCGCGCACAGTCAGGGCTGGCTGCCAGCGTTTTGACGCCACCAGCACTCACCACGACCAGTAAACAGGAACAGGCTAGAAGTCGATATCGCATGGAGTTCCTTCGGGGACGGCAAGAGACATTTGTCTTTCGCAATTGCAAGCCTACTTGAGTATGTCCGATTTCCACAACGGAATATACCAGGGTCTTAAGCCGTGTCGAGACTTTTCCCAAGATGGTCTGCTTCTGTTGACCTATTCATCGGCACAGGTGGAACAAGCATCACCTGGAACGCCTGGCTGGGCCACTGTCTGATATACGTCCATTTCCTGCAGTTGGATTGAAGGGGGTTGTGATGCCAGTCGAAATGGCTATCAGTAACTAGCCGCCCTGGAGTTTCCGCCATGCACTTTTACCGACCTGCCTCACTCCTCCTGTTTGCTCTGTCGCTCCCGCTGCTGGCACAAACGCACTTCTGCATTGCCGGTGACCTCGATCACCTGACGCAAACTGAAATTACTGCCTGCCACACGAAGATGACCCAGGTACGGGACGAGATTAAACGGCGTGGCGCACCCTCTGGCTGGCACTTCGTGGTGGTGTGCGACGAAAGCGGCTGGAGCGACTATGCCAGCTTTTCGGGTAAGACGGACGCACGTCTCAAGGACGCCGACTTCGAGACCAATCGCGACGAGCACTTCACCTTTCTGCGCGGCAGCCGCATCGCGGAAGACAGCGCCCGTGCCGCGGGGGTGATGCTGAAGGCCGCGCTGCTGGGCGTACCCGGCAGGCAGATGGGTTCTGACGGCGGGGCAGGACCCCAGCCCATGCCCAACCCCAAGCGCACGGTTCAGGTACCCTCGTTGCTGATGGCTGAAACCCAGGTGCGCGACGAATCTGTCGCAGGGCAGTAGAGGATTCGCTAGTCCGTGTGGATGGCGGTCAGGTCCACGTCATTCCACTCGCCTTTCACAATGCCGGCGCGGATTTCAGCCGGTGTCCTTCCCAGGCGGGTCTGCCTGTAGGTGTACGCGGCTTCTTTCATGCAGGTGGCGCACACGGCACCGTGGCTGCCTTCAAAGCAGGAATGCAGGCTTTTGTGGCCCATGGCCTTGCTGCACCAGCAGAAACAGGGTTGCTGATAGAGGACGTCTGAGACGGCACCCGCCATGCGGTAGGCCGTGGTCTGGTAGCCGTGGCTGAAGTACGGCCCCCTCCACTCGCTTTCAGGCAGCAGGTGCGGTGCAGCTTTGCCGGGCGGGGCGTTGTGAAAGGCGGGGATTGCGGGATCTGCCGGCACCCACTCTGCCGATGCAGCCAGCGTCAATAGACCTAGCGCGAACAAACCCAACGCATGCCGCATGTTTCCCCCACGAGGCTTCATGATGAAATGCTACGCCTCCCATCCCATTTCGCCACGAACGGATGTCTCTGCGAGCCTTTTCAAAGTGACACAGCCGTTCCGACGTGGGAATAATGCCCTATGAGCTCTGTGGCTGTCATTATTCCCGCCTACAACCGGGCGGATCTTCTGCTGGAGACGCTTCGCAGCGTGTTAGCGCAGACCCGGCCCGCAGACGAAATTATCGTGATTGATGACGGATCCGCAGATAACACGGCTGAGGTTGCTGCTTCTTTTCCTGGTGTGACCGTACTGCGCCAGGCTAATGCAGGGGAGTCTGCTGCGCGGAATCACGGCATCCACGTGGCAACGTCAGAGTGGGTGGCGTTTCTCGACTCGGACGATGTGTGGCGGGCAGACAAGCTCCAGGTGCAAATGGATGCGTTGGCGAAGTCGCCCAGCTATGACGCGTGTACCTGTAACGCTCTGAAGCTGCTGGCGGATGGCAGCGGCGGAGAACAGATCTTCGACCTGCCGCCTTCGGAAAAGATTGCGCCGGGTTTACGCGGTTCTCTTCGTGTGCCGCCAGGAACAGTCATCGTGCGAAGGCAGCTGGTGCTGGATGTTGGCGGCTTTGAGGTAAGTTTTCGTTACGCCGAGGATTGGGAGTTCTGGCTGCGCCTGGTGGCTGCGGGCTGTCGATTTTTACTGTGTCCGCAACCCATGTTGTTCATTCGGGAGCATGGCAACAACCTCAGCAATCAATCCGTTCACATGATGGAAGGGGAACTGCGCATTTGGGAGAAGCACCTTGCGCCGCTGCGCCCCGCCGTTCTGCGGCCGCTGTATCGGCGCGCGGCGCGTAGTCACTTTCTGGGCAGGGCAGCTCTGGTAGAGCGAGAGCAGCGCAGGCCGCACCTGGGCATGATGACCCGATCCCTGCTGCACTGGCCTTTTGGGGATACACGCCGGCACCGCGTCTTTTTGCACATGCTGCTGACCCGGCTTGGTCTGCTGCGCGCCAGAAACGCCTGAAGCTTAACGATCAAGTCAGTAGCGAAAGTCTGCACCGCTGGAGTCTGTGTGTCTGAAGCCAAGTTTGCGCCTGTTCCCTCACATGCCAGCGCCGCACCCAAACGCATGCGCACCGGCACATGGCTGCTGTTTGCCGTGCTGCTGTTTCTGCTGCAGGTGCTGCCCTACCTTTCGCACCGCTGGGTAACGGATGAAAGCTGGTACGCGGGCCCGGGCGTTACGCTGTCGCAGGGCCGTGGTCTGAACGACCCGGGCATCGGTCCCAACGACGCGGAACATACGCTGGATGTGCGGCCGCCAGGCACGGCTATCGTAATGGCCGGATTCTTTCGCGTGCTGGGCCCCGGTGAGATTGCGGCGCGCATGGGTTCCGTGCTGGCAGGTGCAGCCATGGTGTTGCTGCTGTTTCTGCTGACACGCGACGTCTTCGGCGAGACCGCAGCTGTGCTGTGTGCGCTGTTGGCGGCAACCGACAATTTCCTGGTGCTGACCTCGCGTACCGCACGGCCTGAGGCGTTGACCGCGCTGTCCATCGTTCTGGGTCTGCTGGCGGTCAAGCGTTACTGGCGCACCGCGTCGCCTGCTTGGGCCGCCGGTTGCGGCTTGCTGATGGCGCTGGGCACCATGTTCCACATCACGCTGCTGGGTTACATTGTGGCGTACGGTCTGCTGCTGATCGTGCTGGATTACACAGCGAAACGCTTTCCCCTGCGCGGCGTTCTGCTGTACAGCGCGGGCTACGCTGCCGGTTTGCTGCCGTACACCCTATGGGTGCTAACTGCCGCGAACGGCGAGGGGCGTCGAGACTTTCGCCTGGAGTTCCTGCATCGCGCCAGCGCCGATCCGCTCCCCGTGAAGTTTTTGCAGGAGCTGGCCCGCTACCGCGACTATTTCGGCTTTGGCATGCTGCACGGCCACGGGCTGGCGGCGTTGCCGGTTCGCCTGCCCATTCCGCTGCTGTTCTTCGCGGCCACGTTCCTGCTGTGGCGCGTTCGCCGCACCTGGTTTTACCTGGAGCTGTTGCTGCTGGTGCCGTCGATGTTGTGGCTGGTCTACACGGTCAACAAGTCGTCGCGCTACCTTGCGATCCTGGCCCCGGTCACCATCCTGGTACTGGCAGCGGCAGTCGCAGCGCTGCACCATCGACCACGCTGGCAGCGCTGGGCTACTGTGCTGGCAGGCTTGGTAGTGGTCGCGCAGTTTGGAGCCAACCTGTTGCTGCTGAACGGTGCTCGAAAAGCCGACTACAAGAAGGTAACGGCAGAGCTGAAAAGCGTCATTCCGCCCGGGGCTACGGCGTACGGCACCATTACGTTCTGGTTTGGCCTGCGCGATCATCCTTTTATCTCGGATGAGCGCACCGATCCGCTGGTCGCGGCACAGCAGTACGGCGCGAAGTACTTCATCTCAGGCGACCGCATGATGACGGAAGGCTCGGCAACAGATGGCGACTTCTACACCGGCCTGCGGGAACACATGGCCCAGGTAGTTGCCGGGGGCACGCTGATAGGCGAGTTCGACGACCCCTACTACGGCGACCTGAAGGTCTATCGCATTCCGTAGACCCTCAGCCTAGAAAGGCGGCTGCGACTGCGTCAGGGCTTTGGTGCAGCAACGTGTCATTGATGAAAAAGGGAACTGAGCCGTCTTTGCCCAGGCGGGCACGCACGTCGGCCTTTGCCAGCCGGGCCTCAAGCCCCGCAGCCTGCGCAGGCGTGGGCGTTACATACAGGATGTTGCTCTCGTTCGGCACGCGTCGCACGGTGTAGCCGCCTTTCTGCAGCTTTGCGACGACTTGTTCAGCGACAACTCTCGCCTGCGTAAAGCGCTCGTGGAACCCGTCCAGCGCCTCGAGAGCGGGCAGCGCTGCGACCCAGCCGTGATAGATCAGCCCGCCGTACACATGCCGCAGGTCACGCGCCTGCGCGATCATCGGCTTTGGTCCGGCCAGCATGCCGCCAAAGGGAGCATGCAGTGCCTTGTACAAAGACACGAACACCGTGTCGAACTGCGAGGCCGTGCGCTGGATGTCGAAGCCGGGCGTGCCCGTCAGCATAAAGGCGCGGGCGCCGTCCCAGTGGGTGCCGATGCCCTTACTCTTCGCCAGCGCGCACACCTGCTCCAGCGTTGCAAACGGAACCGACTCACCGTCATGCCGGCGCACCGGGCTTTCAATGGAGATGGCACCGACTTTGAGCGGGTAGGCGCGGTGCTCGGCATCTTCGACCGCCGCCTTGAAGTCGTCGATCGTGGGTGCAGCCTTGCCCGCGGCAATGGGCTGCAGGGTGATGCCGCTCATGATGGACGCGGAGTCGCTCTCATCCGCGTACAGGTGGCTGTCCGCCTGCGTGATGACGTGCCTGTGGTCACCGCACAGGATGCGAATGGCCAGGTTATTCGCCAGCGTACCTGTGGGCAGAAAGCAGCAATCCTCTTTGCCTAGCATGGCCGCGAACTTCTCTTCCAGCTCTGTGACTGCGCCGCCCTTCAGGTAGTTGTCGGCGGCCAGGTCGTGCTTCGCCATGGCCCGCGTCAGCGTTGCCAGGTAGCTGGCCTGCGAGACGGGCGCGGCGTCGCTGGCCAGAAAGACGGTGCGGTCGGTGATGGGTGCGGCCGCAGTGGGCGCAGCAGTTCGCGCGGAGGTCTGCGCAAAGCCTGGCAGGTCAGCCAGTGCCGCAACCGTAAGTGCCGCAGGCCCCGCGCTCTTCAGGAACGATCGCCGATTGAATGCCTGTGCCATGTGTGAACTCCTTGGTATGTCGTGAACTTCAAGCGAAGATTGTTCCGTCCGCGCAAGCTCGCGGCCGGGAACGCTGCAGGGAAAGGTGTGTCTCACATCATATGCAGCAGGGCCGTAAGTGCAATGTTGTTTTCAGGGAGAAGGCGATGACCACGCGACAGGAAAAAGACGGCTCGTTCACGTTGGCGGATTCGCTGCTGGTACAGGCGCCTATCGAGCGTTGCTTTGAACTGTCGTGCTGCCTGGAGCTAGTGCATGAAGAGCTGGGCATGAACGCCGTCAGCGGCAAGACCGAGGGCTTTGTCGTGGGCGGCGACATTGTGCGGTGGGAGGGCTGGCAGCTGGGCCTGAAGCACTTTCACGTGTCGCACATTTCGGGCTTTGAGCGGCCCGTCTTCATGCAGGACACCATGCTCGACGGTCGCTTCAAGACCTTTCAGCATGACCACCACTTCTGCCAGCAGGCCGGTGCCGCACCTGCCACGCTGTTGCAGGATGAGTTGCGCTTCTCCCTGCCGTTCGGCGCACTGGGCGGCCTGGTGGCGCGCACCATCATGGTGCCGCACATTCACAAGTTGATGGCCAGCCGCTTTGCCCGGATCAAGCGCATTGCTGAAAGCGAAGACTGGCGAAGGTACCTGCCCGCTGCGGCTTAGTTCCAATCCATCCACGACTGCGCGGCATCTCAACCTTCGAGGTGCAGCATGAAGGCAGTTCGCCTGTACGAATACGGCTCCGCAGACAACCTGAAGTACGAAGAGAATGTGCCTGACCCGGAGATTGCGGACGACGAGGTGCTGGTTAGCGCCGCCGCTTCGAGCATCAATCCGGTCGACTGGAAGATGCGCTCGGGCGAAGCGAAGGAACGATTTCCCGTGACGTTTCCTGGCATTCTGGGACGGGATGTCAGCGGCGTCGTCCGTGCCGTAGGCTCGAACGTGCGCGGTGTTGCCGTGGGTGACCGCGTCATGGCGCTGACCACGGCCACCTATGCGGAACTGGTGGCGGTAAAGGCAGCCGAGGTGAACCACGTGCCGGAGGGTGTCAGCATTACCGATGCCGCCGCTCTGCCGCTCATCATCCTGACGGGCGAACAGTTGATTCGTGAAGCCTGCGAATTGAAGCCCGGCCAGTCTGTGCTGGTGACCGGCGCGCTGGGCAGCGTGGGTCGCGCCGCGGTGCATACCGCCAAGAAGATGGGGGCGCACGTCATCGCGGGTGTTCGCAAGGCGCAGCTTGATGCCGCCAAGGGGCTCGGCGTGGATGTCGTTGCGCTAGATGATAAGGATTCGATCGAGAAGCTGGGCAAGGTAGACGCCATTGCCGATACGCTTGGCGACAAGGTCACCACACCATTGCTGAACCACATTCGCGAAGGCGGTATCTGCGGCACGGTCGTTACGCCGCCACCCGATGTCACGCTGCATCCGGAACTGAAGCTGGTTCGCATGCGCGCCCATCCTGATCCGGCAAAGGTGCTGGAGTTT
Source organism: Janthinobacterium lividum (assembly GCA_050954745.1). Classification (GTDB taxonomy): domain Bacteria; phylum Acidobacteriota; class Terriglobia; order Terriglobales; family Acidobacteriaceae; genus Terriglobus. The sequence goes on along the minus strand of JBPBQP010000036.1, from coordinate 83,722 downwards.
ACGGAGGACTACCGCGTCGGCAAGTTCATTGTGCCCATCGCTCGCCGGTTCACATTGCAGGAGGCAGCCGAGGCGCAGACTTTTGCGGAGCACGGTGGCGCCGGTGGCAAGGTACTGTTGTTGATGCTATGAGCCAGCGTTTGCGGGGAGCGTGGCTAACGGCAATATTCGGCATGGTTTGTTGTCAGCCCGACCCTGCTCAAATTCCACGGGGGTTGGGCGAAATCCCTCAAGCAGGCATTAGCAGCGCAACAGGCTTCGACGTTCAGCACGGTGGCACGGTGTCTCTTGTTGTTACGAATCGCAGAAAGGACGACGTAGAAAAACCTCAGGTTTTGGAAGACCAGCGCCGCAAGGTTCTAGGCTTTTTACGCGGAACGCAACTAACTATTGTGGACACAGCGATCCCTTCCGATTACATACTCGAGCTTGTCGATGAGCCGCACACCCGCTGGGGTATGTACCACTACCAAATTGATTTTTACGCCTTTCTGCTTCTTCGTAAACGATCATCGGGCGAGCTTCTCTACTGTGCCTACCAGCGGGCAGAATTCTTTAGAAGCGCAACCAGTGACTTACTCCGTCGCTTCGTCACAGATACTCAGACCCATATAGGACAATCCGGAAATTTGCGGGAGTGCGCGAACTTGGCTATGCGTCCAAGCTGAGCGAAGAACTTACATCGCTATTACCGGACTGCTGTTGTCAGTTGCCGGCACAGCTTGCTGTGGCACGCGTTCACTACTGGTGGCGCGATGCGTTCCACCACGCAGCCCGGCGAGAATCTGCTGTAAGAAGTCATTGGCTGCACCGGGGTTATTGGGCAGGAACAGCGTGTTGGTGCTGCTGCGGACGCCAATGTCTTTCAGCGTGTCGAAGTACTGCGTCAACAGAACCAGCGCCATGACGTCTTCTGCGGTGGCACCGGCGACGGATTCACGAAAGTGCTCAATGCTGGAGCGTAGACCGTCAATAATCGCCTGCCGCTCCGCAGCGATGCCCTTGCCCTGCAGGGCCTTGCTCTCAGCCTCAGCCTCGGCCTGCTTGACCTTCAGAATCTTGTCGGCTTCGCCCTTGGCTTGTGCGGCTACCTGTGAGCGCTGCGCGGCGTTGATATCGTTCATTGCGGCCTTCACCTTGGCGTCGGGAATAATGTCGGTCACCAGCGCGGTCAGGATGTTGAAGCCAAATTCGCGCATGGTCGCATCCAGCTCGACTTTCACGGCTATAGATATACCGCTCATCTGCTCGAAGGTTTCGTCCAGCGTAAGTTTTGGCACATGCCCCAGGATGGAGTTGAAGACAAAGCTTTCGATCTGCTTCTGCGGACGCGACAGCCGGTAAAAGGCGTCGAAGATCTTATCGTCCAGCACCTGGTATTGAATGCTGACCGGGATCTGCACAAAAACGTTGTCACGCGTCTTGGTCTCGACGGAGAACTGCGCCTGCTGCACCTGTAGGTCGACAAAGAAAACCCGCTCCGCGTAGGGAATTAGCAGGTGCAACCCGGGTCGCACAATGCGGTTGAACTTACCGAACCGCTCCACCACACCAGCCTGCGACGTGCGCACGGTATAAAGCGTTTTCAAAAGAGTAACTAGGACGAGCACGCCAAGAATAAGCAGGACAATAAGTGCAGCCGGTGCAAGCAACATAGAAGCCTCACTTACAACGATACGCCGTCGCTGCCTGTCCAAACATAGAATTAGAAGTAAGTCCAAGCCTGGATGCTTAGTGTGCGAACAGGGGACGAACAAGAAAGAAGATCGATGCCCACCTGCTTTTCCCCTGCTGCCATGCGCTTCTTGAAAGGCTTGAAGACGCACAACGACCGCGCCTGGTTCAACGAGCGCAAGGCGGTCTACGAGGCCGACGTGCAGGCACCCTGGCTGCTATTGATCGACGAGATTAACGAGGTCTTTCAGGACTTTGCGCCAGAGTACGTGAAGCCCGCGCGTAAGGCGGCCATGCGCATCTACCGCGACATCCGTTTTTCGCCCAACAAGCAGCCCTACAAAACGCATGTGGGCGCGTGGTGGTCGACCACCACGGCAGAGCGCACCAGCGGCGGCGGTTTTTACGCGCACGTCTCACCGACCGAGGTAGTCGTCGCTGCCGGCGTGTACATGCCACAGCCGGACCAGTTACTGGCCGTTCGTCGCCACCTGCAAACGCACCATGCGGACCTGCGCGCCCTACTGGCTGACAAGATGCTGCGTAAGCTGCTGCCGGAGTTCGACAGTAACTCTCTTACGCGCATGCCCAAGGGTTTTACCGCGGATGACCCAGCGGCAGAACTGCTGTTGTGCCGTCAGTGGGCACTCTCCGTCAAGCTGTCCGGGGATCTGGCGACCTCGCCCACGTTGCTGCGGGAGATTACGAGCCGCTTTCGAGCGGCTGCGCCCGTCGTCGAACTGCTGAATGCGCCACTCGTGAAGAAGCCTGTTCGCAAGAGCATGTTCTAAGCGAAAAGCGTGTTGGAAGGGGCCTAAAGATCATGGATTTGTCGCGAAATGTGCGTCTTTTCGCACCTTCTGCGGCTTGCGGGACAAAACCACGCGAAAAGCCCATAAAAACCGAAGACGAGCGTTGACAAGCCGCCGGCAAAAGTTCAAGGTGATATGCGGAACGGTTGCAAAAACCCGCATGAATACAGGTGATTCCCTACGCAAGAGGGCGTCGACAGCCTGGCAGCATGTACCGCACCGTAGATCAAGTTCTGTACAAAAAGGAGCAACACACAATGGCAAAGGGATTGACCAAAACCGCACTGATCCGCACCATGGCAGAACAGATGGAACTGCCCACCAAGCAGATCGCGCAGTTTTTCGACGTGATGGCACAGACCGCTGTAAAGGAAACCAAGAAGAACGGCGAGTTCACCATTCCTGGCCTCGGAAAGCTGGTCAAGGCAGAGCGCAAGGCTCGCCTGGGACGCAACCCCCAGACTGGTGAAGCGATCAAGATCAAGGCGAAGACCGTTGTGAAGTTCCGCGTGGCAAAGGCCGCCAAGGACTCCATCGCACCCGTCAAAGCCACCAAGGAATCAGCTTCGACTCCCGTCAAAGCTACCAAGGAAGCCACTTCGACCTCCGCCAAGGCCACCAAGGAATCAGCATCCGGCAAAGCTGCTGCAGGCAAGAAGTAGTTAATCTTTCTAACTAAAAAAGAAGACCGCATTGCCTGGTTATAGGCAATGCGGTCTTTACCTCTGTGAGCTGTATGTGCGTCACGGTCGCTGCCTAGAACGCAGCTTTTGGGATAAAAGCACGCGCAATTACGGAAGCGCCCAGCGAGATAACAATCCCCTGAACCACGCGCAACACCGAGTTTTCCCACCCGTAGCCGTGTGACCAGCCGACCGTCAGCAGGGTCAGGGTAGTGCCGATCATGTAGACCTCGCTGAGAATACCCTGCTTCCAGCTTGGCTTTACGTCGTTTGAGGCGGCAATGGGTCGGAGGGACGGTATCAGACTTGGAACGGCAGCCAGGTAGGCCTTGTACGGTGCACCAAGCCGCTCTGTGAGGTAGGGCTCCTCAGCCCCGACAAGCCGCATCTGGACCACCGTTAGCAGTACCAGGGTCAGCACTGCCGCCTCTGGCCGCATTAGAAAAGCCAAGGCGACAGAATGCAGCAGGGTACCCAGGTAGAGGGGATTTCGCACGAAGCGGAATGGGCCGTCTGCCACAATGCGGTCCCCGATCATGCCGCCTCGCTGCACAGTGTTGGCGCCGAGGTAGGCGGCGCCCCAGGTGCGGAACCCTGCGCCGAGCGCGGCAAACAGAATCATGACGACCAGCAGCGTATTCCAGTACTCGGCAAAGTGAAGATACGACGGCTTGGACAAAGCATTTGAAAGCAGAAACCAGACGCTATTGTTCTGCACAAAGGACCAAACGGAGGCACGGTAAGGCACGGGCAGCAGTGGTGACCAGGGTGCCGACAGGCCCAGCGTGTAGATGAATCCGTGGACGAGGTAGCGGTGCCGGTATTCGAATGCCGTCGCCTTCAAGCGTATGCTCCTGTGCTGCGACTTAAGCCGCAGGGTTCCGGCCGGCGATCGTCAGCCAGCGGTGAGGCTGATTTACGAAGGGTTTGAGGGTTTGCTTGAAAGAGCCTCCAGCAGCCGGTCAAAGTCTTCCAGGTTGCCGTATTCAATCACGACGCGACCCTTGCCGCGGGTATCGTCGATGCGTACCTTCAGACCAAGCGAGCGCTGCAGCTGCTCCTGTGCTGCCTTCACGTTCGGGTCGACGTCAGGCACCGCGGCTTCAGCTTTCCCCAACTTGCGTTCCGGATCCAGAACGTGGCGGATGTACGTCTCGGTCTGGCGGACTGACATAGCCAGTGCTGCAATCTTCTGGGTGGCCACCGTGATTTGCTCGGGTGATTCCAGCGCCAGCAGTGCCCGCGCGTGACCAAAGCTTAGTTCGCCAGCTTCCACCTTGCCCTGAACTACTTCCGGTAGGCGGAGCAGGCGTAGGAAATTTGCGACGGAGGCGCGTTCCTTGCCGGTGCGTTGGGCCATCTGCTCCTGGGTCAACTTGAACTCGCGACCCAGCCGCTCGTACGCGCGCGCCTGTTCCATGGGGTTCAGGTCAGCACGCTGGAGATTCTCGACGATGGTCATTTCCATGGCCTGTGCGTCGGAAACCTCCCGAACAATAGCCGGAATCGTTTGCTTGCCGGCACGCTGCGAGGCCAGCCAGCGACGCTCCCCGGTAACTAATTGGTAGCGTTCGCCAGGCAAAGCCCGCACAACGATGGGCTGCACGACGCCGGTTGCTGTGATGGATTGGGCCAGTTCATCCAGCGCCGTCTCATCAAAGCGGGTACGTGTCTGGAATGGATTGCGTTCGATGTGTTGGACGTCGATTTCGAGTGGATGGCCGCCCTTGGAGGGCACAGGAGTCGCTTGAGCAGAGGACTGCGGCCTTGATGGCAGCAATGCTTCGAGTCCGCGCCCGAGAGCGCGCCGTTTCGATTCAGGTGCAGTTGGATCAGGCATATGGGTCTCGATTCTGCAGCCTAGTCTGTGGTTGGCTTGGCACGGGAGCCATTAGCCTTGGCGCTGGCTACAAGGTGGTCGTTCTGTGCCAGCAGCTCACGAGTTAAGTCAAAGTACGCTTCGGCACCCCGTGATTTCGAGTCGTAGGCGACGACGGGCAGGCCATGGCTGGGAGCCTCTGCCACACGAACGTTACGTGGGATGGTCGTGGTGTAGACCTTGCTACCGAAGAACGATCGGAGGTTTTCAGCCACCTGCTGGGAGAGCGAGGTGCGCGGATCGAACATGGTTAGCACGACGCCTTCAAGGGCCAGGTCAGGCTGAAAGGCACCTGCGACGCGGTCCAGCGTACCCATCAGCTCAGAAACGCCTTCCAGAGCAAAGTATTCTGCCTGCATGGGCACGAGCAGGGTGTCCGCTGCGACGAGTGCGTTGAGCGTCAGCAAGTCAAGCGCGGGTGGGCAGTCAATCAGAATGAAGGGGTATGTGTCTCGGATGGGCTCGAGCATGTCGCGGAGCCGGTACTCGCGACGTTTCTGCGACGCAAGATCGAAGTTTGCGCCGATGAGGTCTTTGCTGCTGGGGATGATGCTGAGCCGCTCGATCGTGGTGGGCAGCGTGGCATCTGCGGCAGTCACTTCACCGAGCAAAACGTCGTAGAGAGAGTGCCTCTCCTGGTTACGCGGAACACCCAAACCGCCGCTGGCGTTGGTCTGCGGGTCGCAGTCGACCAGAAGGGTGTCGAGTCCGTTCAGCGCCAGTGCTGCGGCTACGTTGATGGCGGTGGTGGTCTTGCCGACCCCGCCCTTTTGGTTTACAACTGCGATGATCTTGCCCATGGCGCTTCGGCAAGAGTAGCAGAGCGGGTGATGTTCCACGTGGAACACTGAATTGGTTTAAGGTACGTCGGGAGGCGAGCTTGCGTCATGTTCCACGTGGAACATGGAGGAGCGCACCGTTCGGACAAGTCTACCCCTGGAGAGGGGTACGGGCAGCTCAGCCCCCACGGACCAGCCGCTTTGCAGCACTGCTTCTTCAGCCGAGACGTAGCGCAGAAGAGAACCGCCTGCTGCCACATGTTGACCAGCCGCTTCCAGCACGGCACCAGAGTTGTCGACCGCCCGCATGGTCACCGCCTCGAACGTCTGCGCGGGGGGCAACACCTCAACACGCTGCGGCCACACATCGATGTCCAACTCTAAAACCCTTGCCGCTTCTCGAAGAAAACTGGCTTTCTTGCCCTGCGATTCCGCTAATGTGACACGTACTCGCGGCAGCAAAAGCTTTAAGGGGATGCCGGGAAACCCCGCCCCTGAACCCACATCCAGAAGGCTTGCTGTATTTGCCAGCAGGTGCCCGGCGAACAGGCTTTCACCGATCTGCCGCTGCAACAACTGTTCCGGCTCGCGGACTGCTGTCAGGTTAGTGCGCGCATTCCATTTCAGCAGCAGCTCAAGAAATGTGATTACCTTCACGTACAGATCGTCTGGTATGGAAGCCGACACGAGGTACGGCTGCAGTAGTTCGGCCACGCGCTGCTCTGACAGGGCGGCCATCAACGGCTTGCAGCTGCTGCGATGAAGGCGCGAAACAGGTCCATGGAGGCGGCGCTCGTGTGCAGGCTGCGTTCCGGGTGCCACTGCACGCCGATTAGCCAACGGTTTTTATCGACACCCTCAACAGCCTCGATCACCCCATCGTCTGGGCAGCGCGCCACCACTTGCAGCGTGTCTCCGGGGATGTCTCCAGCCTGATGGTGGGTGGAGTTGACTGGTAGGCGCAAGTCGCCAGCGGCGCGGTGTTCCAGGTCAGTGGATGCGTTCAGGATAGACGCAAGCCTGCTTCCACTTGAGAGGATGGCCGTGTGCGCAACCGCGACAGAGCGGCCTGCCGGGTGGTTTACGGGAAGCGGCACAAGATCTTGAATGAGCGTGCCTCCATGGAAGACATTCATGGATTGCATGCCGAAACAGATGCCCAGCACCGGCGTTTCTGCTTGCTCCGCTGCCTCAAGCAAAGCCCAGTCCGTCTGCTCACGCAGGGGATCGGGCTCGGCCGAGGCTGGGCTGCGGTCATGTCCGTAGCGCTCAGGGGACACATCCGCGCCGCTTCCTGGCAGCAGGATACCGTCTGCCTGGGCTACCAACGCCTCCAGTTCCTTCACTGAGTGAGTCAGCGCAAGGGCAATGGCTTCACCGCCCGCGGCGGTAACGGCGGCGGCATACTCTGGCCAGCATTTCTCGTTGTAGGCGGTGTCAAAGCTGGTGGGCGTGGGAATCAGGATGCGGGGGCGGCTCATCGTGCTGATTTTACGCCGGTTTTGCAGGTGTCTCGCCCACCGTGGCCGTTCCGAATATCTTTGCTTCGCAGGCCGGTGGTACCGCAGGGCGGACCAGTTCAGAGTGTGCGTAATACACCGTAGCGATGGCATCCATCGCTTTTTGGGTCAGCGTGTCCGCGTCGCGGCTGGTCAGGCCTGTAGTCGCAAGTGGTTCGCACGCGACCAGCAGCAAAGGCCGTGGGGTCAGATGGTAGGTGTGCATGGGCAACAGTTCATACGTTCCGATCAGCGCAAGCGGAACCAGCGGCACCTGCGCCTTGATGGCCATGTAAGCCGCACCCGACATGAACTGCCGAACGTGGCCGTCGGACGAGCGGCTGCCATCCGGAAAGATGAGGATGGGCATGCCCGACTTAAGCGTGGCGACACCCCGCATCAAGCCAGAAACCTGTGAACGCATGCTGGATTGGTCGATGGGCACCTGACCCGACCGTGTCAGATGCCAGCCGACGAACGGATAACGAAACAGATAGTGGTTCGCCAGGATGCGGAACTGGAACGGCAGCGAACCGAACAGTGCGGGCGTGTCCATATAGCTGAGGTGATTGCTGGCAAAGACGGCACCGCCTGTGATCAGGTTTTGCGGGTTGACCACCTTCACCGGTGAAAGGGCAATCCGCAGCATCAGCTTTGCCCAAAAGTGCGCCAGGGCATGCTGCTGCCTGCCGGATTTGTCCCATGTTGAGCAGATCAAGGAGAGTGTGCCGCAGGCAACCGTCACGAAGATCATGAGCGGGATAAAGATCAGGTATGACGCCCATCGCAGCACAAAGCTGCCGCTTGCGGAGGCAGGCATCAGCCCTGTTCTCCCTTCAGCCATGCCTTGGCTTCGCCTACCAGGTAGACCGACCCAGAAACAATCACGCTGCCGCCCCCGCTCCTGGCCAACACCATTGCCTCTGCGACGGAGTTACACACCGTCGCCTCCGTATCCAGTTCAACCGCGATGGCTGCAAGCTGTTCGGTCGAAGCAGCACGTGGACTGTTGATCGGGGCCAGCAGGATGCGGTCACCGGGTTCGTCGAAGATGGGGAAGAGGATCTGTGCCAGCTCGGTGACAGATTTGTCGCGTAGCGCGGAGAATACGAGCGTTCGCGGTCCGGGCAAGGTACCTTCCCGGAAGGCTTTTGAGAGATAGGATCGTAGCGTCCAGGAACCTGCGGGATTATGCGCAACGTCCATCAGCAGGGTGCCACCGCTCGACAGTTGCCGGATTTCCAGCCTGCCCGGCCAGCGTGTGTCGCGTATCCCGGCCTCGATAGAAGCCCGAGTGATCTCCGTATATTGCTGATTCGAAGCAAGATAGTAACTTGTGGCAATGGCCAGGGCGACGTTGCGACGCTGGTGTTCGCCCGGCAAGGGTGTCTGCACGGTCAGCATGCCATCTCCAAAGCCGACGGAATAGACACCATCTGCAACTTCGCGCAGTGGCAGGTAGTCGGCAGCGTTCAGGCCGGTGACGTTGTTGGCCATGGCAATCTCGCCGATAGCCAGGTTTGCCTCAGGATGCTGTGGCAGTGTAATGAGCGTGCCGCCGGGCCGCAGAATCCCGGCTTTTTCGCGGGCAATTTCAGTGATGGTGTGGCCCAGCCACTCGGTGTGGTCGAGTGCGATGTCCGTGATGACAGATGTGAGCGGGTCGACGATGTTGGTCGCGTCCAGGCGCCCTCCCAAGCCAACTTCGAGTACGGCAATCTCGACCTCGGCTTCGGCAAATGCAAGGAATGCAAGTGCGGTGATCACCTCGAAGAAGCTCGGTAGATGGGGCAGTTTGCCCTCGGCGACAAGCCGGTTGGCCGCGTCGTCTACCTGGAAGTAAAGCCGCGCAAACATATCCTCGTCAATCTCAACGAGTGTGTTGGTACCAGCCGGGCCGCTGGCGATCTGGACGCGCTCATTCACGCGGACCAGGTGCGGCGAAGTGTACAGGCCAGTGCGATAGCCGGACACGCTGAGAATGCTGGCCAGCGTGGCGGCAGTGGAACCTTTGCCGTTAGTTCCAGCGATGAGTACCGACGGGAAGCGCCGTTGCGGATCGCCCAGGCCAGCGGCCAGCACGCGCATGTGGTCCAGATCAAACTTGCGTCGTGCGGTGCCGGGCGCGGGGGCCGCAAGCTCTCCACTCAGCGCATACAGGTGTTCCACGGCGGCTGCGTAAGACATGCCCCTGATTGTAGCGAGTGCGCCGCCTGCATGGCCTCTGCTACTTTAGGTCGCATACCTGTAACGCGAGGAACTTCATGAATCGCTGGAAGCTTTCGCTGGATACGTGGGCCGTACTGCTGTCGCTGCTGCTGGCCGTGCTGGTGCGCCTGAACGTCATCCGCACGGTGCGCTGGTAATGGGCACCCTACCGCTGGAACACGCTGCTGACAGGCCTCATGCACGGACTGCCCTTGGCCGGCTGCTGGAACTGCTGCCGGGCATTGCACTGCTGTTTGCGGTTGGTTACGTAGGAAAACTAATCGAGCAGAGCATCGGTCGTTATGGCAAGGCGCACCACCAGGCGCTGCCCAATATTGAGTACGTCATGTGGGCCATCCTGATCGGCATGTTCATCACGAACGTGTTTGGCCTGCCACGCATCTTTCGTGCGGGCGTGGCGACGTATGAGTTCTGGTTGAAGGCCGGCATCATTCTGCTGGGGGCGCGCTTCATCTTCGGCGACATGCTGCGGCTGGGCGGCGTCTCGCTGCTGCTGGTGTTCGTAGAACTGGCATTGGCACTGACGTTTATGACCTATTTAGGACGCGCGTTCAAGCTGTCGCCCAAGCTGGTGACGCTGCTGGCGGTGGGTTCTTCCGTGTGCGGCGTGTCGGCGATCATTGCCACGCAGGGTGCCATCGATGCGGATGAGGAAGACTCGTCCGTTGCCATTGCAGCGATTCTTCTGCTGGGCGCACTGTCGCTGTTTGTGTTTCCGCTGGTAGGCCACGGCCTGCACATGAGCGACCATGCCTACGGCCTGTGGACGGGCCTGGCCGTTGACAACACAGCAGAGGCAACGGCGGCGGGCGCGCTGTATTCGGACGCCGCGGGCAAGTTTGCGGTGCTGGCGAAGACGGGCCGCAACGCCATGATCGGCTTCGTGGTGCTGGGCTACGCGCTGTACTGGTCTGGTCGCGGACAGGCCAACGCCATCGGCAACAAGGGCGCGTTTCTCTGGAACAAATTTCCGAAGTTTGTGCTGGGCTTTCTGCTGATTTCTGCCCTGGCGACGGCGGGTGTGTTCAACAAGCCGCAGCTGCTGGCGCTGGGCAACCTGTCGCGATGGGCCTTCCTGCTGACGTTTGCAGGTGTGGGTCTGCGGACGAGTTTCAAGGACCTTTCGAAGCAGGGCGCGCGCCCGTTTGTGGTGGGCGCGATTGGCGAGATTGCGATTGCGGTGATTACGCTGGGACTGGTGATTGGGGCAAATCGTTACTGGGGTCTTTAGCTTGCGTGACCGGATCTAACCTTTCGCTGCGGGATGACAAAGCGGCGGATGCAGCCCCGTCCATGATGCGAAGAACACGCCTTGCAGTGAGCGTTACCGCAGTGGCTTACGCTTCTCGCCCTTGACGACCTTGGCGGCGTCCAGCCGTTTGCCGAGTGCCTCAAACTGCGGGGTCGGGCCGTTCCAGCGCAGTTCGTCGACGTTTTCAAATAGCGGGATGTCGATTCGCAACGTGGCCAGGTCGCGGAAGAGCAGGGCCTGCTGCCACTCTTCGCGCAAGGTCTGCGACAGGCCTGCAGGGTTGTTGACGTTCACGCCCCATGTCCGTGCATCCTGCGGAATGGCTTCGAAGTGGCCGAACTTCATCAGGACGGCTGCGGCGGATTTGGCACCCCATCCACGCAGGCCCGGGTAGCCGTCGGCTGCGTCGCCCACGAGGGCCAGGTAGTCGGGGATGGAGGCGGGTGGCACGCCGAACTTCTCGATCACACCGGCCTCGTCGCGCTCCACGCGTTTGCGTCGATCCAACTGGATGACCCGTGTGCCTTCTACGCACTGCGACAGGTCCTTATCGGGGGTGCAGATGATGACGCGCTCGACGCGCTTGTCCCTGGCCGCAACGGCGGCGGCAGCAGCCAGGGCGTCGTCCGCCTCCCACTCCACCATGGGCCATACGACGATGCCCAGGGCGCGCAGCGCGTCTTCCAGCAGTGGGAACTGCGCCTGCAGATCCGGGTCGATGCCTGCGCCCGTCTTGTAGCCGGGGTACAGGTCGTTGCGGAACGATTCGATGACGTGATCGGTGGCGACGCCCAGGTGGGTTGCACCCTCCTTCGTCATGGACAGGATTGACGCCAGCACGCCTTTCACCGCGCCCACTTCGCGACCGTCGGCGTCGCGCATGCTGGGCCATGCGTAGAAGTGGCGGAACAGTTCGTAGGTGCCGTCGATCAAGTGGATCTGCATGGTGATGAGGGTATCGCTTTGCAGAGCTGGCTGGTGGAAGGCGCAATCTTTCGGGTCGGCGTGGAGCCGCGCGAGAGTAGGTTTCAGAGCCTCGTCGCGGACAATAACGTGGAACAACTGACCGCTGGGTAAGCATGGAAGGGCATCCGTTCGCACGGCGGCTGCGCTACAGTCAGGTTGTGTTGCTTCGAGCGGGCAAAGCCGTGTCGTTCTCCTTAGGGGCGGCACTGGTGTGTCTGCACCTGCACGCGCAGCAGCCAGAGCGGCAGTTGCCCGCCGACCAGCGGGCTTATCGCGCGGCCCTGACCATCCCCGATCCGGCGAAGCGGTTGACCGCATTGCGCACCTTCTCCGTCGAGTACCAGGACAGCAAATATTTCGACAGCGTGCAGGACGCCGCGCTGCGCCTGCTGCTGCAATCCTTTCCCACGCACACGGCAGAGATTCGCGACCAGGTGCAGGTGAACCTGGCCAACGCGGACAAGGGCTACGCGCGCGCACAGGAACAGTCGACCGAGGCCGATCTACTCGCAGACGCCGGCGTTCTGCTGCCGCTGGCGCAGAAGCTGGCAGAGGACGCCAGCCGCACCCTGACAGAGGCCGTCTTCCTGCGCGGCATGGCGAAGATGTACGGCGAGCTGGAAGCTGAAATGCCCACGCCGGAGGAGCTGCACGGCCAATTCTCCGAGGCTCGTGCGACCACGCTACTGGCCCTGGCGCACGTCTACCTGCGGCAGGGCAAGCCCGCACAGGCGGCGGCCCTGCTGGACCAGGCAGCCACGCTGCAGCCTCGCAACGCGACCCTGTATGGGTTACGCGGGGAACTGGCCCTGGCCGAGCACCACAACGACGCCGCGCTTCAGGCGTTCGAAAGCGCACAGGCGCTGGGTGAGCTCTCGGAAGCGCAGCGCAGCAGCCTGCGAAGGCTCTACCGGGAAGCACATGTGGGCAGTGATGCCGGGCTTGAGGCCGATCTGGACCGGCGCTACACCGAACTGAATCCGTCGCCGTTTACGCCCGCGCCACGCAAGCCGGTTGCGGCGGCGCACGCCGCTTTGCTGGAGCTGTTCACCGGTTCCAGCTGCATGCCCTGCATGGCAGCCGACATTGCCGCAGAAACCCTGTTGAATACCTATCGCCGCGGCGAGGTGGTCGTGCTGGAGTGGGATGAGCATGTGCCGCGGCCTGACCCGCTGGCCAACCCTGCATCCGTTGCGCGTGCCGAGATGTTGGGCGCGGGTAATACCCCGATCTTCTACCTCGATGGCAAGCGCATGGCCGTCTTTGGGGGCACGCGTGAGGGCGCCGCCGAGACGTACAGCGGACTCACCCGGCTGGTCGACCTACAGATGCAGCGGCCCAGCGGCGTTGCCCTGCGGCTGACCGCGAATGCAGATGTCGACGGCATTGTGCATGTCGCCGCGAGCGCCACGACGCAGGCAGCGGGCCTGTTGAAAGACATCACCGCCGACGAGATTGCACCCTGGCCGGGCGACAGCATCGCCGCAGCCGAACGATCCCACACGGACGCGGATTTCCCGCCGCAACTGGTGGTGAACTTTGCCCTGGTTGAGGACGACGTGCGGTACAGCGGCGAAAACGGCATGCGATTCCACCAGGCCGTGGTGCGTGCCACCGCCAGCGATCCTGCGTTCGGCCAACCGCTACATCCCGGCACAACGGAGGAGTTCCACCCCACGTTCGACCCGGCCGCGATAAAGTCTGGACTCGGCGAGTACCTCGCACGTTTCGAGACTGCAAATGACCGCTTCGGACCGGTGCAGTTCCTTAGCAGGGAGGTCTCGTTGGCGCCAGAGCATCTGGGCGTCGTGGCCTGGGTGCAGGACACGCGGACGCACCGCGTGGTGCAGGCTGCCTTTGTGCCGGTACTGGGTAGGCAGCCTTGAGGCTTTCGGTGCATCTTTCCTGTGTTGGCGGCGCGGCAATGCTGGCAGGCCTGTGCTTGGCAGCACAAATGCCTGCATTAGTACCTTCTCCCGTGCACTGGTCGACCACCGGCAGCCTGCCTGCTGTGGTGCACGCGGGCACCCAATTTCAGGCAACGCTCGTCGCTACCATCGACCCGGGCTGGCACCTGTATGCATCGCAACAACCCAGCGGCGGCCCCTTGCCCCTGGTGGTTTCCATTGCCAGGGAAGACACGACCGAATTGATGCGCGTGAACGAACCACACGCCAGGTACTCCACCGATCCGCAGTATGGTGTTCGAACGGCCTACTTCGAGCAGACGGCAAAGTTTACGCTGTACCTGCAGGCAGCCCCGGTAAAGAACGAGACCCAGCAGACGCTGCACATGTATGCGCGCTACCAGGCCTGCAATGACCGGCTATGCCTGCCGCCGCAGGAGGCTGTGGTGATCCTGTCATTTCGGATCAAGCCGTAGCACCGACCGCGACAGACCGCTTCGGCAGCTTCCATTCCGGGCGTACCCAGTGGCAGGTATAACCGTTTGGGATGCGCTGCAGGTAGTCCTGATGCTCCGCTTCGGCTAGCCAGAAGGCACCGGCGGGCGCAACCTCGGTGACAACTTTACCAGGCCAGATGCCGGACGCATTCACGTCAGCGATGGTGTCTTCCGCAACGTGCTTCTGTTCGGCATTCGTGTAGTAGATAGCGGAACGGTAGGCGGCACCACGGTCATTGCCCTGCCGGTTGGCGGTGCTGGGGTCGTGGATCTGGAAGAAAAATTCCAGCAGTGTACGGAAGCTCAGCTTTGCCGGGTCGAAGATAATCTCCACGGCTTCGGCATGGTTGCCGTGGTTGCGGTAGGTGGCATTCGGCACTTCGCCGCCGCTGTAGCCAACGCGGGTTGAGAGTACGCCGGGGTAGTCGCGCAGAAGCTCCTGCATGCCCCAAAAACATCCACCTGCCAGAATTGCCGTTTCGCTTGCCATAATGCCTACCTCGTCACTGAATTGGATGCGTCAGTGTCTGGTCCGGCTCCAGTGTGCGCCAGGTGTGCGCGTAGCCGGTTGCGCCGCATCAACAGCACCAGGGCGCGTCGCAGGTAAATGGCGAGCAGCGGCGTCAGCACTGCAGCGACAGCCGCCCAGATGATGAGCGCGTGCCATTCCCACAGCCATAGCTCGTGCAGCATGCGCCACGGGTGATGGCTCAGGTGTTCCAGTTGTTTGCGCGTCAGCGGCAGCCGATGGGTCCGGAACAGGAACACGCCCGCCTGAATGAACGGCAACAGCAAAAGCAGGTGCAGCGGGGCTACGATATGCGTCCCAATCTGCGATGCGACCTGGTTCAGCCCGAAGACCCATGCCAGCACGACGACAGCGATCGTGGTGATACCGACCGTGGGATTGATGCCGATCGCCATGCCCAGCGCCAGGCTCCACGCCAGCCGCTTGGGGGTCACACCACCGCGCAACAGCCTGAGCAGTGGTTGCCGCACATGGCAGCGGACAAATGTGCGTACAAACTGCGGCATGGGCATGAGGCTTGGACGCGCGCTTCCCAGGGGACGGTCAACCCGGCAGAACGATTATTCCAATGCGTCGGCGACGGCGCAGGTTGCCGGTCGTAGGCACCGCCAGCCGGTGCTATAAACGGGGGTGGCGGGCAAGGCAGGCATAGCTGAGCGGCAACAGCGCGCAACAGACGCGCAGCAGCGACCCAAAGCCAGGTACCCGGGGGAGTGTGATGGTGGTGAAGTCTTTCTCAACAGTGGGATGGCTGCTGGCGGTGTGTTCCGCAGTCGGTGCCAGTGCGCAGGTTAACGTCGGCGATCAAAAACCAGAGGCAAGCCTGCCCTTCAAAATGGCGCAGGTCACAACACTTAGTTGGCCCTGGCGCATTGCCTTTCTGCCAGACGGGCGCATGCTCATCACGCAAAAGAGCGGCGGCCTGGAACTGGTCACACCAACCGGCGAGAAGCTCGCCGTCGCCAACGCGCCCGAGGTGCTGTACAAGGGCCAGGGTGGCTTTCTGGGCGTGTACCTGTCGCCCAACTATGCCAAGGACCACAATGTATATCTGACCTACTCTGAGCGCCAAAAGGCAGGCGGCAGCAGCCTTGCACTGGCCCGCGCCAGGCTGACACTGGGGCAGGCTTCGGCAAGCCTGGACGGCCTGACGGTCATCTGGCGGGATGGTGAGGGCGGGCAGGGCGGCCAGTTCGGCGCAGCGGTCGCTTTCTCGCCGGACAAGAAATACCTGTTCCTGACCAGCGGCGACCGCCAGCGCTTCACCCCCGCGCAGGACCCGAATCAGCCCCTGGGCAAGATTCTGCGGCTGACGCTGGACGGCAAGCCGGCACCGGGCAATCCCATGGCAGGCAAAGTCGGCACGCCTACCGTGCCGGTCATTGACCCACCTTCCGATACCGAGGCGGCGAAGACCGCTGCCACCGTCCGCACCTACACCTTCCCCGGCCCTAATCTGACCCTTGCCGAGACGTGGAGCAGCGGTCACCGCACACCGTACGGCCTCGCTTTCGGCCCGGACGGAAAGCTGTGGGAGGTGGAGCACGGCCCCAAGGGCGGCGACGAGCTGAACCTGATCGAAAAGGGCAAGAACTACGGCTGGCCCCTGGCGTCGTACTCCATGAACTACAACGGTGTACCCATTCCCAGCCCCGACACGCGGCCTGACCTGGTCAAGCCGGTCCTGTACTGGAACCCGGTCATCGCACCCGGCAACCTGATGTTCTACAAGGGCGCCATGTTTCCCCAGTGGAACGGTTCTGCCCTGGTCAGTGGCCTGGCTACCAAGTCGCTCGTCCACATCACCTTCGACGGCAAGGGCGGTGCCACCGCTGCAGAGCGTTACGACGTGGGCCATCGCATTCGTGATGTAGAGGTTGCACCTGACGGCTCCCTTTGGATGGTGGAAGACGACAAGGATGGCGGCCTGTTTCATGTAACAGCCAATTAACGAAAGCGGTACACCGTAGGTGAGAGCGCTACCCGTGACGGGTAGCGCTCATTTTTTCTGGTAAACTAATCGCCAACGCCTAATAGAAGCAGAAGCTTTGCACTTACTGTAATAAGCTGACGACTTACTTACTCATCCAATCTATGCAACCTTACGGGCATGTGCCGAGTCTATTAATCAGGCAGTAATGAATGCGTTACCGAGTTAGCTATCCTCCCTCGACTTAACTGGTGAGCCTCGGCAAGGGAAGACAAAGTTCAAAGTTCTGCAAAGAGCTAAAGTCCCGTCGCATTGGACCGATAAAACCCACACGTGAGGAGCCCGTTAGTTTGTGGCATTCTCCTGTTTATTAAGCTATGCGGGCACTGCGCCCCGCATGTACAACTGCGCCTAGCGATAGGTGCCCTGATGGAGGTCTCTAATGAAGACAAAGCTGAATAAGATTCTGCCTGCGCTGCTGGCCCTGACTGCCGCTGCTAGTATGCAAGCGCAGTTCTACAAACTGCATGGCGCCAGCATCTCGGTAGGTGCAACGGGTAATTACCTCGAAACCCTAACCGATAACCCCCGGCCTTACAGCTTCAACGTGCCAACCAGCAACGGTTTTACGACGAACACGATCTCGAACCAGCATCAGACCAACTCGTCGACGCTTGGTTTCCTGACCTCGTTGCAGTTCCATCCCGTGCCGTGGGCTGGTATTGAGATCAACTACGGGTACCAGCACTACACCGAACGCTTCCTTTACAACCAGAGCAATCTGGCTGGTCGGCAGCGGACCGATGTGCCCACCACGACGCATGAGGCAACTGGTGCGTACCAGTTCCACCCCAAGCACATTCCGTTCCAGCCCTTTGTGAACGTAGGTGGCGGTGCCATTGACTTCGTGCCCACGCAGCTTCCTGGTTCACAGTGGCGTGCTGCAGGCCTGGTTGAGACTGGCTTCGATATCGCCATGCCGTATACCTACCGCAAGCTCGCGCTGCGCATCCAGGGTCGTGGCTTGTTCTACCGCGCGCCCAACTTCTACAACACGGCACTCAGCACCAGCAGCTGGCGCGTAAGTGCAGAACCCAGCGCAAGTTTTGTGTACCGCTTCTAGTCTTATCCAGGTTGCATAAAAGGGCGCACATCTTTTGATGTGCGCCCTTATTCATTTTAGTTATTCAGCAGCCTTTCACTAACTTAGTGAAACTGCGCAGGCAATTAGCATCCCTTACAAAGAAACTAATCTGCTATCAACCAGAGACTGCGCGCGATTGACAAATTCAGAGAGAGTGACGGAGCCTTCGTCGCCCTTGCCGCGGGTGCGCACACTCACAGCGTTGGCTTCTGCTTCCTTGTCGCCCATGATCAGGATGAACGGCACTTTCTGCAGGCCGAATTCGCGGATCTTGGCGTTCATCTTTTCGTTGCGTGCGTCCAGTTCCACGCGCAGGCCGGCCGCTTCCAGTTCGGCTTTGACCTTCTTCGCGTAGTCCAGGTGCTTTTCGCTGATGGGCACCAGGCCAATCTGCACCGGTGCCAGCCACAGCGGAAAGGCTCCGGCGTAGTGTTCGATCAGCACGCCGAAGAAGCGCTCGACCGATCCGAACAGCGCGCGATGCACCATGACGGGCTGGTGCTTTTCACCGTCTTCGCCGGTGTATTCGAGTTCGAAGCGCCTGGGCAGGTTGAAGTCGAATTGCACGGTGCTTAGCTGCCACAGACGGCCCAGAACGTCGACCAGCTTCACGTCGATCTTTGGGCCGTAGAAGGCAGCTTCGCCCGGGATTTCCTTGTACGGAATGTTTTTACGCTCGAGAGCGGTCTTCAGGCCGTTGACCGCGCGCTGCCAGTCCTCCGGCGCACCGACGTAGTTCTTGCTGTCATTCGGATCCCAGGTGGACAGCTCGACCTTGAACTCTTCAAAGCCAAAGGTGCGCAGGACGGATTCGGCAAACTCCACGCACGCGACGACTTCATCTTCAATCTGGTCGTTGGTGCAGAAGATGTGGGCATCGTCCTGCGTAAAGCCGCGCACACGCAGCAGGCCGTGCATCGTGCCGCTGCGTTCATACCGATACACATTGCCCAGTTCGGCGTAGCGCACGGGCAGGTCGCGGTAGCTCTTGGGGCTGTTCTTGTAGATGAGGATGTGGCCAGGGCAGTTCATCGGCTTCAGCCGGTACTCTGCGTCATCCAGTTCCATGGGCGCATACATGTTGTCGCCGTAAAAGCCTTCGTGGCCGCTGATCTTCCACAGCTCGCGCTTCATGACGTGCGGCGTGCTGACCAGTTCATAGCCGCGGCGCAGGCACTCGTTGCGCATCCAGTCTTCCATGGTCTTGCGGATGATGGCGCCGCGCGGATGCCAGAAAATCAGGCCCGATCCTGCAAGCTCCTGGATGGAGAACAGGTCCAACTGTTTGCCCAGCACGCGGTGGTCACGCGCCTTGATTTCTTCCAGTTGCTTGAAGTGCGCGTCCAGTTCCTTCTTCTGGAAAAAGGCAGTGCCGTAGATGCGTTGCAGCTGCGGGTTCTTCTCGTCGCCCAGCCAGTAGGCTCCGGCGATGCTCATTACTTTGAAAGCGCGAACGCGCCCCGTGGTGGGTACGTGCGGCCCACGGCAGAAGTCGAGAAAGTCGCCATTGCGATAGAAGCTGACGTTTTCGCCGGGCTCGGTGAACTTCGTGATGAAGTGTTCCTTCATGAAGTCGCCCTGCTGCTGGTAGCCGCGCAGAGCCTCTTCATGGCCGATGGACTCGCGGCGGAAGGGTTCGTTGCGCGCGACCACTTCGGCCATCTTCACTTCGATGGCGGCCAGATCTTCGGGCGTAAACGGCTTCTCACGCAGGATGTCGTAGAAGAAGCCGCTATCGGTGGCTGGGCCATGGCCCAGCTTCACGTCTGGGTACAACTCGGTAATTGCAGTGGCCATGACGTGCGCGGCGCTGTGGCGAACCACGCGGAGCGACTCCGGATCCTGCTCCTTCAGCAGCCACAGCTCGACATCTTCATGCAGGGGCTCAGCCAGATCCACGATGCGCTCGGCGGTGGGTGCGGCGGCGTACATGCTCTCTTCGGTGCCGGCACCGCGATGTGCGGCATCGGTCTGCTGCTCGGCACCGTCGGTCGTGTTTTCACCGGCAGTGCGAATCTTTGCGACCACCACGACCTCAGCCAGACGCGGCGAGATGCCGTGCGCAATGGCGAAGGGCGTGGTGCCTGCGGGAACTTCACGCACGCTGCCGTCTGGCAGGGTGACTCGAATGGTGGATGGGGTTTGGTCGCTCACAGCTAACAGGATACTGCGATCAACGCAGCGTACCCGGGCAGGCCTGGCCTGCTCCGTTGCCACACGTTCAGTATGGGGATGTTCTCGTGCCATCATCGTCGTGCCTGCGCAGGTTGGGCGTTCGATTGATGCCTTTGCTGAGTCGTCCCTGACGCCCTGAGCGGGTACCCCTTTCGGCGGAGGCGTCGGTTTGCATACGATCCAGGGCGCATCCTCCATTCGGCTTGGCTACCGCCCGGGTCAGCTGCGCGGTGGGTGTTCTGTGCAACAGGTGCCGGTGGCCTGTATGCTGGCCCTGCCATGACGACTCGCCGCGATTTGTGCCTCTCACTCCCTGCGCTGGCCCTGCTCAGCGAAAGCTTTTCCCGGACCGCAGCTGGTCAGGCCGTTGCGGCAGAAGCAAAGCCCGATCCGATAAAAATTGCCCATGGGACTGAAATCTTCGCGCACAACCAGGTGTTCCGAGCAGCTGACCTGCCGATCCGCCCCGGACCAACGGGGTCGTCGCAAAGCGTCAACCAGGGAGCCCTGCTGACCGGCGAAGGCGTTGAGATGCACAACACCGTGCTGTCACCCGGCATGGAGCCGCATCCACCGCACCGCCATGAACATTCCGAATGGCTGCTGCTGCGCGAGGGCCAGTGCGAGTGGCTGGTCGACGGGAAGCGTGTCGCGGCCGGACCGGGAGACATCTGCTACGCGGCCAGCATGCAGATGCATGGCATCCGCAATGTGGGAACGGTGCCTGCCCGGTACTTTGTGCTGGCTGTGGGACCCAACCTGAAGGGGTAAGCGGCTGTCCCATTCCAAGCCGTCGCAGATCGCCCGGATGTCGCTATTTCACCGGAATCGTCCGTTTCTGGCGTACTTCTTGCGCGGCAGGGGATGCAGCCGCACACCATGCGTGGCCGTGCCTCTATCAAGCGGCCCCCATTTTGACCGATGTGGCACGTAGGCTGGCTTGATCTTGTTCTCTCAGGCGGCCATCCTGTAGGAGCCTGCTTTGATCATCGCGTGTCTGCCTTCTGAAACCATTTTTGATGTGCAATGTCCCCTTTGCGGCCGTGGTTTCCTGTTTCTTACGGATCCCACCGACTCAGACCACGCGGGTCTGCGCCGCAATGCAAGCGCCGCCCTGGCAGGGCAGCACAACAAGTTGAAGGCACGGTCAGACCGCCGGCGCGGCCCGGAAAGGCGCAGCGGGCAGATGGATGCGCGAGCAGTCAAAACAGAGCGTCGCCAACCCATCGTGGAACGTCGCGAGAGCGACCCCGATCGCCGCGCCGTAGACCCGGAGCAGCGAATGACCGATCAGGAGCGTCGTTCCGCCTCACCCGTCTTCCGCAGGGGCAGTGGTGCCGCGCATCCGCGTGAGATTTTCTACCTACAGGGCTGGGACAGCGACGCAGAACGCAGCTCGCGCGCCTGGGCAAACGCGCTGCCGCTGCAGGACGGCGCTCGCTGCTAATCCGAACCTTCCGGTGAAAACCCTAGAATCCTTCGAAGTCGAATCAACATCCCATTCCTGAAGTCAGATCCTCAGGAGTTACACCCCATGGCATCACTGCTTAAAATCGACGTCAGCCCGCGCGGCGACGCCTCCTACTCACGTCAGCTTGGCAAGACCTTTGCCGACAGCTGGCAGGCAGCCCACAGTGGCGGCAACGTTGTTACCCGCGACCTGGCGGTGAATCAGCCCACCTACGTCGATGTGCAGTGGATCGCCGGTGCTTATTCCAAGCCGGAAGATCTGACGGCAGAGCACAAGGCGGCCCTGAAGCTGTCCGACGAGATCGTCGCGGAAGTGAAGGCGGCCGACACGATCCTGATCACGACACCGATGTACAACTTTCAGGTGCCCGCAGTCCTGAAGGCTTGGATCGATCACCTGGTGCGCGCCGGTGTCACGTTCAGCGCCAGCGATCAGGGTTACGCCGGTTTGATCCACGGCAAAAAAGCCGTGGTCATCGTCACCGCCGCGGGTGCGTACGACGAAGGTACGCCTGCCGCAGGCTACGATCTGCTGACGCCTTACATGAAGCAGATTCTGGGCTTTGTGGGCATCACCGAATCCACGGTTGTAAAGGCCGGCGGAACTGCGGGCATTCAGTACGGCAAAATCTCTGCAGACGACTGGAAGAAGCCGTTTGAAGAGCAGGTAAAGACCCTGGCAACCGCATAGTACGGTCGTCAGGCCAAACAACGACGCAGAAAAAGGGGGAGCGGCTTTCAAAGCCTCTCCCCCTTTTGCAGGCCCGTTTATCCGTTGTGGAACCGTCTAGGCCTCATCGGCCGGAAAGTCGGCCGCCAGGGTCGTCTGCCGCCAGGTGTCCAGGTCCTTCTGCACGGCCTGCAGCTTCTTCTCCACCAACTCCAGGCCGGGTTTGCCCAATACCAGCCGCAGGGGCGGGTGTTCAGACGTAATCGCGTCGATGATGGCCTGCGCTCCGCGAACCGGGTCGCCCGCCTGCTTGCCACTGTTGTTCTTGCTTTGCTCCCTCCGCTTGCCGGCAGTTGCGTCGTAGTCGGCAATGCGGATTTCTGACTGCAGCAACGACCTTCCCGACCAGTCCGTGCGGAAGGGGCCCGGCTCTACGATCATGACCTTGATGCCGAGCGGCGCAACTTCAATCGAAAGCGACTCGCTCAGGCCCTCTACCGCGTACTTTGCGGCGTGGTAATAGCCGGTCGCGGCAAAGCTGACCAGGCCACCGATGGACGAAATGTTGACGATGTGGCCGCTCTTCCGTTCGCGCATGCCCGGCAGCACTGCCTTGGTCATCTCAACCAGGCCGAAGAAGTTGGTCTCCATCAGCCTGCGGACGGCGTCGTCCTCACCTTCTTCCACCGCAGCCAGGTAGCCGTAACCGGCGTTGTTGACCAACACGTCAACGCGGCCGAACTTCTCCGCTGCCTGCTTTGCGACGGCCTTCACCTCGGCGGCATCGGTCACGTCCAGCTTCAGGGCCAGGGCAGCATCCTCATGCCCCTCCACCAGGTCCTGAATCTCCTCCGGCTTTCTGGCGGTCACCACGGCCTTGTCGCCGCGCGCCAGCACCAGCTTTGCCAGTTCCCGCCCAAATCCTGTCGAACATCCCGTAATCAACCAGACAAGTGACTCTTGGTTCTTCATGCATCAACCTCGAGCTATTGGATGCTTTTGCGCCTCTGTTTGCCGCAGGGTCCTTGCTGAGCTGCTTGATGCAAACAGAAGGAGGAGGCCGCCAGGCCTCCTCCTTTCATGCCTGCAAAGCAGTCTTAGGTGCGGTTGCCGCCGCTGACCGATACTGCTTCGCCATTGATCCAGGCAGAATCATCGGAGGCAAAAAACGAGACTACCGTACCGATATCGTTCGGCTGGCCGATGCGGCCCAGCGGCGTGGTCGGCAGCACAAACTTGGCAAAGTCATCGATAAAGCCGGACGTTCCTTCCGTCTCCACCAACCCAGGGCTAACGCTGTTTACTCGAATTTTGCGCGACCCAAGCTCGCGCGCCAGGCCGATCGAAATGCCGTCGACTGCGCTCTTGGTCGCGCCGTACACGACACCGTTTGGCAGGGGAGCCTTGCCCACCACAGAGCTGATGTTGATGATCGAGCCGCCTGCGGGATTGAACTCCTTGACCGCGGCCTGTGTGGTCAGCAGCAGACCCAGCACGTTCAGGTCGAAGTGACGATGGAAGTGTTCCGGTGTGATGGCCTCAAGGGGCAGCATCTCGTACACGCCGGCATTGTTCACCAGGATGTCGATCTTGCCGTACGCCTTCACGGTTTCCTCGATCAACGTTGCAATCTGCTCTGGTTTGGAGACGTCTGCGCCCACGGCGATGGCCTTGCCACCCGCATCGGTAATGCGCTTTACGACGGCATCGCCGCCAGTCTTTGACGAGGCGTAGTTGACGACGACTGATGCGCCATCTTTCGCGAGATGCTCCGCGATTGAGGCACCAATGCCTTTGGAAGCGCCCGTTACGATTGCTACTTTTCCGTCCAGCTTGCCCATGATCTTCTCCATCGGTCGTTACTTAGTTCGATATTCTGACAACCATCGAAATGATGTGGGCGAGGGTGGCGGCGATTCAACAAAACATTCTCACGGCGATGAAAATGTTATGAATCGCTGGCTAAATCGCGAGACCTTTCAGGTAGGCCAGGTAGCCCTTCCACACCTTGCGGCGGACACTCGCGCGGACGAACTTCCCTTCGCGCACGGTCTCAATCAGGCCACAGGCCTCCAGCTGCTTCATGTGGTGCGACAGGGTGGCGGGGTTGATCGCAAGGCATTCACGCAACTGCATGCAAGGGGTCGTTTCAGCACTTGCAATGCGGCGGAAGACGTCGACGCGTCGGGGATCGGCGAGGGCCCGGCTGATCAACAGCATGGCGCGATTGCCTGCTGCGTCTGTGGGTACCTCGGCTTCCACCGCTTTGTCTTTCCGCTTTGACACCGTCTGCTCCAGGTGCCCCGTAACCTGGGTTGCCCTCGCGTAAGTATACCGGCGGGTCGGTGTCAAGCGGTCGGGGGCAGGGCTTGTAGCAACGCCGCCATGGAGAGGTGCCGTGTGGGGTGTAACCAGGCCGGTGCGATCTCTACCAGCGGTTGCAGGACGAAGCTGCGGTGATGCAATTCCGGGTGCGGCAGCACCAGCTCGTCGGTGGTCAGCACAACGTCGTCGTACAGCAGCAGGTCGAGGTCGAGTGTGCGCGGACCCTTGCGGATACCGTGGCTGCGGTCGCGCCCGTGTTCCTGCTCGATGCGCAGCAGGGCATGTAACAGGTCGACCGGTGAAAGCGGCGTATCCAGCAGGGCGGCGGCGTTCAGAAAGCGGGGCTGGTTCAGGTAGCCGACCGGCTCTGTGTCCACAAAGGACGATACCGCCGTGACGGTGCCAAGCGCACCCAGAGCTTGAATGGCCATTGAGAGGGCCTGTTCGCGGGCGCCAAGGTTCGATCCCAAAGCCACTGCAGCAAGCGACATGGTTTAGGCGTGAGCCGACGCTGAGATGCCGGGGTCCATGCCCATGGAAGCGGAAACCCCATCCGGAGCGTCGTCGAACTCTGGCGCCAGCTCCCATGCGGATCGGTCTTTCAGCAGCTTGCTGACCAGCGCCGTGTGCATGGCGTGGCCTGCACGCTCGGCCACTACGCGGCCCTGGATGCGTCGGCCGGCCAGCGCCAGGTCGCCGATCAGGTCCAGCACCTTGTGTCGCACAAACTCGTCCGCAAAGCGCAGTGGTCCGTTCTGCACGGCGGCACCGCCGATGATGATAGCGCAGCTGTCGCTGGCACCGCGAATCAGGCCCATGTTGCGTAGCATGGGCTCGTCCTCGCGAAAGCCGAAGGTGCGTGCAGGCGCGATCAACTTTGCGTAAGCACCGGTCTGCAGGTCGCCCAGGAACCGCGACGAGCCGATGGGCGCGGGAAAGTCGATGCGGTAGTCGATGCCGTAGCCCTTGCCCGGATAGACACCGATGAACTTGACGCCATCCTTTGAGTTTTCCGTCACCTCGACTGCTTTCAGGATGCGCAGGTACTCCCGGCGGCGTCGCTGGCGGCGAACGCCAACCCGTTCAAAGGCCGCGACGTATGGCAGTGCGGAGCCATCCAGGATGGGCACTTCCAGGTTGTCGATCTCGACAATGACGTTGTCAACACCGTAACCAATCAACGCGCTGAGCAGGTGTTCCGTCGTGGAGATGAGCACGCCCTGCCGCATCAGCGAGGTGGCATAGGAGACGCGGGCCACGTTGCGACCGTTGGCGGGAATCTCGAAGTTGTCCAGGTCCGTTCGGCGAAAGACAATGCCGGAACCGGCGGGCGCGGGGATAAGTCGCAGGCTGACGGGCGCGCCGGAGTGGAGCCCGATCCCGCAGAAACTCACGGCTTCAACCAGCGTGCATTCGGTGTGTGCCTGTCCGGTTAACGACAACTGCAGCTCCGTGCCGAACTTTCGCGTGGGGTGCGAATGTTGCAACACCGTGAAGACTAATGCACCCGGCGAACTCTTTAAGTGTGGCAAACCTGCCACAGGTTACCCACTCGACACGTGTGCTTTCAGGGCCTGAGACGAGCATTTCCTCTCAAAGAGGACAGCTTTGGAGCGCAAAACCGCCTCTAGACTGAAATCATGCCGGACTTACGAAACCTCTCTCGCGAAGTGTCACGAACCTCCCAGGGCTGGCTGCAGCGCCTGCAGGATCTGGTCACGATTGAATCCCCTACAGAGGACGCCGTCGCCGTTAACCGCGCCATGGACAGGGTGCAGGCGTGGGCGGCAGAGCTGGGTGCGCGGGCCGTGCGGCATCCGCAGGATGGCTTTGGCGACGTGATGGAACTTTGGTGGGACGGTCCCCCTGCGAGCGCACAGCCGCTGATGCTGCTGGGCCACCTGGACACCGTGTGGCCGCTGGGCACCCTGGCCACCATGCCGTGGCGGCAGGCGCCGGATGAAGCGGGCCGCACGCGGCTGTGGGGTCCCGGCGTCATGGACATGAAGGCAGGCGTGGTCATGGCGCTGGCTGCAATTGAAACGGTGCAGGCCTGCAGCGGGTTGCAGCGGCCCGTTGTGCTGCTGCTGAACCCCGATGAGGAGACAGGCAGCGAAGTCTCGCGCCCGCACACCGAGCGCATTGCCCGAGGGTCTGAGGCAGTCTTCGTTCTGGAACCGGCGCAGGGTCTGCCCGGGTCGCCGGACAACGCCGCGTACAAGACGGCGCGCAAGGGGGTGGGCCAGTACCGGCTCGATGTGACCGGCGTGGCATCGCACTCGGGCGTGGACTTTCAGCGGGGGCACTCTGCGGTGCTGGAGCTTGCGGGGCTGCTGCTGCAGGTAGCGACCTTCACCGATCTTCCGTCGGGCCTGACAGTGAACCCTGGCGTCATCGGCGGCGGCACCCGATCGAACGTGGTGCCCGCTGAGGCCTGGGCAGAAGTGGATGTCCGCATCGCTCGTGCAACCGACGCAGAGCGAGTGGACACGCTGTTCCACAGCCTGCGCGTGGCCGATCCGGCATGCTTGCTGCGGGTCACAGGCGGCATCAACCGGCCACCCATGGAGCGTGGTCCGGGTACGGTTCGTCTGTATGAGCAAGCCCGCGGGCTGGCGTTGGAACTTGGCTTTGAGCTGCGAGAGGCCAGTACCGGCGGCGGTTCTGACGGCAACTTTACCGCAGGCCTGGGAATCCCGACGCTGGACGGCATGGGATGCGTCGGTGAAGGTGCGCATGGGGCGCATGAGTCGCTGCTGCTGGATGACTTGCTGCCACGCACTGCGCTGCTGGCGGCCATGATCGCCGCCACCTAGCAGCTAACCAAGTTGCCGAAGCAACACCGCCAGCCGGGCCAGCGGCAGGCCCACCACATTGCTGTAGTCGCCCTCAATACGCGGAATCCACTGCGCAGCCTGACCCTGGATGGCGTACGCACCCGCCTTGTCCATGGGTTCGCCGGTGGCGACGTAGGCGGTGATGTCGGCGTTGGTCATCTCGCTGAAGAGGACGTCCGTTGTTTCGGCAGCCGTCAGGGTCTGGTCTTGGGTCAGCACGGCGATGGCGGTAGTCACCTGGTGGCCGCGACCGCTCAGCAGGCGCAGCATCCGTTCTGCGTCGGCGGCGTCGCACGGCTTGCCCAGCAGTTCGCCATCGACTGCGACGGTGGTGTCTGCCCCGATGACAATCGCCTCAGGATGCAGCAACAGCACCGCCCGCGCTTTGGCCTCGGCCAGCCGCAGCGTGTAGACGGTGTGGACCTCGCCGGGCAGCGGCGTCTCGTCGATGTCCGCGGTCACGACGGTGAAGTCGAGGCCAATCTGCGCCAGCAGCTCCCGCCTCCGCGGCGACGCCGAGGCAAGAATGAGCGGCCGCGTCGGCTGCAGGAAAGACCGCGTCACGAAAGGTCTTTGACGGTCAGTTCGCGCACGCCGTCCACGCCTGCAATCAGCGCGCGTTCGGCCATGCCCAGAAACAGGCCGTGCTCCACCACGCCAACCATGGCGCGAATCTCGGCGGCCGTGTCTTCCGGGTCGACGATGCCGGCGGACGAGCAGTCCAGCAGGATGTTGCCCTCGTCGGTGATGTAGGGGCCGGGACCGGTCTTGCTCTGGCGAATCTTCGGCTGAAAGCCAAGCTGTTCCAGCTGCGCGACCACCAGTGGCACGGCCATCGTGATGACCTCCACCGGCAGCGGAAACGCACCCAGCTCGTCGACCAGCTTGCTCTCGTCGGCCACGACGATGAAGCGGGCGGACGCGCTGGCAACAATCTTTTCGCGCAGCAGTTTGCCGCCACCGCCCTTGATCAGCGCCATGCCGGGTCCCACCTCATCCGCACCGTCGACTGCGACATCGATAACCTTATGGTGGCTGAAG
Source organism: Janthinobacterium lividum (assembly GCA_050954745.1). GTDB lineage: Bacteria > Acidobacteriota > Terriglobia > Terriglobales > Acidobacteriaceae > Terriglobus. The sequence continues at coordinate 55,424 of JBPBQP010000036.1, read as the reverse complement.
TCGGTGATGGGAATGCCCAGCGAACGCGCCAGCTTTTCGCTGTCGTCGGACGATGCGATGCCCCTGATCTTCAGCCCCTGCTTCACCTGCTCGCCCAGCAGCTGGATGAACAGCGTCGCGGTCGTGCCAGAACCCAGGCCGACCGTCATACCGGGTTCGATAAAGCGCAGCGCAGCCTTTGCCGCCGCCAATTTAGCCGCCTGCTGTGCGGACGAATCAGGCATGGTCTGCCTCCACACGCACGGTCACGGCCATGCCGTGGGTGGCACCGGGTTGCAGCGTCATGCGGTCGTCCGCGGCGTTGACCGCTTCTACGCAAACAAAGTGGTGCCAACTATCTTCCGCCAGGTCCGGCATGCCGGGTGTCAGAACGCTCCACGGATTCCAGATCACGGTGGTCTGCGAACCCTCCTTCGTGATGTGGATGGAGCGTTTGCCCGCCGGGTCGTGCAGGGTCAGCGGCTCGGCGGTGTGCACGTGTACCTGGTCGACGTCGCGCGTCCAGGCAAACTCGGTTTCGCGCTGCACCTTGCGGACCATGTTGTCGCGCTTGTCCAGGTAGGTGCTGCCGCGCAGGCCGTCCAGGCGGGCCGCCGCAACGTCGCCCACGGCGTAGTAGGTGTGCAACCCCTCTTCGAACTCCATGGGGGCAGTGCCGTGGTTGGTAACGGTCAGCGTTTGCTGCAGTTCCTTGCCCACGCTAAAACCCATGGTGGCCGTGAAATGGTCGTAGCCCAGGCTGCGCGACAGCTCATCCGGCTGCAGTGAAAGGCTCACATGGACAATACCTTCCGGCGATAAATGCACGCGGTCCAGAGTCCACACCGTGACGCGCGCAAAGCCGTGCATGGGACTGGTGGTGCCGTGGGCAGCGTCGAACGCCTCGGCATTCCAGCGGGGCCCAAACCAGGGAAACAGAACCGGTACGCCGCCGCGAATGGGCTTACCCGGCGCCAGTGCCGATTTAGGCGAGAGGTACAGCACGGGGCTGCCGCCGTGCGGCGTCCAGCGCGTCAGGTGCGCCCCCTGCAGGTAAACCGTGGCTTCCGAAGCCTCTGCGACGATGCGCATCTGCACCATGCCCGGCTGGTCCTCGTGAAACGAGACGTGGTCGAGTATGGCGAATTTCTGCTGGAGTTCCGTAATGGATTGCGGCATGTGTGCGAGCGTGCTCCCGGCCAACAGTCTACCGCTGCAGCAGAGCGTCACGGCGCAGCTTGCCGATACGCCCCTTCGGACCGACCACAAAAGGCAGGGCAAGCGCGTTCCAGTTACGGTCTGCATCCGGCGTGTCGCCCTTGGCTGCATTCGGCATCAGCGACTGCCAGTTGCGGCCCTCGTCGCGGGAGACATCGGTACCGTTGGGTCCGACCGTGATCCATGTGTGGCTTTCCGCGTCATAGGCCACGGAGGAACGGTAGCCGTGCGGCTCGGTTGTACTGGGAATCCAGGTCAAGCCTTCATCGGCACTGTAGGCGGCGATGCGTTCGGCGCTCGCTGGCGCGGTGTAGTCGCCGCCCACGGCAATCATTGTGTCCAGGTTGGCAGCCAGTGCGAAGATGCCAGAAGCCGCATTGTCACCGCCCAGCGGTAACAGCAACGGGTGGAACCAGATGCGGTCAAGGCACTGCGCCGGATCGTTGTAGCTGGTGGACTGCGAACACTGCGGCCACACGCCGCGGTAGAAGCGGCCGCCGCCGCCGCCAAAGACCGGCCCCAACAGCGACAGCAGCAACGACTGGTTGCTTGCCGCAAAGGCACCACCGGTCGCCGCCGCGTGCAGGCCTTCGGCCCGGCTCTGCATCCAGGTCTGGCCGCCATCCTGCGTGTTTGTCAGGAAAAACTGGCCCTTCACCGGGTCGCCCAGTACCCACCCCTCATCGCGGCTGCGGAAGACCAGCGCGTCGAAGAAGCCGTCGGGTGCATCCGGATTGGTGAGGATCAGCTTCCACGTAGCGCAACCGTCGGTCGTACGATACACGCGCGACTGATCGCCCTTGCCACTGGACATAACGATTGCAGACTTGTCATCGAACGCCTGGATTGCGCGAAAATCGAGCTTTTCCGCGGCGGGCGGTACGGCGCATGCAGCCCAGTGTGCGCCGCCATCCAGCGTACGCAGCACGGTACCGGCGGTCCCGCTGGCCCATGCCACCTGCCCGTGGGCGTTGCCAAGCGCAACACCGCGCAGGCCGACTGTGGACCCGCTCTGCTGCAGGGTGAACTGCGCAGCAGCGAGGGGACAGATCAGCAGACTGGAAATAAGGATGTTGCGCATGGTGGGAGTGTACTGCCCACCAAAGCGCATGTTAGCGAAGCGTTACGGTTACCAGCCACTTGGAGCCATCGGCGACGATCTCTCTCGAGAAGTCGCAGGCACCAAGATCACTGACGCTTTCCGCCAGCTGAAGACAAAGCTCCTGGCGAACTTCGTCTTCGTACGTGTGCTGCACAGACAGGGGAGAAGAAGAAAGGTGTTCCATGTTTTCCATCGGTAGACAAGCCTCTATGTGGGTTAGTCCTGTTTGTATGATGTCAGGGTGTCAGGCGGAAATCGTTAAACATGGTAGGTAAATTTGTACCGTGTCCTCTTTTGGTATGAGTGTTTATGGCATGCCCGGTTGTTTTCACGTTGCGCCGGAATCGCGAGGTTTCAAGCCCACAGCGCGACCTTTTGAGGTAGGCAAACGATCGAGCGGTTTTGACCCGGAGATCCAATGGAGTTTGTCAGTGCAACAGCAACGGGCGGGGTTCTTACGCATGCAATTCATTGCTATGGAAGAACATTTTCTAACAGCGGAGATTCGCGCAGCCTGGGCGCGTCGGCCATCGAGAAGGCGGCGGCCGACGCAGACCTTTTCCAATGAAACGGCTCGCCTCCTGACGTTTCACAGCGGCTTGTGCCAGATCAGCGAGTAGCGGAACAAGAGGCGTCGCTTCACCATGCTGTGTGGCAGGACGTGGTCGGCCGCGGATCGAATCTGAGGCAGCGTCTCACGCGGTGCCTGCATTGGCGCCCCGCTGTTGTAGTCAGCCTGGAACAGCCGCAGGCCCCTGCTGGCGAGAAAGCCCGCGGTGGAGAACAATGCGTCGCGCGGCCCTTCTGCGCGGTAGAGGCCAATGATCGTAAGCACCCCGCCAGGGGCCAGCAGATCGCGAAAGCGTTCCAGGGCGGGTTTCAGCGGCAGGTGATGCACCGTTGCCACCGCGCTGATGCTGTCAAAGCTGGCGGGACGGAAGGCGTAGGTCATGGCGTCCGCCTGAACAAAGTCCAGGTTTGCCAGGGAGGGTTCCGTCTCCGCTGCCGTTGCGATGGCCGCCCGATCCAGGTCAATCCCGGTGACATGTGCGCAGCAGGATGCCAGCTGCCGAGTCAGCAGACCGGTACCGCACCCAACGTCGAGCGCTCGGTCGCAGTGTTGCGGGATCGCCGAAAGAACAAGAGGGTGGTACTGGATGTTGTGGTTCCACTTGTGAGCCATCTGTTTGCAGCCAAGTCTAGCGCGTCAAGACCTACGGCAGCAGCGATCGTTATGGTCACTTGCGCCACCATGTAAGTGTCTGCGCGCGATGGGTGCAGCGGCTCTGTTAGCCTCACGGGCACCATGTTTCCTATGCTTCGGATCGTCGCGATTGCGGCCACCACCCTGCTGTTCAGCAACGCCGTCACAGCGCAGCAGGGCATGTTGCGCTACGCGGGCACGGTGGGCCAGCAGCACATCACGCTGCAGCTTGAGCTTGCAGGCGATGCCGTCCGAGGAGGCCAGTACCGCTACGACGGGCAGAAGAGCAACATCCGCTTTGTGGACAGCCGCCAGTTCGGCACCACGGTGGTCCTGCAGGACGAGGATGGCAACATTCTGCACCTGCACTTTGAAGATGCTGGCGGCGAAAAGGCGGCCAGCTTCCAAGCCGCAGCCATGCTCGAAGGCACGCTGGATCGCGGCGAATTGGACCTGCCCATCAAGCTGAAGCGCACGGAGCCTGCGGCAGGGAAGCCCTAGCCAGGGGCCTAGCTTGCGGCAGAAACCGGTTTGCGCCGCTCGGTCTGTACGTAGGTGTAGCGGATGCGATGAATGACAGTGACCGTGCTGAGGAACGCCAGCACCCACAGCGCGGGTGCCATAACTCCCCAGGTGTCGCAGAGCGCGCCCAGAATGACGAGCACGATGCGCTCGGGCCGTTCCATAAAGCCGACCTTGCACTGGCCGATCAAAGCCTCGGCGCGTGCGCGCGTATAGCTCACCATCAGCGACGCCGTCATGGCAAAGGCCACCAGCACCACGTACACAAAGCGGTTGCCGCGCGCGTAGTAGACCAGCAGGCCGAAGAAGATGGCCACGTCGGAGTAGCGATCGATGACAGAGTCGAAGAAGGCGCCGAAGACCGAAACCTGGTTCGTAGCACGCGCCACGCGACCGTCCACCATGTCAAACAGGCCTGCACCAATCAGAATCAGGCCGGCATAAAAGAACATGCGGTGCGCATTGGAGCCACGGGCATAGCCGAAGAAGAATGCCGCGGCAATGTTGATGATCAGGCCGACAAAGGTCAGTGTATTCGGCGAAATTTTCGACAGCGCCAGGCCGTTCACGATCTTCTGCAGCAGCCATCCGCTGCCCTTGCCAAAGGCGCTTGTCCAGGTAAAGTTTGAACTCATCGTCGTTTTCGGTGCCCCGTGCCGTTTGCGTGTCGCAATGCAAAAAGCCCCGTCCAGTGTACCGTCCCGAATTGGCAACCATGGATTGAGCAAGCCACGGTGTTGGGCTGGTTGGTCAGCGCGGGTGCACGTCAGCCGCTGCGATTTCCCGCCAAAGCGGAAATTGTTGCGCAGCACCGCCCATGCGGGGAACTAACCATGAGCAAATGTGCATCTCAACATTGAAAGGGAATCAGACACATGGCGAAGACAGAAGAAAAGAACGGGGCAAAGCTGCCCACACGGATGTACAAGAATCGCGTTGCGCTTTCCGATGACGTCAAGACCAAGGTTGTAGACGAGATGAACCGGACGCTTGCCGCGTCGCTGGATCTGTACTCACAGGCAAAGTTCGCCCACTGGAACGTCAAGGGCATGAACTTCTACCAGCTTCACCTGGTTTTTGATGCGGTCGCGAAGACGATTTTCAAGCAGATTGACCCCATTGCAGAACGCATTACCCAGCTTGGTGGCATGGCAAACGGTACGGTTCGCCAGTCGGCTGCAACCAGCGCCATTCCTCACTACAACGTGGATGCGATCAGTGGACCGGAGCACCTCAAGGCACTCGCAGATTCGCTGGGCACCTACTGCGGCCTGATGCGCGAAGTGTCTGAGAAGGTCGACGACATCGGCGACAAGCCGTCTGCGGACTTCTTTAACCAGCTGATTGTGGATGCGGAAGAAGAGCTGTACTTCCTGGAAAGCCACATGGAAGCCGGCGACGTCCAGTAAGCCGCTTCGCAGTTCAAACAAGGGCTCGCCAATGGCGAGCCCTTGTTTTGTGCTGAAACAATGCGTCAGGCTGCGTCGTGGATCGTGTTCACCTTTAAGATCTCGAACACGCGCTGGCCATTTGGGGTCACTACGGTCGTTTCATCGCCCAGCTGTTTGCCCACGAGTGCCCGGCCGATGGGCGACGTGGTACTAATCAAGCCCTTGGTCACGTCACTCTCTTCGCTGGTGACCAGCTTGTAGGTCAGTTCCTCATTCTTGCTCTGATCGAAGATCACGATGGTCGACCCAAATCCGATGCGGTCATGCGGAATGTTCGCCAGGTTAACCAGTGAAAGCTCGGCCATGCGCTTTTTCAGCTTGCCCAGGTGCGCATTCACAAACTCCTGCCGCTGCTTGGCAGAGTGATACTCGGCATTTTCGCTCAGGTCGCCCAGGGCGACGGCGCGCTTGATCTCGGCCGGTAGTTCGTTCGTCAGCTCGTACTCGAGCACTCGAATCTGTTCCTCGAGCTTTTTGGTTACGTCCAGCATGTGGTGAGTCCGTTCCGTGAAGGGTTGGGCAACAGGCCGTGGAAGGGCCAACTAGCGCAGATGCTGATTATAGCGACCGTGGCTCGGTTTTTTCGAGGCGGCTGGCGGTCGCCACCCTGTCCTGGTCGTCCAGCCAGTCCTGCAGAATGACGACGGCGGCGTACTGGTCCAGCTTCACCTTGCGATCAGGACCACGTGGAAAGCCCAGGCGGTCCATCAACTCATGCGCAGCGGTGCTTGAAAGTCGTTCATCCTGCAGGTAAACGGGAATTTGCAATGCGTCCTGCAGCGTCGCGGCAAATGCCTGCACCTTGGCTGCCTGGGACGAGATGTCGCCAGACATGTGCAGCGGATTACCGGCAACTACAGCCACTACGTCGTACCTCCGTACCAGCCGCGCGATGTTTTTGACGCGCACCTTATCCGTGGATAGTCCCATGGTGAGCAGAGGCTGAGCGGTACCCAGTGGGTCGCTCAGCGCAACGCCGGTCCGACTGTCGCCCAGGTCCAGGCCAAGTATGCGCGGTCGCAGGTTCATCGTTTGCGTATTGCCCAGCAGAATCAACCGGACCTTAGGTCTTGTGAAGCACTTCCAGGCTGACCTGCTCCAGACCCTTCTCCATCATGCCGATTTCACGTGCGGCAGCCGACGACAAATCGATGATGCGATTTGGGGCAAGTGCGCCCCGGTCGTTGATACGGACGATTACGGAACGCATGGAGCGTAGATTCGTCACGCGAACAAGTGTTCCCAGGGGGAGGGATTTGTGCGCAGCGGTTAGCTGCGATTCGTCGAAATCCTCACCGGATGCCGTCTTGCGACCGTTCCAGACAGAACCGTACCAGGATGCGAGGCCTGCCAGTGGCCTGGCGCGCAGCCTGGGCAGGTGCGGATGCTTGATAAAGGCGAAGGATGGCATCTTTGGGGGATTTGGCGCAGGAGCAAGCGGTGTAACGGCAGCATGCATTTCTACCTGGTACGCTGCCTGGGCCGCAGCGGCAAAAGCAACCGCACCCGCCGTGCTGATGCCGGAACCAAGTGTGATCGCAACGGCCAGGGCCAGCGGTGGACGCGCGTGCGCCATGCGGAGCAAGGCCCGCGTGCGTAGCGGCAACCTGGCCAGGAACCGGGCAAAACGCCCGTGGTTTCCAAGTGCTTGGGAGTCAAAATCGTGCTGAACGAAATTGCGGTTCAAACAGCTACCTGCCAGACCGAAGGACCGGAGCGATCTGCGTCCGCGCAAGGGCGTAACGCTGGATTCCAAAGAAAGTGCTGTGCCGATTTCCAAATCGCCTGCCACAGCTGGCATGCAGATTTAATACGCTCACCTCAAGTTCTTCGCTCCGCTATCTTCTTCCGTCTTCTTTCTACTATGGGATTTGGGCGCTCTTTGGCGGCACCTTGCCTGACTGTCGAGACCTTTGTCTCGAGCCTTGCATCTGCTGGTTCACAGAAACCTGCAGGGCATTTTGGTCCGATCCGCACCTCAGGCCCGAAGCTCAGGCGAAGGCACCGTAACCGGCCACTCATGGATTCTACCGCTCCCCATCGCGGAACGTAACGGAAAAATCTTCCAGGTGGAAGGTCTGAAGTGTTCTGTAAGGGAGCTGAAGTTCGTACGTAACGCAGTCTGGATGGCTCGTTTACGATGGAGGAGAGGACATTATGGATACTTCGCTCGCCGCGCGCCGCACGGAAGACATTGCGCTCGATCTCTTAAAATTCATCGCTTCCACCACCAACGTAGTAAAAAGCGGCAGCAGCAGCACAGCTGGTTTTGGCGGCGCCACCACCGCAAAAGGGGAAGACCAGGTAACCCAGTTGCTGGACCTGTACAGCCGTTGCCGCCAGGCGGTTGAGGACGGCACTGCGTAGGTGGCAGACCCACAACGTAGCGGGATAGCACGCGTCGCGGTCGTCGGTGCGGGAGCCTTTGGGCGCAATCACCTGCGGGTTTACCGTGCCCTAGCCGGATCGGCCGTGCTGGTTGCCTGCGTGGACCCGTCACCGTCCGCCCGCGAGGCTGTAGCCCGGGAATACAGCATTCCAGCATTTGATTCAGTGGCGGCCTTGCTTGCGAGCGGGATCGCCGTCGATGCGGCAAGCGTCTGCACACCAACGGTCCAGCATGCCTCAGTGGCTTTGTCGTTACTGCGCGCCGGGATCGATGTCCTCATCGAAAAGCCGATCGCGGCATCACTGGAAGAGGCAGACACCATCCTGGCCGAGGCCGCCGCGCATGGGTGCATCGTGCAGGTGGGGCACTTGGAGCGCTTCAACCCGGCCGTTACCGCCGCCCTGCCGCTGCGCAACCGGCCCATGTTCTTTGAGTCGCACCGGCTCAGCGTCTTTACGCCGCGGTCGCTGGACGTTGACGTGGTGCTGGACCTGATGATTCACGACCTGGACGTGGTGCTGACCCTGGCCGCGTCGCCGGTGCGGGAGGTACGTGCCGTCGGCCTGCCCGTTCTTTCCCAGAAGACTGATATTGCGAATGTCCGTATCGAGTTTGAGAGCGGTGCCGTGGCCAACTTCACCGCGTCGCGCGTATCCACCGAGCGTGTCCGCAAATTACGGTTTTTCCAGCCGCACCAGTACCTGTCCCTCGACTTTGCACGGCAGGACGTTTTGATGATCGATGTAACCGCGGCTGCGTCGCTATCCCCCGCGCAGATGCAGGCGCTGTTCTCCGGCGCCGGGTTGAAGGTCGCGAGCGAGTCCCACACCGCCGAAGAGGTCGAGGCGCACCTGGAGAGCTTACGGGCTGGTGGCCAGATCGCGGGTGATTTGGCCGCGCGCAGCGGTCTGCCCGCGGAAGGTGGGGCGCAGGCACATCCTTCGCAGGGCCTTTCCCTTCGCAAGGTGCCGACTGAACCGGGCGAGCCGTTGCGGCTGGAAATCGAACACTTCCTCCATGCCGTTCGCACGCGTGAAACACCACGGGTCAGCGGGCAGGATGGACGCGCCGCGCTGGCGCTGGCGCTCGAGATCAACCAGGCTATCGCACACCATGCAGAGCGCGCGGGGCTGACCCATCCGTAACTTCGAATACCAGCTGCTGCGCCTGCTGGGGCGAGCCATGCCGTACCTTACAGTGCTGTTCCTGGTGGGTTTTGCCTGGTCGGGCTGGAACCTGATGGGAACCCGTGTGGCCGCGATACCGGGCATGTATGTGGGCCACGGCACATGGGGTGACGCCAACCTGCGGCTCAACAAGACGGGCACGTTCACCATGGTGGTCCATCGCAGCAGCTCGCCCGGCAAGGCCGCAGACACCCAGCGCGTCAGCGGCAGCTGGAAGGCTGGCGATCGGGATTCCTTCTGGCGAGAGGTCACCTTTGAACCGTTTATCGGCCTGGCCGAGTGGAACCGCGGCGATGCCTACGAGTTTTACCCCGTCACCTTCGGCCCGTACGGCCTGCACGGAGCGGGCTTTCAGATTGAGCCCAGAACCGGCATCTTCCTTAGAAGCTCGTGGCGTTTCTGGTAAACAGCCTTGTCTCGGTCTAGCGAATGGCCTGCACGCTGTAGCGGAATAGCTGGTCGAAGTCGGTGCGAACGGTCAGGTCGGTCGATTCATGCTTAGCGATGGCGGTCTCGATAGCCTTCTGGGCTGACTCACGTTTGTAACCCAGGTTGACCAGTGCCGAAAGCACATCATCTGCGACTGGCCCGGCGTGGAAACCGCCAACGGACGCGGGAATGTGGCCCTGCAGGTCGTCCAGCTTGTCCTTCAGTTCCAGCACAACGCGCTCGGCGGTCTTTTTGCCAATGCCCGGAATGCGCACCAGCTGGGCATGGTCGCCGCCGCGAATGGCCGCGACCAGCGAACTCGCAGGCAGGCCGGAAAGCACCGTGATGCCCAGCTTCGGCCCGATGCCTGAGACGGTAATCAGCCGCTCAAACAGCCGCTTCTCATCGCGATCCAGAAAGCCGAACAGGGCAATGGCATCTTCGCGCACCTGCGTGTTGATGTGAAGACTGACCTCCGCACCCTCCGCCGCCAGCGCGGAATACGTGGGCACAGAGATGGCCACGTCGTAGCCCACCCCGGCACATTCGACGACGGCCTGGCTGGGCGTTTTGCTCAGCAGTCTTCCACGTAAATGGGCAATCATGCTCTAGGCCCCCAGGGAGCGAACCACGTCAAATCCAAACGAAACCGACTACACAAAGTCAGTCCCTCGTCACGCAGCGGATTACGATTTGCTGCAGGTTGGCGTTCCTCAAGGCTTGCGGCGGTAAAGAATCTGGAAGCTGTAGCCGGCATTGGCCGGGAACAACCGGCTCACGGCGCGCAGCCGTTCTGCCAGGGCGGGTGCGGACAGTAGCGGGTACTCCCGTTCGCGCAGGTCGGCATAATCGAAATCAAGGGTCAGCGACAGCAGGTAGATTGCCAGGGCATCTGCAAAGGCAGAGGCTTGGTACGCAGAGCGTGCCTTCTCATCTACCATCTCCGCGCGAAAAGCCGGCAGCGTTTCTTTCTTCTCGGTCTCTGACACAGGCTGGCCAAGGGCCGCGGCGCGTTCTTCCCAGGCATCGATGGACGTTTCGCCCTTGATGCCGGCGATCGCCTGCTTCCAGACCAGGTCAGCAAACTCTGGCGGTGCGCCTGCGCCATCCACAAAGTTATGGGACACGTTGATGCAGAACTCAAAGGCCAGCGCGAAGCGGTCCACGTGCAGGCGGCTCGACAGGATGACGTATTCGGTATCACCCACGCGTGCATTGCGATGGCAAATGCTGTTTTCCGCCAGCGCGGCACTGTAGACCGGTGCGATAAAGGTTCTGTCGGCAGCGGCAAAGGGAGCTGACTCGTCTCCCTCCAGGCGCGCACCGGAAAGGGCGAGCGGTACAAACAGGTACACGTAACGGCCCAGGCCTTCGACCAGGCCGACAGGCACCGCGCCCGCCAGGCGTGCCAGTTCCGCAGGTGTCGTATTAGGAGCGTCAAGGCGACCAAAGGTGGCGTACCGAAGCCCGTTGGGTGCCGTCGTAAGGAAGGCCTGCCCTGCGGCTTCCTCTGGCGACAAAAGATCGGTCTGAAGCGTTTCCATCATGCAACAGGTATTCTAACTGTGGGCGCGTGCGACCGTGCCGAAAGTGGCGATAGTATGGCTGATACACAATCCAGACCGGGCATTTACGCACCCAATTACACCGGCCCGCGCCTGTTTGGCGCGCCCGTGGGCGACTTCTCATTCCTGCAAACACTGCTGATCACCGGCGCAACGGGGCTGGCGAGTTTCTTTGCCGCGACGTTTCTTGCGATCATGACCATCCTGGTACTGACGCAGGCGTTCCATCGGACGATTGACTTTTCGATCGCCTATAAGTGGTTCGGTCTACCTGTCGGGATCCTTATGCTGTTGGTTGCCGCCGTCTACCTGGGGTCGCTCCTGGTTCGCCGCCTGCGCGCGAACACCTAGTACGAAGCGGTACCTGCTGCGTGGCGTGGCGCACGTCCTTTACACTGGGCGGCATGTCCATCGGCACTAGCTATAACCAGCCCGAACGATACCGCTGGACCATCGGCCTGCTGCTTGGCGTAGGCGTACTGGTCAACTACTTCGACCGCGTAAACCTGTCGGTTTCGCACGACGCCCTGGTCACCAGCTTCGGCATTACACCGGCTGTCTTTGGCCAGCTTTCCGCTGCCTACTCCTGGACGTACGCTGCGTGCCAGCTGCCGACCGGCGTTCTGCTGGATACCTTTGGTGTTCGCAAAGTCTCTTTGTATTCCATCCTGATCTGGGGCCTGGCGTCCGTCGCGGCAGCCTTCGCGCCAGGCGTTGTGTTCTTCTTTGCCGCGCGCTTGCTGCTCGGCATTGGCGAAGCGCCGACTTTCCCTGCAAACGCCAAGGCCGTGGGTGCGTGGTTCCCATCACAGGAGCGGTCGCTTGCCACCGCAATTTTTGACAGTGCGGCCAAGCTGGCCAACGCCGTGGGTGTGCCGCTGCTCGGGCTGCTGCTGCTGCGCGTGGGCTGGCGCATGTCGTTCGGCTTCACGGCAGTGCTTTCCTTCCTGTACCTGCTGCTGTTTGCGCTGCTTTATCGTGAGCCGCACCGCTTCTCCATGCGCAACGTGGTGTTGGTAAGCGACGCATCCGGAGATCCGCGGGCTTCGCTCGCCCCGCCACTGTCTCTGGGCCGGCTCATGCGCGAGCGCAAGATCGTCGGCCTGGCCATCGGCTCGGGCGCGTACAACTACGTCTTTTACCTGCTGCTTACCTGGCTGCCAACGTACCTGGCGCAGTCGTTGCATATCTCGTTGCGGCGGTCGTTCCTGTTTACCGGCGCGCCATGGCTGTTTGCCGCGGCCTGCGGATTGTTCATCGGAGGCTTCCTTGTGGACGGACTGATCAAGCGGGGCTACAGTGCACCCGCTGTCCGACGAGCGGTACTGGTGGGCGGCACGGTCTGCGGACTGGGCATCGCCGGCGCCATCTTCGCGCATGGCGTGCTTGGGGCTCTGGTCCCCATCTCGCTTGCTATCGGCGGCCTGTCCGCCGCGTCGCCGGTGCTGTGGAGCATGCCATCGCTGCTGGTGCCAAACTCCAGCACCGGCAAAGTCGGCGGCATCATGAACTTCTCCAACCAGATCTCGGCCATTGCGGCACCCATCCTCACCGGCATCACGGTGCAGCGGACCGGCGGCTACACCTGGGCATTTGGCATTGCCGCCGCGTACCTGGTTGTCGGCATCCTGGCGTACGTGCTGCTACTGGGCCGCATTGAACCACTGCGCGTGACGGCACCTAGTACGGCCTAAGCGTTATTGCTTGACGATGGCTTGTGTGCGCCCCACGGAGATGCCACCGTCCACCAGCAGCGTTTGCCCGGTCACGTAGCGAGAGGCCTCGCTGGCCAGAAAGACGACTGCCCCGTCCAGGTCGTTTGGCGCGCCGGGCCGGTTCAGCGGGATGCGCTCCTTCAGGTACTCCACCCACTCCTCGTTCTGGTACATGACCTTGTTCTGCTCGGTCTGAAACCAGCCCGGTGCCAGCGCATTGACTGTGACGCCGTGTTTGCCCCAGTCATCGGCCAGGCTCATGGTCAGCTGGCGGATGCCGCCGCGGCTGGCGCCATACGGGGCTAGGCCGGCATAGCCAAACACGCTGGTGACCGAACTGATGTTGATGATGCGGCCATAGCCGCGCCCCACCATGCCGCGACCAATCGTCTGCGCCACAAAGAACGCGCCACGCAGGTTGGTGTCGACCACGGTGTTCCAGTCATCCCAGCTCACGTCGAGCGCGGGCTTGCGAATGTTGCAGCCCGCATTGTTCACCAAAATGCCGACCGTGCCATCCATTTCCTTGGCAAGCGCCTCAGCCGCCGGGCCAAACGCGGCAATGCTGCCCTGGTCACGTACGTCCAACGTCAGCGCGCTCGCCTCGATACCCAGGCCTGCGAGCTCGGCGATGAAGGCGTCGCAGTCCCCGGCCTTGCGGCTGGTGACGATCAGCTTTGCACCGGCACGTCCCAACGCCCGTGAAAAGTACTGGCCCAGGCCGCGCGACGCACCGGTCACGATGGCAATCTGGCCCGTGAGATCGAAGAAGTTATGGCTCACGCAGTTGCCCCCGGTGTGACGACGACCTTCAGCAAACCCGCCTCACGGGCGTGCAGACGCTTGAACCAGCCTGCAGCTTCGCCCAGCGACGACACGGCAGAAATCAGCGGCTTGACCGTGATGGCCCCGCTGGCCAACAGCCGGATGGCCTCCGTGTATTCCCCTGCGGACGAGCAGGAGCCCTGCAGCCGAATCTCTCGCGTGACGACGCGTTGCAGCGGCAGCGGCACCTCTGGCTGAATGTTGCCGATCAGCGTGACGGTGCCGCCACGGCGCACGCAGTCGATGGAGGCGACCACCGTTTCCGCGCGGCCCACGGCCTCCAGCACCACGTCGACGCCGCGACCGTTGGTACGGCGCAGGATCTCCTGCACCAGGTCGTTGCCGGAAAGTTGCAAGGTGTCCGGGATGCCAACGTCGGCGGCCATCTGCAGCCGGGCTTCGTCAATGTCGGCGATGGTGACGGACGAGCAGCCAGCCTCGCGCGCGGCCTGTGCGGTCAGCAGGCCGATCATGCCTGCGCCAATCACCAATGCTGATTCACCGCCCTTGAGTTGCGTGACGCGTACGCCGTGCAGAGCGACGGAAACGGCTTCGAGCATTGCCGCTTCTTCCATGGGGAAGCCCTCCGGCAGCCGATACAGGATGCGCGCGGGAACCGCGACCAGTTCCGCAAAGGCTCCGTTGCGCCGGTAATCCCCGCAGGAGACGCCGAGCACCTGCCGGTTGTCGCACAGGTTGACCTCACCGCGCAGGCAGAACTCGCACTTGCCGCAGTACACGGTGGAGTCAAAGGTGACACGGTCGCCCGCCTTGTAGTCCGCAACATCCTCACCCACCTCTGTGATGATGCCCGCCGCCTCATGCCCCATCACGATGGGCGGAATGCGCCGGCCCGATCCGCCGTCGTAGCCATGCACATCGCTTCCGCAGATGCCGCACGCCGCTACGCGAATCAGGACTTCATCCGCACCGCAGGTCGGCTCGGGCATGTCAATCACTTGCAGGTGTTCGTACTGCTCCAGCATCAGTGCTTTCATGATGTTCTCCTCCATGATTCTCTGCCCGCATGCACCCATATGCAATGCAGTCCAGCCTCCGTCATCCTGAGCGAAGCACGTAGTGGGTAGTCGAAGGACCGGCTTTCCTTTTGGGCTGCAGTGCTGCTCCGGGAAAGCAGCAGATCCTTCGACTACGCTGCGCTTCGCTCAGGATGACGGAGCCACAGCATCACTGCGGCAGCGGCTTCACCTGCACCGTCCTGCCCAGCTTGATCGACTCGCGCGCCGCATCCAGAATCTGCACGACCACCATGTTCGTCTCCAGTGAAGACAGGTCTCCTGCCGGGTCGATCTGCTTGTGCAGCACCGCCGCCAGGTAGTCGAGCGAGTTGCTCTGGTTCAGCGGCAGTGGCGGCGCGGCGTGCGCGGAGGACTCGGCCTTGTCGCCCTTGTAGCGCGTGATGATGTCTTTACCGGCAACGGTGAAGATCTCGCCCTGGTTGCCGTAGACCTCCATGTTTTTGACCGCGAAGCTCCAATCCCACGACGGCATCAGGATGGCCTGCGCGCCGGGGTAGCCAAGGATCACGGTGGCATCGTCCTCGGTGCGCGTGTAGATGTCCGGCTTGTGCGTCTGCGCGAATGCGGTGACCGTTTGCGGTGCTTTGCCGCCTTCGATGACGGTCATCAGGTCGGCACCGTAGCAGCCGAAATCGAAAAGCGCGCCGGCACCATTTTGCGCGGGATCGGTAATCCAGGGCAGCCACTCCGGACCGACGCCAATCTCCTTCGGGCCCTCGTGACCGTCGCGCACCAGCACCTTGCGCACGGTGCCCAGCTTGCCGTTTTTCACCTCGGCCAGCGCCTCGGCGTTGCTGTCGTACCAGGTAGTTTCGTAGTTCACCAGCACCTGCACGTGGTTCTCACGAGCGGCCCTTCGAATGGCGAGCGCGTCGGCTACGGTGGTGGTCAGCGGCTTTTCGACCATGCTGTTTACACCGTGTTTCGCGGCGATCTCGATGACCTTGCGATGTTCTGCAATGGTGCCGTAGCCCAGCACCGCGTCGGGGTGCAGCTTGTTCAGCATGGCCTCTTCGTCGGTGTAGAACAGCGCAGGATCCAGCTTGTACTGGTCGGCATACTGCTTTGCCAGCGTGACGTTCGGTTCGACAATGGCGACCAGCTTTGCACTTGTACTTTGCGGCAGCGAATGCAGAAACCCCTTCACGTGCCCATGCGTCAGCCCGACAATGGCGACGCGAATGGGCGTGCCTACGGTGGGTGCTTGTGCGAAGGAAACGGCACTGGGCAACAGAGCAGCGGCAAAAAAGGGAAGGAAGGTGCGCAACAGCTTCGACATGAACATGGCCTCTTGAATGTCACACCGCCTCAACGCGAGGCGGGCTCACCGCTATCAGTGCGACAAGTATCTTTGATTTACCACCAGGACAACGAGTAAGTCATACAGAGCACGAGCGACTTACAAGCCAAGCTCACTCAGGCCGGGGTGGTTGTCCGGCCGTCTGCCCTGCGGCCAGTGAAACAGCCGATCGTACGGAGCGATAGGAACATCATTGATGGACGCGTAGCGATGGTGCATCGACCCTTCAGCGTTGAATTCCCAGTTCTCGTTTCCGTAGGCGCGAAACCACTGCCCGGAAACATCGTGAAACTCATAAGCAAACCGCACCGCGATGCGATCGGCGTCGAATGCCCAAAGCTCTTTCATCAGCCGGTACTCCTGTTCACGTTCCCACTTTTGCGAAAGGAAACGAACGATCTGTTCTCGTCCACGGAGGAACTCTGACCGATTCCGCCAAACGCTGTTCGGCGTGTAGGCAAGCGCCACCTTCGCTGGGTCGCGAGAGTTCCAGCCATCTTCGGCCTTTCGGACTTTCAGGCGGGCCGTTGCCGCAGTAAACGGCGGTACCAGTTCGGGTGTGGAGGTATCCAATGTTTCTCCTTCTTCCATAGGCGCGCCCGAAAGCATAGTAGTCGCTCAAACCAGGGACACACAAAACGGGGTAGGCTGGTCTTATCCCGCTTTGTCTTTGGAGACTTCTTGACCATGCCTTTCGCTGCCGCGTTTCGCAACGCTGTTTGTTCCCTTGCGTTGCTCTCCACCGTTGCTGTTACGACTGTTCCCGTCGCCCTCGCCCAGTCGAAGAAAGAGCCGGGCTACTACGGCGTACAGCCTGCGACGGAGAGCATCGACCTGAACATGTACGCGGCCATTCGCGCCGAAGGCCTGGGCCACTCGCACGTCATGGAATACATGAGCGGCCTGAGTGACGGCATTGGGCCGCGCCTGACCGGTTCGCCCAACATGAAGAAGGCGAATGACTGGACGCGCGACCGCCTGACCGACGCCGGCATGGTCAACGCGCACCTGGAAGACTGGGGCGAGTTCGGCATGGGCTGGGCACAGGTCAACAGCTGGGCACGCATGGTCACGCCCGATACCGAGCCCATCTGGATTCAGGCCGCGCCTTGGTCGCCTGCCACCAAGGGTGCTGTCACCGGCGAGGCTGTCCTGGTCGAGCCCACCACCGAGGCTGACCTTGCGAAATACAAGGGCAAACTGAGCGGCAAGATCGTGCTTCTGGGCGCGCCGCATGCCATGGTTGACCTGACCGAGCCACTGTTTTCGCGCTACACCGAAGCCGAGCTGAAGGAGATGGAAGGCCCGCAGGAGCGTCGTCGTCCAGCGGCCGCACCAACCGCAATTGCAGATCGCGCACGCCTCACCGCCCTGCGCACCGCCGCTCTGAAGATGATGACCGAAGAGGGTGTGGCTGCAATCATTTCCCCCAGCCGTGACGGTGGCAAGGGTGGCGGCAGCGGCATCATCTTCGACGACAACGGGGCGAACCTGGTGCGTGGCGCGCAGACGCGTGCCACTGCCGTTGCCGTTCCGAATGCGGTTACGACGGTCGAGATGTACGGTCGCATGTACCGCCTGTTGAAGGCGAATGCGCCGGTCAAGCTTGAGGTCAACATCGAGACGACTTTCACCGGCGACCACGAGCACGGCTTCAACACGGTAGCTGAAATTCCCGGCAATGACGGCAAGTTGAAAAACGAAGTGGTCATGGTCGGCGGCCACCTGGACAGCTGGATCAGCGGCACCGGCGCCACCGACAACGGAGCGGGTTCCGTGGTGGCGATGGAGGCCATGCGCATCCTGAAGTCGATCGGCTACAAGCCGAAGCGGACGCTGCGCATCGCCCTGTGGAGTGGGGAAGAGCAGGGCCTGTACGGCAGCCGTGGCTATGTGAAGCAGCACTTCGGCGAGTTTGCCCCGGCACCCGGCGTCAACGCCGACGTGGCAGCCTTTGGCGGCGGCGCACGCGGCCCGTTGAAGACCACCAAGGAGTGGGAGACGCTGGATGCCTACTACAACCTCGACAATGGCTCCGGCAAGGTACGCGGCGTCTATACGCAGGAAAACTACGCGGTGGCACCCATCTTCGCGCAGTGGATCGCACCGCTGAAAGACCTTGGCGTCACCACCATCACCACGCGCAACACCGGCGGCACCGATCACCTGTCGTATGACGCGGTGGGCCTGCCCGGCTTCCAGTTCATCCAGGACGAGCTGGATTACGAGACGCGCACGCACCACAGCAACCTGGACACGGTCGAGCACGTGAAGGAAGACGATCTGAAGCAGGCCGCCGTGGTAGAGGCGATCTTCCTCTACAACACCAGCGAACGCGAGGCCATGATGCCGCGCAAAGCCTTCCCGCACCCGGAGCAGAATACCGACCGCAACGCGCCGCTGAAGAACCTGTTCCCGACCGGTTCGCCAGCGCCGGACGCGGGCAAGCCGAACGCGCAGTAAGCCCAACACCTTGTCGATCCACGGCGGGCGAAGACTTCGGTCTTTGCCCGTTTACTTTGCTGTGGCGACTGGCACATCGGCACGCACAAATCGGTAAAGGTGCCGATAGGCAAAGGCATCCTGTGTGCCAGACAGCCGCACCTCTTCCAACAGCGAGAAGAGGTTGCGACCGACCGTTAAGGTCAGTCGCATGTCCGAAGGCTTGTGATTGTCAGTGCCCGTGCCGTTCAGAACCAAAGTCCCGTGCCCAGCCTTCAGCGTGCCGAAACCTGTGACCTGGTACGTACGCGGAGCCTTATCCTTCTGGTTGATGGTGCAGGTCTCATGAACCATATCGAAGGCCACCATTTCATCCTCATCGACTACCTTGCCCGGCCCGTCGTCGTAGATGTAGTGCCACGCTTCAGTTTGTCCGGCGGCGGTGATCAGGAGCCACGTGGGCAGCGCCACCCGCTTCGTGGAATCTACGGGTTCCTTGTAATCGCGATACTCCAGCACGCCCGTCCAGCGCCCCGCGAGTGCTGCGGACAGGGCGGTAGCTTCCGCATTGGGTAAAGCCGCGGTCTGCTGTGCGAAAAGCGAGGAACTGAGCAGAAGCAGGAAACTTATGCAGAAAAGCCGTCGCAGATGAGCCATAGCCTTGTAAGTATCATCCTGCGGCACAGGCGGCAATCGCAGCCTTACCTGCTGAGGCCCAACTGACGTACGGTCCCGCCGTCTTCCTTGCCTTGAAAGAACTTCTCCAGCGCGGCGTGGAACAACGATGATGAGGCGTCGGCACGCGCGAACAGCGTCACGGAAGAGTGGAACTTCAGGTCATCCGGATAGCCAAAGATTTCATCCAGCGTACGGTCCTGCACAGCATTTACGAGCGCCGTGCATTCGCGCAGCCGCTCGCCCAGCACCGGATGCGCAAGGTAGGCTTTCGCTTCGGCAAGATCAGCAATCGCATACCGCTGCGCCATGCTGCTGGAGCCGAGTCCCTGGATTTGCGGAAAGATGAACCACATCCAGTGGCTGCGCTTCTCGCCAGCAGCTAACTCTGTGCGTGCCTGTGTATAAGTTGAGTTTTGCGCATCCAGGAAGCGTTGTAAGTGGAACGGATCGTCGATTGGCATGAACTTATGACTCCGCTAAAAGTCTCTAATCCGAAGCACGTGGGGGATATGACCGAACTTCGTTTTATACAAGATTGCCGAGCGGCCGAATGACCGTTTCGCTGAAACGTTCCATCTCTTCCAGCTGCGGGCTGAACTGCAGCAGCAAAAGATCCACACCGGCCTCGGCAAATCTGCCCACCTTTTCCTGCACCTGGGTGGGCGTTCCTGTTAGCCCGGAACGCAGGCCGCGGTTGGATACGGAGTATTCCTGAATGGACATCGTCTGCTCAAGCTGTGTGCCCTGCAGCCACTGCTCGTAATTGGCGAAGCCTTTGGCGTTGCTCTTCACATCCGTAATACGGTCTCGTTCAGCCTGTACTTCGGCATCGGTGTTGCGGGTAAATGCGTAGCCCGCGACACCGAACTGCATGGTGCCAAGACCCAACCGAACACGCCGCTCACGCATGTCGTCGATCTTGATCGCCACATGCTCGGGCGAATCACCGTGCATCACGTAGGCATCACACTTCTCCGCGATCAGGTTCTTGGCCGCTTCCGACTCTCCACCCGCGTAGATGGGCGGACGCGGTGTGCGTACCGGCTTCGGTTCCAGCACCGTATTTTGCGTCTTGTAGTAACGGCCTTCGTGCGAGTACACCTTCTCGGTCCAAAGTGCGTTCACCACGTCCAGCCATTCAGCGGTGCGGCCGTAGCGATCGTCATGGCGTTCGAAGTCCACGCCGTACATCTTCGCCTCCTGCTCCCACCACGAAGAAACAACGTTCAATGCGAGTCGGCCATTGCTGATGCCGTCGATGTTCGCAGCCTGCTTTGCGAAGAGCGCCGGCGTATGAAACGTAGGGCGTACAGCGACCATCAGCTCCAGTGTGTTCGTCACCGCGGCCAGCGCGGCCGCGGTCGACCAGGCATCCAGGCTGGGCGCGTCGACACCCTTGATGTCGTTCAGATTCAGCTCAGCCACCAGGCTCAGGTCGAAGCCGATCTCTTCACTGCGTTGTGCAAGCCGCTTGGTATAGGCCCAGCTCGCGTCCATGCCTTCGTCTTCTACGTTGCGAAGCCAACCGCCGAAGACGGGCATCCAGTATCCGAAGCGAAGCGGCTTAGACGGCACGATGGATCTCCTCTTCGAGATAGTCCGCCAAATTATGAAATGGGTTGAAGCCAATGACCCGTGGCGCGTCTGCAACAAAGTTTGAGAGTGCGTTGATGTCGTAGTAGTAGATCTCACCATCGCGGTCATCCACGATGTATTCAATACCGCCCACGTCGATGCCTGCAGCCTGGACGATGCGTTCAATGTTCGCAATGACATCTGCAGGCGGCGTGTAACCCTCCACCCTCAGACCGGACTTTGACGCCTCAAGAACGCATGCGTTGTCCAGCGTCTCGCCTGCCTTGGTCTGGCAAATGTCGGCAGGACACAGGTCAAAGGTTTCGCCGGTCAGATACACGTGGATGCCGTAGAGGTACTTACCGCCCAGCGTCTCGACGCGGGTTATGTAACCGCCGCGGGCAGGCACAAACTCCTGCACCAGGCCGATGCTGTCATAGCCCAGGTCGATTTGTCCGTGTTCAATCGCTGCCTGCAACTCTTGCTTTGAGTTGAAGCGGACGATCCCTTTGCCGCTGCCGCCGATGTTCGCCTTCACGATGATCGGATACCGAAGACCTTCCGCCGCAGCCACTGCCTGGCTGGCGCGATGGATCACACGCGACGGTATGTAACGAATACCAAGCCCGCGCAGAAGCGAGTGCTGCGCTGCCTTTGAGATCTCATAGCGGAAGGCTTCTACGCCATTGATCACGCGAACACCCAGCAGCTCCAAGTGCTCCAGGTAAGCGAGGGTGTGGAAGATACCCGAGCCGTGGTCGCGGCTGTCTGCCGATGGACTCATGCGGTTGAAGAGGATCTTGAATGAAGGCCTGTCGCCACCGATGTCATAAAAGTGATCGGGAATAAAGACCTTGTCGAACGGCACGCCACGACGGGTAAGCTCCGCAAATATGGGTTCGAACCACTGCATATGTTCGTAGAGAAAGACCAGTGGTGCGGGGCCGCTCGCGTGGTTCGCGTGCGGCAACGAAAGACTTTCAGCAACCTGATTCGACATAGAAACTCCAACTTCATTCAAGCGCCGCCGACTTGGAATGTCCAGTCGAGGCCTACCAAGTCTTGCACGCCTAAGTCATCTGCCGATTGGCTACGGCATTCAAAAAAGAAGGGTGACGGAGAGTGGCGGAGTGTGCACTGCGGCCTTGGTTGACTTGCATCAACAACCCGCCCTACTTCACTACGAAGACCAGGAAGTAATCCTCGCCTGCTTCCTTGGTGAAGTCGTACTGCTCAATCCTGCGATAGCCGGCTTCGCTCATCTCGTGTTCCAGAACGCTTTGCTTTAGACCGTGGTCGGCACCGTTGCCGTTGCGATCGATAATGCCTACGCGTGCACCCGGCTTCAAGGACTCGCGCAGCTTACGCATCAGCGGAACGGGGTTGGCGATCTCGTGGTACATCTTCAGCAGCAACGCGGCGTCGACCGGCGCGGGCAGTTTCAGGTCGTCTGCGGTGCCCAGCACGGAGTGCACCTGCGGCAACTTTTCCTTCGCGGCGCGCGTGTCAATGGCTTTTGCGGCGGCGGGATTAATGTCTTCGGCGTACACCGCACCCTCCGGGCCTACCCGCTTTGCGGCACGCACGGTAAACCAGCCGCCACCCGCACCAATGTCCGCAACGGCCCTGCCGCGGGTGATGTGCAGGATGTCCATGACGCGGTCAATCTGCAGCTTCTGATCGCGATTCGGCTCTTCGAAGATGGACAGGTCACCAGCATACGGTGTGCTGGTCTGTCGCTTTGCCTGCGCTACGGCTTGCGGATGTGCATCGACCGTGAGCAGAGATGCGGCCAGTAAAAGTGCGGCCAGGGCGGACGAACGAACAGTGCTCAAAGTCATACCGATAAGACGCGGGTGCGTCTTGTCATGCCGCACGGAATTCGCGTGGCCGGGCCGGCCGGCACTTACAATTTGCACGTGAGTGAAGAGACTGCAAAGAGCCTGCCCTATGTGCATCTTGTCGAAGGTCGCGATGCGGCCGAGGTGATGCGCAGCACACCTGCAAAGCTGCATGCCATCGTCGAGCGGCTTGGCCCGGCTGCCGTGAATACCAGGCCCGCGCCGGGCAAATGGAGCGTGCGTGAACTACTGTGCCACATTGCCGATTGTGAAGTGGCCTGGGCATGGCGGCTGCGCCTGATCTACGGCGCGGACAATCCGCAGGTACAGCCCTTCGATCAGGACCCATGGGCTCGCGCGTACGACGGCGTGCAGTACACCGCGGAAGCCGCACTGGCCGCGTTTACCGCCCTGCGCACGTGGAACCTGGCCTTGATCGAGACGCTTTCAGAAGCGGACAAGCTGAGGCCTGCGCACCATCCGGAAATCGGCAGCATCACGCTGTGGGCCGTGGTGAAGATCGCTGCAGGGCATGATGTGCACCATCTGCGGGCACTCGATAAGTTGTCATAGCACCCACTCATTCTCTGGCTGCATGTCACCCTCCGCTTCGCTGCGGGATGACAGGACTATGGAGAGAGTGTGTGAGGACACGGGTGAGTTCGACGTCCTCTTACAATCGGGAGAGATGCTCTTTGAACTTCATCACACAAATGGCCAGCTACGACGCGGCACGCTGCACCTGCCGCATGGCACGGTGCAGACCCCTGTATTCATGCCCGTGGGCACGGTTGCTAGTGTTAAAGCGGTGCCGCAGCAAACGCTCGAAACGCTGGGTGACGACGGTCAGGGCGCGGAAATCATCCTCGCCAACACCTACCACCTGTACCTGCGGCCCGGCCATGAACTGATCCGGCGTGCCGGTGGCGTACACAAGTTTATGAGCTGGACGCGGCCCATGCTGACCGACTCCGGTGGCTTCCAGGTGTTCTCGCTCGCAGCGCTGCGCAAAATCACGGCCGAGGGTGTGGAGTTTCGTTCGCACATCGATGGCTCGAAGCACTTTTTCTCGCCGGAACATTCCATCGACGTGCAGATTGCGCTGGGCGCGGACACGATCATGGCCTTTGATGAATGCACAGAACACCCCGCCACCTACGAGCGCACGCGCGACAGCATGGGCCTGACGCACGCCTGGGCCGAGCGGTCGCTGCGGCACTTCCACGCCAACGCGCACCGGGTGCCGTGGTTCGACGAACTCGGCGGTCAGCGGCAGCGGCTGTATGGCATTGTGCAGGGCGGCATGTACAAGGATCTGCGGGCAGAAAGCGCAGCGCGTCTGCTGGAGATGCGGGACGAGCAGGGCAACGGGTTCGACGGCTATGCTATCGGCGGCCTGGCCGTGGGCGAGCCGCGGGAGGTGACGCGCGAGATTATCGAGCACACCCTGGCACTGCTGCCCGCCGACAAGCCGCGCTACGTCATGGGCGTGGGCTACCCGGATGAAATCGTCGAGTACGCGCGCATGGGCGTGGACCAGATGGATTGCGTTCTGCCCACACGCGCGGCGCGCCATGCGCTGCTGTTCACCAGCGAGGGGCGGCTGAACATCAGCGGCAGGAAGTTTGCGGAAGACGCAGGGCCCGCCGATCCAACCTGCACCTGCAGCACCTGCGGTCGTTACTCCCGTGCGTACCTGCGGCACCTGTTCCACACGGGCGAGCCGCTGGCCGCCACGCTGGCCAGCATCCACAACCTGCATTTCTATCTCCACCGGATGCAGACGCTGCGCGCTGAACTCGCCGTTGTGGTGTAGTTCCTGGTGAGTTCGTAAAGAAACGATCCGAGCGGCTGCAGATTTGCGACAGGCGACGCATAACGGCTGCACATGGCAGTCAAATGTGTTATCCCAGAGACAACCCTGTAACGCATTGCTGCGAGTCTTTTGGTGAAGTCGTAGCGTCTTCGTAACAACCCCTACGTAGTTGGAACTGCCTGTTGCGCTTAGGTGTGTCTTTTAGCCTGGTTGCGAACAGCCTGGAGTGGATGCATGAAGTCCCTTGTTGCGGCCTTGACGCTCAGCCTGTGCAGTGGTGCCGCCGTGTGCCAGAGCGTCTCCACAGGCAGTGCCCCGACGATCGTGCAGCCTGGCGCGCCCGGCGAACCTGCCAAAACATTGACTGCAGTGGCCGCTCAACCTGCACCCAGGCCGCCGTCGGAAGCAGACATCCGCTTCATGCAGGACATGATCATGCACCACGGACAGGCGGTCGAGATGACCGAACTGGCAAAGACCCGCGCCGCAAGCCCTGCCGTCGTCGAGATGGCGGCCAAGATCGACCTGTCGCAGGGCGACGAAATCCGCTGGATGAAGCAGTGGCTGGCCGAGCGGGGCATCGCACCGGAAACCATGGCAGACATGCCCGGAATGCAAATGTCGAAACCGATCACGACAGAGCCTGATGGCACGGCTGTAACGCATCTGGGCCATGAGAACGCCGCGCACACCGCACACACCAACAGCGAACAGGCACGCATGGCTGCGATGAACCATGCGCAGACGGATCATGACGAGATGGCCGGCATGGACCACTCTCAGATGAGCGGCATGGACCACGGCGATATGGCCGGCATGGACCACGAAGCGGCACCTGCGAGCAAGGCCAAGAAGGCTGACCCCATGGACACCGCCATGATGCCCGGCATGCTAACGCCCCGCCAGATGATTGCGCTGCGTGCGGCCAACGGCAAACAGTTTGACCGGTTGTTTCTGACCGGCATGATGCAGCACCATAACGGCGCGCTGCTGATGGTGAAAGATCTGTTCCAGCAACCGGGAGCAGGGCAGGACCCGCAGCTCTTTGACTTTGCAACCGACGTGGACAACACGCAGCTGGCAGAGATCGACATTATGAAGGGCATACTTCGAAAGGTGAACCCATGAAGCACTCCGCTCTGATTCGCACCGTGGCCTCTGCTGCGGTGCTGACCTGTTCACTGCCAATGCTGTCACAGATGGACCATGAGAAGCCCGGGTCTCCCGTGCCGCCTACGGTCTATGTCAATCCGCGCGCGCCTGAGAGCGATCCGCGCATTGGCCTGAAGGGCGGTTTGTACAACGCGGCAGTTGCAGCCAAGGGTCTCCAACTGCTGACGACCATTGCAAAGCCCGCCGGCTTTGCGCCGGATGAGTCCAAGGTTCCCGCATGGGAAGACGCGCCCGCACCTGCGCCCCGCGCCGCCGGTGCACCACGCGTCGCGGCCGCCCCTGCACCCTACGGCACCACCAATTCTGACCTGGCCTTCAAGGGCAAGTACGTCTTCGTAGGCAACTACTACGGCGTAAACACCTACGACACCAGCGACCCCGCAAAGACCAGGCTGGTCACCAGCATGGTGTGCCCGGGCGGCCAGGGAGACGTGTCCGTGTACGGCAACCTGATGTTTATGTCGGTCGAAGCCGCCAACGGCCGCACGGACTGCGGCACCAACGGCTTTGAATCGCTGGAGCAGGCTGCCGCGGCCCAGCGCGAGATGATGGCGAGTGCCGCGAACATGTCCCCGGAAGACCGCGCCAAGATGTTCGCCAAGCGCCCTCCAGAGCCGGCCGAAAAAGACCGCATCCGTGGCATCCGCATCTTCGATATCAGCGACGTGACCAAGCCCCGCCAGGTCAAGGACGTGCAGACCTGCCGTGGATCGCACACACACACGGTCGTCGTCGATCCGAAGGATAAGGACAACGTGTACGTCTACATCTCCGGCTCTGCCGGTGTGCGCGACGCGAAGGAACTGGGCGGCTGCTCCGGCGCCGCTCCGGACGAGGATCCGAACACAGCGCTGTTCACCATTGTCGTTGTGAAGGTGCCGCTCGCGCACCCTGAGCAGGCTGCGGTTGTCTCCAGCCCGCGCATCTTCACCGATCCGGAAACAGGCAACATGAACGGCCTATGGAAGGGCGGTAATCACGGCGACGGCACGCAGACCACCAGCGCGACACGCGGCTGCCACGACATTACCGTCTATTCTGCGGTGGGCCTGGCGGCGGGTGCCTGCTCCGGCAACGGCATCCTGCTCGACATCTCCGATGTGGTTCACCCCAAGCGGCTGGATGCGGTCAGCGATTCCAACTACGCCTTCTGGCACTCCGCGAACTTCTCAAACGACGGCAAGTCGGTCCTGTTCTCGGATGAGTGGGGCGGCGGCGGCCAGCCGCGATGCCGTGCCACCGATCCCATGCAGTGGGGCGCAGACGCCATCTTCTCCATCGGTCCCGACAAAAAGATGACCCTGAAGTCCTACTACAAGATGCCGGCAGCGCAGTCCGACAAGGAAAACTGCGTTGCCCACAACGGCTCTGAAATCCCCGTCCCGGGCCGCTCGCTGCACGTGCAGAGCTGGTACCAGGGCGGCGTTTCCATCGTGGACTGGACCGATCCGGCGCACCCGGTTGAGATTGGCTACTACGATCGCGGCCCCGTCTCCGGCAAGAAGTTTGCCATGGGCGGCCAGTGGTCGACGTATTGGTACAACGGCTACATCTACGGCTCTGAGATCGCACGCGGCCTCGACGTGATGAAGCTGGTACCCACCGACATGCTGACGCAGAACGAGATCGATGCCGCCAACCAGGTCCACTTCGACCTGCTCAACGTGCAGGATCAGCCGCAGGTGAAATGGCCCGCGACGTTCGTCACGGCCAAGGCATACCTCGACCAGCTGGAGCGTGACAACGGCCTGCCCGCAGACAAGATCGCGGAGCTGCGCGCGGCCATCGACAAGGCCGGCACCAAGAAAGACAGCAAGCTGAAGGCCATGGCAGCATCGCTGGAGCAGGCTGCTGCCTCCGCAAAGACACCCGCAGATGCGAAGCGCCTGCACGGCCTGGCCGAGATCATGACGAAGAGTGGCGACGCCGCTCCGCTGTCGGTCGCAACGCTCTAAACCGCACTACTTACAAGCAAAGGGCGGCGTCTTCGGGCGCCGCCCTTTCTCATGCGCCGTTCATCACCCTGTGTGCAGACTTTCGTACTATGGGAGGCGATGAAACTCACCGCATTTGCCGTCTCCGCCTGTGTGCTATCCGCGCTCTCCCTCTCCGCACAAAGCGCTGGTTCGCAGGACAGCACCGTTCACCTGAACCAGATCCAGGTCATCGGCACGCACAACAGCTACAACGGTGGCTTTGCACCCAGCGAGGCGAAGTGGCTGCAGTCAAAGAACCCAGATGCGTACAGCAAGCTGGAGTACTCGCACCCGCCGCTGCCAGCGCAGTTTGATGGTGGCGCACGACAGATTGAAATCGACATTGCTTCTGACCCGCAGGGCGGGCGTTACGCGCATCCCCGCATTGTCGATTTAACGAAAGAGGCGGGCCTGCCTGCTGACCCCGACTTCGATCCGCAGCACCTGATGGACAAGCCCGGCCTCAAGGTGCTGCACGTGGTCGACATCAACCAGCGCAGTACCTGCCAGCCGCTGGTGGCGTGCCTGCAACAGGTGCGCGACTGGTCGCGCGCGCACCCGCGGCATGTGCCTATCTTTGTTTTGATCGAGAACAAGTCCGGCATGACCCGAAGCATTGCAAACGCCGTGGAAGCGCCCCAGTTCACGGCAGCCGACTTTGATGAACTCGACCTTGAGATTCGCTCCGTCTTCAAGCCCGCGGAGATGATTGTGCCAGACCAGGTACGCGGCACCTACCCTACTTTAGAGGCGGCAGTCCTGGCGGGTAACTGGCCCACACTTGCGGAGTCGCGCGGCAAGGTCGTTTTCCTGATGGACCAGAAGAAGTCTGGGCCGATCTATACCGCCGGACATCCGTCGTTGAAGGGCCGGGTGCTGTTCACCAATGCAACCCCGGGGGACCCGGACGCAGCCTTTATCGAGCAGAACTCAGGCACGCCCGATGCCATCAACGCGCTTGTGAAGCGTGGCTACCTTGTGCGTGCACGCTCTGACTCGGACACCGATAACGGCCGTACGGGCGACACGCATCGCCGGGATGAATTGTTGGGAAGCGGCGCTCAGTTCATCAGCACGGATTACCCATCGTCAGAACCATCGAAGTGGACGAAGTACTCGGTGGCGCTGCCTGGCGGGCTGGCCGCTCGCTGCAATCCTGTCAATGCGCCAAAAAGCTGCGTAGACAGCCTGATTGAAGCGGGTACGAAACAGTAGCCTGATGCTGATGCAGCCCCGCCGGGCTCACCAGAACAAAGGACCAACAGCGGGCGTCAGTAGAGCGATGAACTGCATTCTCGTCATCCTGATGCCTCTGTTGGACAACCCAACCAGCCGCTGCCGGGCGCAGGTCTAGCTGCTACTTGGCAGCGAACTGGAACAACTCCGGCGACAACGTCACGATCTCCCCGGATGGTTGCACCAGGCTCACAACAACCACTCGCTCCCTGTAGTACTTGGTCCAGACCGCTGATGTAGAGGTCCACCACGGAGACGCGCTGGATACAAACGATGGCGGAAGATGCTGCCAATCCAGCTTCGTGCTCGAGAACAGCCAGAGATGGACAAGACTTCCTTCTTTCGGCCCACTGCCCCTCACTGAGTCCGTCGCGACAAAGATCAACGAAGGCTTTGACGTGCTTGCCGTGTCGATCCAAAGCATGCCGCGGTCACTGCAATCATGCGGCACACATCCATCCACCACTGCATACCGCTGGTCCCAAAGCAGAGCTTTATTTGGAACGCCGATGAAGGTCTGTACAAGATCCGGAAGAGGCGTAAAGTTCCCGTGATCGTGCCAGAAGAACTGATGTTGCCGCAACGACGAGTGCAGTAAGGCAACGAGTCGCGCATCACCATTCAGGGCATTTTCTCTTCCATCGTCATCGCTGCCAGCCGGGGCCGTAAAACTCCGAATCCAGGAAAGATCGGCAGGCACTCTTTTCGTTGGAGGCTGTGCTGGCAATCCCGTCGCAAGCAACATACTTACCGTCAGAAGCTTGGCTAGCATCATTGACTCCTTCGTCGTTGTATTTAGGACGACAAAGCTTTTGAAAAGACTTCAACCAACCGGTCGGCGATCAACTTGTCTTCGCCATCCTTGATCTGCCACATCGCAAATCCGAATACCTGCGGATCGCGCGCAGGACGCACGGGCTTTGCGGGTGTGTCGTTTGCGGGCCTGGCTGCGGCTGGTGCTGTGGCTGTACCGGACTGCTTCGCCATGCCCTCGCGGTCGCCCTCTTTCAGTGGCTGCTCGCGACGTCCGCGCATGCCGGAGGCACCTGCGCCCATGCTTCCAATTCCCAACGGCCGTGTGTCGGCAAGCGCCTGCATTACCTGCTGCCCGGTCAGGTTCAGCTTTGGGTCGATATGCCACGAGTAAGTGGGCGTTACATTTCCCAACGCTTCCGGATTGAACTGGCGTGGCAACGCTGTCACACCAAAGCGAGCCACGGCGCGTGAGATGGTCGAAGCACGCTCGTCATACAGGCGCAGCGTGGCGTCATAATCCTGCCGGACGAAAATCTCCAGCGCCTTCAACAGCCCAAAGATAGTTTCCTTACCTACCTTGCAGCAGCGGCCAATGCGGTCTTCCTGCGGACTCATGTTCAGCAGGCACCAGCGAATCTGCTCTTCCCGTCCGATCAGGATGCCGGACGCCTGCGGACCGCAGATGTCCTTGCCACCGGAAAACGTCGTCAGGTCAAAGCCCACCGCGGGGTACTCCCACAATCGCGACACCGGCGGCACATCGGCGGAGGCATCGTTGAAGGTGTACAGGTTGTGCGCGCGCGCAATCTCCACCGTCTCAGGCCCGCTCACCTTGCCGTTGCCCGACAGGATGTTGGTGAAGTGGATGGCCACCGTCTTCGGGTTGATGGCTGCGATCATCTCCTCACGCGTCACTACCTCCACCAGCTTCGCGCCAGTCTGGCGAATCTGGTGGTCGAAGGCGTAACGGTGCGATTTCTGGATGATGACTTCGTTCCGTGGAAACTTGCTCGTGTCTGGCACGGCAACCAGCCGATCCTCAAGATCTTCCGTCATAAACGCGGAGTAGCCAACGACCATGGCCGCCGCGGCACCGCCCGTCACCAGGCCGGTGTACCCCGCTGGCGACCGGCACAGGTTCGCAATGAACTTGCCGGCTGCCACTTCCAGCTCGTCGATCAAGACGAAGTGTTCGTTGCCACGGCGAATCAACTCCATTACTTCCGGCTTCATGACGGAACCGCCGATGACGGTGACGGTGCCATTGATATTCACCAGCGGTGTCACACCCAGTTCGGCATAGATGTTGCCGGTGGAGCCAAGGCCTGAGGTGATGGCGCAGATGGGCTGGCCGTCCAGCATGGGCGCGACGCTTTTCTTTTTGCCCAGTGCGTACGCATCCTGCTGCAGAGTGGGCGCAAACGCATTGCCGGTCAAAGCGCCGAGTGCGGAAAGAAAGGTGCGACGGCTCCAGCCAGTGTTCCAGTTCATGGCGATTTCCTTGGTGGTGAAAACCTTAGTGTGCAACGGGGTCGTGCAGCTGTCCTGAGACGAAAGACCTATGAGCGCACATGCTATTTCAGCAAAACCGGCTCACCATAGATCGTCAGCAGCGGATGCATCAGCACGGCGCGCACCTCATACAGCTCGCCTGCCACGGGTTGAAACTGTGCTGAGTAAAGCCCAGGCTTTTCGGCTGGCTGCGCAGGCAGGTGTGTCCATGCATTCAGGCGTGACTGCGTATCTTCGCCAGTGACAATGCGGTAGTCGAAGCCGAAGCGAGTGCCGGGCGTTGCTGCCTTGTCCTGCCAGTCGCCGTGCAGCGTTGTCGTGTTGCCCGTGCGCGTCGCCGGTAGCGTACGAACCACGGGCGGCGTGAAGGCCTCCTCCACATCGGTCAGAGTCATCACCGACGGGTACGGCCAGTTATCGCTGTCGCGCAGCCGCTGCGCACGGACGACGCGAACGTGCAGGCCATCTGCCTCCTGGTGAAACGTGCTTTTTGCGTCGATGTTGGGGCGGTACTCCACCAGCTGGTCGTTCTGGCCCAGCACGCCGACGGTGGTCTTCGCCGTGGCGCGCACGGTCTTCAGTACAAACTCACGCGCATCGCCACGCTTCCAGTTCTTCGTGTTCGCATCGCCTTCTGCAATGGCGTACAGCGTCCGCCGGTCCTTCGAGCGGGTGAACCAAAGGTCGCCCTCGTTGGTTACGACCCACGGCCGCGTCGCGTAGATGGCGTCGCCGTTGATAAACATCCACGACCCCAGCGTACGCATGCGGTCCTCCTGTTCACGCGCCAGCGACCCATCCGGTTCCAGCCCAATGTTTAGCAGCAGATTCCCGCCACGTGCACGCGTCTGGATCAGGATGTGCAGCAGGTCCTCGACCGACTTGTACTTCTCGTCCGAAGGCTGGTAGCCCCACGCCGTACCCAGCGTCATATTTGCCTCCCATGCACCGGGTAAGGGAGCGCCAGGCACATTCTGCTCCGGCGTTTCGATGGCACCGCGCGTCACCACGGTGTCGGGCTGCAGCTTCCACGCAATATCGCGCAGGCCTCTCGCCTCGCCGTCGAAAAACACGACAGACACAGGGCCATAACCGCTCATCAACTCGGTCATCTGCGCCCGGTCCAGCGCCAGAAGGCCAGGATTCGCGCTCGGCTGCACGTCGTTGGCCAGCCTCTGAATCTGCTTGCCATGCGTGTGCAGCCACAGGAAGTCGTCCGGCGAAAAGTAAACGCCCGTCGCAACGCCTTGCGATCGGAACGCACCAAACAGCTGCTTCGTCACATCCTGGTGGTAGGGCGTCTGCATGATGTTGAAGGGCACCGTCTTCGTGTCCCACATGGCAAAGCCGCTATGGTGCTTGGTCGTAAACACCATGTAGCGAAAGCCTGCCAGCGATGCCAGCCGAGCCAGACCATCAGGGTCCAGGTGGGTTGGGTCAAAGGTCTTCGGCAGGTCGCGGTAGTAGCGGTCGACATAGGCATCACTGGCACCCGCCAGTGAGTGGCTGATGATCACGCCCAGCTGCGAATCGGCGCTCCAGTGGATGAACAGGCCCAGCCCCTGGTCGCGAAACCACTCCAGCCGCTCGGCCTTATTGCCGGGCGGCACCGGTTTTTGCGCGGGAAGCGTGCGGCAAATCTGCGGTATGACAAGAAAGCAAAGCGACCCCAAAATCGTACTGAACCTGCGCATGATGCGTCGATAGTACTGCTGCGCCTACGTGGTCCATGAAGCGGTTTGGCACATTAAGACCAAAAAATAACTTCCTGGATTCGTTTTTGTACGTACTAGGCAAATTGCCCTTGTTGTAATTTGATTAAAAAGATACAGTCTCCTCACAAAGCTATTGCAACTCAAGACCAGCCGGGCAACAGAAACCGCGGCGGCAATCATAGAACCAGACCTTCAGGAGCGTCAATGAAGCACAGAAATCTCTTTCTCGCAGGAACGGTAGCCCTTTCCATGTCGGCCACGCTTGCCCACGCGCAGACGATCACGGCCGGCGTGAACGGCACCGTAACCGACGCCTCCGGCGCGGTCGTGCCCAACGCCAAGGTCACGGCCACCAACGTCGCGACCAATGTGTCACTTTCCACCGTGACCACCCGCGACGGCATCTACGTCATCCGCAACCTGCAGGTCGGCCAGTACAAGGTTGTCGTGTCGTCGCCCGGTTTCGCCCCCTACACGCTTGGACCCTTCACCCTGGAAACCGGTCAGGAAGCGAAGCTTGACGCCAAGCTGGGCGTCGAAGGCAGCACCAGCAACGTGCAGGTTGAGAGCGACGTTTCGCCGCTGCTGAACACCGAAAACCCGACGCTGGGCACCACGCTGGATACGAACGCCATCCAGAACTTCCCGCTCGTCGGTCGCAACATGACAGAACTCACACTGTTCGTTCCCGGCGCAGTCACTGCAACGCCCGGCTCGTTCACTGGCAGCTCGGCCGTTATCGAGCGCAACGGCAATGGCACGCTGGCCTCGCAGAATGGCAACCGGCAAGAAGCGAACAACTTCCAGCTGGAAGGCGTTGAGATCAACGAGACCATTAACAACCAGTTGGGCTACAACGTCAGTGCCGATGCCATTGGCCAGGTTCGCGTCATCTCCGCGAATGCCAACGCCGAGTTTGGTAACGTAGGCGGCGGCGATGTGCAGACCCTGCTGAAGAGCGGTACCAACGGCTTCCACGGCAGTGCGTACATGTACCTGTCCAACTACAACATGGACGCAAACTCGTACGCGAACAAGCACTTCGCGGACGCCGCATCCTTTGTAGCCAAGACGCCCTATACGCAAACCATCTTCGGCGGCACCTTTGGTGGACGCATCATCAAGGACAAGCTGTTCTTCTTTGGTGACTATGAAGGCCGCCGCTACCATTCAGCGGGTGTAGGCCTGGCCTCCGTTGCAACACAAAAAATGCGCAATGGCGACTTCAGCGAAATCCCAATCCAGCTCTACAACACCCAGGTCGCAGGCCAGCCAGCCTACGTGAACAACCAGTTGGGCGCACCCACCAACCCGGTGGCGCAGTACCTGTATGCGCATCCTGAGCTGTACCCGCTGCCGAACCATGCCCCCACCCCGGGCGGACTGGTCACGCAGAACAACTACCAGGCACCCACCAAGACCAATCGCTTCGACAACCAGTTTGACGTCAAGGTGAACTACAACCCGTCAGAGCGCAATACGTTTTCGGCTAGTTACTCGCACGCGCTCGCCGGCGACTTCACCACGCCAGTACTGGCGCTTACGTTTCCGGGTACCAGCTCCTTACCTTTCCAAAGCTTCTCAACCGACTTCGTCCACACGTTCACACCGCGTCTGATCAACGACCTGAACGTCGGCTTCTCGCGTGTGGTGCTGCTGGGCGCAAACACCCGTGACACCACCGGTGTCTTCGGCTTGAACGGCAACTCAATTGTCGGCCTGCCGAGTGTTAATCAGGTACAGGCTGGCTTTACGCAGCAGACGTTCAACGGCAACAACACTGGCGGCCTCACTGGCCTGGGTAATCAGTCAACCGGTACGAACTACTACGACAACACCTTCAGCTACACGGACACGCTGACCTACCAGCTGAATCGCCACACCATCAAGGCTGGCGTGCAGATCCTGCGTTACCAGCAGAACACCTTCTACCCTGGTAATGACGGCGCCCTCGGCCACTATGACTACAGTGGCGTATTTACTGCTCAGAACGGTACCTCCGGCGGATTCTCGCTTGCAGACTTTAACTTGAACCGGATCGCCAATCGCGCCATCGGCGGCGTTACAGGACTTGCAGGGCAGCGTCAGTACCGTAATTCAGCCTTCGTTCAGGACGACTACAAGGCTACCTCTGCATTGACCTTCAACGTCGGTCTGCGCTGGGAGTACGACCAGCCCATTCTTGAGGTCAATAACAAGCAGGCTAACGTCAACACGGCCACCAAGACGGTGGTGTTGGCAGGCCGTAACGGTAACAGCCGCGCGCTGTACAACGGCGTATGGACCAACTTTATGCCGCGCGTGGGCTTTGCGTGGAACCTGACACCCAAGGCGGTTCTGCGCGGCGGCTACGGTATCACCACCTACTTCGAAGGTACCGGCGCAAACCTTCGCCTGAACTTTAATTATCCCTTCCAGAATGGCTTTGTCGCGACGGCCGCAGTACCGACCTCCACCAGCGCGGGCACACCGTACAACACGGCACAGGGCTTCGGCACAGCCAGTACCAACTGCGATATCACCACCAGCACCACGCCCTGCACCACGACTATTCGTGCCTGGGACATGAAGATCAAACCCATGTTCCTGCAGGAGTTCAATCTTACGGCGGAGTATCAGCTAAGCAACTCTGCCTCCATCGTGGTTGGCTACCTGGGTGAAACCGGGCAGCACCTGGTCACGGCAGGCGCTGGTAATGCACTGGCCTCGCCCTGCATCATCAATGGCGTAGCTACCGATCCGAACAATGCGGCACTAGCAGGGGTCTGCCCGGCTCCTTATGTCAATCTCGTAGGCCAGACCGGGGCGGTGATCTTCACCAACTCCAACGCCATGGAGAACTACAACAGCCTGCAGGCGACCTACCGGCAGCGCCTGAGCAAGGGGCTGGAGCTTACGGCAAACTACACCTGGGCCAAGGCGCTGACGAACAGCACCGGCTTTTTCGGCGCACAGGGAATTAACGGTCAATCGGCTTACGCGCAGAACTACTACGACAATCATTCGGAGTACGGCCCGACGGCGCAGGATGTACGCCAGGCGGTTAACGGCCACCTGAACTATGGCCTGCCTGTCGGCCGTGGCCAGATGTTCGGTTCGAACATGAACCGTGTGCTGGATGAGGCCGTCGGTGGTTGGCACGTCGCCATGTCGGCGATTGTCTACACCGGCTTCCCGGTGAACATGAACGCGACGACCGTCAGCTTCACGAAGAACAACTCTGAGCGGGCTAACTACTACCGCCCCATGGTGATCGCCAACCGCACAGCGCTGAAGTGGTTCGGTACGGATGCTTCTGCAACGCCTTGCACCCCGGCGAACTCACCTGCCACTTCGCACGGTTATGACAACGGATCGTGCGCTTATGGACAGCCCTTGAACGGAAAGTTTGGCACGGCAAGTGTGGACTCGGAGCGCGCTCCTGGCTACCAGGCTGCCGACGCTTCCGTGTATAAGGACTTTCGTGTAACGGAAGCGCAGCACATCAGCTTCCGGGCAGATGCCGCGAACATCTTCAACATCACGTCCCTCACCAATCCGAGCAACAATACGCAGGACCTGACCACCTTTGGACAGATCACCTCTTCGCGCTCGCAGGCTCGTCAGCTGCAGCTGTCCGCGAAGTACGTGTTCTAAACACCGCTTACAGCAACGAAAAGGCCCGGCAACCGCCGGGCCCTTTCTGGTTGCCGTTGTCTCGTGTGGCTGCGCGACTCTGGTCGGCGTTCGCCCGCAGATGCGGAGAAGAACTACTTCGTAAACAGGCGGTAGCGCATCGTCCAGCTTTGGGCTGCGCCGGGCTCTACGTGGATGGCAATGTAGCCCTCAGGGCAGAAGGTTTTCGGGGTAGCCCAAAGGTACATTTTGACCAGCGGAGAATCGGAGGTTTCCTGCACTCCGACGCCTGTTGACTTGTTCTCGAAGGTGAAGTCGAAATCGGTAGCCTTGCCTGAGAAGCCGGTAATGTAGGCCCCAAGTCCACGCTTCGGCTCCAGCGGAGCGACGATGCGGATGGTCTTGCCGTCGATCTCTGCCGAGGTGGGCAGAGGATTGTCCGGTACCGGTACGAACGGCAGTCGCAGCTCCATGCCCGGGCCGGTGGGCTGGTGGTCCAGCATGAAGAAGTCGTGGCTGTACACGGCGGTTTCGAGCGGCTTCGTTCCCACGTTCTGCAGGCGATGACTTACCGACAGCGTATTCGTTTGGCCGTCAAGCGTTAGCGTCTTCTCGTAAACGTACGCATAGCCAAAGGCCGAGTGCAGTTCCTGCCGGAAGGTGATGGAACTTTTGCCGGTCTTCACCGTCCACGCGCCACCGTCGACGATCGGGTAGCTTGTGCCGAAGAAGTAGGGCTTCGTATCCACGCGCCGCAGAACCCCAACGCCGATCTTCAGGAACGGCTCGCCGGGCTTGGCTTCGTCGTAGCCGATCTCGCTGGTAGGGTGGCGAAACTCCTCGGCAGGGCCGGTTACGGCGTCGCTGATGGTGGGTTCGTAGCGGTCGAACCACTCGCCAAAGAAGGTGTGGCCGTGCAGCGATGCACAGCCAACGATGCCGCCCCAGTCAAAGCGCGAGCCGCGATAGTAGCCTGTCTGCGCATCGGGCAGGAAAACCACGGCAGACAGGTCGCCGCTATGCAGTGTCGTCTTGGGATGGTCGGCATGCGGAAGGGTGTCACAGGTGTGGGTCGCGTTTGCTGCGACTGGCT
This sequence comes from Janthinobacterium lividum, assembly GCA_050954745.1. Classification (GTDB taxonomy): domain Bacteria; phylum Acidobacteriota; class Terriglobia; order Terriglobales; family Acidobacteriaceae; genus Terriglobus. Next base: position 18,070 of record JBPBQP010000036.1, on the reverse strand, counting down.
GCGCTGCAAGGGCGTGCGTGCCTAACAAGCCAAACGGCAGAAGCGATGTGCGTAAAAGTCTGCCTGCAAGCGTCATGCCGTCGCACTCAGGAAGAGCAGGCTCCTGGCGTTGTCCACGCGAGCGACGGTAGCTGGCACACCTGCCTCGCCGGATTCAGCCTGGAAGCTGGCAAGGCGTACCGTACCGGTCGAGAGGTCCAGGCCGAAGAGATGTCCGCCATCGCTGCTGAACACGGGCTGCGAACCCATGCTGCCGAGCTGGCTGTGCGATGTCAGACGACCGCTTTGCCGATCCATGCGCAGCACTGCGACCGACCGATCGGTACCAGCCAGAAGGAAGTTTCCCTGCGGATGCGCTGCCAGGTACTTCGTGCCCAGTGCGGCGCTGTAAATCTCCAGCGGATTCAGGTGACCTGCACGGAGTGGATGCACTGCGATAGCACCGGTTGAGTCACTCAGCGTATAAACGTGCATTCCGCCCGCCCCGAGCGCAAGCTGAGTCGGTCCACTGCCCGCGTGAATGTGCGTGCGATGCTGCAGAGCAAGATCACCATCACGCAGGTGGAAGCGGGTCAGCGACTCCTGCCCGGCATCGATGGTCAGCAGGCTGCCGTCTGGATGCATTACGACCTGGCGCGGCGCAGATGTACTGAAGCGTTCGCCATCACCCAGGCCCAGTTCCTTGCGGATCGAGCTGACCGGCAGCAGCCCGCCATCGGCAGCGATCGGAAGCAGGTTATACATGCCGCCACCTTCTGCCGCGACGACCAGGTGCGTGCCGTCCGCTGTCAGGGCCGCGTGGCTGGGATTTGTTGCAGCAAGCGAGAGCGGCTGCGTTCCCCAAAAGGTAAGTTTTCCGCTGCGACGATCGACGGCGTACGCACTCACCGCACCGCACGGCAGGTGGTTCCACTCCGCTACATTATGGACGGCGTACAACACCTGCGAGGTGGGGTGCTGCAGCAGGTACGCTGGCGCCGCGGCGGGTTCGGTTTGCAGCAGCTGCCAGTGCTTCCCGGTGACGCGAAACACATGCAGCGCACCTTCGCTGTCGCCATCCGGCCCGCTGCCAATCACGGCGATCCCGTGTGCTTCCGCAGGCGAGAATGCAGCCGCAGACCTGGCGGTGAGCGTCGCCGCAGCGCCCAGTGCAAGGGTTTGCGCAAATTGCCGGCGTGTCCACGTTGTGCTGTTCATGGCGATCTCCTGCTGAAGCGTTAGGCGCGTACTGCCATGCTGTTGTGGAAGATGTTGTTGGGGTCGTACTTCTTCTTGACTGCCTGCAAAAACGGGTAAAGCCCGCCTGTGCCGTAATACAGCTCTGGCCAGTATTTGTAGCGTGTCATGTCCACATCAGGGTAGTTGATGTAGCAGCCCTCGTAGTATTCCCCGTGAAAGGGCGTACCTGCGTGTTTGCCCGGCACATTTGCGGAGTAAACGTCGGTGTACAGGTCGTCGAAATACTTCAGCCGGGCGGCGTCTTCGGCAGGGTCCTGCCAGTACATCTGATACTGCAGCTTCAGAATGGAAGCGCGCTGCGGCACCGCGGTTTCGTGTGCCAGATGCGGGCGGTTTGCAGCGCCGCCGTAGCTGTCGACGGCAATCACGCAGCCGGTGTTCACGTTGGGAATGTCGCGCGTCAGCCACGCGTACATCCGCTTCAGCTCTTCGACCGTGAAGTTCTGCTTCATGTAACAGGACTTGTACTTGCCGCGCGTCGAGCCATAGCCCTTGATGCCGCCGCTGTTGCCATCGATGGTCGCTTCCAGCCATGGCTTGGTGTTGAAACGGTGCTTGCCTTCGACGCAAGGAGCCTGTTGAAAGCGCCCGCCGCTGGGCGCGTGGGCACTGGTCTGGGGATCCTTCAACTCGGCTGCTTCACCACACTTCAGGAACAGGTCCAGAAAGTCAGAGATGACGCTCAGGTCGTTCTTGCCATCCATGTCATGCCACGTGGCAGAGACGTTCATGCGGCCGTTCGGCGTCTTGTGAGTCAGGCCCATCATGGTGAACATGGGCCAGGTGTCCGGCTCCTGCCCGCGCGTGGCGAAGTAGTGGCCGTAGGTCTGCGCCATCTGGATGAACTTCTCTTCGGTCATGGTGTCCCACGGCAGCGAGATGCCGCCGCTGGTCAGCTGCTTTGGCGCAGCGGGCAGCTTGTCGAAGTAGAAGTTGGTAACCACGCCAAAGTTTGCGCCACCACCGCCGCGCAGCGCACGAAACAGGTCAGGATCTTTGTGCCGGTCCGCATGCCTCAGAATGACCTTGCCATTGTGCTGCACGGTAGCGATATCGACGCCGGTCAACAGGTCGATGCTGAGGCCCTGCTGGCGCGTCAGCAAGCCGTAGCCGCCGCCGGAGATGTGGCCGCCCGCACCTACCGTGTAGCAGCTACCCAGCGGCAGGTTCGCCTGCGCCTGCTCAAACAGGGCGGTGTACACCTCACCCAGGTACGCGCCCGCACCCACCTGGTAACCGCCACCCGGCGCGGCAGACACGGTCTTCAGGCCGCGCACATCCAGCAGCACACCACCAGGGTTGTTTACGGCAAAGTCTTCGTAGCAATGTCCGCCAGAGCGCACTGTGGGGCGTTTACCAGCGGCCACGGCACGGCCCAGCGCCGCGACCACGTCGTCTGCGGTTTCGCACACTTCGATCCGTGCAACACTGTCCGCGTCCGTCAGTGGAAAGCGCGCGTTCCGGCCCCGCTTCAGTTCGGCATACTGCGGATCGTCTTTTGTGACGGTCGAAATCATGAAGGTCCTATCCCCGGAGAAACAGACTGTCGATACGTGTACTCGGAAACAAGCTGGCGCGTTTTATCCAGAGCGGGATAAGCACCACACCTGCTGCCAGTATCATGGGCAACTGCCTACCCGTGACATCGGACAAATGACCTGTCTGGCGCGCTCTTTCTTACACAAACACAACGCACATGGGTTTGTTGACAGGATAGGTATGCCGCGTGGGTGACAGGCGGCCTGACTGGCCGTTGCGCGGCAGTACCGCCAGGTCATTACTGCTCTGGTGCGACACCACCATCCATCGGTCCGTCGGGTCCAGTGCAATGTGCCGGCAGTTCTTGCCACCAGACAGCGCAGACTGCACCGGCGACAAGCGTCCGCTCTGCCGGTCTGCGTCAAAGACCTCGATCGTGTCGTCCGCTACCCGGTTGCCCGCGTACACATTTCTGCCGTCGGCAGAGGCTACGATTTCACCCAGGAATGCTGTATCCGGCGGAAAGTTCTCGGGCAGCGAAGACAGCGTTTGTATCGTGTGCAGGCTTGCATTCACGCCACCGCTCCAGGCCAGCGTGTTCACGGTTGAGTCGAGTTCGTTGCTGCAATAGACGAAGCGACCGTCCATGCTCCAGGCGATGTGCCGGGGCCCCGCACCCGGCTTGCTGCTCCAGTAGGGCGGGTCGTTTGGGGTCAGCCGGCTGGTTGCCGCGTCCAGGTGAAACAGCAGAATGCGATCAAGTCCCAACTCGTTCACGAGCACATACCGTCCGTCCGGCGAAGCCACGGCAGAGTGCGTGTGCGGCTGGCTTTGGCGCTCGTGGTTCGGTCCCGATCCGGTGAACTGGAAGTGCGAAACGGCTTCTGAAAGCGAACCATCGGCCTTGACCTGGAACGACGTGACACTGCCGCCGCCGTAGTTGGACGCCAGCACCGTCCGGCCATCGGGAGACACGGAAACATGGGCCGGGCCGTCGCCGCCACTGCTGACGCGGTTGAGCAATTTCAGTCTGCCCGTGCCGGCTACGGTGGTGTAGGCACTGACCTTCGCCGCAGCACCCGATGCCTCGCTGATGGCGTACAACCGGGTTGCCTTGCCGGGTTGCTGGATCGTCGCCAGAAAGCTTGGCGTGTCCACTTCAGCAGCCAGGGTTACGGGACCGATCTCGCCGGTGTCTGCATTCCAGCTCGCGGTCATAATGCCCTGGCCCGCACCGTTATTGCCGGTGCCTATGTAGATCCGGCTGGCGGACTTTGCGCCTGCGGCAAGCATGGACCGGCGCACGAAAGGCAGCGCTGCGGAAAAGGCGAAGAAGCGTCGGCGAGTGAACATAAGACACGTACCTTCCGAAACTGCAATGGAGCCTACTGTACCGTTTCCGCCCTTGTCCGTGCGAGTTTATCGGCGGCTGTGTACCCGAATCTGAACCTCCTTAACTGGCAGGTTTCTGGCGTGGCGCGAACGGGGCCTATTGCAAATGCCCTACCTCTGCCGTACTTCTGACCGGGAGCTCAGTTACAGTTTTTATTGCACCAAACCGTCACCGGCTGCGGCCGCGTACAGGAGATGGGGATGCCTGTCGAGCGAAGTAGCCGAGTCCGTTTCTTTCTAGCCTTCTGGCTCTTCGTCATCAGCGGCGTTGCCTTTCTGGACCGAACCAACATCTCCATCGCCGGCCTGCAAATTGCAGGCGAGTATGGCCTCAGCAATCAGCGGCTGGGCTGGATCTTCTCGGCGTTCCTGATCGGGTACGCGGGCTTTCAACTACCTGCGGGTGTACTGGCGGCACGCTTTGGGCCGCGGCGGGTGCTTTCGCTGGGCGTCATCTGGTGGGGCGTTGCCACTGCACTTACGGCGGCGCTGCCTTCCACCATGGCGCACGCCGTCGTGTTGCTGATGGCGATTCGCTTCCTGCTGGGCGCGGGCGAGGCGGTCATCTATCCGGCGGCCAACCAGTTTGTGGCACGTTGGGTGCCGCAGGGCGAACGCGGCTTTGTCAACGGCCTGATCTTCGCCGGTGTGGGCGCGGGCAGCGGCCTGACGCCGCCCCTGCTCACCTGGTTGATCGTGGCGCACGGCTGGCGCTCTGCCTTCTGGTTTTCCACCGCCGTAGGTCTGGTTGCGGGCGCGGTGTGGTGGTGGTTTTCGCGCGATGCGCCGGAGGATCACCCCGGCGTCTCACGCACGGAACTGCGAGAGATTCAGCAGGGCATCGGCTTCCTTGCGCGCGCACGCACTGCCGATGGCTCGCACGAGGCCATCTCGTGGCGCGCCATCTTTTCACGTCGCGATTTGGCAGCGCTCGTTGCCGGGTACTTCGCCTTCGGCTACATTGCGTGGGTCTTCTTCTCGTGGTTCTTTCTGTACATGGCGCAGGTGCGCGGCTTCAACATGAAGAGCAGTGCACGTTTCGCCATGCTGCCGTTTCTATGCATGACGGTCTTCAGCCTGGTGGGCGGCATGCTGTCTGACCGGCTTACGAAGCGCTACGGCCTGCGTGTCGGCCGTTGCTACCTGGCATCGTTCTCGCTGGCGGTCACCGCGATGTTCCTGGTGTTTGGCTCGCAGGTGGCCAACCCCACGCTGGCTGGCTTCATCCTGGCAGGTGGCGCGGGTGCGCTGTACCTTTCGCAGAGCACGTTCTGGTCGGTTTCGATCGACATCGCCGGCCGCAGTTCCGGCGTGTTTTCGTCCGTGGTGAACATGGGCGGCCAGTTGGGCGGCGCGCTGACTGCCTCGCTGACACCGTGGATTGCCGCGCGCTACGGTTGGACGGCATCGTTCGCCGTGGCCGCGGCGCTGGCCGTGGTGGGTTCGCTGTGCTGGCTGGTGGTGCATCCGGAACGTGCGCTGGAGGACGAGGCCGCGCCACGCACGGTTTCTTCGCTTGCCGAAGAAGCCCAGGGTGTGTTGCCCTAAGCATCATGCTTCGCTGCGCCCGCGCGCCACTCCGTACCGTCCCGTTCCTGTTGCTGCTGACGGTCTGCGTGCTGGGTGCTCATGGGCAAATCGCCCCGGGCACGGATGATCCTGCACCGGTGGTCTACGCGCCGACGCCGACGGGCAATGACCGTGCAACGGCATCGGGCACCGTACAGGCATTCTTGCTGGGCTGGTCTACGGGGGACGAAACCACCCTGACCAAAGCGACGCCGGGCGACACCGTATCCCTGCAGCCTGAGCGGCCGGAAGCTGCCTTCTTCTTTCGTGCTGATCCCACCTCTGCGGCTGCCGAGTTTCGCTACCGCCTGGACGGCTACGACCCTACCTGGACCGTTACCCGCGACCACGTTGCGCACTACCGACGCCTGCCGCCCGGCAGCTATACCTTCCAGGTGCAGGCCCGGCTGCCCGGCCAGCCATGGCCCAGGTTCGCCGCAACCCTCCACGTCCAGCAGAAGCCGTTTTTCTACCAGAGCTGGTACGCCTACGTGCTGGTCGGCGTGGTTCTGCTGGGCATCGCCATACAGATCCTGCAGCAGCGCGACCAACTGCTGAAGGGGCAGATGGCCATGGTGCTGCAGGAACGCAACCGCATCGCAAGCGAATGCCATGACACGTTGATGGCAGGCTTTGCCGCGATATCGTGGCAGTTGGAAGCCACCAGCAGGCTGTTCCGGGAACGCATGGGCAGTGACGATGCGGCAGCACAGTCCTGTGAACTGGCCCGCAGCATGGTGGCGCACTGCCAGGCGGAGGCACGCCGCATCATCTGGGATCTGCGCGAGTCGGACGAGATCACCAACAGCCTCTCCCACGCCTTGCTGGACGCCACTGCCGTGCACCGCGAGCGGGAAAGCCCGCAGACGACCGTGGAGGTGCAGGGCACAGAAGTCGCCATCTCTCCTGGTGCTGTGCACCACCTGGTCTGCATCGGGCAGGAGGCGGTGACCAACGCTATCCGCCACGGGGCACCCTCCACCATTCGCATCTGCCTGCGGTATGAGGCAGAGCTGCTGCGGCTGACCGTGCATGACAACGGCCGGGGCTTTCAGCCGTCTGACAGATCGGCGCGTGCCGGACATTTCGGCATCCCCGTCATGGAAGAACGGGCGCGCAAGCTGGGCGGGTCGCTGCACCTGCTTAGCTCCGCAACCGGTGGCACGGAAGTTTCTGTTACGGTTGGTTTTCACGGAATCCAGCAGCTTGCCGCACAGCAGCAACACATTGTGAAGTGGATCGGCGTCTGAAGGCACGACCAGCAAACCCCGCACGGGAAGGGCGATATTGAAGGTAATCCGGGTGCTGCTGATTGAAGATCACTTCCTGGCGCGCATGGCGCTTCACTCCGTGTTTGCCGGGCATCCGCAGATCACCATCGTGGGGGAGGCGGCAGACGGTGAGCAGGGCATCGCGCTGTACCGCGAACTGCTGCCAGACGTGGTGGTGCTCGACCTCCGGCTGCCCCGCATCAGCGGATTCGAGGTCATCGCCACCTTGCGGAAAGAGCGCCAGCCCGCACGCATCGTGGTCCTTTCCAACTACCAGGGCTCTGAGGACATCTACCGCGCCGTGCAGGCCGGTGCCATGGCATACCTGACCAAGGATGCCAGCGGCGAAGAGGTCACCAACGCCATTAGCAATGTGGCCCGTTTTCTGCGCTACCTGCCCCGCGTCGCGCTGGATCGGCTCGCAGAACGCATGCCAGCCGTGGAACTGACCCCACGTGAGCGCGAGGTTCTGATCTGCATCACAAAAGGCCGCTCCAACCGCGAAATTGCCGACGAACTGGGCATTGCAGAGAAGACGGTACGCATCCATGTGTCGTCCATGCTGGAGAAACTGGGCGTTCGAGACCGCACGCAGGCCACGATTTACGCGCTGCAGCGTGGTTTAGTGCACCTGGATTAGGCTGTCCCGATGTGGCACTAGGTCACATAGCCTAGCCAAGTCTGTATCAAACGTCCTGCACCGAAAAATGAATGTCGTGTTTCAATCGCTGTAATCAAGACATTTTGCGCCAGAGGCCTGCGGCAAGCAGACCTGTTCGACGGCGATTGCGGTACTCAGGGGGTTCCATGGTCAGAAGAATTCTGGTTTCAGGCGCGGTTGTCATGTCCGCCGTATCCGCATTTGGGCAGGTTGCGAACAACACATCCCTGGTTGGCACCGTGACCGATGCTTCCGGCGCAGTTCTGGCCGGCGCACAGGTTACGGCCGTCAATCGCGACACCAAGGTGATCTACCCGGGCAAGACCAACGCCGAGGGCTACTATGCCATCCCGTTTGTTATCCCCGGGAGTTATGACATCGTCGTGGAGTCCTCGGGCTTCAAAAAAGTTACCTCTACCGGCGTGGTCGCCACCCTGAACCTGGCAGTGCGTACCGACGTGGCGCTGGCCGTGGGTTCGTCCGGCGAAGCAGTTACGGTCACGGCAGCAACGCCGGCACTGTCCACCGATGACGCTGTTGTGGGCGAAACGCTGACCACTCGCCAGGTCGAAAATCTGCCCATGAACTCGCGTCGTGTGCTGGAACTGGCCACGACCAATCCCAGCATCATCGTAGGACCCAAGACCAGCTACACCGGCAACCCGCCGGGCGCCAACTTCATTGGTGCGGGCACGCGCGAAGTAACGAACTCGCTCACGCTGGACGGCATCACCATCATGAACTCGCTGATCTCGAGTTCGCCCGTGACGCCGAATCCAGATGCGGTAGCCGCCGTGCAGACGCAGACCGGCAACTACACCGCGCAGTACGGCGCGTACATGGGCGTCCATATCAACGTGGACACGAAGTCCGGTACCAATGCCTTCCATGGCACGGCGTATGACTACGTGCAGAACACCGCCTTCAATGCGAAGCCTTTCACCGTGCCGGTGACCACCACCGTCCCCGTGCTGCACTTCAACCAGTTTGGTGGTGTCATTGGTGGCCCCATCATCCGCAACAAGATGTTCTTCCTGGGATCGTACGAGGGAGTGCGCCGCATCGCGCAGACCAGCACGGGTGCCGTGCTGTTGACCGATGCACAGCGTAACGGCGACTTCTCGGCGGTCAACAAGGTTCTTCGGAATCCCGCAACAGGCGCGGTCTACGCGAACAACAGGATCACGAACATCTCGCCGGTCGCACAGGCGTTGCTGGCGTACTATCCGCGCGCCAATCAGAACGTGACCACCGGTAACAACTTCCAGGGCCTGGTGCCCAACGTGTTCAATAAGAACTCGACCCTGAACCGTGTGGACTACAACATTGGTGAGAAGGTTCGCCTGTTTGCGCGCTACACCTACGAGAAGAGCAATGCGGTAAATGGTGCGGTTGTAACTACGTCACAAAGCTATTCGCCCACCACGGACAGCAATGGCCTCGTAGCGTACACGCACATCCTTACGCCGCGACTGATTAACGACTTACGAGTAGGTTTCAACAAGTTCACCACCAGCCAGCTGAATTACTTTGCCGTCAACGGCCCAGCCAATGCTGGCACTGCACTTGGCATTCCCGGATTTACTGCAGATACGGCCAACAACAACCCGGGCATTCCCACCATTGCACTCAGTGGCGGTTATGCCAGCCTGGGCGCAGAAGGCACGAACTGGTACCAGGACGACCGTACGCTGCATGGCTATGACCAGGTCAGCTATACGCGCGGCAAACACAACATCATGTTTGGCGCGGACATTCGGCGCATGACCATTGGCCGTGCGGCCACCAACCAGAATCGCGGGCAGTTTTCGTTTACGGGTAACTACTCCGGCGACGCCGCGGTGGACTTCCTGACGGGCTACTCGCAGACCGTCACTACACCGCTGACGCAGGTCAAGGGTGCTATCGGCGAATGGCGCAACGGCTTCTTTGTGCAGGACAACTGGCAGGCCACGCAGAAGCTGACGGTCCTGTACGGCGTTCGGTATGAACTGCCGCTGGTGCCTTACAGTCTGAACGGCATTGGCCGCATCCTGAATGCGAACTACACCGCGCTGATCCCGGTCAGCACAGCGACGACGGGTGGCACCTATGCGCCGGTTCCCGGGTTCAAGTTTCACCAGGGCAACCATGACCTTGTGTCGCCCCGGCTGGGCCTTGCCTACCGCGCCAACGAGAAGGTGGTGTTCCGCGCAGGCGGCGGCATCTACTACAACCCAAACCACCTGAATGCCTTTACGCTGACCACCAGCAACTATCCCTTTGCAGCATCCACGACGTTCAGCGGTCCGGCTGGTCTTCCGACAGTTACTGGTCCAAACGGCCAACAGGTTCCCACTGGTTTGCCCTTCCAGCCCAGCTTTGTCAATCCGTCGAACGGCAGTAGCGGTTCAGCCTCTGCGGTTGCGGGAACCCCCGGCACCTACCAGAACGCCTTTACCGACAACCCGTACCTGCCCACGCCGCGACTGTACCAGTGGAACGCAGATACCGGTGTGGAACTGGCGCCGGGCACCGCGCTGGAGATCCAGTACCTGGGTTCGCACTCCATTTACCTGGACCACTCGCTGTACCCGAACCAGCCGCTACCCGGTCCGGGCGCAGTCAATCCGCGCCGTCCTTACCAGCTGTTTGGTCAAATTCGTCAGATTCAAAACGACGGCGTTGAAACTTACCACGGCCTGAGCGTCCTTCTGCGGCAGCGTGCCTGGCACGGCCTGGAGACAAACCTGGGTTACACATGGGCGCACACGCTGGACACCAGCAACGACGCCAATGGCGGCGGTACGCCCATGATCCAGTACAACCTGAAGGCGGATTACGGCCCAGCCAACTGGGACATTCGTCACCGCTTTGTGGGCACCGTTACCTACACGCTGCCCAGCATCACGCGCTACGGCCATGCTGTGGATACCATTGCAGGCGGCTGGCATGTAAACGCCATCGTGACGCTGCAGGGCGGCATTCCATTTAACGTCGCCATCCAGAACGACCAGGCCAACGTGGGTGGCATCGGTACGCAGCGTCCCAACTACGTCAAGGATGCCAAGTTCACCTGCGGCAAGGCGCAGGCCATTGCCCGCGCCAACTGCATCGACATCACGGCGTACTCGCTGCCAGCGCAGTACACCTTTGGCAACACGCATCGCAATGACCTGCGTGGGCCCGGCGCGGCCAACACCAACCTGTCGGTCTTCAAGGACTTCCGCATTTACGAGAGCCTGGCCCTGCAGCTGCGCGCGGAAGCCTTTAACGTCTTCAATCACGCCAACCTTGGCAACCCTGGTAACGTGACACTGCCCACCACTGCAAGCAATGTGGGCGGCACTGCCTTCACCATCCCGACAAACAACACCTTTGGCCAGGTCAACGGCACGGGTGGCACCGGCGGCCTGGGCGATCCGCGCACGCTGCAGCTCGCGGGTAAGATCAACTTCTAACCTCAGGCCTGGGCGCGCCGCGGTCACATAGGACATGTGACCGTGGCGCGCCTGCTTCCTGTAGCAGTACCATGCTGCTATTCCTTTCAAGCGGCAGGTGGCAGTGCGCTATCGCAATCGTTTCCGTGTTGGTGCTGGTTCGGCAGCCGCAGTGCTGGCCGTGGCTGCGGTGTGTGTGTTGGCGCTTCATGCAGACACGCCTATGACGCAGGCGGACTACGAGCACAATCCTGGGGCCATGCTGGAGGCGTATCACCACGTGGAAGCTGCCTCTGTGTCTGACGCGGAGGAGCAGATTCTTCACGCCAAGCACTACATGGCGCACACCATGCAGCCGGTATTTCCCACGAAGTTCGCCGGGACTGCACTGACTGTTTTGCTCAAGAAGGAAGAGAATACCGACCCGAACGCGCTCAGCGGGATGCTTTCTGCCATCGACAGTGGCGGGCCGGGTTCGGTCTACGTCATGAAGGTAGAGGATGGCGCAGACATTGCGGGCATGGGCGGCCTGATGGGTACGGCCATGTTCGCGCGCGGCTTCGTGGGCGCGGTGGTCGATGGCGGCGTGCGCGATCTTCCGCAGCTGAAGCGCATCGGTTTTCCGGTTTATTCGACGGGTGCAGTACCTTCCACATCGGTCGGGCACTACCGCTTCGGCGGCCTGAACGGGACGCTGGAAGTTGGGGGCACGCGGGTGGCTGCGAACGACATCATCGTAGCCGATCAGGATGGCGTTGTCGTCGTTCCTCGCGCACGTGCGGCGGAGATTTTGATCAAGGCGCAGGCGCTGGATAACAGCGAACACAGCATGTACCCCTATATCGAGAAGTTCCATTCCATCGTGGAAGCGGTCAAGCAGTTCGGGCGTATTTAGACCCGCAGTACAGCAGGGAGCACGCAAGTGGACGGTGTCACGCCAGCACGCAACGGTCTGTTCTCAAGACGTAATTTCGTGCGTCTGGCGGGTGCATTTGGTGCGGCGCTAAGCCGGTCGCCCGCGCATGCTGCCATGCTGCCGGAGGCAGGTACGGAGCCGGGCGAAGATTATTACGCGAAGCTGGGCGTGCCCACCATCATCAATGCTGCGGGCACGTACACCACGCTGACCGCCGCGTGCATGCCGCCGGAGGTTGTTGCCGCGGTGCAACGCGCTGCACTGCATCCAGTGCGCCTGCACGATCTGCAGGTAAAGTCCGGGGAGTACATCGCGAGGCGGCTGCGCTGCGAAGGCGCGGTGGTGACGTCGGGCGCATCGGGCGCCATCAGTCTCGCTACTGCCGCGTGCATGCTGCATGCGAACCCGCAGCTTGGGGCGCTCGACATGCCGCAGAAAGTGGACGGTCTGAAGAACCAGGTCATCGTGCAGCGTGCGCACCGCTACGGTTACGACCACGCCATGTTTCTGTGCGGCGCAGGCGTGACCGAGGTGGTCACGATGGACGACTACAAGCGTGCCTGCGCGCAGGGCAACGGCATTATGACCAATTTCTTCAACGCCGCTGAAGATGAAGACGGGCCAGCAGGTTCCGCGCAGATTGGCCGCGAAGAATGGCTGCGTGTCGCGCACGAACATGGCATTCCGTGCCACATTGACGCAGCCGCGGACATGCCGCCCATCAGCAACCTTTGGAACTACACCGGCATGGGTTTCGACCTGGTCTCGTTCTCTGGCGGCAAGGGCATTCGCGGACCGCAAAACGCAGGCCTATTGCTAGGTCGCAAGCAACTGACCGACTTGGCTGCGGCAAACAACAATCCCATCGACGGCGTGGGCCGCGGCATGAAGGTTGCGAAAGAGCAGATCGTCGGCATGGTTGCCGCGGTGGACTGGGTGTTGTCGCACACGGAAGAGCAGATGCAGGGCGACAACCAGAAGCGCGCGGACCGGATTGCCGGCATGGTCAAGGGCATTCCGTCCGTGCGCACGGAAACTGTCACGCCGAAGATTGCAAACCACGTGCCGCACCTGCTCATCCGCTTCGATCCTGCTGTCACGGGCGTCACGACACAGCAGGTGGTTGCAGCGCTTCGCGCGGGCACGCCTGCAATCGAATTGAATCCCAACACCGGCCATAAACCCAACCAGGGCATACCATCCGACGCAAACACGCTGGTAGTTGGCGTGTGGATGCTGCAGCCGGGTGAAGATGCCATTGTGGGCCGCCGCATCCGCGCCGCACTTACAAAACAAACCTAACCAGTTCCGCGTAAGGAGAAACGCCATGGAAAAGCAGACAACACGCAGAGGACTCCTGAAGAACGCAGCCGCCGCAGCAGCCGGTGTCACGGGCGTGGCAGCGCTGGCCCCCGTTACGGCAGAAGCCCAGGCCGGCATCGTTTGGGAAAAGAAAATTGTGCGTCGCGCACCCACCACGGGAGCGCCCGGCGAAAAGGTAAACGCCACGCCCGCAACCGCAACCAAGCCCGCCTCGCCGCCACTCTTCAACGGCATTGTCACCTTTGGAAATCTCGTCTTTCTTTCGGGCATTGGCGCGCATTTCAAGGGCACCATTGAAGAGCACACCAAGCACGTGCTCGACGAAATCGAGGCCAATTTGAAGCTGGCTGGTTCGTCCATGGATAAGGTGTTGAAGGTAAACGTCTACCTGGCGGACCTGAAGTACTACGCGGGTATGAACTCTGTGTACCAAGGCCGCTTCGGTATGGAGCCGGGTGTGCGCACTACAGTTGCTGTTGCAGGCGTCCCGGGTGACTCACTGGTTGAAATCGACTGCATCGCCGCGCTGTAAAACGTCCCGCTTAACGCTACCCATGGAGTCCTGATGCCGTTTCCTTCGCGCCGCGAATTACTTAAGCAGGCTGGGCTGATTTCTGCCGCAGTTGCCACCAGCCCGTTTGCAGCAGCCAGTGTCATTGAACCGCAGCCCGCAGTGAAGCAACTGGTTGCGAAAGGTACGGCCACCGCCAATCTCTACACAGAGATTGGTGTGCGGCCCATTGTGAACGCACGCGGTACGTACACCATCATCTCCGGCTCGCAGTCGCTGCCAGAGGTGAAGCAGGCCATGTTTGAGGCGTCGCAGTATTACGTGCAGCTGGATGAGTTGATGGCGGCCGTGGGCAAGCAGATCGCAGGCCTGATGGGTGCGCCCGGAGCCATTGTTACCTGCGGTTGCGAGGCCGCCATCGCGCTGGCGACGGTCGCCTGCATGTGCGGCACCGACCCGGAAAAGTCGCAGGCTTTCCCCTATAAAAAGGCGAAGAGCCAGGTCGTTATTCCTGGCTACGGCCGCAATCAGTACGACTTTGCAACGCGCATGGCCGGCGCTGAAATCGTCACCGTGAACACTGACGATGAACTGCGTGCAAAGCTCAACGACCAGTCCGCGATGATCTACATCATCTCTGGTCCGCGCGCGTTTCAGGAGCCGCTTTCGATCAAGACCATCTCCGCGATTGCCAAGGAGAAGGGGGTGCCGGTGTTCGTTGACGCCGCTGCGGAAGAGCCGCTGGTGCCCAACATCCACCTGCAGGCGGGCGCGACGTTCGTCGGCTACTCCGGAGGCAAGTGCATGCGCGGGCCGCAGACTGCGGGCGTGCTGCTGGGACCACCGGAACTTGTGAAGGCCGCCTTCTGGAATGCCGCGCCGCACCACAACTGGGGCCGTGCGTTGAAGGTGGGCAAGGAAGAGGCTATGGGCATGCTGGCCGCTGTGCGCATGTGGTATCAGCGCGACCACGACGCAGAGCAGAAGCAGTGGCTGGCCTGGGACCAGCACATTGCGGATGCGCTCAAGGGCATCCCGTCGCTGACGGCAGAGGTAGAAATGCCGACAGACGATCTTTCCAACAAGGCACCGCTACTGAACATTAAGTGGGACGCGGCACAGGTAGGCATTACGGGTACGGAGCTGGTCGCAAAGCTGGACGCCGGCAGTCCGCGTGTGCTGGTGATGGGCGGCGAGGGCAAACGGCCTGACAGCATGGCCTCGTCCATCACGATCATGCCGTACATGATGCAGCCGGGCGACTACAAAACGGTGGCAGATGTGCTGTCAAAGGCGCTGCGCAATCCCGGTACCTTCTCCAATCCATCCATCTCCAGCGCGCCTGACGCAAACATTGCCGGAACGTGGAACGTCACCATCGATTACAGCGTGGGCAAAGGCAAGCAGCAGTTGACGCTGAACCAGAATGGCACCGCGGTCACCGGCAAGCAGGCTGGTGAAATCTTCAGCACAGACATGCGCGGCAAGGTGCAGGGCGACCACGTGGAGCTGCGCAGCAGCATGCCTGCCAACGGTTCCACGATCAACTTCACCTTTACCGGAACAGTCTCCGGCAACAACTACTCCGGCGACGTGACGCTGGGTGAGTACGGCAAGGCGACGTTCAAGGCGGTCAAGGCCTAAGGAGAAGAGATGAACGCAGGTAAGACGCTTCGCATCGCAGCACTCGCCCTCTCCGCTTGTCTCACTGCCGCTGCGCAGGAAGGTGCCGGGCGCGTGCCACCCATGCCGCCGAACCCGCTGCCGTATGACCTGCTGCTGGTCAACGGCCATGTGCTCGATGACAAAAATCACATCGATGCGAACAGCGACGTCGGCATCAAGGACGGTAAAATCGCCGCGGTTGCAGCACACCTCGATCCAAAAAACGCTCTCAAAACAGTGGATGTGAACGGTCTGTATGTCACACCCGGCCTGATCGATCTGCACGTCCATGTCTACACGGGGACCGGCGAAAAGAACTCCTACGCGGGTGACCTGTCGCTGTATCCTGACGGGTTTACGCTGCGCAACGGCGTTACGACGGTGGTGGACGCGGGCAGCTCCGGCTGGCGCAACTTCGATGACTTCAATGACAGGGTCATCAAGCGCAGCAAGACACGCGTACTGGCAGAGTTGAACATTGTGGGCTCCGGCATGCGCGGGCCGAAGTTCGAAGACAACCTGGAAGACATGGATGGCAAACTGACCGGCGACAAGGCAAAGCTGTTTCCGGGCCTTGTCGTCGGCATCAAGAGCGCGCACTTTACCGGGCCAGAGTGGAAGCCGTATGACCAGGCCGTCCTTGCGGGCAACATCGCAGACGTGCCCGTCATGATCGACTATGGCGCACGCCGTATTGAGCGGCCGCTGCTGGAACTGGTATCGACCCACCTGCGTCCGGGCGACATTTACACGCACTGCTTTTCCGGTCTGCGCGGCGAACAGAATCCTGAGACTGGGGGTCCCTCTGAGGCGCTGCTGGTCATGAAAAAGCGTGGCATTTACTGCGACATAGGCCATGGCGGCGGCAGCTTTGCATGGACCGTGGCAGCGCCCATCATGAAGTCGGGTTACCTGCCCGATTCCATCTCGACCGATATTCATGTCGGCTCCATGAATAACGGCATGAAAGACCTGCTGAATGTCGCAGACAAGCTGATCCTGCTGGGCGAAACCGTGCCGCAGGTGATCGCGCAGATGACCTCGCATCCCGCGCACGAGATCCGGCAGGAGCAGTATGGCAATCTTTCCGTCGGCTCCCTTGCAGACGTTGCAGTGTTCTCCATCGACACCGGCAAGTTTGGCTTCGTGGATATGTACAACACACGGGCGATGGGCACGAAAAAGCTGGTGTGCGAGCTGACGCTGATGAATGGCAAGGTGGTCTATGACCTGAACGGCATCTCTGCCGACCTGTGGGACAGCACAAAGCATTCCGCGGACGAACGGCAGTCGCGTCGCTGGACCACGTTCAACGAGCGGCCCTTCGGCGCGACGCGCGGGCAGAAGTTCCCAAGCTCCGTGCCGGTAGGTTCACTGGGTACGCCGGTGGCCGCGCCTAACACGCCGGCCAAGCCAGAGACTGTCGATCAGGCTGTGCCCAAGCGTTAACACGAAGTGGCAGGTTTGCATCCCAGGAGGATGGATGCCGGAACGGCAAAGTTAGTACCGTAGTGCCAGGGAGTGCATGGCTTCAGCGAAGCAATGGAATACAAAGGCACAGCTTCAGCGCTGAGGCATGCCTTTACAAGCCGACCTCAGGGGCTGAAGCCCTGGCTTCTCCGACAGCTTAGTCGGCACAGCTAAAGCTGTGCCCTTCCGGTCGTTGTTACGCCCCAACGAACCGTGGAGTAGAGGAAGGCACGATGAAGATAATCGCTCTATCCTTCGCAGTCGCGCTCTCAGGCATTATGCTGGCGGCTTCCCCTGCGCCGCTCACGGTGGGTTGGTCAACGCTGAAGACGCTCACCTCGCTGAAAACGCCGTCGCCTGCCCGTGAACTGAATAACAAGGTGGTCGCGGTGCCGGGCTTTATGGTGCCGCTGGAAGATGACGCCGACCAGGTAACGGAGTTCCTGCTGGTGCCTTTTGCAGGCGCGTGCATCCACGTGCCGCCACCACCGCCCAACCAGATGATCTATGTGAAGCTGCGTGCTGGCAAAAAGGCGCGGATGAGCTTTACGGAGCCCATCCTGGTGACCGGCCAGCTGCATGTGACCACGGTGCAAAGTCCCTACGGTGACGTGTCGTTCAACCTGGACGGCGACTCCGTGAAGCCCTACGCGCAGTGACCGTGGCAGCGAATGAGCCGGCGGTGCTGCTGCGGTCCATCAGCTTTTCCTACCCGCGCGGTCCCGAGATCCTTCACGTCGATGAGCTTCGCATCGCGCGTGGCGAAAGCGTCTTTCTGCATGGCCCCTCTGGCAGCGGCAAGACGACGCTGTTGTCCCTGATCTCCGGGGTACTTGCACCGGCTGCCGGCCTGGTGCAAGTGCTGGGGCAGAACGTTGGCACGCTTAGCCCGGCCGCGCGAGACACGTTGCGCGGCGAGCGCATGGGCTACATCTTCCAGGGCTTCAACCTGATTCCGTACCTCACCGTGGAAGAAAATATTCTGCTGCCCTGCCATCTGCACGCCGCGCGTCGGGCCCGCATTGCATCTGCAACGCTGCCGCAGGAGGCGGCTCGACTGGCGCACCGGCTGGACCTTCACGCGCATCTGCACGCCCCGGTGACGCAGCTTTCTGTGGGGCAGCAGCAGCGTGTGGCGATTGCTCGCGCCGTGAT
>JBPBQP010000035.1:0-1507 GCA_050954745.1 Janthinobacterium lividum | reverse complement strand
ATCCATCAGTTTGGCGGCCGTCATGCCCTCGCGAAGCTGCGCCAACGTAATCCCTCGCAACGGTAGGAGCCGCGTGACATTCTCCGACACGGTGCTCACCGAAAGCAGGGATCCGTCGAAATACCAGACGAGCCCGTAGGTCTGGGCCAGGCGATTGAGAAACTCTCCCGCCTGCATCGTATCCCATCGTCCATGGACCTGCCCATGCACAGCTTCTGACACGTCGATGGCGACATCTGCCGTCATTGCCATCTCCGCCAAGACATCGCGCAGTCCCTGATCGACAGCGACATACTGAAACGGCTTGTGGAACCAACTCTCAGCAGCAGATGCCGTCATTGTTGAAAGCAACAACAACGTCAAGATCGAAACTGAAATGCCCTGGCTGAGAACGATTGTTTTACGAAAGATTGTCTTTCGGAATACATGTACTATACAAGGTTTCTGCGTCGATCTTGCTTTCATCTTAATTGATTAATGCCAGACTTGCCTGCGCGCGCAACCCGCAAAGGCCAGTTGCACTGAACCTTCACAAACCAGGCATTGCGGTCCGGCGGCGTTTGGCACACACAACGGCATGGCCGTTTGTCCCATAACCGTAACGCGCGTGCGGATTGCAATCAGCAAGGGCGCCCAAACATGATAAGCCCTATACCGGCCGTTGCCGGGATCAACGGCGCCGGCATGCCGGGTGGAAGCTTGCCGTCGCAGGATTTCGCCGTAGCCGGTCCCTCGATGCCACAGGCCACTCCAACGGATGCCGACAGCTTCACAAGGGCCGCTGCGAAGATACCGGAGGTGCAGGTGCAGCCGCCATCTGCGGCGCAGGCGCTGGGCCAGGATCTTACCCACCGCCTGGAGCAACTTTCCACCCGGCTTCAAACGTCATTCCAGCCGCCGGCAGAAAATGCTCCGGTTCGGGATGGCGTGTCCGCTTCGTCGGAGGGAGGCGGCGCCCCGAAACCGACTGATGTCGTCGGTAGCGCGGTATCGCAGATGCAAGCCGTCTACGCTTTTGCAATCGAGACGACATTGGTCAGCCGCGGCTCGACCGAGACCACCAAGATATTCAACACGCTTCTTAAGGGGCAATGATCCAGGTGAGTTTGAAGCTACCTGGAGTCTCCATTCTGTTCCTGTTGTTGCTGGCGGGCTGCCAGACCGACCTGTACACGAACCTTACCGAACGGGACGCCAACGAAATGGTGGCGCTATTGCAGCGCCATGCCGTGTCCGCATCTAAAGTTCGCCAAAAGGACGGCCGCGACACCCTGGTGGTGGAAAAGCAGCAATTCGCGCAGGCGGTCGATCTGCTGCGCGAGGCGGGTTTGCCGCGCAAGACGTTCGAGTCCATGGGCGACGTGTTTCAGCCTAGCGGTTTGGTTGCGTCGCCCATGCAGGAACGTGCACGGTTCCTATGGGCTCTGGGTCAGGAACTCTCCCGCACGATCTCGGACATTGACGGTGTCGTCACGGCTCGCGTTCAGGTCGTGCTGCCGAACAACGA
>JBPBQP010000034.1:0-3296 GCA_050954745.1 Janthinobacterium lividum | reverse complement strand
CACGGGCATGATCATGAATTCCTGAAAGTCGACGTTGTTATCGGCATGGGCGCCGCCGTTCAGAATGTTCATCATCGGCGTCGGCAGCAGGCATGCGTTCACGCCACCCAGGTAGCGATACAGCGGCAGCTTCAACGCGTTTGCCGAAGCACGTGCGACAGCCATGGAGACCGCAAGAATTGCGTTGGCCCCCAGGTTGCCCTTGTTCTCGGTTCCGTCCAGCGCCAGCATGGTCTCGTCGATCAAGCGCTGGTTGGTCGCGTCCATACCCGCCAGTTCGGGTGCGATGGCACTTTCGACGTTCTCGACGGCCTGCAACACACCCTTGCCTAAATAGACTTCCTTGTCGCCATCGCGCAGTTCCACGGCTTCGTGCTCGCCGGTACTGGCACCGCTGGGTACAGCGGCGCGACCCATGGCTCCGCCAGCCAGAATGACATCGGCTTCCACGGTCGGGTTTCCACGGCTATCGAGAATTTCGCGCGCTACGATGGATACAATTTCGGTCATATTGCCTTTCTGTTCCCTGCTTTGCAGGGTCGTGCCATGCGCCATAATTCGGTGCGTCATGCGATCGTTCAGCTTGGCGCGCCCATCAACCGGGATGCTGCGTCCGCCTGCGCCAACAATCATCTCGAGCAATTCGGCCATAGTAGTTTCAGGGTATTTCCGTGCTGTGAAAAACAGCAGCGTCCGGGTGATTCTAGCAAACGACGGATCGAATCCGGTGTGGCACCTGCGTACGACGCGGCAACGTGGGCGTTGACACACTTGGTGCAGAGTGGCAGATGGATGCTGCGACCTTGCAAGCTTCTTTTAGGCTTGCGAATGACCGCCCAAGCGCGGCAGAGGAGTTCACGCTTTGAAACGACAGCTTGCCTTTGCACTGGTCTTTGCCGCTACTCCCGCCCTTGCGCAGCAGACAGGCGTGTCGCACCCGCCTGACGTCCTGGTCGAAGATTCACCACTGCAAGCCGCAAAGCCCTCCGCTGCCATTCCGATCGCTGATCCCACCACCGAGGTCTACCAGCCCTACCGGCCAGAGGTGTCGCTCCACACCCGCGGGGCAGAACCTGTCGACCCCGACGCCGGCATCGTCACAGAAGTACCTCGCCATCCGAACGAATTGGCTGCGGGTACCGCCCTTCGCATGCGCCTTCGGACCGCGATCGACACAGAACTCACCCGGTCCAACACCCCCTTCACCGGCGACCTGACTGAAAATGTGACGAGCGAAGGCCGCGTCATTCTACCCGTCGGATCGACCGTGGAAGGCACCATCACCCAGGTACGCGGTGGCCGCCGCATTCGCGGTGCCGCGCTCATCCACCTGCAGGCGCAGGCTGTGCTGCTGCCCGATGGCACACGCATCCCCTTGCACGCTGAGGTCATCGATACCGACCAGTTCGCGCATACCCGCGTCGATGAAGAGGGCAACATCCTGCGCAAGGATCATGTGGGTGCCACGCTGGCAGCCATGTCACTGACGACGGGCGGCGCTGCTGCCGCAGGAGCGGTACTGGGCGGCGGCGTAGGAGCACTGGTCGGCGCAGGCGTCGGTGCAGGGCTCAGCACGGCATGGTGGCTGAAGCAGGATCGACAGACGCACCTTCCGCAGGATGCGCTGATCGTCCTCGGACTGACCGAGCCGCTGCAAACACAGTCGCTGGTTCGTGAGCCCAACTTTTCCGCATCACCCGCGAGGGTCGATGGTAGCAAAGGTGCGGCAGAAGCCTACACGCCCGCCACCCCCATCTACACCGCACCGCAGAGCTTTGTGCCCGTGAACTGAAGCCGAACATTCGCGGTCGGACTCAGTTTCAGGTGCATTCGAACTACCTACTGGGCTAAAAGCCGCTTCCAGTTTTTGGTGTTGCGCTGGTAACTCTTCTTCAGGTCGTGAAGGATGAGTTGGAGATCACTGGATCCCTCGAGCCGTGCCCAGGCCGGGTTCCGCGAAAACCACGGGTAGTTCTCATTGCCCAGGTAGACGGCCCGACGCAGCCAGTGCAGCGCCTCGCTGCTTTCGCCGTCCACGGCAAAGTAGGTGGCAAGGCGATAGGCCATTTCACTGTCTGCCTCCGCAGCAGCTAGGGTCTCTTCGACAATAAAACTGCCAGCTTTGCTGCGGTCGCCGAGCATGGCGTAGCACATGGCAATGGTCGGGTAGACGATTCGCATGGTGGCATCCTCCGTGATCACACCTTCCAGCGTGCGGATGGCCTGCTCCAGTTGCCCTTGACGCATGTATTGGTAACCGCGCGTAATCGACAGCATGGGATGTCGTGGCTCCAGCGTAAGGCCTTTGCGGATCTCCTCCTCGGCAAGCTCAAATTGGCTTTGATACTGGTATACCCGCGCGCGATGGTTGTAGATCACCGGCGCGTCCGAAGGGTTGAGACGCAGCGAAATGCCGAACTGCTTAAGCGCCTCGTCATACTGGCCGTCACTGCGCAGCGTCATGCCCGCAATGCGGTGGACGCTGGCATTGTTCCCCGCGGTTTGCAGCAGGTTGGCTATGCCGTGGCGTGCACTTTCCTTCTCACCGCGTGACAGCAGCATGTACACGCGATAGAGATTTGCCTCGACCGATCGCGGATCAAGCGCCAGCGCCTTGTCCAGCGCGCGCCGCATCTCCAACAGGTGCATTTGCCCGCCCAGACCGTGGCGAAGGTACTGCAGATGGGTGATGCCGAGCCCGCTCCAGCCCGGTGCATAGGTCGGATCGCGCTGCACCACGCGCGAGAACAGGTCAGTCGCGCGCTGGAGATCTTCCGGGCTCCCCGTGCGGAACATAAATGAGTTCAGCAGCGCACGCGCCTGCAAGTACTCTTCCGACACTTCCTGCTCCAACAGGCCGGGCTCCGTGCTTTCCTTGCCCGCCAGCGCACCGGACTGCCGAACGCCCGCGCCGCTGCGCAGCGCACTGAAGATCTCAGTGCCGATCTCGTTCTGGACAGCCACCAGGTCGAAGGAGTCCACGTTGATGGAGCCGCCCGCCCGCACCGCCTGCTCCGGCACATGGAGCATCTGCCAGTTCAGGTCGAAACCTTTATCACTGCGCAAAAAGCTGCCCGCGACCACATACTCCACGGAAAGACGTCGACCGGTGCTCAGAGGGTCCAGCTGGCCAGGCGGCACGTTCATCAGCGTGCTGGATGGTCGCACGATCAGGCTTTGCATGCGGGCGAGTCGCGCGCTGATAGCGTCTGCCAGCGCATGACCATACAGCCCTGCCCCGTCTGCCGTACTCATGTTGACGAAGGGCAGTACCAGGATGGTGTTGTGGCTCAGGT
>JBPBQP010000033.1:0-3350 GCA_050954745.1 Janthinobacterium lividum | reverse complement strand
TGGTGCCCAAAATAAGCGAACTGGTCGATTTTCCACTTCCACCCTTGGTGTTGGCGGCAACGATGACGGGCATTCTTCTTCTCCACAGTGTGCCGACAGGCCAAACCTTGCGCCGGGGAGTTTGAGCGCGCGACAAAGGCAACAGTACACAAGTGCCACAGTACAGAACAGGTTTATCCATGTGTAGTGTCGTACCGTATTCACAGCTATACAAAAACAACACGTGTACTACAGTACACACTGCTACACACCTGCATATGTGTACAACATGTGTGAGTCGAGAGCGCCTGGATGAAAGAGCCAGAGCTACGTGCATAGCGGGTCGGAGCCCGCGACCATCTGGACTAAGCAGGTTCTGGATGTGAGTTCCGCAGCCGAGTCATGAACGCCTGCAACTCCTCGTCCGCCTTCGTAACCTGCCGGGGCGTAACCAGCAGATGCCAGCGGTCCAGGTCGTTTTGCATGACCATGGCAAGAGAGACCAGGGCCTCGACCATGCCAATTGCAGAGTCGGCAGTGATTTCAATGCGCCCTGGCGATAGTTTCACGTTAGAGGGCAGGTCCGGAAGCATGGCTCTTCGAAGGCCATCTGGCAGCGTGACATGCAGGGCCTTCGGCCGGGGTGCGGGTTCCGCATCGGCCAGTCTACTGCGCAACTCCTCCTCGACAGAGTCTGCGCCGATCATGCTGGACAGGAACGAGAGCAGGGAAGCGCGGTCGACGAAGTGAGCTCCGCCGATGGTCTGAACGTTGCCGACGGCTTTCATGAGGGATTGGGCAGAGGCGCGACCAACCTCGAAGAGCCTTTCCAGGTCCTGGCGTGACCAGGTCTCTATGCGGGAATGCTGCGCCTGTTCGCGAATACGATGAAGGTCACGAGACCATTTCACGGGCCTTGCCATCAGAAACCTCCTAAACCGCGCGCCTTCAGGATAACCGCGTTGCTGGCACACCTGCCAACAACCGGTTGAGGCGGCTCTCAACTGCAGCGTATGGAAGCTGCAGAGTGGTTGAATTCGGTATTTTGGACGACCCAAAAACAGATATCGAATAGCGTCATGTCCAGGCGCCGCGGGTGAAGACGGGCGTTCTCGCGTGGTTGTGGAGCAGAAGTCGATGCAGCGTAGCGCGCGGCCTTGCGTGGCCGCCGCATGTGCGACGAAGAACCTCCGTGGGACTACACCATCAACTTAAAATAGTTGACCCGGTATTGCGCAAAGAACCGGCGCTGGCCAAGAATGGTAGGCGAAGTCGCGAGGCGAACCAATGTGTATGACAGTGACACGAAGGCAGATGATGCAGTGGAGCACAATGGCAGCCCTGAGCCAGGCATTGCCTACGCTGCATTCGCAGACCCGGCGGCAGGATGCGATGTTGCAGATGGACGGCCGACTGTCACCGTTCCCGATGGGCTCTGTTCGTTTGCTGCCAGGTGACTTCAAGCAGGCGGCTGATGTGAATGAACGATACCTCGATAGCTTGCAGGTCGATCGGTTGCTGCACAGCTTTCGTCTCACGGCCGGCATTACGTCCACGGCCGGGCCGTACGGCGGCTGGGAGATACCGACGAGCGAACTGCGTGGTCACTTTGCCGGCGGCCACTACCTTTCGGCGGTTGCTTTCGCCTCGGCCGGAGCAGGGAACACCGTCCTGCGTGACAAGGGAAACCAGATGGTCGCCGGTCTGGCTGCCTGCCAGAAAGCGAACGGCAACGGCTACCTGAGCGCTTATCCGACCGACCTGTTTGAGCGGCTTGCATTGGGTAAGCCAGCCTGGGCACCTTTTTACACCTACCACAAGATCATGGCCGGCCTGGTCGATATGTACGTGCAGACAGGCAATGAAGAGGCGCTGAAGGTAGCGGAAGGCATGGCCGGCTGGGCCTCTGGCTACTTTGCCGACATGGGTGAGGACCAGCGTCAGCGCATCCTTCGGGTAGAGTACGGCGGCATGAATGAGGTACTGGTCAACCTCTACAGCCTGACTGGCAAGGAACGTTACCTTGCGCTGGCGCACAAGTTTGAGCAACCTACCTTCCTGGACCCCCTGGCTGCACATCGCGACGAATTACAGGGCTTGCATGCCAATACCAGCGTGCCGAAGATCATTGGTGCGGCGCGCATGTACGAGGCAACGGGCGACCAGCGCTACCGCGACATCGCCTCATTTTTTCTGCAGAGCGTGCTGGACGGGCATAGCTACGCCATCGGCAATACCAGTGACGATGAGCATTGGAAGTCACCCACCGGTTCCCTGGGCGGATCGCTGTCGCTGATGAATGCTGAGTGCTGCGTCGCCTACAACCTGATGAAGCTGGAGCGCCACCTGTTTGCCTGGACCGGCGATGCACGTTGGATGGACGAGTACGAACGCACGCTATTCAATGCGCGGCTTGGCACGCAGAACGCCGCGGGCCTGAAGCAATACTTCTTTCCGCTGGCAGCCGGGTACTGGCGCGTCTACGGCTCGGCGGAGGAGTCTTTCTGGTGCTGCACCGGGACAGGCGCGGAAGACTTTGCGAAGTTTGGCGACACGATTTACTCGCACGCGGGCGAGACCGTATACGTCAATCAGTTCCTGCCGGCGGTGCTCTCGTGGCAGGAGAAAGGTTTTACGCTTCGGCAGGAGACGAGCTTTCCACAGGAGCCGCAAACGCGCTTGACCGTGCAGGTTGCGCAGGCGCAACAGCGCTCCATTGCGATTCGTATTCCATCGTGGATCGCCGAAGGTGGATTTGTCGCCGTAAATGGCAAGCGTCTGGAGTCGTTTGCCGAGCCCGGATCGTACCTGGTGGTTCACCGCACATGGCAGGCAGGAGACACCCTCACGGTACACCTGCCCATGACCCTGCGGGAGGAGCCACTACCCGGCAGTCCGGACACAGTCGCTGCGGTCTACGGTCCGCTGGTGCTGGCGGCTACGCTTGGTGACGGGCCTGCGACTGGACCTACCAAAATTCTGACGGGCCGCGGAACTGCACCCGAAGGTGTACCTCCTGCTGCTTCGCTCCCCGTCGCAAAGGCGGGTGCAACACCGGCGCACTGGCTGCAGACGGTAGGGGGACAACCCTTGCAGTACCAAGCCACCGCAGCAACGGGGGCGGTTGTCGAAGTGATGCCCATGTACAAGGTACGCGACCAGAAGTACTCGGTTTACTGGCGACGTGGATGACCAATCACAGTTAGGCGAAAGGACCGATGGATGACGAAGCGGATTGTACTGTTCGTGTGTATGTTGACGGCTCTTGGTACATGGCAGGCGGACGCGCAGGTAGGTACGTTAGTGCCGCCAGTGGTCTCGAACGCAAAACCGGTTCGCACTGAGACCATCAAGATCCACGGCAAATCGCT
>JBPBQP010000032.1:0-4857 GCA_050954745.1 Janthinobacterium lividum | reverse complement strand
GCGAGACTCACCAGATAGGGCATGCCGCTATCTAACAGCTTCCGCCGACCGCTCAGCCAAAGGGCAGCCATCACTGCGACTGTTTGGATTAGCGTTACTGCAAACACCGCTTCCACTGCCATTTAACCCCTGGCATGAAGACGCCATCTACTTTCTACCATATTGACAATGCATTCCTATCAACGAGGGGCAGAAAGAATAAAAGCGTGGAGACACTAGGTTCGATGGGCCCGCGTAATAATCATGGCCTTCGCATGAACGCCAGCGTCGCAGTTGTACTGCCGCTTGCGAGTTGCGTCAATCCACACCACGTCGCCTGGCTCTAAAAGATGGTTTTCAGCTTCTGAGATCAGCGTCAGGCAGCCTTCGGTAACGAGGGTAAACTCCAGCCCTTCGAAAATGCGAGGGCGAAAAACAACCTCTTCGCCGCTACCTCGGAACTCGGCAATACAGGGCACCATGCTCTGGTCGGTGACTAAAGCGCTCATACTTTCAGAGAGAAAGGTCGACGAGGAACCCGCACTGCGTTGCAGGCGGACGCGCTCCGCTTGCCGCATAATCCGGAAGCTGACAGGATGTTCATCACGGAAGAAGTAGGCAAGATCCTTGCCAAAGGTCAGCGCAACCCGAGCAAGATTACGAACTGTAGGCACAACCCGTCCGGTTTCCAGCTGAGAAAGAAAGCTTGCGGACAAACCGGTCTTTTTACCCAGTTCAACCAAGCCCATTGAACGCCGCATCCGGAGTCGACGAATGCGATCTCCAATCTGCTTTGCTTCGATCGCTGACTCAACCTGATCCGGCTCAACAACGTCGACCGCTTCGGCCGACCTCACTGCTTCATCTACACGCATGTATTTGAGATGATGAACAAAGAAAAGAAGCTGCCAGTGCTGGCAGCTTCTTTTCTTTGGTGTCTGTGTCACTTTGACACAGTGTTCCGGGATGGCTAGAAATCCTCGCCGAACCCAACCTCACCCGCGACTGCAGTCTGATACGCCGACACGCGACGTTCGAAGAAGTTTGTCAGCTCCTGTACGTCTTGCAATTCCATAAAGCTGAATGGATTCTTGGTCTTAAAGTGCGGTGCAATGCCCAGGCGCTGCAGACGCGAGTCCGCTACGTAGCCCAGGTAAGCCCGCATGTCACGAACAGACAGACCAGCGACACCACCCGAGAGCAGGTCTTCGGCAAACTGTGCTTCGCAATCAACCGCGTCTTCCAGCATCTCGACAATCTGCTTTTCGAGATCTGCATCCCAAAGATCCGGCTCCTGCTGACGAACTGTGTTCACCACCTCAAAAGCAAACTCAAGGTGGCAGCTCTCATCACGGAAGACCCAATTGGTGCCCGACGCCAGGCCATGTAGCAGGCCCTTCGAACGAAAAAAGTAGACGTAAGCGAACGCAGCGAAGAAGAACAGCCCTTCGATGGACGACGCAAAGCAGATGAGATTCAGCAGGAACTGACGCCGGTGGTCGCGTGTCTCCAGCGTTTCCAGGTCCTGAACGGAGTCCATCCACTTCATGCAGAATTCGGCCTTCTTCTGAATGGAGGGAATGTTCTCCACGGCGGCAAACGCTTCCGCGCGCTCGTCGTGATCAGGCACATAGTTGTCCAACAGCGTCAGGTAAAACTGCACGTGGACAGCCTCCTCGTACAGCTGGCGCGACAGGTACAGCCGTGCTTCCGGCGAGTTGATGTGTTTGTACAGATTCAACACAAGATTGTTTGAAACGATGGAGTCGCCGGTTGCAAAAAAGGCGACAAGCCGCTTGATAGTGTGGATCTCAGCCGGGCTCATCTTTGAGCGCAGATCGACCAAATCCGTCGCGAAGTCAACTTCTTCGACGGTCCACGTGTTCTTGATGCCGTCGCGGAACATGTCGTAGAAGACGGGGTACTTCATGGGGCGCAATGTTAGGCACATGCCGGGATCAAGCAGCATCTCAGGCACCGCAACGGAAGAACCGGTGGTTACAGGGGAGGCTACGGTAAGGGGGTCGAGTGTGGCGGACATGGGCGTTTCTCCTGGGTGTCGCGAACCGAATCTGATGTTCTTGAAGCGTCTTGTTGGAAGAGCAGAAGCCTACTGGCAGGCTTCGCAACTCTCCGGATTCTCGAGTGAGCAGGCAATGGCTGCAGAAGCGTCGGTAGGCTTCTGCTCCGGCTCCGGGACTGCAACTGCCTGCAACTGTGCGACGGCAGTAGGTAGGCTGCTGGACATCGCCGCCTTCTGTACCGTGGTCTTTGCGATCTTCGTTGCAGGCCGCGAACGCAGGTAGTAGGTGGTCTTCAGGCCGGTCTTCCACGCGTACATGTACATGGACGACAGGCGGCCAATGTTGGGCGACTCGCTGAACAGGTTCAATGACTGCGACTGGTCGATGTACGCGTTACGAGCGGCGGCCATGTCAATCAGGCTGCGCATGGGCACCTCCCACACGGTGCGGTAGATCGCCTTTAATTCGTCCGTCAAGCCCTCGATGTTCTGCACAGAACCTTCTGACATTTTCAAGCGGATGCGCATCTCCTCGTTCCATACGCCCAGCACCTTCAGCTCGTTGATCAGGTAGCGATTCACCTGAAGAAACTCGCCGGAGAGCGTTTCGCGCTTGAACAGATTGGAGATTTGCGGCTCAATGC
Source organism: Janthinobacterium lividum (assembly GCA_050954745.1). GTDB lineage: Bacteria > Acidobacteriota > Terriglobia > Terriglobales > Acidobacteriaceae > Terriglobus. The sequence goes on along the minus strand of JBPBQP010000032.1, from coordinate 2,211 downwards.
ACTCGTAGCAACCGACAATGGACGCGATGGTGGCTGTAGGAGCGATCGCGATGACGAGCGAGTTGCGCACACCGCTCTTAAGGATGCGCTGGCGCAAAGCCTCCCAACGCGCAGGCTCGCTCGGCGTAATGTTCCATAGGTCGAACTGGAACTGACCCTTCGCCAGACGCGTGTCCTGGAAGGAGGTATGCTGACCGTTCTTCTCCGCAAGCTCAGTCGTGGCCAGCATGGCGTAGTAGTAAATCTCTTCCTGGATCTTGGTGGAAAGCGCCTGCGCTTCCGGCGAGTCGAACGCAAGACGCATCTGGAAAAAGACGTCCTGCAGGCCCATGACGCCAAGGCCAATAGGGCGCCAGCGAGAGTTGGACTTCGCCGCGATTTCGACCGGGTAGTAGTTGATGTCGATGACGCGATCCAACATGGGTACAGCGACGCGAACCGTCTCAGCCAGCTTCACGAAGTCGAAGACCACCTTGCCAGCGTCGTTCGTGGTGACGTGGCGGGCCAGGTTGATGGAGCCCAGGTTGCACACGGCAGTTTCGTCCTTCGATGTGACCTCGGTGATTTCTGTGCAAAGGTTCGAAAGGTGAATCACGTTACCCGGGACGCCGGTCTGGTTGTTCTTGATGTTGCAGGCGTCTTTGAAGGTCATCCAGCCGTTGCCGGTCTCAGCCAGGGAACGCATCATGCGTGCGTACAGATCGCGCGCCTTCACCTGGCGGTAGTAGATCTTGCTTTCTTCGGCCTGTACATAAGCTGCCTCGAACTCTGCGCCAAACAAATCGGGGAGAGTTGGTACCAGCTTGGGATCGAACAGCGACCACATGCCGTCCTCATCCACACGCTTCATGAACAGGTCGGGGATCCAGTTGGCAAGGTTCAGGTTATAGGTACGGCGCGACACGTCTCCGGTGTTCTCCCGTAGTTCCAGAAAGCTTTCGATGTCAGCGTGCCATGGCTCCAGGTAGACGCAGCACGCGCCCTTACGCTTACCGCCCTGGTTGACCGCAGCGACAGACGAGTCAAGCGTGCGCAGCCATGGAATGATGCCGTTGGACAAACCGTTGGTCGCGCGAATCAGCGAGCCTTCACTGCGGACACGGTGAAAGGCAAGGCCAATGCCGCCCGAAAACTTCGACAGCAGTGCAACGTCCTTGTACGAGTCATAGATCGATTCCAGCGAATCCAGCGGCGAGTCGTGCAGGTAGCAGCTCGACATCTGCGGATGCTTCGTGCCGCTGTTAAACAGCGTGGGCGAGCTGGGCATGTAGTCGTGCGAGGCGATCAGGTGGTAAAACTCAATGGCCTCATGAGGCGTTCCGGCAAGACCGCAGGCTACGCGCAGGAAGAAGTGCTGCGGTGTCTCTGTCACTTTGCGCGACAGGGGATCACGTAGCAGGTAGCGGTCATACACGGTACGCAGGCCAAAGTATTCAAAGCGGTCTGACAGCGTCTCGTCAATGGCGTGGTTCAACTTGCGCATGTGAACGCGCACAAACTCTGCGGTGGCCGGAGAAACGACGCCTTCCTGCGCGCCGTACTCAACGGACTGCGAGAACGAGTGCAGGTTCTGGCCGGCGACTTCCTTGATGATGGTCGCCAGCAACAGGCGCGCAGCCAGCTTGGAATACTGCGGCTCTTCCGCGATGAGCGATGCGGCGGTGTCGATGGAGATGGCATCGAGTTCGCGCGTGGTGGCACCGTCATACAGACCGCCAATCGTCTTGGAAGCGATGCGGATAGCATCCACATGCGACAGCCCATGCGAGCAGCGCTGCACGGCGCGAACGATCTTGTTGACGTCTACCGTTTCCAGCGAGCCGTTACGCTTCTTCACGTGCATGGTCGGCGTCTCATCACGCGCGGGGAAGCTGGGGGTAAGGTCGGACAGGCTGGTCTGCAGGGTGGTCGCCAAAGTTGCTCCTTCACGACGTTTCTCAACGTCGTTCTGTACTCATTCTGTGCAGTTCATGCGTTGGTCTGCAGGCTGCTCATCTTCGCTTTATATTCGCATGACGATACTTGCTCGCATTTATCGGGAGGGAGCCCGCATGCAGTAGACCTACTGTAGCTCGGGGCCAACCTTAAAACAAGCACAAGATGTTGGGTGGTCTGTGTGGAAAACAATTTGGCTTGTGGGTGACACGGCAGCCGCAGGGTTCCACTCGCATTCGCCTTACTGTACGTGGTCTGCTGCTGTCGAAAAGCGGT
>JBPBQP010000031.1:0-6202 GCA_050954745.1 Janthinobacterium lividum | reverse complement strand
TCTCCACCGACGCGAGTGTTCGAAGTAGCCGGAGCGGGTACCTGCATGCTGTGCGATGACTGGCCGGGCCTGAACGACTGCTTTCGGCCGGAGCGCGAAATTCTGGTAGTACATCGCGCAGAAGACGTGGTGCAGGCACTGCATTCCCATGACGCAGCGGCACGCAAGCAGATAGGCTCCGCCTTCCATGCGCGCGGTCTGCGCGACCATACCTATGCTCAGCGAGCCGCACAGGCAGACTTCGCATTCCGTGAATGTTTGGCACGGCGCATGGGCCTGGTGCCAGCACAGACACAATCGCTCGCCACCATGGCTGACTGGCGGCATGTCCCCGGATTTGAGCAGTTCGGTGCGGCGCAGGAAGAGACGGGCGCATGAAGGTTGTCTTCTTCGGCCTGACCATTACCTCGTCGTGGGGTAACGGACACGCAACCACCTACCGATCCCTCTGCAAGGCGCTTGCCGCGCGCGGTCATCAGATCGAGTTCGTCGAAAAGGACGTTGAATGGTACCGCAGCAATCGTGACCTGCCGGAGCCCGGTTACTGCAAGGTTCAGTTGTATGAAGAATGGGAACCAAGCGCGCCGTGGCTGACCGGCCTTGCACAGGATGCGGACGCAGTCGTCATTGGTTCGTACTTTCCGGACGCAATCGTAGCGACAGAGGCCTTGCTCGCCGCAGACTGTGGACCGCTGCTGTTCTACGACATTGACACGCCTATTACGCTGTCATGGTTGCGCCTGCAGGGCGGCTGCCACTACCTGGACGGCGCCATGATTCCACAGTACGCAGCTTACCTGAGCTTCACCGGCGGCCCCGCGCTGGAAGAATTGCAGACGCGTTTCGCCTCGCCTCGTGCCGTGCCCTTCTATTGCTCTGTGGATGCCGATCTCTATGCGCCGACATCGGTGCGCGACACGTACCGCTGCGCAATGAGCTACCTGGGCACGTACGCCGCAGATCGTCAGCCTAAACTGATGCAGCTGCTGAACGGGGCTGCAGCTGCCCTGCCCCACTCAGACTTTCTGGTGGCAGGGCCACAGTACCCAGCGGACGTTGCCTGGCAGCCGAACGTCAGGCGCATTATGCACCTGGCACCGCCAGAGCATCCGGCGTTCTACTCTTCGTCACAGTGGACGCTCAACCTGACTCGTGATGACATGGTGGCAGCGGGCTACTCTCCGTCCGTACGGTTGTTCGAGGCGTCCGCGTGTGGAGCCACCATTGTGTCCGATGTGTGGGCTGGTTTGGAAGAGTTCCTGACGCCTGGTGATCAAATTATGCTGGCAACGGACACCGATTCGATGGTGCGTCTGCTGACCGACACGCCGGATGCGGCGCGCGAACGCATGGGCACCAGAGCCCGGGAGCGCATCCTGGCAGAACACACGTCGCACCATCGTGCCATCCAGTTCGAGAAGATTATTAGTTCGATCTAACTTAAAGGAAGCAAGTCAAGGAAGGTGTCCAAGCACCACTCCGGCTCACTCTTCTGCAGTTCGTTCTTCGAAAAGACACCCGTTGCAATTGCGATGACAGGCAGCCCGTTTGCGTGGGCAGCCTGCACGTCCGAAGGTGTGTCGCCCACCACACATACAGCAGCCTGTTCGCCGACGAGTGTGCGCGCCTGTACCAATGCCGCGGCGAAGACATGCTTACGAAACTCGAAGTCGTCACTATAGCCGCCGAAGTCGAAGTGCTTCAGCAAATCGCAATGCTGCAGCTTGGTGCGGCCAATATCACGGAGGTTACCCGTAGCAACCCCAAGCAGCGCTCCGTTTGCACGCAGATGCTGCAGTACTTCAGGAACCTGCGGCAGCACGTCTATCTGCAAATCCTGCTTGTGCCGATCCACCTCGTCGCACAGTCTTTGCCGCGCCGCCGCTAATTGCGGCCGCCAGGCAATTTCAGGTATCCCAGCCAAACTCAGCGCATCCCGCAGGATGCCGACATCCGTGTTGCCATGCGCCATAACGCCATCCAGATTGAGCGAACGCCCTGCCAGCATTCCAAGCGTCTCGCAGAAGGCAAAGTAATGCACGGCGTCCCTGCAGTGAAGCAGGGTCCCGTCGATATCGAACAGGTAGGCGTCATAAGCGTTCCACGCTCGTTGTGCGATGTGGCTCACTGTTGTTGGTTCTTCCATTGATTAAGTGCCTCACACATCTGCGTCGTCAGTGCCGACCAATCATCCTGACGAGGCTGCCGGAAGAGTCGCAGCGTTGGGTACCACGGCGAGTCTCCCCGCGCGTGCATCCAGCGCCAATCTGCTCGGTGCTGCAGCATGACCCAGGCGGGCCGCTCCATCGCTCCAGCCATGTGCGCGGCAAGTGTGTCCACTGTCAGCACGAGATCCATGTTGGCGATGACTGCAGCTAGCGGTAGCAGGCCGTCGCCAAATGCTGCGGCGTCGCGCATGCGGTTCCATATACCCGGCAGTCCTGCCGGGTCATGCTGGGGGCCACCCTGCAGGTTCCAGAATTCGATGCCAGGCACAGCCAGCACCTGCTGCAGGCATTCCACGGGCAGGCGACGGGTTACATCCCACTCGCTGGCAGACCACACGACGCCAACTCGTGGCAGCGGCCCAGCCATTACAAATAATCCCGCCGCGGGGACGGAAAGGTAGTGCTCCGCAACGGGCAGGTCTTCCACGGCTGTTCGGAAAAGGTAAGGCAGTTCCATCACTTCTACCTGGACGTCCCAGGAAGGAGGCTCCTCCGGGGCGTCTTCTCCCCACGTAACGACCTCATCCACCCCCGCAAACAATGGAGTCAGCGGCAAGAGCCTGGGCGGCACCTCCAGCGTTACGGAGCTGCAGCGCGCGCGCAGCAAGGGTAGGTAGCGCAGCATCTGCACGGCATCGCCAAGACCGTGTAGACAACGCACAATCAGCCGCTTGCCGTCGACACTTTCCCTCTGCCAAAACCGGTGCGGATCGTGTCCCCCGCGCGCACGAATGGCATCGCTTTCAAGCCACGCAGCGGCAAAGTCACCCTTCAGCATCCACGCCGTCCAACGACCTGCGGCGCACCGATCCGGCGCGGCACCGTTCTGCTCTGCAGCGTCAAACGCCTGCAGCGCAGCGTCCAGTTGCCGCTTCTCCAGCGCGACCTCTGCGTCATGCAAAAATATGTTCGCTGCAAGCGGGACCTGTACTGCGGGCGGCATTATCGAGGCGAAGCCGGATACACCGCATGCGAGCCGTCTGCAGGTGTCGGAATGTCCCTCCGACGGCAAACATAGACCTCATCTTCCGGCTGGGACTGGATGTCAAAGCCGGCAGAGCGCAGCATGGCCTCGGTGCAAGCGCGATTTGGAATCCACCAGTTGGTCGCGTCGTTCGAGTACCGTTCTTCAATGAAGTAGAGCTTTGGGTAGCCTGGCAGTTCAAAGTCACCCGGCGCGGTAATATCGTAGTCCGATGCGATGGGTGCAATGGTCCGGCTGCCACGCTGCATGCTTTGAAACAGCAGCAGATCCTTCGCGACGTGTTCGTGGATCAGGTCGAGGGCCAGCAGCGGATGCCGCAGATGGTAGAGCACACCCATGAAGATTACGAGGTCGAACTTCTCCTGCAACTGTGCCACTTGCCACACTGCCAACTGGAGAAAATCGATCTGCAGATCAGATACCTCAGCAGCCAGCCGTGCCTGCTGCAGGTAACGCTCATCCGTATCGATACCAACGACACGATCCGCACCGCGCCGCTTCATCTCAAGCGAGTAGAAGCCGCCGTTACAACCGATGTCCAGCACCGTCTTGCCCGTGAGGTCTGCGGGAACACTGTCACGAAAGTGTCGGTACTTTACCGCCGGGTAGTCACCCAGAAAGTGATCCGGCTCTGTACGAACGCCGCCAATGGTCATGTTGTGGAACCACGGACGAAGCTCCGCAATACGTTCTTCAAGCGAAAGTGTTTCAGCGGCTGGCATTTTTGTTCTCCTGTGCAGCGGCCGGCTGCGCCTCTGTCTTCTCTGTCTTCAGCAGCATACCTTCCTGTGCCCTGCCCTCCAGCAGACGAATGGCAGCACGGTAGCCATGCAGTGTTCCTGTGTCGACATACTCCTCGCCAATGGGTACGTTCAACGCGGTGCCACCGGCGCCCAACCAGGCATTCACCAGCGTGCCAAGGTACTCATCCCTGCGATCGGGACCGCACCAAAGCGCACGCAGCTCATGGAAGGTGTGTCCCGGCATCTTCACCGCGCCCCAAATCCAGTGGCTGGCCGTGCGTTGTTGCTTAACGTCAATACGCAAGACATTGTTGTCAGCGTCAGCGACGACCGCATCGAAGTACTCCGGATGTTCCACCGGGAATGTCAGGAACGATAGCCTGTCGTCCGGCATGCGTGCGAGCGCGTCTGCCGGTGACCAAACCGTGTCTGGCAGACCGATCAAGACGGCTTCGTCAGGCCGCACCAGTGCTGCCGCGCGGAACAACGCGTCGCACAAGCCACCGGGCGAAGGCTGCACGACGTAGGCAATATCCGCACCCCACAACCGCGAGCCGTAGTACTGCAGTATGTCGGTTTTACCGGGCGAGATGACAAAGCAAAGCTTGTCTGCGCCGCCCCGAATCATGCGCTCGACCAGGTACTCGCTTACGGCGCGCGGTCGCTCTACACCGTTGTCGATCTGACTGCCGACGGGTAGCAACTCTTTCGAAAACGCCAGCGGCTGAATCCTGCTGCCGGCACCAGCAGCTGGGATAATTCCCCACATCTAGGTGCTCCTTTGGCTTGCATATCCGCCGTTCAACGCGGTCTGACACAGCTGTTCCAGTTCACGAACCCGCACATCTGCCGTGTGCTCTTCCAGCGTCCGTTCCCGGGCGTTCCTGGCCATGCGTTGAAGTTCCTCATCGCTTCGGGAGAGCGCATCCAACACGTCCTGTGTGCTCTCAACGCAGACTAGCTCTCGGTCGGGCCTGAAGAAGGTATCCAGCCCCTCCCATGTGTCGCTGAGCAGCGGCGCGCCACATGCTGCGGCCTCAAACAACCGGCCTGATGGGCAGAAGCCATACTCTGCCATGGCCTGCCGAGTCACATTCAGCGTCGCCCGGCTCGAGCAGAAAAAGGAGGGATGCTGCATTTGTTCCAGATGCTGCGTAAAAAACAGGTTTGCACTCCACGGAAAGTTGTCAGGGTACTGCGCTCCGCCGATCAGGAATCTCTCCCCTGGCAACCTGTTCGCCGGCTGCAGAAACAGCCTTTCCAGAGTTGCCTGACGATCTGCGGCATACGTTCCAAGGTATGAAAAGGCACACCGGAAACGATCTACCGCAGGCACAGGGTGGTGCGACGAGGGATCGACCCAACCGTACAAGGGAGCCACCCGCTGAGCACCCAGCCGAGTGCGCAACTCATCCAGCGCGCGCCCCCCGGTATAGCTCAACACCAGGTCAAAATCGCCCAGCCCCTGCGGCGGCAGGTACGCGTGTGTTGCGTTAGTATCGAGATTCTTCAGCGTAACCGGCGTATCCATGTCATAAAACGCACGAACGGCAGCCTTCGAGGCCAAAATCCAATCGGCGGCCAGCACACCATCAGGACAGTAGCTGGTGCAGAGCGCCAGATCGGCGATCGCAAGCTCCTGCAGCGCTGCTACCTGGATGCTTTCCATGGAGTCGTAAAGGCGCAGCGTCGCACCTTTAGGCAGCTGTAAGAGGTCGCGCGCACCGGCGTAGTACGGCACATCCCTCTCGTAAAACGTGAGGGTGTGGCCACGCCGCAACAGGCCTGCAATCAACGATCTCCACAACGTGGCGTGACCGTTGCCCCAGGATGAGGAGACGGTGAGACCGAAGACCACAACGTGCATTCGCTGCTCCTGGGGTGGATTCAAGCGTTCCTACTGAGATGAAAGGCTGCACACATGGGATGTGAACAGCTGCTCCCACGGAGCCGAGACACTGCCGAATGGGAAGGATCACCGCTAACCGATAGAATAGCGAATGTGCCCGGGTGGTGAAATGGCAGACACAGCGGACTTAAAATCCGCAGAACTTAACCGTTCGTGCCGGTTCGAGTCCGGCCCCGGGCACCACTTCCTTATAGCTTCAAGCTTCGACCAGCAGGCAGGTTACGTTGTCCAGTGCGCCGTGCTGTTTGGTGATTTCGATCAGTGCTTTGCAGGCCTCGTCAATGTTGCTTGCACGCTGCACGACCGAACTGATTTCCGCATCGGTCAGGTGCTTCAT
>JBPBQP010000030.1:0-6934 GCA_050954745.1 Janthinobacterium lividum | reverse complement strand
CCTGGGCACATGAACTGGCGCAGGTCGTTGTTTTCACGTCGCCATTCCTTTGTTTTGGGGGTCATCCGCAGAGTTACTTGGAGAACCCTGCGCGCGACGTGTTGACCGCCATGCCTTCCATTTGGGACGAGACTCGGGTGCTCCCCGGCAGTGAACCGGGCAAGGTGGTTGCGGAGGCAAGACGTTCTGGAAAGCAATGGTTCCTCGCAGTGATCAACGGCGGCGAAGCTACTACGCTGGACATTCCACTTGGATTCCTAGCAGCTGGGTCGTGGCAAGCAGTGCAGTTGCGCGATGGGACAGGCAAGCCGGACGCATGGACCCGTCAGGAAGGAAAGGTAACGCGAAGTGACCACGTACGACTCGAGGTAGGCGCACGTGGCGGCTTCGTAGGCTGGATCCGTCCTTAGATCGAAGGCACGCCAAGGGTTGAACATTCTTCGATGTATTAGTGGAGATGACAACCGGCATACGTGGGAAGTAGTCCATCGCCGTGCTGGAAGCGAGCTCGCACAATCCATCGCTGCATCTTCCAGGTCAGTGCGTTAGATAAGCCCTAGTAGTGATCGAGCAGCATCAATTGCCTTCTGATTCGCCGTTTCAGCAAACGCTGTTTTGCGTGAACGTCTATTTACAGGATGTTCTAAGCAGGTTCATGCAGATTTATGGCTCTATCTTGAGAAGAAACTCCGGGATCTCGTCGGCCTCTGCCTCCGTGCTGCCCGCTCAACCGAACCACACGCCCGCAAGTGACGACGACATGGAGCATGACGAATATCCCAGACTCTTTGATCACGCCGTTACGCCTCCAATTTGGTCTGTCATCCGTGAGACACAGCAGGCCACAGAACAGGACAACGACGTGAAACAGGTGAACGTATGGGCGGGCCTTCGCGGCTCTTGCTGTGACGAAGCCACCTAGGAATGGAGCAAGTGCACAGATCAGAGGCAGACAGGCAAAAAGAAGGAGCTCAGGCCTATAAAGTTCCAACCCTATGGTGGCTTCTTGCTTGTAAAAAGTCGACTAAGGAAATCAGCTCCAAACCTTTCGCGATGCGGGGTTTTGATTAAAGCTGAAGACGCATACCCCTACGTATCAGCACTGTAGACAGAGCAAGCATGGCAGCCGTGAATGCAAGCGCTCGAAGTACGCCAAATGCTCCGGTGTTCAGGTGCGTGTTCCACCACTGCCAGCCAAGGATGCCGACAAGGTAGTACCAGAAATCCGGCAGCAGGTAAGTCGCAAGTGTGTTTGCACCGGCTGCGCTTACGGGTGCTGCCCAGGCTCTTTGGTTGCGCACATCGCAGATCCAATATAAGGCGACGTAGACCACGCAGCAGGCCGCAATCGTAAACAGCACCCAGGTCGGCGTAGCTCGTATTTTGGAAATGCCGAGCGGAACCGCGAGCCAGGCAGTTGTGGCTGCGGCCAAGCCAAACCCTAACGCGGCGACAGCTTTTTTACGAAACGTGTCAAGCACTGGCTCTGCGAAGAAGATGACGGAAAGCACGACCCCGGCGAACATGAGCGCGCCCATCGACCCGTTTTGCACCGGCCAGATCCACCAGCCTGCATTCACGCGCGCCCTTCCGGCAGAAGCGGCGACGTTGTAGGTTGCAAACACAAGAAACCATGCTGCCGGAGCCCAGCGCCAGCGACGTGTGCAGAGATAACACAGGCCGGTGACCAGGTAGGTATAACCAATTAGTCCGAGAATTTCCGGGTAGTCGTACGAAAGGCCTGTAACACCGCTGTCTCCTCGTCGACGAAAGAGCACGGCGAGTACGACCAAGAGCAGCAGGCCGAGCAAACGCAACGCGTTGAAGGCGCGACGCCGGCTCTCTGAAGCCGATGCCGGATAGTCGAACCACACAAGGCCAGCCCCACACAGGGCCAGCAGGCTCCACGCAAACCGGCCTATGCCGTGCATCAGTGACGGATCTCCGCTGGCCCCATTTGCGATGATGATGCCGAGGACCAGCAAGGCTACGCTACGAAGCAACACGTACCAGACAAGTTCGGCTGTGCCATCGCCGCGACGCATACGAGCCTTGATTGCCAGCGGCAGCGACATGCCGACGATGACAAGGAACGCTGGAAACACCATGTCGACATAGGTCATGACATCGACGCGGCCGGGCGCGTGATACGTCCACCAGGGCAGCCCCTTGATCTCCGCCAGTTCATTGACGAAGATCATTAAGGCCAGGTTCAGGCCGCGAAAGATGTCCAGCGAAGCGATGCGCTGTGGCCTGACACGTGGAAGCTCGGCAGGTGTCGTCACTTAGAAGCTGTAGCGCGCGCCAAATTGAAACTGACGCGGCAAATTCGCAGAACTGTACACCGCGCCAAATCCATCCAGCACGGTAGGGTCCTGCACCGAGGCAGGATTCCAGAAAACGTTGGGATAGCCGTACTGCACGGTGTTGGTGACGTCGTAGCCAGCAACTTCAAGCCGCAGGCTGTTTTCATGCGGCAAGGCGAAGGTCTTATATAGGGATGAGTCCAGGTTGTGCGCACCGTCGGTGCGGACATTGGACATGTATGCGGGCGAGGCACCAGCGGCAAACTGGCTAACAGGCTGGGAGAAGCAGCCCGGAGAGAACCACTGCTCAGCAGTGTGGCTTGCGCCACGACTGGCATCACACGTAAGGTCCACGCGCTGGTTGAAGTAGGGGTTACCCGTGCCCACTGGCACTGCAATCGGTACGCCTGTGCTGAGAGAAACGACAGTGTTCAGCGTCCAGCCACCGAGCAGCGAATTGGTCACACCCTGCAGATTGACCAGCTTGCCGTGGCCAAAGGGCAGATCGTAGGAAATTTGCGAGTTGAACTGGAACTTGACGTCCTGCGAGGAGACGGCGCGCTCGAGGTTCAGGTTGCGCCAGTCCTGTGGCGCGCCCGAGTGGTAGCCGACAAATGCGAGGGGCGTCTGGCTGGCGTTGGTCAGCAGCTTGCCCCAGGTAAAGCTATTGATGAAGGTAAGGCCATTGCTTAGCCGCTTCTCTACCTTGGTTTGAAGCGAATTAAAGCTGGAGCTTGCGACAGGCAGGCCATTCACCCCAACGCCACCACGGGTGAACGAACCGGTATTGAACTGCGGGTAGGGCAGCAGTGACACCCAGAGCGGCACCGTGCTGGCACCGGCAAACGGGTTGGTCGCGGGCAGGATTGGGTTCAGGTTGTTCGCAACCATCTGGCAGCCTGCGCTGCCGTCCACGCAAAGCCGGCTGCCATACTGCGCAATGGTCTGAATGGGCAACGTGTTCAGGTCAACCTGCCCCAGCGTCAGGAACAGGCCACGGCTGCCAACATAGGCCACGGTAAAGACAGAGTGTCCAGGTAATTGCTGCTCAATACCAAAGTTGTAGTTGTAAGTGGTCAGCGTGCGCGGATTGCGCACCACCGTGCTGAGACCCACGCCGACGTTAGTGGCCGCGCCTAGCGCCGAACCCTGTGGCTGCACCACGCCATTTGGAAAGGGGTTGCTCAACGGATTGACCAGCACCGTGTTGCCGTCGCTGTTGTACTGGGTGGCATTCCATGTGGTCGACGAGGTAAACCCGTCACTGTTCAGGGCTGTAGTCGCCACCATGTTGGTACTGGGTCCGTAATAAATGCCGCCACCGCTGCGCACCACGGTTCCAGGAAGCGGTTCCCAGGCGAAGCTGACACGAGGCCCAATGTTCTTCCAGCTATTGAGGAACGGCGACCGCTTGTCGCTGTTCACAAACTGCTCACCGCCTGTCAACGAGACGCCGCTCAGCGTGTACGCAAGATTGGGGTCGAAGTACTCCAGCCGGTTGTGGCGCTCCGTGCGACCACCAAAGATCTCCCAGCGCGCGCCCAAGGTCGCGGTGAAGCGGGGCGTTATGTGGTACACGTCTTGCACGAACGCAGCATAGTAAGGGCTGGCAAGTGCGCCAAATAGGTCTTTGGTAAAGTTCGTGCCCTCGTTGCCAGGTGCCGACCCCATGCCGAGCAGGAAGCTGGCCCAGTCGCTGCCGTCGCCCGCAAAGGTGGTAGAACTGGTAGCCGTCTTATCAAAGCTGTACGCGCCGGCCGGAAAGGCGGGCTGCCCAAGGTTCATGAACTTCTTCTGGTACTCGGCGCCGACGCTCAACTCATGCTTGCCGAACAGGTGGGTCAGCGACCCGTTGACGTCGCTGTTCTCACTCACAAACAGGAAGTTGTCATAGTTGCCGGTGCCACCGACAGGTGCCGTGTCAGAAAAGGTAATCACGGGAATCTGTTTGAACAGGACCTGGCTTGCAAGCGACTGCGGAAAGCCTGCGGTGGTGATGTCATAGTTGCTCTGCCGCGTGTCTCCTGTCTGATTCTCGGCGTGCCGTGTAAAGGAGTACCGCAGCTGCAGGATGGTTTTAGGAGAGAGAGAGATGTCATCGCCAACAAGAACGCTGTTCGTGCGTGTCAGGTTGATGTAGAGCAGCGGGTTGAACATGTTGCTGCTGCCGTACTGATTGCTGTTGCCCTGCTGCGTCTGGCCGTAAGAGTAGCGAGCAAAGACGCGGTTGCTGCTGTTGGGTGCGTAGTCTAGGCGAAGGTCTGCCTTCTGCGCGTGCAGCGGTGCCAGGCCAGAGGTGGACAGATTGTTCGTGTGGAAGGGCCCAACCCCGGCAGAGGTCGGTAGGGGCAGCTTGTCTGAGAAATACCGGGCAACGGGGTCGATGTTGGCTGTTGGAATGGTGTTACCAGCAAAGGGCTGGCGCTGCCCTGTCGTTGGATCATCCGGTGCCAGTGGGTTGTAGATGGTGAAGCTATCGGCGGAGAAGTCGCCCTTTCGTTCGGCGGCTGTTGGCACGGTGTAGCTGCCGATCTCCAGGTACGCCTGCTGCGTAGCCTCGTAATCGCCAAAGAAGAACAACTTGTCTTTGCGAATGGGCCCGCTGATGGCACCACCTTCCTGGTAACGATGGAAATCCGGCGTGCCCACACCGGGATTGTTGCGCTTAAAGAAGAAGTCGTTTGCTGCAATAGCGTTGGGGCGGAAGTAACCAAACGCATCCCCATGGAAACTATTGCCGCCCGATTTGCTGACCAGGCTGATAACACCGCCGCCGCCGCTGGCATAGCTGGCAGGTGTGTTCTGCGTCTCGACGCGGAACTCTGCAACACTGTCCTGCGGCACCTGGAACGCGGGCATGATGGTGGCGGCATTGTTTTCCGCCACGCCGATGGGGCTGCCATCCAGCATGAACATCACATTGCCTTGCAGGGCGCCGTTGATGGTGTACGACGACACATCAATGCCGGTACGCGCGTTGTTAATGCTTTGCAGGTCAGACGAATTGGCCGTGCCGTTGGCCGGCGAAACGCCGGTGCTCAACTGCACCAGCTGGTACACATTACGGGTAAGCAGCGGCACGCGATCGATGGTTTCCGCTGCAATCAGCTGGCCCACCGTTGCGCTGGACGTGTTTACCGGTGTATCAGCGGCGTCTACGGTGACAGTTTCATTCACGCTGCTGATGGGCAGGCGCACATTGATGGCACTGGCCTGGTCGACCGTGACACGCACGTTCTTTTGCAAAACCGTTCCAAAGCCGTCGCGCGTCACTGTGAGCTCATACATGCTCGGGGAGACAGACACAAAGGTGTACACACCGGCGCGTGAAGTTACGGACTTCAGGATCAGGCCTGTTTTGACCTCGCGAAGACTGACCGCGGCGTCAGGAACCACTGCGCCGGAGGTATCAGTAACCGTGCCGCTCACGCTGCCGCGACCCGCCTGGCCTGCCATGGATGCGGTCAGCGTGGCGTAGCACGCAGCAGCCGCAAGCGAGAAACGATACCGCGAAGTACAGGCTGCCATAAGCCCTCCCCGATGAAAAATTTGTTTACGTTTGTTGAATTCAAACCTTTGAATGCGTGTGATTAGCAGATATAGTTCCGCTTGAAAGATGTGTCAAGTAGTTTGTTCACACAGATCTCATCATGCTTTCCAAGGAGGGAGTTCGCCGGATGCCGCAACGGAAATCTGGTCACGTCACGCTGAGCGATGTGGCAAAGGCCACGGGTTACTCCGTGTCCACGGTCTCCATAATCCTCAGCGAGGCGCCACTCTCGGCTAAGGTCGCGGCCTCAACGCGCGACACCATACGCGCAGCGGCTGAGGAAATGGGCTATCACCCAGATGCGCGTGCGCGAGCCCTACGCAGCCAGAGCTCTGGCACCATCGGCGTACTCGCCTTCGATCTTTCCGACCCGTTTTGTATGCCAGTGGTTCAAGGCATTCAATCCGGGTTGCAAAAGACAGCCTACTTGCCGCTGATGATGGACGCGCAGACGGAACGCAGCGTCTTTGACTACTCGTTGCGGCTGATGCTTGAGCGGCGCGTGGATGGCGTCATCGTGATCGCAAGCTGGACGTTCGATGAAAACAAACTGCTGGCTGACATCAAGAAGAACGCCGTGCCCATGCTGATTGTTGGGCGAGACCTGACCGGCAGCGGCATCACCTCGTACCTGCTGGACAACGAGGAGGGCGGCTTTCTGGCAATGGAGCACCTGGTAAACCTTGGGCACACAAGGATCGCTGTGATTCGTGGACCAGGCGAAATGTTCGATAGCGCTCCGCGCTGGATAGGCATGCAGCGTGCGGCAGCGCGTGCGGGCATTACGCTACGGCCGGAGCTTACACCCAGACTGCCGATGCTGGGGAATCCGGGCGACGCGTTCGACGGCGGCAGAGCGATCGTGACGCGATTACTGAAGGCGAGGCGGAGCTTTACGGCCGTACTTGCTTTCGACGATATGACGGCGCTTGGTGTGGTGCGCGGCCTACATGAAGCTGGCAGAGTTGTGCCGCGCGATTGTTCTGTGATCGGCTTCGATGATGTACTGCCCGCGCGCGTGGCAACACCGGCCATGACCACGGTACGGCAACCCATGCGCGAGATGGGGCTGCAGGCT
>JBPBQP010000029.1:0-7552 GCA_050954745.1 Janthinobacterium lividum | reverse complement strand
GGTCCGGAATGCTTCGGCGTGCGGAGTGAGATTGACATGATCACGCATCCTGGCAGCGCTGTGGTGACGGGCAAATTGCAACGGGAACTGGTGCGAATTTAAGTGGCTGCTATCATCAACAACGGCATGGCAGCGACACAAACAACGGTAGTCCCGGTTCGGCGCAGTACCCTTTCCCCCACGCTGGTTCTGGTTGCGGGGTGGCTGGTCCCTGGCCTTGGACACCTGCTGCTGAAGAAACCAATTCGTGCGGCGCTGCTGTTTGTGTCTATTGTGTCGATGTTTGTCATCGGCATGGCATTGCACGGCAAGCTGTACGCGCCGAATAACGGTGACATGCTCGACCTGCTTGGATTTGTCGGCCAGATGGGTTCGCCGCTGCTGTATGTCGTGGCGCATGCCGCAGGTACTGGTGCCGCGATGCTGTCGGATACGATCTCTGACTATGGCAGCAAGTTTGCCGTCGTTGCCGGTCTGTTGAACGTGATGGCCGCCGTCGATGCGCAGTCCCTTGCAAATGGACGAAAGGCAGGCCTGTAGATGTATCACTTTTCCGCGGTGCTGGTCTACGCCTTGTTTGCGTCGGTTGTCTTCGGCATTACCCAGCGGGCAGAGCCGAAGATGATGATCCGCTTTGGCGGCTATTGTTTTGCCTTGTTTGTGGTTGCGACATTTGTGATCAGCTGGGGCATGTGGGCGTTAAAGCACTAAGGTTCTGGCCTTGTTCGACGCAGAATCTCGGCGGCTGAAGCGGCTTTCTTTTTCTCGACTCTGTTCTATTTCAGTGGCTCAAGCCACTCCATTTCCACGCATGCGATCGCAGGGCGTGACGATGCTGGCTATGCTGTGGTGGGATTCGTGCCTTGGCCGAAATACTGAGATCCTGCTTCCCAGCTGCAAGCGGTTGAGCCTAGCCGCGGTTCTTGGTCCAGACGTTGGCGAAAAACTTTAGGCGGTCGCGGAAGCCGAGACTAAGGTACAGCTGCAGTGCGGGTGCATTTGCCTCGGTAACGGTCAGCGTGACGGCGCGCATGCCCTTTGCGGCCAGTTGGGTTGCTGCATGCCGCAGCAGCATGCGGCCCAGGCCGTAGCCGCGCCGTCGTGGAGCGACGCACAGCTGCGTGATGTGCGACACCTCTGGTTCTACGCGCGAGACGAGGATCAGAGCTTCGAGCTGGCCTGAACGCTCGTCGCGCACCACGAATGAGTTCTCCGCATCGAAGACGCCGCAGCCGGGAAAGCGCACGATGTTGTGCAGAAAGCGCAGCGAACCCTGTACGGAGCGGTACTGGTCGTTGATGTACGAGTCGCCATGGCCCTCATAGCAGCGATGGATGAGGTCGCCCGCAGGCTGATAGTGCGGCGCGATCCAATGCGAAAGCTTCAGGCTGGGCGGTAGCTGGAGGGGCTTTTCGTCCTCGCGCCGTACCAAGCTGCCGGTCGGAACCAGTTCGCGCGGATCCGGCAGATCGGCTTCCAGAAATAGCCGGGGGTGCGCGCCAAAACCATGCTCCTGAAAGGGTTCCTGCAGGCTGTCGCTCTCCAGCAGCAACTGCGATTCGATGCGCTCGACACCAGGCGTGTGCTGCAGCATGGGCAGCAGGTGGTTCAGCAGCGTTACTTCGAGTTCGGCAGCGTCTTCACCCAGGGCGAACACATCGCCCACGACGGCTTTCTGCGTTTCATAAACGGAAAAGCAGTAGCCGGCGACGCGCCCTGTAGCCCGATCGACTGCCACAAAGCCCGGCAGAATGCGCGAGTCGAGATACTTGAGCAACAGGGCGATGGACTGGGTGTAATCCCAGCGCAGTCGCTCTTGCCACAGCACCGCCTCCCGGGTCAGCAGGGTTCGCAGATCGGCCCCGGTACACAGCCGGAGATCCTTTATGTCGTAGCGGTCAAGCAAGTGTGTCCTGGATGCGCGGTGTGATCTTCCCAGCGTACCGGGTCTGTGCACCAGCGGAACAGGGAATGCGCAAAGGGAACCATCCTGGTGCCCGGCATCGTGTTGCCACGTCTAGCGCAGAGCAGCTACGCGGTAGACAGCAAGTCCTTGCCAGTCATCGATCAGCAGTCGCGTGTACGTGCGGTTGGGCAGCAGCCCCCGCAACGATCGCTGGTCGTCTGCACGCAGCACCAGCAGGTGTTCCTCGTTGGGCACGCCGGTGATGACGGACTGCTTCTCGGTCGCAGAGTTCTCCTGCAAGTAGTGACGCAGCGGCTGCCTACGGTAGAAGCACAGTCCGTAATCGGTATCGCGACGGATGTGGTGCGTCACCAACAGGTTTACCTCGGGGGCCACGGCTGCGATCTGCCTCGCCAGCGGACGGGCGGAGTAGTTCGCGTCCAACAGCCAGCCATTGCCGTGCAGCAGGAAGAACAGCAGCACCATCACAGGCGCAAGCGTCACGGGACGTATCCACCTGAGCCCGAAACGTCGCGTTACGGCGATAACGGCAGTGCCGGTTGCCACCGCGATCAGCACGGCCACCATCAGCGTCTGCGTGGGCGGCACCATACGCTGGTAGACCATATACTGCGGGCACAGCACGAGTACAAAGGTCAGCAGACCCGTGGCCACACCATGCGCCACCAGCATGGGCGCGGACAGACCCGTTTTGCGGATGCGATAAAGGTAGTCACCCGTCAGGATGGTGATGGGCGGGATGGAAGGCAGAATGTAGCCGGGCAGCTTTGAGCCGGAGAACGAAAAGAAGATGACCGGGAAGAGTGCCCATAGGACCAGGAACTCCGGAAAGGCATCGCCCGCGCGGGCGTGGCCAAGGTAGCGCGCCGGTTTGTGCCGCACGCGCCATTCGGCAATGGCGATTTCGACCGAATCCCACAGCGCGCGGATGGCCAGCACGGTCCAGGGCATTAGCGCCAGCACCAGGACGATCAGGTAGAAGAATGGGTTCTGGTGGTGCTGGTAGCGGTCGGACGCAAAGCGCTGCAGGTTCTGCTCAAACAGAAAGAAGTGGAAGAACGTCGGGTTACGAATCTGCACCGCGATGAACCAGGGCAGAACGATCACCAGGAACAGGGCAATACCCGGCAGCCACACCATTCTCCGCAGCACCTGCCACTCTCGCCGTAGACCGACGAACAGCAGGATGATGCTGAGCGACAGCAGAATGGCGATGGGTCCCTTGGCGAGCGTTGCGAGTCCGCCGAAGAAGTAGAGGTCGAACAGCCAGAACTTTTTACCCGTCTCGTACCACGCATACCAGCCCAGCATCCCGATGCAGAACGGCGCGGCCAACTGCATGTCTGTCGAAGCTCCGCGTGCGAAGGCGATGATGGCAACAGCCGATGCCGTGATGAGCGCAGCGTCCAGATGACCGCCCGAGCGGAAGCGGCGCATATGCAGAAAGGTCAGGAAGACCAGCGCAAAGGCACCCGTGGCAGACGGCAGCCGGGCTACCCAGTCGCCCTGGCCGAATTCCTTATAGAAGCTCATGGTGCGCCAGTAGTACAGCGCCGGCTTTTCCAGCCATGGGTGGCCGTACAGAATTGGCGTAATCATGCCTGCTTCCGCGCACCGGAACGAGGCGTGCAGGTCGGCAGACTGGAACGAACGGGGGATCACCTTTGCATGCAAGGCGTGGCACACGTCGGCGTGCTGCTGCAGCATCTCTGCGGCAATCTGTGCGTACCGAGGTTCGTCCGCGCCTACCAGCCCCAACTCCGGGCGGGAAATCACGGCATGACCAACACGGAAGGGGACCAGTCCATAGAACAGCAGCAGCGCGGTCAAGACGCAGAGCACGATCAACTCGCGCGCGGAACAAGCACCGTCTGAGCGCAGAAGCTGCCGCCAGGTACGTCGCACTCGCTTCGTATCCTGCCGCTCAGTCGCCGCAGTATTGTTCGGGCCGGACTGTGGAAAGGTGCTCAAGTTCTCTTAGCCGAACCTGAGGCTAACAGACTTCGCCCAGGCCGATGTGCCGCGCTGCGTACTCTGTCTGAGTGAATCTAGTGAGTTGCAAAGCGGCGAACCTCTTTTTGAAGTTCCGCAAGCACGTTCTTCACCGCAGCATCGAATGGTCCGTTCAGCGTGCATCCAGCGGCGTAACGGTGCCCGCCGCCACCACAGACACTGGCGACGCGTGACACATCGACGCTTGATTTGGAGCGCAGGGAAGTCCGGAAGCGTTGCGGAGTCCCCGGCATCTCCCGCAAAAACGCCGCGGCTTCCACACCCGCAATCGAAATCAGGTAGTTGACCGTACCCTCGGAATCCTCGTCGGTTGCGTTTAGCATTTGCAGATCGTTCTGCGTGATAAAGGTCCACGCCAGCGGCCCCGCAATGACGACGCGCGACAGCGCAAGCCCCAGCAGGTGAATACGGGCGGCTGGCACAGAGTAAAGTACATCACGCGCTACCATGTCTGCCTTCGCACCCAGATCGATCAGGGCGTGGGCCAGCGTGAACGTCTCCGCAGAGGTTCCTGGATAGGTGAACGAGCCGGTATCCGTCATCAGTGCCGTATACAGACAGGTAGCCATGCCGGCGGTCACCTCGACCCCTGCGGCGACGGCAATTTCGTAGACCATCGCAGCTACGGCAGACGCATCTGCGTCGATCCAGTTCAGCGCACCATAGTTGCAGCCGGTCCGGTGATGGTCAATGTTGATCAGGAACAGACCGTCAAGACCGGCAATGCCGGTGCGCTCCGTTCCGTCACATTCCAGAATTACGACAGCGTCATACAGGCTGCCGTCGATGGTGCGTGCCTCGTGAATACGCTGAACGCCTGGCAGCGTGCGGTAGACCGATGGGACCGGGTCCGCCAGAACCATGTCGACCGTCTTGCCCATCTGCCGCAGAATGCCGCCCATGGCCAGCGTAGAACCTACGGCGTCGCCGTCGGGCCGTGCGTGCGACATCACCAGAAAACGTTCGCGGCCTTGCAGGGCCTGCAGGATCACGCGCTTCTGTTCTTCTGCGTCAAGGTGCGCAGAGGTGGCGACGTCCAACGGCGATTCTGGCAGGGGCAGCAGCATTACGACTTGGTGGCCTCGTTTGTCTTCTTGACCGCAGTCCGTCTTCCTTCGCGCTTCTTCATGCGGGTCAACAGTGTGTCCATGCGCGCATTGATCTTCTCTGATCGGTCGATATGGAACGACAGTTCTGGCAGGTGGCGCACACCCAACCTTTCCAGCAGTTCAGAGCGAATGTACCCACGTGCGGCCATTAGCCCCTGCAACGTACGGTCTTCCTCGGCCTCATCACCATTCACAGCGATATAAACGTGCCCGCTCTTACCGCCTGGCTCCAGCACGACCTCTGTTACCGTGGTGGAACCAATGCGAGGATCGGACAGCTCGCCGTCGATGATGACGCCAATCTCTTCCCGCAGCGTCTCCTGCACCCGATTGCGATGGTGTTCCCGTGCACGATCCTCTGCCATTATCTTTTACCCTCTTCGACCTTTCAGGTTATCAGAATCACGGTTTTCTGCAGGTCTTGCGTCCTCCGTGCGCCTCTGAGCACATTCTGCGTTCCGAAACGGCGCGGTCCGCGTATTAGAAGGTGGCAGGAACGCGCTTGACGTTTACAGACGACGAATTCAGTAGATTGGTCGACGAGCACAGCTCCATGGTGTTTTCCGTGGCGCTGCGACTGCTGGGTGACCCCGGCCTGGCGGAAGAGGTAGCACAAGACGTATTTCTGGAGCTGCACAGCTGGCTGCCACGGCTGGAAAATGCTGACCACGTCAGGCACTGGCTTCGCAGGGTAACTACCCACCGTGGTACCGACGCCATACGCCGGCGCAGGGTGCGTCCGGAAGGGCAGTCGGAAGAGTGGGATGACAAGCACGACAGGGCGCCTGCAACACATGGCCACGATGGCAGCAGTTCCATGGGAACCGCAATGGAACGCATGCTGCTGTCGCTGCCGGTGGCGCAGCGAACGGTTCTAATTCTGCGATACGGCGAAGATCTGACGCCGGAAGAAATTGCGCGCACCACCGGCGATCCACTCGCAACGGTCAAAAGCCATCTGCAACGCGGCCTGCAACTGCTGCGTCGCAAGGGGTCTGTGGTGCTGAAGGAGTATGTCCGTGGTTGACAAAGAAGTAGGAGCGATCGAAGAGGCACTGCGCAGCAGCCTGCAGCATGTTGCCGCGCCGGCTGGGTTTAACCAGCGGGTGCAGGCACGCATTGCACAGCGTGCGGCAAACCAGCAGGTGCGCACCGCACCGCGTGTGGCCACGGCCGTTTTCTCCGGTGGGTCTCGTCGCATGGGTTGGTGGACTGCCATTGCGGCCATGCTGGCCTTGTCAGCGGGTGCAGACGTGTCGTACCTGCGGCATGAACGGCAGCAGGCAGCCCAGGCAAAGGTCGACTATGCCATGCAGCTGACGACGCACGCGCTGGACGAGGTAGAGATGGGTGTAAACCGCAGCTCCGCAGGTCGGTTTGCGCAATTGCGGAACGAGACATCAAGGTAAACAGGAGGCGTCATGAAGCAGAGTGTGAGCAAGACGACAGGTGTTGTAGCTGCCCTTGCCCTGTGCCTGGCAGCAGTGGGTGCAAGCGGACAGATGATTCCGGTCGCCGCGACGAACGATGGCAGCTACGACCAGCCGGGCGTTTCTATGAGCGGCGACCCACAGGCAAAGGACGAGTTGCTGGATGGCCTGGACCGTCTGGGTGCCAACGCGAAGGAGCGTAACGAGGTCAATCTGGACAAGACCATGCTGGCGCTGGCGGGTGGTAAAAAAGGCGGGCGGTACGGCGACTTGGCGCAGAAGATGGACTTTATCGTAGTGCGCAATTATGAGTTTGCGAGCAAAGGCCAGTATCAGAAGAGCGATCTGGACACGTTACGGCACCGGCTGGAAGGCAGCGGCTGGTCCCATGTGGTTCGCAATGAGAGCGATGGCGAAATCAACGACATCGTCGTCAGAGCTGATCGTGAAGGTTTTATCAGCGATATGGTCATCGTCAATGCCGAGCCGAAGGAGCTGAATATCGTTCATCTGCGTGGCCACTTTCGCCTGGACGACGTGCAAGGGGCCATGGGCAGCGCGATGGGTGCAAGCATGGGAGCGATGGGTTCGGCCATGGGAGGTGCGATGGGGCGGGTAGCCGCCATTCCACAGCCGCCCGTACCGCCTGAGCAGCCAGCCCTGAAGAAGCGTTAGTCCGGCATGTCGGTGTAGGCGTCCATCACGGTGACGCCCAGGCCTACGCCAATGCGTTCCACAGCCTGTTCCACTTCGCGCAACTGGCCTTCCAGGTAGTCGCGCGAGTTGCTGATCGCAGCAACCCCGACTGTCGCGCGATTCCACAGCGAAGCATCGTCCAACTCCGTCACGGAGATGTTGAATCCGTGACGGAGCTTGTCTTTGATAGAACGCACCGCCCGGCGGCGATCCTTGAGCGATTGTGCGCCCTCGATCGCCAGTTCCAGCGTCAGCGTAGCGACTGGCATCAGGCGGTGTGCGGCGGTGGCAAACGGTGATCGGGCGGCAGCGCTGTGGCGCTTTCTGTACTGTGGCTTTCCCCACCCTTGCCCAGTAGCGTCTGCAGCAGCACGTAC
>JBPBQP010000028.1:0-8651 GCA_050954745.1 Janthinobacterium lividum | reverse complement strand
GCATCGTAGCGGGCGGTCGGCAGCGTCGCTTCAGCCAGCATGCGCTCGCGCCGCGGCTGGGAGTCCTGCTCCTTGAAGCCGGTGGCGATGACGGTGATCTTCACCTCGTCGCCCATGCTCTCATCAAGCACGGCGCCGAAGATGATGTTGGCGTCTTCGTGGGCGGCAGCCTGGATGATGGTCGAGGCCTCGTTCACCTCGTTCAGCTTCAGGCTGGAGGAGCCGGTGATGTTGATCAGGATGCCGCGTGCGCCATCGATCGCGCCGGCCTCGAGCAGAGGCGATGCCATTGCTGCGACCGCGGCATCCTTCGCGCGATCGGGGCCAGAACGGGAGGCCGTTCCCATGACGGCATATCCCATGCCGGCCATGGTCGTCTTCACGTCGGCGAAGTCGCGGTTGATGACGCCGGGAATGGTGATGATGTCCGAGATGCCCTGCACGCCCTGGCGCAGCACATCGTCTGCAATGCGAAAGCTCTCAAAGAAGCCCGCATCTTTTGCGACGGCCAGCAGCTTCTCGTTCGGGATCACGATGACGGTGTCGACGGCGTCCAGCAACTCCTGCAGGCCACGTTCTGCCTGCATCATGCGTCGCTTGCCCTCGAAACCGAAAGGCCGGGTGACGACAGCAACGGTCAGTGCGCCCATCTCACTAGCAAGCGAGGCAATGACCGGTGCCGCACCGGTGCCGGTGCCACCGCCCAGGCCCGTGGTGACGAACACCATGTCGGCCCCCTCCAGCGCTTCGATAATCTTGTCTGAATCTTCCAGCGCCGCGCGACGGCCCACGTCGGGATTTGCGCCGGCACCCAGCCCGCTGGTCAGCTTCACACCCAACTGCAGCTTGATGGGGGCCTTGGAGGTCTTCAGCGCCTGCACGTCGGTGTTGGCCGCGATGAACTCCACACCCTCGACACCGGCTTCGATCATGCGATTGACCGCATTGTTACCACCGCCGCCCACGCCAATTACCTTGATGCGCGCTCCGTGCGGCATATCGTCGTGGTACTGAATGCGGAGATCTTCGTCGGGCATCATGGGCAACAACTCCTGGGGATGGAAACAGGAATGGCGAATGCGTATCGCAACGGCGCATACCCTGCTTCCTGATTCTGGCACGCACGGCTCTGCACGGGCCCGTGTAAAAGCAGGCATGTTGTTGGTGTATGTTCCCTTTTTGGTTCAGGGGCTCGGGCAAAGCTACTCTGTGTGGTCTTCTTTCCAGTTGCGACCTGCAGAGGTGTACGCGAGGATCGTCACTTTACCGTCAATCCCTGAGAAAAGGATGGAGACACCCGCGAAAGCCAATGACGCGAAAGCTCACGCGGATCGCTTCAGTACGTTGGGATTTTCTTCGGCCGGTAGACCGTCTTCACCATCCCACTCCGCCAGCATTTCTCTTACTTGTTCCATCGTGATCCCCGCGGTGGATCCGCCTTCATGGCGTCGTAGCGCGGGATGACAACCTCAAGCACAAACCGGTCGTACTCTTTCCTGGCTGTTGACGATGTTTGACGGTTCCATGGCAAAACGTTACGCCCAGGCCTAGAAACTACCCGCAAAGATGGACTTCAGCTTTTCTTTCAGCCCCAGCTCTTCATTGGCGCGACGGACCTGCGTGCGGTGGGTATACAGCAACATGCCGATGGCCGTGGCAAACTCCGGCGCGGCAAGCTCTGCCGGCATCCGCGACAACGGTACCGGCGAGCCAACACGAGCGGGGGTGCGAAGAAGGCTTTCCGCCACGTCCAGCAGGCCGGCCAGCTTGGCACCGCCGCCGGTCAAAACGCAGCCCGTGCCCAGCGCTTCGAGCACGCCACCCTGCCGTAGGTTATCGCGCAGCATGGTGAACAGTTCGCGGGCACGCGGCTCCAGGATCTCTGCCAGAAAGCGTTGGCGAACCAGTCGCGGCGCAGTACCGCTGCCGGTCGCCAGGTTGCCGCCGACCTCAACCTCGTTCAGTGAGGGCACGCTGGTCACGACGCAGTTGCCGTACTCCAGCTTCAGATGTTCGGCCTCTTCCGTACTCACGTGCAGGCCTACGGCAAGGTCGTTGGTGAAGTGGTCGCCGCCGATGGGAAGCACCGCTGTATGCGCGATAGACCCCTCAAAGTACACCACCAGTTCCGTGGTGCTGGCACCGATGTCGGCAATGCAGACGCCCAGTTCGCGTTCGTCGGCACTCAGCACGGCTTCTGCAGAGGCGATGCCTTCGTAGACGGTGTCGGTCACTTCAAGGCCCGCACGGTTGGCGCACGTAATTACGCTCTGCGCTACGCCACCGCTGCAGGTCGACAGGTGCAGATTCACTTCGAGCTTGGTGCCGACCATACCGATTGGGTCGTGGATGCCAGCCTGGTCATCCAGGATAAATTCCTGCGGCAACAGGTGCAGAATTTCGCGATCGGCGGGCAGCGCCACGGAACGTGCACGGTCCACTGCAGCACGCACTTCTTCACGCGTGATCTCGCGCATGCGGCTGCCCATGGAAATGCCGCCGCGCGAATTGATGCCGCGCACATGGGTGCCGCCGACGCCGACAACTGCTGTTTCAATGCCAAACTTGGTAAGCCGTTCGGCCGTCAGCGCAGCCTGGTTGATCGCATCGGCCGCGGGGCCCAGCTCGGCGATTAGGCCTTTGCGCATGCCTTTGGACTTCTCAATGCCATGACCGCGATACCGCAGGACGCCGTCCTGCAGTTCCGCTACCAGCACGCAGCTTTTAGAGCTACCGGCGTCCAGCACCGTGATCAGATTTTCGCCCTGTTCCTTCAACGGGAGCTACCTCGTCTGCGTTGGATCATACTGCGAACCTGCCATCCTTCTGCGCGAAAGACGGCAGGTAGTACAACAGTTGATTCACTATCCCGCCCAGCTGCGGAAGGCTCTCCCGTTGCGACCTAGTGACTGCCCTGCGCCGCCCGCAATCTATCGCGCTTCGCAATCCACAGCTTGATGGCCTCCACACGCTTCTTCATGGCTGCATCCTTTGCGGGGGTGGAACGTGCAACGGCGCGCCGCTGCGGCGTTACACGCTTTGGCGGAGCAGCTTTCGCGAAGGCCTTTGCGCGCCCAGCCGTGTGCGCCACCGCAGCCGCGGCGTGGGCAGGCGCACCGCCAGCCTCTGGCGTTACGCCCGACACCGTCGCATCTTTGGGCGGCATCTGCAGTACCACTTGCCGCTCATACCGCATGTCGACGCTGCTTAACCGCGGGTACTGCGTGCGCCACTCCACCAGGTGTTCCTGAAATTTGTGCAACCGCGCTAGGAAGTTTTCGGTCCCAAAGTGGACCTGCACTTCAATGTTGTGGTCGGGAATCAGCGCCTTCACGTCTTCCGGGTCAGACAGGTCGATCTCGCTCAACTGCGCGGAGACTCCCTTGCCGTCGGAATCCAGGTCCTTCATAAAGTTGGAGTATAGCTTCATGCGTTCGGCGCGCTCCGCAGGGCTTTGCTGCGGCGTCAGACCGGTCACCACGGGAAACGAGTAGCCCGCATTGCCGGGCGTGTCCGGCGGAATGTCGAGCAGAACGCCATTTGCGTCGGCCAGCCCTATGCTGCCGCCCTGGCGAACGAAGGCGATCGGCACCCGCTCCACCACTTCAACGCGCAGACGATTCGGCAACAGCCGCATGAGGGTGGCATGTTCCACCCAGGGCATGGCTTCCAACTGAGCGCGACGCTGCTCCATGGGCACATGGAAGATGTTGCGATCCACATCCTCGCCAAACACGCTCAACATCTGAGCCCGGGTCAGGTGCGCGTTGCCGACCACAGTAATCGATTGGGAAGAAGGAATGCGAAAGGTGGGGCTGGTGGTGAGATAACGCGTTACGACGGTCAGTCCGGCGGCAAGCGCGCCCAGTGCAGCAAGTGTCACCAGACCGGCGGCGATCCAGCCGTTGCGTGTCTGTGGAATCAGCCCGCGACGGATGCGACGGTTACGACCGCTGGCGCGAAGGAAGGCCTCAGTGTCGGCGTCGTCGGCAAAGTCGTCCACCAGTTCGCGCCGGGGACGCAGCGGATCGGTCATGGGCCTGCGAATCTCACGCAACGCGTCCGGACGCAGAGCTGCCGGCTCCTCGGCAACGGCTGCCGCTGATCCTGTTCCGCTGTAATCCTTAACCTTCCGCATGCCTGAGCCGGGCCGCAGAGAAATCGCCTGCATGCATCCTAGCGCGACGCTGCCCACGCTGCACGGTCTTGTACCTTCGCTGGTTACGCCCTGTTTTGATCCGCCGAACGTGATGACGTGCTGGATGCTGCGGTGTGCAAGCCCTGAACCTACGGCTAGATGGGCTTGCGAAGCGCGACCAGCACCAGTGCACCGGCCTGCGAGACCGTGCCTGCGCCCAGCGTCAGGATGGCCTCGCCCTTTGCCGCGACCTCCGCCAGCCGATTGGCAGCGTCTTCAAAGCTGGCAGCGTAATAGGCGTCTGTTCCCGCAGCACGCATAGCCCGGACCAGCACCTGCGCTGTGATGCCCTCCATGGGCTGCTCGCTGGCGGCGTAAATGTCGACCACCTCGACGCGGTCTGCCTGCGCGAAAGCCGTTGCAAACTCTGCCATCAACTCACGTGTGCGGGAATACCGGTGCGGCTGGAACAGCACATGCACGCGGCGGAAATCGCAGTCGCGGGCAGCCTGCAGCGTAGCCCGGATCTCCGTGGGGTGGTGACCATAATCGTCCACCACGGTCACACCGCGCTCTACGCCGCGCGTCTGGAAGCGGCGATCGACGCCGGTAAACCGGTTCAATCCAGCCGCAATCTGCTGCGGTGGCACGCCCAACTCGACCCCAATGGCGATGGCTGCGGTAGCGTTCAGCACGTTATGCCGACCCGGCACCTTCAGCTCGAACGGGCCCAGCACAATGCCGCGCACGTCTACCTCAAACACCGCGTGCGATCCGTTCTGCTTCGGCAGCATCATGAGCCGAAAATCGGCATCAGCACTTACTCCATAGGTCATCACCCGTCGTTGCACGCGTGGCAGGATGGCGCGCAACATGGGGTCGTCGATACAGGCTGTAATCGCCCCGTAGAACGGAATCTTGTTCATAAAATCAACAAAGCACTGCTCCACGTCTGCCATGCCCTTGTAGTTTTCCATGTGCTCGCGGTCCAGGTTGGTCACCACCGCCAGAATGGGGGACAGCTTTAAAAAGCTGCGGTCGCTCTCGTCCGCCTCGGCCACCAGATAGCGCGATTTGCCGGCAAGCGCGTTGGAACCGAACAGGCCGACGCGCCCTCCCACCACTACCGTAGGATCAAGGCCCCCCGCGGCCAGCACCGCCGCGACCATGCTGGTCGTCGTCGTTTTGCCGTGCATGCCAGCGATGGCAATTCCATACTTCAGGCGCATCAACTCGGCCAGCATCTCTGCCCGCTGAATCACGGGAATCTTGCGCTTGCGAGCTTCCACAACCTCGGGATTATCCTGCGAAACGGCGGAACTGGTTACCACCACGTCAGCCGGTCGCGCCTGCTCTGCTGTGTGTCCTATGAAAATGACCGCGCCGAGGGACTGCAGCCGTTCGGTCGCCGAGGAGGCGCGAATATCCGAGCCGCTGACCGGAAAGCCCTCTGACAGCAGGATTTCGGCAATGCCACTCATGCCAATGCCGCCAATACCTATAAAGTGGACGCGCTGCGCCGCTGCAAACAAGTCGTGCTCTCCTGTCGAGGCCGTTCCGGGCCAAAGAACAATGTAGCAGTGGCCGGAGCGAATCGAACGCCAATAAGCCTTTCCCGCAACCTCTTTGTCATTTCTGTGTTCTTACTAATATGCAGTTCCTGCCGGGAGATCCTGGCGTCCTGCCAGACCGCTCCCGACACTTGCCAGCACCTCTAGGCATAGCGGGACGGGGAGGTACACCTTGAGCGATACGAAGCGTCTTTCCAATTCTAAGAAAATTCTTTCCATTGCCGCGCTGGCAGTCGCCCCCCTGTTCATCCTGAGCAGCCGCACCGTCGCGGCCCAATCCATCGAAGTGGGTGCCAACTTTGGCGCACCTCCTGCCATTCCCGAGTACGACCAGCCCGCAGCCCCTGGCGACGGCTACATCTGGACGCCCGGCTACTGGGCCTGGGATGGTGGCGCGAACGACTATTACTGGATTGACGGCGCGTGGGTTCTGCCGCCCTACACCAACGCTCTTTGGACGCCCGGTTACTGGGGCGGCGGCTATGACGGTGGTGGCTACCTTTGGAACGCCGGCTACTGGGGTCCGTCCATTGGCTACTACGGTGGCATTAACTATGGTTTTGGCTACTTTGGCACAGGCTACTATGGCGGCTACTGGCGTGGTGGCAACTTCTGGTACAACCGCGGCCTGAACCATTTTGGCTCCGGCTTTGGTGGCGGGCACTTCTACAACGGCGGATATGGTGGCTTCCGCGGCAACCTGCGTGGCGGAGGCGTGGCCTTTAACAATAATCCTGGCTTTGGCCGCGGCGGCAATGGCTTTGGGAACCGTGGGAACTTCGGTGGGTCGAATGGTTTTGGAAACCGCGGCAGCTTTAACAATGGCAGCAACGGCTTCGCAAACCGTGGTGGCGCAAACGGTTTCGGCAACAATGGCCGGGGCAACGTGCAAAGCTTTAACGGCGGCCAGGGCCTGAACGGTGGCCAGCGCGGCTTTGCTTCACCTGGGGGCGGAAACATGGGTGGCGGTCGTGGCTTCTCTCAACCCGGTGGCAGCAGCTTCAGCGGTGGGGGGCAGAGTCGTGGCTTCTCCCAGTCCGGAGGCGGCAGTATGAGTGGCAGTCGCGGCTTCTCGTCGCCGGGCGGTAGCTCAATGGGTGGGGGACGTAGCTTCTCTGCTCCCAGTGGTGGCGGCGGTGGCTTCCATGGCGGCGGGGGTGGTGGCGGATCGCACGGTGGTGGTGGCGGCGGTCATCGCTAAACCTCCTCCAATCGTAAAAACGAAAGGCCCGGTGCAAGCCGGGTCCTTTTGCGCTTAGACAGTCCCAAGACCGCGATCCTGGGAATTGCCCAGCGACTCTGCCAGGGCAGCGATCTCCCCAAGTGCATTCGGACGCGACATGGCACGCGCATCCGCCGACATGCGCAACAACCGCTCAGGGTCCAGCAACAACGCACTTAAGTGCTGCAACAGGCCCTCCGCCATCAGGGACGATTCGGGCAACATCTCCGCCGCGCCACCGCGCACCATGGCGAGTGCGTTCTTCGTCTGGTGATCGTCAGCCGCGCGCGGAAACGGCACCAGCAACGACGGCCGGCCCGCCGCAGCCAGTTCCGCTACCGTGCTGCCAGACCGCGACAGCACCAGCGTAGCCCGGTCGAGCTGGGCAGGCATATCACTCAGGAAGGCGCACACCTGCAGACGTTCCCCGGTTAGGCCAGCCTCCCGGTAAGCGGCTTCCGTCGCTTGGAACGCACGTTCGCCGGTCTGGTGAACGACGCTGAGCCCGGGCACCGCGGCAAGCAGATGGCCCATGATGAGCGGCATTGTCTCGTTGAACACCCGCGCCCCATTGCTGCCCGCCGTGACCAGCAATCGTGGCGGGTACACCTGCAGCGGTCCGGCATCCACGATCTCCCGCCGGACAGGTACACCGGTCAACACTGCGCGCCGAAAGTACGGTGCCGTCTCCTGAAAGGCAACGGCGGCTGCGCCCACGAAGCGACCCACCCGCCGATTGACCATCCCGGGCACGGCATTCGGCTCGTACACCATGGTGGGCAGGCGCAGCAGCAGCGCCGCCAGCATGGCCGGGCCACTGGCGTAGCCACCCACGCCAAGGACGACATGGGGACGAAAACCCCGCAGGAAACGCACGCACTGCCTCACCGCCAGCGGCAAACCGGCAGAGGTGCGCAGACGCGTCAGCATCGACACATTCGCCAGCTGGCCCACCTGGATCAGTTCCAGCGGAAAGCCAGCTTCAGGTACCAGCTTCGTTTCGATTCCACGAGAGGTGCCGATCAGCCGAACCTCAGCGAGATGCCTGTCGCGCAACTCCCGCGCAATAGCCAGCGCAGGAATCACGTGCCCGCCCGTCCCACCACCTGCAATCACAACGCGCAGGCTATCCTGCGAAGCTTCAGCAGCCACGTCAGTCGATCTCGCGCGTAATGTTCAGCAGAACACCCATGCTGGCCAACGTAATAAAGACGCTGGTGCCGCCCGATGAAATGAATGGCAGCGGAATCCCCTTCGTGGGAAGCAGCGCCAGCACCACGCTGATGTTAAAAAACGCCTGGATCAGGATCGCGCTGGTCATACCAAAAGCCAGGAAACGCGCAAACGGGTCGGTCGATAGGTAGGCCGCACGCAGCCCGCGATACCCCAACAGAACGAACCCGGCCAGAAGCAGCAGCCCGCCCAGCAGGCCAAGTTCTTCACAGACCGTGGCGTAGATAAAGTCGGTGTGCGGCTCTGGCAGGTAGAACAGCTTTTGCATGCCCTCGGTCAGTCCCTTGCCAAAAAATCCGCCAGTTCCTACAGCAATAAGCGACTGCAAGATGTGGAAGCCCGCGCCACGTGGGTCGGCCTCAGGATTCCAGAAGGCGAGCATGCGCGCACGCCGAAACGCAACGTGGAACAGCATGTAGTACAGCAGCGGCGCCGCCACGGCGAACGCGATACCGATGTACCGCACCTGAATGCCCGCCAACCACAG
>JBPBQP010000027.1:0-10093 GCA_050954745.1 Janthinobacterium lividum | reverse complement strand
ACAGGACTCGGAAGGTACTAGCGCCGGTCCCGGGGGAGCAGCTCCAGGAAAAAGCCGTCGCCGCCGTCGCAAGCGGAAGGCCAAGCCCGCCGGCGAAGCAGGTGCAGCACCTGCGGGTACCGTGCCCGCCATGGAAGCCTCTGAAGGTGGGGACGCTGCCCCGCCAGCGGTTGCCACAGCAGAGCCCCAGCAACCCCGCGAACAGCGTCAGCGTAACACCGGTACGCAAAACGCTGGCCAGGGCACTCAGCAGAGCGGCCAGCAGCAAAATGCGCAGGGCAAGCGATGGAAGAAGAAGAAATTCGGGCGCGCAGGTAGTGAGGGGACTTCACGGCCAGAGCCGGGTAACAGTGTGCAGGGCAGCCAGGCCATGCAGGCTGGGCGCGGTCGCGCACGCAAGCAGGCACCACGTGGTCCACGTGCCTTTGTGGGTCCCATGGATCATAGCTACCGCGAGGCAAATGGCAACTACGCCGACGGACCCGCCAGCACAATCGAGATGCAGGGGCGCCGGACAAATAACCATCGCAACCACGGTGGTAATGAAGACCGCATGCCGCCGGAATTGATGACGCATCACCGCGCCGTCGCCATTCCGGAAGATGCACCGACACATATTTACTTCTTCATTGAAGACCTGTTCTTTACCGCGAAGATCCAGGAAGCGGCACGCCAGCAGGGCGTCAAAGTCGCATTCATGAAGCCGGACAAGGACATCGTCGCGCACTTTGCAGAACTGCACGACCATGAGCATCCGTCGCTGATCGTCTTCGACCTGAACAACGTTGCTGCAAAGCCACTGACGCTGATTCCGAAGCTGAAGAACAAGCTGAAGAAGGGCACTTCCATCGTTGGTTTTCTTTCGCACCTGCAGGGCGATCTGAAGGCGAAGGCTGTGGAAGCGGGCTGCAACAGCGTGATGCCGCGTGCGGCGTTTTCGCAGAACCTGCCCAATCTGCTGCGCCGTTATGGTGTGGAAGATGAGCACGAGCCAAACTTCAATCAGTAACCGGCACTGTATAGATTGCGCTATGGGAAGGGCCCGTGAACCTTACGGGTCTTTGTAGCCTCCAGGGGAATGTATGCCGACCGACGCCAGGCGTCCTTTTCAGCCGGTCAACATTGCGGTCCTCACGGTCAGCGACACACGTACGCCGCTGACGGATCGATCGGGCGATGCGCTGGCCGAGCGTGTCACTGGTGCCGGTCATCTGCTGGCCCGTCGCGACATCGTCGTCGACACCATCGACGGCATTGAAGTTGTACTGCAGCAGTGGATCGCAGACCCCACAATTGAAGTCATCATCAGCACGGGCGGTACGGGAATCACAGGCCGTGACGTGACGCCGGAAGCCTTTGCGCGTGTTTTGGAGAAAGAGATTCCTGGGTTCGGCGAGCTGTTTCGCAGTCAATCTTTCGCCAAGATCGGTGCCAGCGCGATGTTTTCGCGAGCCGTTGCCGGTGTCGCAAATGGCAAGTATCTTTTCGCGCTGCCCGGTTCGCCCGGTGCGGTTGCGGATGCCTGGGACGGCATTCTGGCAGGCCAGCTCGACAGCCGGACTAACGCATGTACGCTGCTGCAGCTGAAGCCAAGGCTGTTGGAGCGCTAGCCCAGCGGCTGCCCGTGGTCAGCACGCGCGTCTGGAAGGTGGCAGCAGACAGCGCCACATCCCATAAGGCATTCTGAATGCACCCGTCCACTGACGATCCGCCAGGCAATGCTATGTCCGATAATTTTGCACAAACCGTTAAGCTGTCCGCCGACATCGTCAAGGTCATTGGCGAGTACGTTCGCCTGCGCAAAAGCGGTGCGCAGAATTTCAATGGGCTGTGTCCGTTTCACCAGGAAAAGTCGCCGTCGTTCAGCGTCAACGTGCAGCACAGTTACTTCTACTGTTTTGGCTGCCATGCCAAGGGCGACGTGTTTACCTTTGTGCAGAAGCTTGAGAATGTCACCTTTCCTGAGGCCGTGCGCATCGTCGCCGGGAAGTGTGGCATACCGCTGCCGAAGCGTGAATGGAACTCGCCGGAAGAGGCGGCGCAGGCCGGTCTGCGCCGGCAGTTGATCGACCTGCACGAGGCTGCCACGCAGTATTTTCAGCAGGCGTTGCAATCGCCGGAAGCGGCTCGTGCGCGTGAGTATTTGTCGGGCCGGGCTGTCACGCCAGAGACCGTTGCGGGCTTTCGCATCGGCTACGCGCCGGACGATTTCAACCACATGCGCGACGCGCTGGGCAAACACTTCAACGAGGAGGCCATGCGTGCCAGCGGCCTCTTCTCCTCGAAAGAGCAGAACGACGAAGGCCGTCCCACGGGCAACATCTACGCACGCTTTCGCAAACGCATCACCTTTCCCATCGCGGGTGAGTCGGGTAAAGTCATTGCCTTCACCGCGCGCGCGTTGGACAGCGATGACAAGAGCGGGCCGAAGTATATGAATTCGCCCGAGACGCCCCTGTACACAAAAGGCCAGGTGCTGTTCAACCTGGACAAGGCAAAGGCAGCCATTCGGCAGCAGGATTATGCGCTGCTGGTCGAAGGTCAGATGGATTGCATCCGCGTGTTTACCGCGGGCATTCAGCCGGTCATCGCAACCAGCGGAACCGCATTTACCGAGCACCAGGTCCGGCTGCTGTCGCGCTTTACCAAGCGTGTGGTGGTCAACTTCGATCCGGATACGGCAGGCGCGAACGCAGCAGAAAAATCGTTAGCCTTGCTAACCGAAGCTGAGTTTGAAGTCCGTATCGTCACGCTGGAAGGCGGCCTGGACCCGGATCGATTCGTGCAGGAGAAGGGGGTTGCCGCCTATGCCGATGCGCTGCGTACCGCCAAGCCGCACGCGGAATACCTGATTGAACGTGCACGCGCGCTGTTCCCTCAGCGCACCGCAGAGGCAAAGGTTAAGGCCGTTAACTTTCTGCTGCCCCACATGCGGCGGTTGCCTTCGGCCATTCAACGCACGCAGTTTGTGGAAGACGCCGCGCAGAAGCTTGGCATCGATTCGTCGCTGGTGCGGCAGGAATTGCAGCACGCGGCGACGCATCGGCTTGAATCTGTACCCAGCAGGCCTGCGGATGCTATGAACGAGACCGAGCGCATCCTGCTGCGCGCGCTGGTATTGCCAGAGACGGATAAAGCACGGCAGCGTGCGGCCAGCGAGATCGTTGCGCATCCGGAGTGGCTGGACGGCATGTCCGCAGGCGACCTGATTGAAGCTCTGGCCGTGGCACCGCTTGGGGATAATCCACTGGACGCAGCGCCGGATGACCGGAGCCGCGAACTGCTGGCACGCCTCCTAAGTGAAGACCAGGTCAGCGACCCGGCCATGATGGCCGTCGAAGTCGGCAACGTGCTGCACACGCTGGAGCGTCGCCGCCTGGAGCGCCGCCAGCGTGAATTGCGCAGCACCATTGCCGAGGCAGAGCGGCGCGGCGACGGGGCAATGGCGAGCCAGCTTGTTGCGGAATCTGTCGAGGTAAGCCGCGCTCTGCGAACACTGTAGAACTGCCCAGTCGACGAAGCGAGCCGGCTACGTTTCCGCTGTTGCAACGTCCACGGAACACAGGAGGGAACTGCCATGGTGTCACGCGTTGCCTTTGAAGTTGCCGGCACGTTCCTGGTGCTGTTCACATTGCGTGAGGTGTTCCGCGACATCTTTCACCCCACGCTTTCCGGCAATTTGAGCGATGCCCTGGGCGATGGCTTGTCGCTGCTGTTGCGGCATACGCGGCTTCGTCAGGCTGCCGGTCCGCTGGTGCTCATTGCGGTGTTGCTGTCGTGGATCGTACTGCTGTGCCTGGGGTTTGCGATCATCTATTACGGTCTGTACCCGCAGGACTTCACCACCACGGCCGGTGTCGAAAGCATGAGCGTGGGCAGCCGCATGGTGCATTGCCTCTACTTTTCCGCGGGCGCGCTGTGCACGTTTCAAACCTTTGACCTAAATCCCAAGACCGACTGGCTGCGGCTAATTGTGGCGCTGCAGGGCCTGGTCGGTATCAGCATGATTACCGCCAGCGTGTCGTGGCTGGTGCTGCTGTATCCCGCGCTGGCCCGTGTGCGCGCCACGGCAAGGTGGCTTTCGATCGCGGCTGAAGCGGAGGAGCGTTCCGGTCTCTCTGTGCAGGAGCACGACGCATCCTTCCTGAGCCTGCTGGAGCAGCGCCTGATCCAGGCCCGGCTTGATCTTGTGCTGTTTCCAATCCTGTTGCACTTCTACGCGCTGACGCCTGGCTATACGCTGGCGTTCGCCCTGCCCACGGCGTGCCGCTACGCCCGCGAAGGTATGGCGGTAGGTCAGACCGTTAGAACTCGGCTTGCCGCGACCAAGGTTCTGATCGCTTTGGAAGATCTGGCACGCACCGTGGGCGAGCGGCTTATGGACGCTGACATCTTCCAGACGCCGGACGTCGGTGCCGTGTTTGAGGCCTACGCAGACCGCGAACGCTGACCGACTCGTACACTGGTGCCATGAGTTCAAACGAGAAGCGCGCCGAGTTGTGGCTGATCCGCCACGGTGAAACCGAGTGGACCCTGAACGGCAAGCACACCAGCTTTACCGACCTCCCGCTGACCGAGAATGGCCGGGCACAGGCGCGGGCTTTGCAGCCTGCGTTGGCTGCGGTGCCGTTCGACCTGCTGCTTTGCAGTCCACGCCAGCGCGCCCGTGAGACGGCTGCGTTGGCAGGATTTGCCAACGTGGAAACCGAGTCGAATCTGCAGGAGTGGAATTACGGCACCTACGAAGGCCTGAGCACGCCGGAGATCCAGCAGACGCACCCGGGTTGGAGTGTTTGGAAGGACGCCATTACCGGCGGCGAGTCGCTCGACCAGGTAGCGGCGCGCACCCAGCTGGTGATTGATCGCTGCCTTGCACACGGTGGCCGCTGTGCCCTGTTCGCGCATGCGCACGTATTCCGCATCCTTGCGGGCGTGTGGCTGCAGCAGGGCGGCGGCTTTGGTCAGCGCCTGTCGCTGTCCACGGCAACCATCAGCGTACTCGGGTGGGAGCACAGCACGCGTGTCATCTCGCGCTGGAACGTGGCACCGTAACGGGCCGTTGCCAGGGCAAAGGTATCTCACTGCGATAGGCTTGGTCTGTGCTGTACATCCCTACCAAACGACTGCATCCAGAAGCAAAGCTGCCCCAGTATGCCCACATCGGCGCATGGGGCGACCTTGCCGCCGACCTTTACAGTGTTCACGCAGCCACCGTTGAACCACACAAAACAGCGCTGGTCGCAACCGGCCTGGCAATGGCTTTCCCTGAGAACTATGGCGCGCTGGTGGAAGACCGCAGCGGCTTGGCCGTAAAGGGCATTACCACGCTGGCCGGCGTCATCGACCCTGGTTACCGGGGCGAGCTAAAGGTCGTGCTGACCAACGTGACTGACACTCCCATTCAACTCGCTGCGGGGGACCGCATCGCGCAGCTGCGCATCGTGCAGCGTTTCCAGGCTGTCTTCGAAGAGGTGCAGGATCTCGATGGAACGCACCGCGGCGAGGGCGGCTTCGGGTCCACCGGGCACAACTAGCTGCCATCCGCACCATGGCCGTGGCACAATGCTTGCGCGGGTTCTTGCTGCATGCAGAACACGTCGGAGACCCTATGCACAAAGCTCTTGCACTCGTCCTGACCCTGCCCCTGCTGGCCAACGCCGCCGAACCCAAGGCAACCGGCACGCTGATCACCGCGAACCAGGGGCCGAACAACCTGGCGCTCATCGATCTGGCTACTGGCAAGCAGGTTGGGACTCTGGATGAGCAGGGCAAGATCAAAGTGCATGAACTGGCGATGCTGCCCGACGGCAAGACGCTGATCGCGCCTATTTACGGCAACTCTGGCGTGGGCAAGCCAGGCACGGACGGCACGGAAGTCCTGGTCTTCGATGTGCCCTCGCGCAAGGTGACGCATGTCATTGACCTGGGCAAGGGGCTGCGTCCGCACCAGCCCACGTATGACCCCACGCGCAACGTCGTGTATGTGACGACGGAACTGCAGCAGGCCATGACCGCCATCGATGCGAAGACGTTCAAGGTGCTGTACACGGTTCCGACCGGCCAGGCAGAGTCGCACATGTTCGTGCTGTCCCATGACGGTCGTTTCGGCTACACGGCAAACGTCGGGCCGGGCACCGTGTCCGTCATGGACATGAACACGCACAAGCTGGTCACGGTCATTCCTGTGGCGCCGCACCTGCAGCGAATCGCTATCTCGCGCGACGACAAGACGGTCTTCGTCTCAGACACGACGACGCCGCGCGTAGCCGCCATCGATACCGCTACCAACAAGCTGCGCTCCTGGATCGATTTGCCCTCGCCCGGGTTTGGCGCGCGTGCCACGGCTGATGGTAAGTACCTGCTGATCTGCATGCCCGACGCCAGCAAGCTGGGCCTGGTCGATGTGGCCACCATGAAGCTGGTGAAGACGATCGACGTCGCGGGTAAGCCGCAGGAAATCCTGTTCAGCCCGGACGGCAGCCGCGCCTGGGCCTCGTCATTCGGCGTGCCGCAGGTGGCGGAGATCGACACGGAAAGCTGGACGCTGACGCGCGAACTGCCGGGCACAGATCGCAACGACGGCATGGCATACACGTCGCTTCACTAGCAGTTCCGCTTCCGCCAGCATCGCAGAGCATCTATACCGGTATGAAGCTGACTGATTTCCGCACGCTTGGCCGCTCTGGTCTGATTGTTTCGCCCATGGCGCTGGGTGCCATGACCTTTGGCACGCCGCGCTGGGGTTCGCCCGACAATGTTTCGGAGGCGATTTTCAACGCGTACGTGGATGCGGGCGGCAACTTCATCGACACCGCAGACATGTACGCGAAGGGCCGCAGTGAAGAGCTTGTAGGCGACTACATTGGCAAGCGCGGTCTGCGCGACAAGCTGGTGTTGGCCACCAAGTTCAGCTTCAATGCCGAGCCGGGCAATCCGCACGCGGGTGGCAACGGACGCAAAAATCTGCACCGGGCGCTGGAAGGTTCGCTACGCCGCCTGAAGACTGACTATGTCGACCTGTTTTGGATGCATGTGTGGGACCAGGTCACGCCCATGGAAGAG
Organism: Janthinobacterium lividum; assembly: GCA_050954745.1. Taxonomy (GTDB): domain Bacteria; phylum Acidobacteriota; class Terriglobia; order Terriglobales; family Acidobacteriaceae; genus Terriglobus. The sequence continues at coordinate 3,031 of JBPBQP010000027.1, read as the reverse complement.
CTGCTGCAATCCATGGGCGACCTGGTGCGCGCGGGTAAGATTCGCTACTTCGCCTTTTCAGACGTGCCCGCCTGGTACGCCGCCTCTGCAGCCATGCTGGCGCGCACGGCAAACATTCCCGGACCCATAGCGCTGCAGATGCCGTACTCGCTGATCGAGCGCGGTATCGAGCGCGACCACGTTGCCGCTGCGCGTGAGTTTGGCATGGGCATTACCCCGTGGAGTCCGCTGGCAGCAGGCTTTCTTGCAGGCAAGTACACGCGCGATGCGGAAGGTAAGGTCAGCGCGGGCGGCGGCCGGCTCGACCTGAATCTGCCGTCATTCCAGCTGTTTACCGAACGCAACTGGCAGGTGCTGGAGCGTGTGCGCGCCATCGCGTCGGAAGCGGGGCTGGACATGGCAAAGATGTCGCTCGCATGGGCCATGGCGCAGCCCGGCATCACGTCCCTGATCCTGGGTGCCAGCAAGGTGGAGCAGCTGCACAGCAACCTGACTGCGCTGGAGACGACGCTTTCACCGGAAGTGCTCGCGAAACTGGCAGACGCTTCGTCGACTGACCAGACCATGATGGATCGCTTCTTTTCGCCTGGCCTGAAGAAGGGCGTCTTCGGCGGCACCGACGTTACTGGCTGGCGCTAACCGGAAAGCGCTCTGCTGCGGTACCCAGAGAGCCGGCCTCAAGGTAAATCTGCCGAATGTCTGGGTAGCTCCCCTGAATGGTACTCTCAATGCGCCGGATGGCAGCCTGCATAGCTTCACCGTCTACACCCGGCCGGAACTGCACGTTCATCGTCAGCAGTGCATTGTGCGGGCCAAAATACATGGTCAGCGGCAGTCCGACGGCCAACACGGCAGGGTCGCCGCCGGCCATCCGGCGGATGGCCCGCAGCGTCTCCCGGTCAGCACCTTCGCCCACCAGCAGGGCCTTGCATTCCACGATCAGCAGCAAGGCGACGCCCATCAATAGCAGCCCGATGCAGACCGACGCAATGCCATCCGCCCGGTGCAGACCAAAGCTGTTGCTGAGCCACACGCCAACAAACGCAGCAACCAAGCCCAGCGTCGCGGCGGCATCCTCAAAGATCACGGTGAAGCTGCTGGGGTCCTTGCTGGCGTGGATAGCCGCGATGAGGCGCTGCCCAGGGTGGGCGGCACGGAACTCCTTCACGCTGACGTGCAGCGCGTAGGACTCAAAGGCGAACGCAAAGCCCAGGATGGCGTAGTTCCAGACCGGGCTGGACGGCGCGGCCGGGTGCAGCGCGTGCTCCATGCCTTCCCATATGGAAACGCCACCGCCCAGCACAAAGACCAGCACGGCCACGATCAGCGACCAGAAGTACAGCTCCTTGCCATAGCCGAAGGGGTGCAATTCGTCGGCGGGCTGTGCGCTGCGATTCAGCCCCAGCAGCAGCAGCGCACCGTTGCCGCAGTCCACGGCAGAGTGGATGGCCTCAGACAGCATGGCGGCTGATCCGGTGAACACAAAGCCCACCAGCTTTGCCGCCGCAATGGCTACGTTTGCAACGATGGCGACATAGATGCTCTTGCGAGAAGACGACATAGCACGTGCGATGCAGGCCCGCCGAAAACGGCTGCTGACGTGCTTTGCACCGGTTTTCCGCGGGTGCGGTTCGGCCCATGCGAAACTAGACAGGTGAGCCAGCCCACAGCCATCCCTTCAGAGGCGGAGGTCGCGACGGCACCCCCAACCATCGCGACCGACGTGCCGCAGCCCTGTACCGTCACGCCGGAACTGCTGAAAGTCCACAACATCACCGACGAGGAGTATGCCAAAATCCTCGCCACCATGTGCCGCACACCTTCGCTGACGGAGCTGGGCATTTACAGCGTCATGTGGTCGGAACACTGCTCCTACAAGAGCAGCCGCGTGCACCTGAAGCGCCTGCCCACCAAGGGTTTTCGCGAAAGCGGCCCCGGCGCGGTGATGCAGGGACCAGGTGAAAACGCCGGCATTATCGACGTGGGCGACGGCTGGGCCTGCGCCTTCAAGATCGAGTCGCACAACCACCCCAGCTACATTGAGCCCTACCAGGGCGCGGCCACCGGCGTGGGCGGCATTCTGCGCGACATTTTCACCATGGGCGCGCGTCCCATGGCTGTCATGGACTCCCTGCGTTTTGGTCCGCTGGGCCTGACGGCGGCTGAGGGCATCCCCAGCCTGGACAAACTGGACGACGATGCCGGTATGCCGGGTGTCATCGATTACGAGAAAAATCGCAGCGTTATGGAAGGCGTCGTGCACGGCGTGGCCGGTTACGGGAACTGCTTCGGCGTACCCAACCTGGGCGGCGAAACGCGCTTTGAGGCCTGCTACAGCGGAAATCCGCTGCTGAACGCCTTTGCCCTGGGCCTGGTGCGGCACGACGAAATCTTCTATGCCAAGGCGACCGGGATCGGCAATCCGGTGATTTACGTCGGAGCGAAGACGGGCCGCGATGGCATTCACGGTGCCACCATGGCCTCGGAAGAGTTCACGGAAGGCAGCGAACAGAAGCGGCCCAACGTGCAGATGGGCGACCCCTTTCTGGAGAAACTGCTGCTGGAAGCCTGCCTGGAAGCGATGAAGACTGGCGCTGTGAGCGGCATTCAGGACATGGGCGCGGCGGGCCTCACCTGCTCTACCTGCGAGATGGGTGCACGCGGCGCGGTCGGCCTGGAGATTGAACTCGATAAGGTGCCGCAGCGCGACAGCGGCATGACCAGTTACGAGATCATGCTGAGCGAGTCGCAGGAGCGCATGTTGTTGGTGGCCCACGCCGGGCGCGAGCAGGAAATCCTCGACGTGTTCGACAAGTGGGGCCTCGACTCTGCGGTGGTCGGCACCGTCATCCCTGAAAACCGCATGCGCGTGCGCCACGGCGGTGAATTGGTTGCCGATCTGTCGAACGAATCCTTGACCGACGATGCGCCGCTGTACCACCGGCCTGTCGGCACATGGAAATCGTCTGTGCCGCTCGATCCGCCTGCGTGGGTGCTGGAAGAATTGAAGAAGCCTCGTGACTACACCGCC
>JBPBQP010000026.1:0-11068 GCA_050954745.1 Janthinobacterium lividum | reverse complement strand
GAACAGCGGCAAGGTGCTGCAGCTCTCCGACATCGCCGCTGCGAATGCGACGTATGTCTCTGATGTCTTCGACGGCGAAACGGCCACACGCTGGGGGCGTGCCGAGGTGCTGGGCAGCGCATCCGGCGTCGACTTCTCGGTTCGGTCCGGCAACGTAGAGAATCCCCGCGACAGCCTGTCTAAATTGTGGTCTGAGTGGACCCCGGTCAAGCCCGGCCAGACACCGCTGCCCGTGCCCGCAACGCGTTACCTGCAGTGGAAGGCCGTGCTGCATCCAGGGGCGCAACTGCGTTCTGTAACGGTCAATTACCTGCAGCGGAATCTGCCGCCCCAGGTGGATGACGTCGTTGTGCAGCCCGGTGCGCGGGTTGCGCCGCCAACCTCGCCGGGTGGGCCGGGAACGGTCAGCATCGGTTTTCGAGGTGCGCCTTCGACGGCAGCCGCATCGGGGCAGGCCGAATCTGCACCTTCCCCGTTGATCGCTCAACGGGACCGCAACTTCATTACCGCGCGCTGGCTTGCGCACGATCCTAACAACGATGACCTGATGTTTACGCTCGACTTCCGCGATGTACACGAGCTGACCTGGCACCGCATCAAGGACAAGATCTCCGAGCGCGCCTACTCGTTCGACGCTGCCCTGCTGCCCGACGGCGAGTACGAGGTGCGAGTCACTGCAAGCGATGCCCCCGTGCACCCGGACAGCGACACGCTCACCGCCGAGCACATCTCACCGCCCTTCACCGTGGACACCACGCCGCCAGTCCCGGGCGCGCTGACAGCCGGCGTGCGCGATGGGAAGCTGCACGCCACCTTCGACGCTACCGACGCGACCAGCGCCATTGCACACGCGGAGTTCTCCGTGGACGCCGGACCATGGCAGTACCTGGAACCAGCCGACCACCTGAGCGATTCCCCCAGTGAACACTATGACTGGACCGTGTCTGTGAGCAGCGGCGGCCAACACACGGTTGCCGTGCGCGTTTTTGATCGCAATGAGAATGCCGTCAGCGTCAAGGCTTTCGCACGATGACGGAAGGTGGGCGTGACGATGCGCTTTGAATTGTTCATCGCCGCACGCTACCTGCGGGCAAAGCGCAGGCAGGCAGTCATCGGCATCGTCACCGCGATCTCCGTTGCAGGCGTAGCGGCGGGCGTGGCCTCGCTGATCATCGCGCTGGCCATCACCAACGGCATGCGGCGCGATCTGCAGTCGCGGCTGCTGGGTTCCACGGCGCACGTTGACTTGATGCGGGTGGCAGGCGACGGCATCCAGACCTGGCGCCCCTTGCTCGGCCGCCTGGCAGCGCTGCCCCACGTCACAGCGGCAGCGCCCGGTCTGTACGGGCAGGTGCTCATCTCCCGCGGTGCCCGCTCCGGTGGTGGCTTGCTGAAGGGCATTGTGCCTGCGCAGGAACAGGGCGTGTCAGACCTGCTGCAGGCCGTCAACAAGGGTTCCGCTACGGCCCTGCAGACGGCCGGGCCGATGGCGTTGCCGCCCGTCATCCTGGGTTCTGACCTGGCAGAAACCATCGGCGCAGCTGTTGGCGACACTGTGCTGGTTACCAGCCCACAGGGAGAGCTGACACCGCTGGGCCTGGTGCCGAAGTATCAGCGCTGCCAGTTGGTCGGCATCTTCCACTCGGGCTTTTACCAGTACGACTCAAGCTATGGATTTGTGCGACTCGCCGATGCGCAGCGGCTATTTTCCGAGCCGGACCTGATCTCGGTCATCAGCTTCAAGGTTGACGACCTATACCACGCAGACGCTATCGGACGGCAGATCGAACAGGCAGCTGGTCCCGGCTTTCAGACCACCAACTGGATGGAGCAGAATCGTGAACTGTTCCGCGCGCTAAAGCTTGAGCAGGTAGTCACCTTCATTGTGATCGCGCTCATCGTCTGCATCGCGGCGCTAAACATTCTTATCGCGCTGACCATGCTGGTCATGGAGAAGACACGCGATATTGCCGTATTGATGAGCTTTGGAGTACGCCCGGACCAGGTGAGAAAAATCTTCCTCGTGCAGGGTCTGTTGATTTCATTTACCGGGACGCTGGTGGGTCTGCTGCTGGGCTATGGGCTGTCCTGGGCGGGCGGGCACTATCGCTTTCCGCTATCCGCTGCGGTGTACTCGATTGACTACCTGCCCTTCGCTCCCCAAGCGATGGATGGCCTGCTGGTAGCCGGCCTATCCCTGGCCGTTTCAACCCTCGCGACGCTTTATCCCAGCGCTTCCGCGGCTCGCATCCTGCCGGCGGAAGCTCTGCGCTACGAGTAGATATCTACTGCGCCCAGCCGTTCTCGTTCATCCAGTGGTACAGCAGGCCGGGCCAGCCACTCAGCTCAGGATTGGCCTGCGCCAGGCCGACACCGTGCGGCCCATGCCGGAAAACATGCAGTTCCGCAGGCACCTTGTTCTTTTGCAAGGCCTCGAAGAAGACGATGGAGTTCGCCACTGGCACAACGGGATCGTCTGCCGTGTGGAAGAGGAAGGTGGGCGGCGTCTGCGCGTTGACCTGCTTTTCGTTTGAGAGCAGGTCGATCAGGGCCGGGTCAGGCGAGTCGCCCAAAAGGTACTTCTTCGAACCCGAGTGCAGGATCCCCGGCTGAAACGAGATCACCGGGTAGGCGAGGATCAGGAAGTTCGGCTTGCTCGACGGTCGGTCCAGCGCATCCGCCGCAGCGGAGTTGCCATCGTCGTAGTGCGTGCCCGCGGTGGAAGCAAGATGACCGCCGGCTGAGAAACCCCACATACCGATGTGGTCAAGCTGCACGTCGTACTCGGCGGCATGGGCGCGCGCGAAGCGGATGGCACGCTGTGCGTCCTCAAGCTCAATCGGGTAGTGGTACGTCGGTCCCAGCCGATAACGCAGCACCAGCGCCGCGACGCCATGCGCGTTTAACCATTGCGCCACCTGCAGGCCTTCATGGTCTAGCGCCAGGTGCTGGTAGCCGCCCCCCGGGGCCACCACGACAAGCGTGTGCGTGGGATTCGCGGCAGGCAGATAGATGCTTACGGCGGGGACGTCCGCCTCTGCCTTGCCCAACGCTCCCGGTGCGCCGTTCGACCATAGCGGTACCCACGTGTGCAGATCAGAAGACTGGTCCATGGACACCTTTGCTGGCGGCGGAATTAGCATACCGGTCGCTGCCGTTGGAACGGCCGTCTGAGCGAGTGAAGCGGAACCGAGAACAGTAGCAAGCAGGCAGAGGAAACGTAGCAAGATGAACTCCAGAAATCAGCTACAACGCTACCATGCGGCCCCTGCCGCAGCGTACGACTGTTATTCTCGCCCTGTGACCCAACTAGATGTGACCTACCACTACGCCACGCCGCCCCGGGAGAGTTCCGTGCTCGCCCTTGCGAACATTCGTGAGGTCTACGGCATTCGCAAGGTGGATCTCAACGAACGCGCTGAAACCATCCATATCGAGTTTGATGCGACGCGTCTTTCGGAACCTATTGTGCGGCAGTTGTTGCGCCGTGCAGGCATTCAGCTGATGGACGCAGCAGCAGCGCCCACTTCGGTTGTAGATGAAGCCGCACAGGCAGCCAGCGCGTAGATACCAAAGTTGCACCATGTGTGCAGTCTTGGTATCTTGGAACAAGTGCGAAGCCGCGAGGCGCCGCATACGATGTGCACCCGTAGCTCAGCTGGATAGAGCGATTGGCTACGAACCAATAGGCCGGAGGTTCGAATCCTTCCGGGTGCACCATCTTCCCTTCTGAAGCAACAAGTGGGTTTTGAAGAGTGCTAGCGCTCTCCCCACTTCAGCTTCGATCTCAACACACTGAACAAGCCATGTTCCACCAAGCGCACAAGCCGCACACGATAGTCTGAGCGGCGGCAACGCAGTTGGTCATTTACCTTTAACTCCACTGCCTCCTGCCCGTCGACTGTAAGGTACGTCTGGTCTGCAATGCTGCCTACGCGCACGCGGATCTCCGTGTCTCCCGGCGTCACAATGGGCCGAATCGTCAACAAATGCGGGCATATCGGCGTCAGGATCATGGCATTGACGCTGCCCATGACAATAGGGCCGTTCGCGGCCAGGTTGTAAGCCGTGGAGCCGGTCGGGGTTGACACGATGATGCCGTCCGCACGAAAACTCGCGATCACCTGCCCGGCCAGTTCGATCACGTACTCGCCCATCCGCGCGATGGCACCCTTCGAAATAACGACATCGTTCAGCGCGTCCCAGCACTTGAAGATCTGGTCGTCCCGTACGAGCTCCGCACGCATCATGCTGCGCTGATCGACATGGCACGAGCCCTCGCGCCACGCATCCAGCGTCAGGTAAAGCTCTGACAGCGGCACTTCAGTTAGGAAACCTAACGAACCAAGATTGACGCTCAGGATTGGTGTGTCGGTCTTCGCAAACGACCGCGCCGCAGAGAGCAGGGTCCCATCACCACCCAGCACCACTACCAGTTCCGGGCGTAGTTTCGGCATCTCTTCACGCGCAATACCCTGTTGCCCTGTGTAGGCGGCGCTGGTCTCATCCAGGGCCGGGGTATACCCGTGCTGCTGTAACCAAAAAACAAGCTCGGGCAGAATCGTTGCCAGTTCCGGCTTCTGCGGCTTTGAAATCACTGCAATGTGCGGCATGGCTACAGTGTACCTAGCGTGGCGGTCAGAAACGGCAGTGCAGCAGGAACTCGTGATTGCCTTCTGCGCCCGTAATCGGTGATTCTCGAACGTCCAGCGTCGTACCCCCAAGGGCAGATACCGCTGCTCGAACCCGGTCTACCGCTACCGTGTAGGCCGCTGGGTCGCGTACGATGCCGCCCTTGCCTACCCACTGCCTGCCTGCCTCAAACTGCGGCTTCACCAGAACAATGCCCTCGCCTCGCCACGCCTCAGCGTCCGTTCCCAGGGACTGCACGACGGCAGGCAGCACCAGCGTCGCCGAGATGAAGGAAACATCCATCGCGAAAAAGTCTGGAGCAAGCTCCCGACCGCCAAGCAGGATGCGCGCTTCGTGGTGCAGGGCGGTGCGTGGCAACAGCCGTGCATTTGTGCGCTCCATCAGCCGAACCCGCGCGTCCGTGCGGATGGACATGGCCATCTGGCCGAAACCGGTATCGATGGCCAGAACGGCCACGGCGCCGGCCTGCAACATGCAGTCGGTAAAGCCGCCGGTCGACGCACCCACGTCCACGCCGCATCGGCCCGTCAGATCGATCTGCCATGCGTCCAGTGCGCCACGCAGCTTCAGGCCGCCGCGGCTGACGTACTGCATCTCCTCACCGAGCGTTCGAATAAACGCTTCGGTGTCGACCGCGGTTCCCGCTTTGGTGATTTTCTGCTCATCGACAAGCACGCGACCGGCGAGGATCATGCCCAGCGCACGCTCGCGCGAAGGAACCAGGCCACGCTCCTGCATCAATTTATCGAGGCGAAGCTTCGCCATGTTTATCCCGCCATTTCCTTCGTGTTTTACCGTTACTCGAACGCATGGAAACGGAGTAGACTGCATCCTCAAGGGAACAAGTAACCGGTCGCGATTACCCCCGGGAAAAAACCTTGTTCGTCCTGCGTCAATATTATGGGATTGTCAGACTTTTCAGTAGGTTCGAGCGAGCCCCGCCCCAATCCGGACGGGGGGCTTCCGCGTTCCTTGGTCAGTGAGCCTGTAGCGTCCGCCCCCACGGAAGAGGGTGTGTTGCTGAACAGGATCCAGCAAGGGGATGAGGGTGCGATGGCGATTGTTTTTGATCGCTACTCCAAGGTCGTCTATTCGGTTGCGTTGCGAGTCTTGCGCGAGCCGGCAGCGGCAGAGGACGTGCTCCAGGACATATTTATGCAGATTTGGCGCAAACCGGAAAGCTTCCTGGCGACTCGCGGGTCGCTTGGCTCGTGGCTTGCCGTGGTCGCGCGAAATCGCTCCATTGACTCCCTTCGGCGGCGCAAACCTACGGATGAAGTGGAGGAGATGTCGCTTGCCTCTTCCTTTAATCTGGCGGAGGATTCGGAACGTAACCTGCTCATGGAACGGGCACGTGGTGTCATCACCGGACTGCCCGCTGAGCAGCGAAAAGCTGTGGAGATGGCATTTTTTGAAGGCCTGACACACACAGAAATTGCGGATCTTACGGGTGACCCGTTAGGCACCGTTAAGACCAGGATTCGGACGGCGCTGCTGGTGCTGAGGAAGGCGATGCAGGCATGAGCGAAGTCCCAGTCACAACCGATGATCTCTCCCTGTACGCCATGCACCTGCTCGGCCCTGAGGACAGCAGACGTATGGAGACGATTCTTCAAACCTCGTCCGAGGCGCGTGAGGAATTACGGCAGATCCTTGGCGATCTTGCATGGCTGTCTCTTTCGGTCGAACCTCAGGCGCTCCCTGACGCGGCTCGCGCCAGTTTTTTGAACCGCATTGCACAGGAACCGAAGCTGGTGGCCGATACGCAGCCGGCAACGCTTTCCACGAACGGCCTGCATACGTCAGCAAAGGTCGTTGCGACGGCTGCAACGAGCTCTGCTCCGCGTCTTGGCAAGATTTACGACGATGACGTGCAGCCTGGATTCTTGGCGCGTCTGCTGCCCTGGGCGGGATGGGCTGTGGCGGGTGGTTTGGCGCTGTCGACATGGACGTTCTACCAGCGCTCCATGGACCTGCAGGGTTCGGTTTCGGAAGCACAAAACAAGGCGCAGCACGCCGTCGAAGTATCCGACAAGGCGGTTGCTGATTCTGCCCGCGCCAGGAACGTACTTGAGGCGCTCGGCTCTCCGTCGGCACAACGCTTTCTACTGACGCGGCAAAATACTGCGCCCTCGCCCTCTGCCCGCGTCACGTATGTTGCGGCAACCGGATCGCTCGTCTTCCAGGGCAACAACCTGGAAGAGGTACCGAGTGAAAAGGCCTACGAGTTGTGGCTGATTCCTGCAGATAAGGGTGCCAAGCCAATCCCGGCAGGCACCTTCAAGCCAGACCCACGCGGCTACGCAAGCCTCATCCTGCCCAGCCTTCCCAAGGGTGTTACCGCTGCAACGTTTGGTATCACGATGGAAGATGCTGCCGGTGCGACGTCCCCAACCTTGCCCATTCTGTTAATCGGCGCCTAGATTCCACGCAAAGATAAAAGGGAAGAGCTTTCGCTCTTCCCTTTTATCTTTTACTGCCAGATCCCTACTGACCGATTCGAACTGAGATACCGCGGCCTTGCAGCGGCAGGGTTGCCGTGACTACATCGGTGTCCGTGCGAATGATCGTGAGAGTCTGCGTATCGGAGGCGGTCACCAGAACCTTACCAGTAGGTGAACCTGCAACTGCGCCGATCCAGTTCAGCTTGCCACCAACCTGGATCGTCTTGGTAGCGATCATGGTCGTCATGTCGATCACCGTAATGGTGCCGTCCGTTGCATTTGCAACGTAGGCCTTACTGCGGTCTTGCAGAACGGCCACCTGCACCGGACCCACGCCGACCGGAATGGTGGCAAGTGTCTTGCCAAAGTCAACAGAATCGGTTGGGTTAGACGCATTGCAGGCGCTGTTGTCGGCAAGTGCAACCTGCGAACACAGCGCAACGTTGATGACGCTCAGCGAGCCCGCAGACGTTCCATTGCCCTGGTTCAGAACGGCCAGTTCGTTCACTGCCGGAGCAAGATCGGCCCACACTGGATTTTGCCCCACGGTAACTGTCCGGTCCAGGATATTGCCTTGCACGTTCAGCACACTGACCGTGCCGATGGTGCCATCGTTGCCTTTGGTGTTGATCACAAAAGCGCGGCGGCTGTCCGCGGTAATTACTCCGTAGATTGGGCTGATGCCCACCGGAATGGTCGCAGAGATGGGATTGGTCGTGCCGTTGTCAATTGCTGTGGCGGAGCCAACCGACGTGCCCGGATTTGCGCCCTGGCTGAGCGTGTAGAAGCGCGGCGAGGTGGAGAGGCCGACGGTGTACACGGGGTTTTGCGGAACGGGTAGTTCCTGCCGGATGGTTGGCGGCGCGCCACCCGTCAGCACCGCAACGCGGCTCAAGGAAGGCTCTGTGATAAACACCGCACTGGCACCCGAAGATGGATTGATCTGCGTCGGATTCGCACCAGCAGTTAGTGAAGACTGGCGCACCGTGCTGGTCAGCAGCCCCGGAGCGGCGGTGAAGGAATCGATCAGCACGCTATTCGCATGAAGTACATAGGACTGACCTGTTGGCTCGACCGCAAGGTACGTCGGCGATGGTGCAACTGCAGCCGTCGCGATAACTGTATCGCCAAACACGTCCACGATGGTGACCAGGCCGTTCTGCCCATTTCCAGGATCAGAAAGCGCAGTGGCGTACACCGTTGGCTGTGAAGACGGCCCGACCGGGTTAATAGCGCTGACCACGGGCCGGTAATTATTGCCACAGCCTGTCAAACCCAGGGCGACCAAAGACCCCGCGCACCAGGCAGCGCTACGAAGCGGCCGTGAAGAGATGTTTCTAAGAACGAAAGACAAACTTTACTCCTGCGTGTTCTGCAAACGCGGCGACCATCGAAGCGAGAGTTTTTGGCCCGCCACATGCCTGATTGTAACGGACGCGGCGGGGCGTCGACAGCTGTCACAGCTCTACAGCTCTTCCCTGCCCTCGATCCATCGCTCAGCCCAGCTGGCGTCCATGTGCAACGACAGAAAGGTGTAGCTGAGCATCTCGTGCGCCACCCGCATAAATTGGCCCCAGGCGGAGAGGTTGCCAAAGACTTTGCGAGGCGAGGTAGATACCTGAAGCCCCTGCTGCTGACACAGCATGCGGATGCGAAACAGGTGCGTCCCATCACTGACCACGATGATGCGGCGCAGCTTCCTGGAGCGCGCCAGGTCCGCCAGCACGTCCACCTGCTGCTCGGTATCAGAGGATTCGGTTTCCGCAATGATGTGGTCGTACGGCACACCCTGCGCCAAAAGGTAGTCTCTGCCAACGCCGCCCTCGCTGTGACCGGTGCGGTCATCCGCCGCCCCACCCAGCGTGATGACCAGCGGTGCCATGCTTTTGCGATACAGCGATACTGCATGGTCTAGCCGTGCGTGGAACACCGGCGAAGGGCGCCCAACGTACTGTGCCGCACCGAAGACGGCAATCGCATCTGCAGGTGTAGCTTGATCTTCCCGTGCAACCCGGTCGATGCGGACATAAAGGCTGACAAACCAGACCGCGGCAACCAGCAGCAACACGACGCAAAGCGTGGCGAACGGATGCCCACTACGCTTCCGTTTCGCCTGTCGCCGCCTGTTCATGCTGGAAGCCTCGATCTTCTACCGCTGAAGGGCAAGCGCGATTTCATGCGTGGGAATGGCACCCTCGCGGAGGATCATCCACGAGCTGCCGCCACCGCTCAGGTCGACGATGGTCGTCGCCTGCGACCGCGCCGTCGGACCACCATCTACGATCAGCGGAATCTGCCCGCCCAGCTGCTCGCGCACGCAACGCGCATGAGTACACTCCGGCAGGCCGGCCAGGTTGGCAGAGGTCGCTGTAATGGGCAGGCCCAGCTTTTCGACCACGGCGCGCGCGATGGGTGCTTCCGGCACGCGCAGCGCCACGTTGCCCGTGTGGGCGGTGACCCGCAACGGCAGGCGTGAACCGGCCTTCACGATGATGGTCAACGGACCGGGCCAGAACTTCTCCGCCAACCGGTCGAAGGCAGTGTCCAGGTCGCGGGCAAGCTCATATCCTTGCGCGGTGCTGCTGATCAGAAGCGAAAGCGGTTTGTGTTTCGCACGCGATTTCAGCTCGTAAATCTGCTCCACGGCACGCAGGTTTACAGGGTCTACAGCCAGACCGTAGAAAGTATCGGTTGGCAGGGCGACGACCATCCCGCTCTCAAGGCAGCGGACCACGTGCTGGATCAGTTCCGGTTCCGGCTCGTCCGGATGAATACGCAACATCTCAGCGGTCATGCACGCTCCTGTGGGCAAAGCTCAAAACAGCACGGTAGCACAACCGCAGTTCGCTTTCCTGCCACCGACCCGCCACAGCAGGACCGCGTAAACTCTTCAGAGTGCCGGAACGCATCATCAGCAAGGCAAATGCCCGCGTCCGCGCACTACGCGCCGCGCTGCTTTCGCGTCGAGGAGACACGATCGGCCTCGAAGGCTTTCACCTGTTGCGCGAAGCGATCCGCAGCGGCTTGACGCTGGACACAGTCTTTGTACGGGACGACAAGGCGCACCTGCTGGATACGTTGGGTGCCGGCGCTATGCGGGAGGTCGTACTGCTGTCCGCGGAGGCCTTTGACAGCGCTGCAGCCACAGAACACGCGCAGGGTGTGGCGGCACTTCTGCAACGTCCTGCCAGCCCGTATAGCCCACGCACAGGCGACCTGCTGCTGGTCGCCGATGCCCTGCAGGATCCGGGCAATCTCGGCACGCTGATTCGCTCGGCAGAGTCCTTTGGAGCAGCCGCAGTCGCGCTCACGGCGAATACGGTAGACCCGTGGAATGGCAAGTGCCTGCGCGCGGCTGCAGGCGCGGCATTTCGACTGCCGATGCCCCGTTGGGATGATGCCTTGCTGGCTGGCCTGCGCGCCCTCGGAGCACGCACCTTTGCCGCCGTTCCACGTCAGGGCACCTTTGCGCACGATGCAGACCTGTCTGGCACGGTCGCCCTCATCATCGGCAACGAGGGCGCGGGCGTCTCACCGGCCATGCTCGAGATTGCGGGTGAACAAATCACCCTCGCGACCTCTGGCCCAACGGAAAGTCTGAATGCTGCCGTGGCAGGATCGCTGCTGCTGTACGAAGCTTCGCAGCAGCGGATGCGGGGGCGCGCATGAGCCTGTTTGATCCACCTGCAGGCGAGACCACCGCCGAAGTCAGCCGCAACGTTCCCCTGCCGGAACGCATGCGGCCCCGCTCTTTGGACGAGTTCGCCGGGCAGGGCCACCTGGTTGGCCCCGGCAAGCCATTGCGCCTGGCCATCGAGCAGGGGGAGACCGGGTCGATGATCTTCTGGGGTCCGCCCGGCACCGGCAAGACCACGCTGGCAAAGATCATCGCCAACCAGACCAGCGCGACCTTTATCGAATTTTCGGCCGTGACCAGCGGCATCAAGGAAATCAAGCAGGTCATGGTCGAT
>JBPBQP010000025.1:0-14506 GCA_050954745.1 Janthinobacterium lividum | reverse complement strand
ACCTCGTCTTTCTGAACATGGAAGACGCCGTGAAACATTGCACCAAGGGCATCGGCATATGGGACTGGGCAAGCACCGACGCAGGCAGCGAGCCGGACGTGGTACTGGCCTGCGCCGGTGACATTGCGACCATGGAATCGCTGGCCGCAGCGGCGATTCTGAAGCGGCACTTTCCTGACCTGAAAGTTAGGTTTGTGAACATCGTCGATCTGTTCCGGTTAATGCCGGAAGCGGAACATCCGCACGGCCTGAACGACCGCGACTTTGACGCGCTGTTCACAACAGACAAGCCGGTCATTTTCAACTTCCACAGCTACGCATCGCTGATTCACAAGCTGACGTACCGCCGCACAAATCATGACAACATCCACGTGCGTGGGTACAAGGAAAAAGGCAACATCAACACGCCGCTGGAGCTTGCTATCATCAACCAGGTGGATCGCTATAACCTGTCGATGGACGTAATTGACCGTGTGCCACACCTGCAAAAGACAGCCGCCCACGTGAAGGATTGGCTGAAAGGCGAGATCATCGCCGCCGTGCAGCAGGCCCACACCGAAGGCATCGACTCGGAGGCCATTCGCAACTGGACCTGGCCCGCGCAAGGCTGACAATGACGGCACAAACCCAAACCATCCTTGTGTTGAACAGCGGGTCTTCGTCGCTGAAGTTCGCTCTGTACCGGCCCGGCGAGCAGGACGAAGACCTGGTGCTCAAGGGCAGCGCAGACGGCATCGGCCACAGCAGCGGTTCGCTGCGGCTTGTGTCATCTGATGGCCAGGTGCTGCTGCACCAGGACCACCTGCTGGAGTCGCGCGAGGATGCGTTCGCCAAAGCTGTCGAGGCCATGCGAGCCTACCTGCCTCAGCCACCCGTCGCGGTGGGGCATCGCATGGTGCATGGCGGGCCGCACCTGCGCGAACACCAGTTGCTTACGCCTGATGTGGAGGCGCAGTTGCAGGCTGCTGTGCATTTTGCTCCGCTGCACATACCGCCCGCACTCGCCCTGCTTGGCCTGGCGCGTGCGGCGTTTCCATCCACGCCGCAGTTTGCCTGCTTTGACACGGCCTTCCACCGCACCATGCCGCCCGTGGCCGCGCGGCTGCCCATTCCGCAGTTGTACTTCGACCAGGGTGTGCAGCGCTATGGGTTCCACGGCCTGTCGTACGAGTCGCTGGTACATCGGCTCGGTGACGCGCTGCCGGAAAAGGTCGTGTTCGCACACCTGGGCAATGGTGCCAGCGTGACCGCCGTGCTGCGCGGGCAATCCATCGATACCAGCATGGGTCTGACCCCGACCGGCGGCATCCCTATGGGCACACGCAGCGGCGACCTCGACCCCGGCGTGCTGCTGTTTCTGCAGCGCTCGGGCAGCCTCGATGTGGATGCCCTCGAGTCCCTGGTGAACCAGCAATGCGGCCTTGCCGGGCTGTCCGGCGGTGAGAGCGACATGCAGGCGCTCCTGAGCCGAGCCAAAGCGGGCGATGCCGATGCAGAACTCGCCGTGAACGCCTTCTGCACGGCGGTCTGCAAGCAGATTGGCAGCTACGCAGCCCTGCTGGGCGGGCTTGACCTGCTGGTGTTCACCGGCGGCATCGGCGAGCACAGTGCGGAAGTCCGCCGCCGCGTCTGCGCCAGCCTCGGGTTCCTCGGCATCCACGCGGACGACCCCGCTTCAACGAACCTGAAAGTTCTGCCTGCCGAAGAAGAGATCCAGATCGCCCGACACTGCCGCCGAATGTTTCACGAAACGGCATGAGTCAGTCGCAGGCACCTGATTGCCGATAACCCGACTTTGGGGGAAGGACGGCGTCCTAACCCCTTAAAGAGATGATCCGGTCGAGCGATTCTCTTGCTCTTATGATGAAACCCATGCAGACCTACCACCAGTTGCTGGATGACAGTCCGCTGCGGTTCTGGTTCGCAGGAATCTTTGGTGGATTTCTGTTCCTGTCCGCATGCGCTGGGCGCTTTTACGTCCGAGATCCAGGCCGTAGCGTGACCTCGGCGGAGATGTGGGAAAAGATCGCCTACCTTTGCATATCTGGGGGCATGCTTGCGTGGGGCTTCTGGCACATTTTCAGAAGATAGGTTCGCGAAAAACGGGGTTTTCGGCAACTCCTTTGCCGGAGACTTCAACGGTCCAAAAGTTTAGGCCAATCGATTGGTAAACGGCCCTCGGTGCTGTATTCTATTGATTGGCCAGCCGGCCGGGGAGCGAGGTGTTTTTACATTGGCAGAAGTTCGTCTGCAAGAGGGTGAGCCCCTCGAGAATGCTCTTCGCCGCTTCAAGCGCAAGGTGCAGCAGGAAGACATCATCAAGGAAGTCAAGCGCCACTCCTTCTACCTGAAGCCCGGCGAGAAGAAGCGCGTCAAGGAAGCCCTGGCGCGTAAGCGGAATCGCAAGAAGGTTCGCAAAGAACAGGACTAAGGTGCCACGCACCGTCCGACATGCTTTGCATGTAAAGCAATAAGGCCCGCGAGTAATCGCGGGCTTTTTTGCGTCTGGGTTTGCTGCACTGAACTTGCCCCCGCTGCTCAAGCCCAGGCGAAGGCAGATGCGCCGCCATGAGTATGTAAGTCCCCCTTCAGAGCCGCTTTCTGGCCAGACAGCGGATCAGCGACCGAAGCTGCACTGCCCACTTTGCCCGCCATAAACGCCAGCCATGCCTCCGCAGGCTGAGCCAAATTCACCGCTTGCAATCGGGAACAGTGTCCTATACGTTGAGTTCACTCCCTGTTCATGATCTCTTCATGGGGCTCCACGACGAGCCCTCCCGCTAAACCAGGCACTCTGCTTGGATCCATTTCTGCACCCCAAAATATCTGCGAACGCTGCAGTGAACCCTTGTTCCTGGACTTCGGAGGTCCTGTCGATGAAACAGCTTCAGCGCGCTTTGCTCCTCAGCGTTCCCATGCTCACGTCGTTTGCAGCGCCGGCACTGGCACAAACTTTTCGTGGCGGCATCAACGGCACGGTGACCGACAGTACCGGCTCTGTCATCGGCCACGCATCGCTTACGGCAAACGACGTCGCAACGGGCCAAACCCGCATGACGACCAGCTCCTCCTCCGGGGACTTCCTTTTCCAGGACCTGCCGCTGGGAACCTACACCATGACGGTCACGACGCCCGGCTTTGCAACCGCAAAGTATGAAGGCATCGTCGTACAGGCCGGCACGACCTACACGTTGCCCGTAAAGCTTGCAGTATCAAGCTCGAACGAAGTGATCAACGTGGAAGCGGCAGGCGTAACACTCGACACCACGACGGTGACGCAGACGACCAATCTTTCCTCGCAGGTCGTGAACGACACTCCCATCAACGGGCGCGATTTCACCCAGCTGATCGCTGTCGCCCCCGGCTTCGGCGGTTACTCTGCCAATGGCTTCGGCTCCGTCAACGGGTCGCGCGCGAACCAGGTCAACTGGCAGATTGACGGCGTCGACAACAACGATCTTTGGCACAACGTTCCCGCGGTCAACCAGGGCGGCGTGCAGGGCATCGCCGGCACCGTGCTGCCGCTTGACTCGATCGACGAATATTCACAGCAGACCCAGTCCACCGCCGAGGCCGGGCGAAACCCGGGCGGTGTGGTCAACGTGGTGACCAAATCAGGTACAAACACGGTTCACGGTTCTGTCTATTACTTCAATCGCAACGAATTCTTCTCTGCAAACAGCCCCTTCGCCGGTGGACTTCGCAAGCAGAAGTTGCGCAACGAGAACTATGGTGCTTCCGTTGGCGGACCTGTTCTGAAAGACAAGCTCTTCTTATTTCTTAATTATGAGAAGCAGCAGTTCATCGTCAACACTCCTGCGACTACGACCGAACCAACCACGGCTTTTCAGGCCAACTCCACGGCCCTGTTGAAACAATTCAACCTGACACCAACCTCGGTGGCGACGAATACGCTGGCTGCTCTTTACCCGGCCGCCATCCTCAATTGCCCTACCGTGAACAGCGCCTGCGATTCCACGAACAACTACACTTCTACCGCGCCGTTCTCTGGCTACAGTTACAACGCGGTCGGCAAGATTGATTACACCATTACGCCAAAGCATTCCCTCGCACTGCGTATGTTCGGCGGTCAGGGTAACCAAACTGCCTATGTCGGAACCTATAATCCGTATTTCTTTGAAACGGCTCCCATTCGCGTATTTAACTGGTCTGCTGTTATCAACTCTGCATTGACGCAGCGCTTCAGCAACCAGGTACTGTTTGGCGTTAACTACTTCAATCAGCTGTTCTACGATGCCAACCACAACATCAATCCAATTACGCTGGGCTTTAACACCGGTGCCGCGCAGCCTCAGCTGGCAGGCGCACCCGGCATCAAGATTGTAGGTTTTGACAACCTGCAAAACGCCACCCCACCTTCTGGCCGGAACGATGTCACGGGCCAGGGGACAGACACAGCATCGTACCTGTTGGGCAAGCATCAACTGCGGTTGTCATTCGAGTTTCGGCGCGGCTATGTCAATGAGTTCTACCACCGCAAAACGCGTGGCAACTTTTCGTTTCCCGGCACGCAGGGGCCTTGGGGTTATGTAGCCAGCGCCGCTGCAGGCAACGTCGGCTTCCAGTCTGCACCGTGCCAGGCACAATACGGTTACACCGCCCCGACCGCCGCGCAACAGGCCTACGTCAACAAGATTGCGGCGCAGGCGAATGGCGCACAGATCCTCTCCCTTGCTGACTTTCTGATTGGCTGTACCCAGCAGGCGCAGATCGTTCGCGGTAACACCGAACGCGAAGTGTTTGTGAACAACTTCTCTGGCTCAGTCGGAGACGCCTTCCAGGTAAGCCAGCGGTTAAATCTGAACTATGGCATTCGCTACGACTACCTGGGGCCGATGCACAACAGCACCAAGGACCTGTCGGTCTTTCGGCCCAACGCCACGGGTGCAATCAACGGCCTTGTCTTCCAGGGTGCGCAGATCGCATCGCTCTTTCCCAGCGCATTGGTCGATTTCAGCCCCCGAGTCGGCTTCTCGTTCAACCCTGCGGGTGCCAACCACCGTACTGCGCGGCGGCTTCGGTATGTTTTTCGACCAGCCAAACCTGAATCCCTTTCTGGACAACCGGCCACCGAACGGCGGCGCGTCCGGCGCGGAGTCGAACCCGGGCGGTCCGTCACCTGTTTCAACCCTGTCAGCGACCAACACCGTAATTACCGCGAACAAGCTTCTATTCCCCACCGCAACGGCTTATGACCCCAATACCAATTACAACCTGTTCTCCATAAGCCCGAACCTTCGACCTTCTTACACCTTCAATTACAACCTGAACCTTGAGCGGGCGTTCGGAGCGAAGACCATCTTTACCCTGGGCTACGTCGGCGCGCAGTCACGCAAACTGCTGGTCAACCATGACATCAACCAGGCCGCACCCGGCAGCACGGCTGCGGGAACTTCTGCGCAGAATCTGACCCGCCCTTACGGCGCGCAGTTCCCTAATTACGGAACCATTAATGAAGTCGCTTCCATAGGAAACTCCAACTACAACTCATTGCAGACCACGTTGAAGACAGCGGGCTGGCACCACCTGTCAAGCCAGTTCTCCTACACATGGGCGCATGGTCTCGACATACTTACGCAGTACCGCAATGCCAACCTGACGAACTCGCTGAATCCAACGTTCGACTACGGCAATATGGATTACGACACACGGCATGCTTTTGTGGCTGACCTGGTGTACGACCTGCCAAACTCATCCCACTTGCGCGCACTGACGAATGGCTTTCAGTTGAACTCGCTCGTTTCGTTCCACTCTGGCCAGCCATATTCCATCTACACCGGCACAGATACCTCGGGGACGGGCGAGGGAGAAGACCGGGTGAACGTGGTTCCTGGCGTCAGCCCGTATGCCGGCGCATCGAAGGCGATCGTAAACGGGCAGGTGCAGTGGCTTACGCCGGGCGCTTACGCCCTGCCGACCAACGCCTCGTTCGGAAACATCCGGCGTAATCAGAACACCGCCCCCGGCTACGGAGCGGTTGATCTTTCGGTCTTCAAGAACAATACGTTCGAAGTCCACAGCCACGCACTGCGCACGCAGCTTCGTGCGGAAATGTTCAACCTGTTTAATCGCGCCAACCTTGCACCGCCCGACAACTATCTTTCGGATGGCAGTGCCTTCGGCACCATTACGCAAACCATTGGTTACTACAACGGCGCACCAGGCATCGGCCCGGGTGAACCCTTCAATGTTCAACTTGCCCTGAAGGTTATCTTCTAGGCACCGCAAGCCCTGAAGCCAATAAACGTTGAGTGCAAACCGGATCGTCCCAGGGAGGCTCGCTTTCCTGGGACGATTTTGCATATTAGTTTGTCTTATTCCGCCGAACGGTTCCCCTACGCCAGGCAAGCCTTGCAGTAGGCAAGGCACTTGCCCACTTCCTTCACGGCGTCAGAGTCTGCAGGTACGGTGTATTCCATTTCAATGGTGGCCGGAAACTTGTAGCCTTCCTTCTTCATCAACTGCAGCGCAGCCTTGATGGGTGTGTCGCCTTCGCCAAAGGGGGTATTCTGACCGCCGCTTTCAGGAAACTTGCGATCCTTCACGTGCATGCTGGTGATGCGTGCGTGGTTCTTCTGGATAAAGGCCACCGCGTCATGATTGCCTGCGGCGGTGTAGTGGCCCAGATCGAGGTTGATGCCGTTATAGGGCGACTGCGCCATGGCCTCGTCCCAGGTGTCAGGCTTGGCCTGCAGGTGGGCGTGGTAGCCGACCATCATCTTGTATTTGCTGGCGAAGTCGCCGATACGCTTGGTCAGTTCCGGATTGCCGTCCGGCATTTCCATGGTCAACTGATTGGCACCGCAGGCCTTGGCGGCCTTGAAGGCGTAGTCAAATTCCGCATCCGGCATCTTCATGTTCAGCGTAATTTTGAACGCGTAAATACGCACGCCGGCGTTGTTGTACATCTTGCGCAGCGCTTCGTACTTCGTCATGGGCACAGAGAGCCGCCACTTGGTCATGGCTTCGCCGTGCGCGGCCTGCGCCGCCAGGAACTCCGGCGATGGCTTGGGGCGCTGCTCGCCGACCTGCATGCCGGGCGACGGACGGGCGGGCATGGGACGCGGCGGCGCGGCAGGCGCACCCGCCCACGATTCCTGCACGTTCTCAAGCTCAACCGCATCGATGCCGTTTTCCAGCGTGTACTTCAACACGGCATTCGCGTCGAACGGCTTCATCTGCCGATAGCTGTAGCTGATAACGCCCAGGTCGACGCCGTGGACGGTCGAATCGGGCATGGTCTGCGCAAAAAGAGTACCTGGCCGAAGGGCCGCTGCGGAAAGGCTGGCCGCAGCCAGCTTTCCAAAATCGCGTCGTGTAAAGCTCATGGTAGTTGCCGTCCCGGCGTCACGCTGTGACGCCACGCGCACGATTCTAGGGTGCGGTAGGAGCAAGTCGCAAGCGGCTTCGCGCGGAAGACCCGGGCGTGCGTGACCTGCCCGGGCTGGGTCACGCATGCTGGCACACATGCCGATCCCTCCGCTTCGCTGCGGGATTGACAAACCAAAAAGTGGGCAGTGACTAAAAGCTGTAGCGCACACCGACCTCAACTCGCCGACCAGAGTCTGCCTGGTACGCCCTGCCGAACAGCGGCGATCCCAGCACGCCACCCACCTGCCGTACGTTGGTATGGTTCAGCAGGTTGGCCGAGCGCACGTTGACCGCCAGCGTCTGCAGCCGCTCTTTCGCAGCGTGTGGCGTCAGCACGAACGACCGGCTCAGGTTGCCGTCGAGGTATACGCGAAAGGGCATGCCGCCGGTATTGCGCGGAACCACACCGGTCCCGCCAGTGGCAACCAGGTTGCCGTAGCGTGTCTTCACCGCGTTCGGGTCGCCCGTGCGGGCATAGGTTGGCCGATCGTTGAAGTTGCCGTCGCCGTTGTTGTCGAAGCCCGTCGTGATGTTGAACGCGTTGCCGCTGCCCAGGTAGTAATTCGAGTCGAAATCGACTTTATAGGGCAGGTGCAGGTTGCCGCTGCCGAAGATCTGGTGCTGGTCCTGCTGGGTGCGTCGAGCGTATTCCCCGGCGTCGGTGGAAGAGCTCTGCGGCGTAAAGAAGGTGTTGTCATTCGTGTTGTCGCGCAGGTCCACGCGCGCATAGCCGACGTAAATACCCATCCACTTCAGCTTGTGCTGCTCTACGCTGACGAACTCGATGTCGCCCTTCATGGACCCGCTGTTCTGCGCCTGCAACACATTCACGTTGGCTGCGCCGGGTCGCGGACCATTGGGCTGGCCGTTAAGCGGCGAGTTGATGTTGGCGCTGCGTGCGAAGTTCCAGCCGCGCAGCCAGTAGAAGGTTCCCTGCACATTCCAACCGCCGGGCAGGCTGCGGTCCACCTCCACCTGCTCTTCGCTGAAGGTGCCATTGCTGAAGCCGGGTGCCGTGGTGCGCACGGTCTGGATCGGTGTCGCGCCGGTGAGTGGATTGCCATACACGGGCGAGTAGACGATGTTGCTGACGCGGTTTACGCCATCCAGGCGGCGCAGTTCCGTCCAGTCTTCCGTGCTATAGCGGTCGTTGAACATGCCGAAGTGAGCCTTGATCGTCCACTTCTGCGCCTTGTCTGGCGACCACGCCACACCAATGCGCGGCACCAGGTTCAGCAGCGTTTTCGGATCGTTCTGCGCGTAATAACGAACGCCGTACGACAGCTTCAGGTTGGGTCGCAGCTTCCACTCGTCCTGCGCAAAGATGGAACCGCGGGTCTGCAGGTAGTTAATCTGTGGCGACCCTGTTACGCCCGTGTACGCGGTGGGTGTGCCGCCGGGTAGCGCCAGCCGAGCGCGGCGGTACTGTTCCAGCCCGCTAACGATCGCGCTGCTGCCCGCGATCGGGTTGCCGTTTGCATCCAGCACCGGTGCGGAGCCACCGCCAAAGATGTAGGTACCGTTGAAGTTTTGTGTAATCTGCTGCTGTTCGCGATACGTGCGCAGGTTAATACCCAGCTTCATGGTGTGCGCACCGCGCGTCCAGATGGCGTCGTCCGCGACCTCCATGCCGAACTCGCGAATCTGCTGCGCGCCCAGTTCTGCGCCGCCGCCAGTAAAGGCGCCCGCCACCTGCACCTGTGGCGCGGTGGAGTTGGGCGTCGACAGATTGCCAAGCCAGCGAAAGCTCACCCGCGCCTCGTGCATCAGGTTTGGCGTTGCCGTGGTGATGTTGATCAGGCGCACGGTGTGTTCGTAGGTCTCGATGCTGCTGCCTGCCTCCAGCAGCGTGCTGCCGCCCACGCCCTGATTGGTGCGGTTGTTGTCTGCGGCGGTGTAGGTGCTGGTGAAAGTGTTTTTCGGGCCAAGCTGCCAGGCCAGCCGCGCACTGGCGTTCCACAGGCTTTCAGGCGTTGCGACGGTCTGCAACAGCGGCGTGGTGTTGCCCGCGCTGTCGAGCGTTACGGCGTTCACCGCGGACACGCTGTCGATGCCGCGATGTTCCAGGTTCAGCGCAAAGTCGCTGCCCTGTTTGCGCACGGGCCCGCTCAGGTCGAAGCCATAGCGCTGCTTGCCGATCTTGCCCTTGGAGATGGAGAACGGATCGCTCGCGTTTAACGCAGACCCGCCATAGTTCAGAAACAACGCTCCATGGATGCGCGGCTGGCCGGGCTTGGTGTACACCTCGATGCGTCCGCCGGTGTACGGTGGCTCCTGGTACTCCGCTGAAAACAGGTCAGGGTTGACCTTGATGTAGGCGATGGATGACTTCGGCGGCAGGCGGCTTGCGCCCTGGAAGCCGTCCACGGTGATGCGCGCGTCGCTGGGATTGCCGCCCGCACCGGCGGATAGCTGCTGCAGCTCGCGCAAGAGGTCGTCGGGGTCGTCGGCCAGTGCTTTCAGATCGTCACCCTGCAGCACGCGGGAGACACCGGTCTCGGTGGCGTCGACGCCGCGCGTGGCGCTGGCAGTCACGTCCATGGTTTGCTCCACGGCCTCGGGTCGCAGCACCAGCAGAAGATCGCCCGGCTTGCGATTGGCAGGCAGATCCACATCCAGCGGGGCAAAGCTTTCTGCGGCGATGTGCAGCGTGTGCGCGCCAGCCGGAACGCAGGGAAAGACAAACCGACCGGTGCTGGCTGTGCGGGTTTCGCTACCACCATCCAGCGTTACGGCAGCTTCCGCAATGGTCGCACCGGTGCTGTCGCGGGCAAAGCCGGCCAGCGGCGCTCCGTTCACGCAAGGCGCTGCGTCGACGACACGGACCTGTGCCGCGGCCTGTTTCGGAGCGTGCGAAAGCATGAGCGCCGCCACGGAGGCAGCGGCGCGAAGCTGCTGGTTCATAGGGTGTCCTTTGTCCGTCCGGTGCTTACGAACAGATACGCGCGCCACCTGCAAGTGGAATGCAAAGTCTGCAGCAAGCCGAACTGAATACCCTTACGCGAGGCGCAAACGATTGGTTCCGTAAGTGCCCCAACAAAAAAGAAGCACGGTCGCTAAGGCTCAGCGACCGTGCTTCTTGTGACCAAATTCCCGTAGAACTTACGCGCGCTTACGGCTCTTGAGACCGACACCCAACGCCAGCAGCGCTGCGCCAGCGACGCCGTACAGCGGCAGGTTGCTGCCGGTGTCCGGCATCTCCATGTTGGGTTCCATGAACAGTGCCAGCGAACCCTGCTGCGCGGGCGTCTTCACGGCATTCAGCGGACGGTTGTCGCCTTCGGCGCGTACGACGACCATGGTCAACTGCACCTCGTCACCGGGCTTTACGGCGGCAAAGGGTGTTTCCTTGCCGCCATCGCTGACGGTGCCCGACGGGATCATCACCTGCTTGTTTTCCCCAGCCACGCTGACGATCAGCGTATTGGGCGGGGAGACGCTGACGACCTTACCGCTGACGACGCTGGCGTCGTCGATGGGCCGGCCGTTGCCCGCGGGCGTGCCGGTAAGCACGGCACCCGGCTTCAGGCTTGAAACAGCGACGCTGCCGCCGTCGGTGGCGATCTTGTCTGAGGGCTGCACCTTGTAGCTGTACGTGATGCCGTCGCTGGCGCGGTTCACAACCATGCTGTCGCCGCCCACGTACACCACGGTGCTGCTACCCGCAACAGCCGCAGCATGCAGCGCAACCGGGACGATCGAAAGCAGGCTGAAGGCAAGGGCAAGACGGCTCACGGAACGGTTCATCAACGGCTGCATAAATAGTCTCCAGGGTGTGCTGCGGCTAAAGGTTAGGTTGAGTGAGCGGCGCAACCGGCGACGCGCGAACGATATAACGCTGCGGTGCCGCGCCAAGATAGACAAACGGGTAACACGTCACAAGAGTCAACGTGGGCGTGTGCGTCGGGCGCAGCGCAGACGTATCGTTGCGATCCACAACCTTGAGTTCGTCCACGCGGTAGGTGTCCACACCACCTGCGCGCGCAACTTCAATGCGGTCGCCGACAGCCACATTCTTGAGCCTGCGAAAGAAGCCGTCGCGATGGCCGGCCAGCACAATATTGGCGCCTGATCCGAAGGGTGACGTTCCTGTGATGTGTCCCACGGCGCGGTTCAGCACGGGGTCAGAAGTGCCCTCCAGAACCGGCACTTCCAGATCGGCGCTGGGTATGCGCAGCACGGCTTCCGGCATCGGCATGGCAACCCGCAATGCACGGCGATAAGCGCTCACTCGGCCCGGTGCCCAGGAGATGGTTTCTGCATGTTCGGATTGAAAGCGGGCAAGGCCCAAGCGTGCGGATACGGTGCCATACAGGTACGGCAGCAGCCAGGCAGCCAGCAACAACACGCCGACCCACCGACAAGCAGTGCCGATTCGTTCACGCCCGCTGCGTACGCGTCCGTTCACCCGTTCCGCCTTCCAGATGTATTGAAGGTAGCTAACCAAACTGGTTACCCTGCCGCGCCTGTGTTTCTGTGTGCCTTCAGCATAGCCGAAGAAGTGCCCGCAGTGCAGGAACGCCGCGCTACCCTAAATGGGTTATGCCCATTCTTTCCCTTGCCGCCGACGACCAGGATCTGATTCGCGCACGCGCTACCGTCGGTGACGCCGAGATCATCGTCTGCACCGACGGCACCTGCCGCTTCGACGGCGGTGCCATGTTCGGCGTCGTACCGAAGACGCTGTGGTCCCGCAAGGTTCAGGCGGACGAGTTCAACCGCATCTCAATCGGCCTGAACTGCGTGGTGGTGCGTATCGGTGGCAAAACCGTGCTGATCGAAACCGGCTTTGGCAACAAAATGGCACCCAAGTTGAAGGCCATCTACGCCACGCAGGAGCGGTTGCCCGCATCGCTGGCGGCCGCCGGCATTGCACCGGAAGACGTCGACATCGTCATCAACACGCACCTGCACTGGGACCACTGCGGCTGGAACACCATCCTGGACAGCAGCGGCGCGGCGAGGCCCTTCTTTCGGAATGCCGAGTACATCGCTCACCGCGGCGAGGTAGAACACGGCCGCAGGCAGTGGGAGCGCGACCGCGTCAGCTATGTCGCGGCTAACTACGAGCCCATGATCGCCAGCGGCCAGATGCGACTGGTCGAAGGTGGCGAAGCTGACATCTGCCCCGGCATTCGCGTGGAATGCTTTCCAGGCCACACCGCGAACTTGATGGCGGTCCACATTGAAAGCGGCGGCGAACACGCCTGCTTTATCAGCGACCTGATACCAACGGCGGCGCACCTGGACGTCGGCTGGGCCATGGGGTTTGACCTTGATCCGCTGCGCACTATTGAGGAGCGCAAGCGTTTTTACGCACGCGCCGTGCCTGAAAACTGGCTGATCCTGTTTCCTCACGATCACACACGTGCTTTTACCGTACTTAAGAGGGATGCCAAAGGTCCTGTCGTAACTCAGGACAGCTAAAGTCCTGCCGATACAAGAATAGGCACCACGGAGGTTGTACCGGCTTTGACATCCCCTTCTGTAAGCAGCGCACCCGATTTAGCAGCCCAGCGGCGAGGCGCACTGCTGCGTGAGCTTCAACTGCTGGACGATGCCCCCATTCCTGAACTGGACGACCTGGTCACCCTGACAACGTTGATCTGCGACATGCCGATGGGCGCCGTGACGCTGCTGGATGAGACCACGCTAACAACCCGTGCGCGAATTGGCCTCAGCGGCTCAACCACGGTTCCGGTGGGCGACTCCATGTGCCAGTACACCATTCAGGACAACCGGTTGATGATGGTGGAAGACCTGCAAGAGCAGTCCAACATGCACTATGCAGACGTCTGGCTACAGGCAGGCATTCGCTTTTACGCGGGGATGCCGTTGCTCAGTGAAGACGGAACGGCAATAGGCGCACTGTGCGTCATGGACTCAAAACCCTCCACGCTCACAGCGGAGCAGCAGATGGTGATGGCCATCCTGAGCCGACAGGTCAGCCGCACGCTGCAGACCCGCACCCACGCACGCGCCATGGAACGCATGGCTGCAGAGCGTGACCGCGAACAGAAGATGTTCAACCTGGTGCTGGACCACGTGCCGATCAGCATCTACCTGAAAGACGACAAGGGACGCTTCTGCTTCTACAACGCCGCACTTGCAGAGCGGTTCCGGGTGGATCGCAAGGCATGGATGGGAAAGACAAACCATGACCTGTGGGACAGGGAGTTGGCAGATTCGCTGAAGCTCAAGGAGGACGCGGTTCTGACCACAGGCTTGCCACAGGTAACCTCAGTGGATGTGCCAGAGCCGAATGGAACCGTTAGTCATTGGAAGACTTACGAGATACGCTGCGTGAACATGGCTGGCGAACCCATGCTGGCGGGCAGCGCGATTGACCTGACCGAACAGATGCTGCGCGAAGCCGAACTGCAACGCACCCGCGATGAACTGCAGGAGGCGAACCGCAAGCTAAGCAGCCTGGCGCTGACCGACTCTCTCACCGGCCTTTGGAATCGCCGCGCGTTTGACGCCCGCCTGGAAACCAGCATCATGTCCGCACACCGTGCAAAGCAGCCGCTCACGCTCATGCTCATAGACGTGGACCATTTCAAACGCGTCAACGACCAGCACGGCCACCCGTTTGGCGACAGTGTGCTGAAAGAGATCGCCGAGGTGTTGAACGGCGTGAAACGCGGTGAAGACGTTGCCTGCCGCTTTGGTGGCGAAGAGTTTGCGGTGCTGCTGCCCGGGACCGACATCAACGCCGCCTACAACCTGGCCGATCGCATGCTGAAAGCGACCCGAAACTTTCCATGGAAGAAAACGCCCGTCACGGTCAGCATCGGGCTGGCCATGTACATGGATCACGGCCTGTCTGACGAATTGGTAGACCAGGCGGATGCCGCACTGTACCAGGCAAAGCATGCCGGTCGAGACCGCGTGATTTTATATAAAGCGCCGCCCGCAACCTAGGTAATCGTCACCAGCTTGGTCTTTTTACCCAGCTTCACGGTTAGCGTGACCGGCAGCGCAGGCAGTGTAAGGCGAACGTCGCTGACCACCTCACCCTCTACCTTGACCGCGCTCTCTGCGCGCTTGCGTCTTGCCTCGCCCATGCTGGCCACAAGGCCCGCGGCTACCAGCATTTTGTCAGTGCCAACGG
>JBPBQP010000024.1:0-19592 GCA_050954745.1 Janthinobacterium lividum | reverse complement strand
GCCAGCAGTCGCAACGACGCTGACCGTGACGGCGGCAACAGCGGTGAACGTGCAGGTGTCTCCAGCATTGGTGAGCTTGCCTAGCGGTGGCGTGCAGCAGATGCTGGTGACGGCCAACTTTTCAGATGGCACATCGCAGAACGTGACGAACAGCGCGGTGTACACATCGTCCAACCCAGCGGTGGTCACGGTTGGGCCAGACGGTATGCTGCACAGCGTTGGAACCGGCACGGCAACGGTGCAGATCACCGTCGGCAGTGCCACAACGCAACTGCCCGTGACGGTTACGCAGGCGGCGCTCACGGGGATCACCCTGACGCCGAGCAGCGTGAACCTGGCGGCAGGCACCAACCAGCAGTTCACGGCAACGGGAACATACACGGATGGCAGTACGCAGGATTTGACGGCGACGCTGACGTGGACTAGCTCTGCGCCTTCGGTCGCAACAGTGAACGCGACCGGTAACGTAGCGGTCGTCGGAGCAGGAAGTGTGACCATCACGGCGACCGGTCCAAACGGCGTGACGGGAACGGTGAACCTGAACACAACGAGCGCGGTGCCGACGGCTATTGCCGTCACCCCGAGTTCAGTGACGCTGCCAGCTGGCCAAACGCAACAGTTTGCTGCGACGGCGACCATGAGCGACGGAAGTCAGCAGAATGTGACCTCGTCCGTGTGGTGGAGCGTAGACGGTAATTCCGCGGTGATCAGCAATTCTGCGGGTAGCAATGGTCTGCTGTCGACTACGGCTGCTGGCAACGTAAACGTCGTCGCACACCTGGGCTCGGTGCTGGGCCAGGCGGCGGTGACGGTGCAGTCTGCCGCACTGCGCTCAATACAGGTAACACCAAACCCGGTGAGCCTGCCGGCAGGAACGACGACGCAGTTGATGGTAACGGGAACGTATACCGACAACAGCACCGCGAACCTGACCGGAGCAGCAACCTGGACCAGCGATGCTGCCTCCGTCGCGACGGTAAACAACACCGGCGTGGTGCATGCAACGGCTAGCGGAACGACCCAGGTGCACGCAACGGTGCAGGGCATTTCCGGGTCTGCAACGGTGACGACGACAGCAGCGACGCTGAACACGCTGACCCTGCTGCCCGCATCGCCCAGCATTGCTACTGGTCTGCATACCCAACTGACCGCACGTGGAACGTACACGGACGGGTCGACACAGGATGTGAGTGCGCAGGTGCAGTGGAGTGCGCAGACGCCTACGGTAGGAACGGTGAGCAGCGTGGGCGTCTTTACCGGCCTCCACACGGGCACGTCGGTGGTGACCGCAACGCTGAATGGCGTAAGCCAGAGCGTGACGGTAACCGTGACGGCGGCAGTGTTGCAGGGCATCGCAGTACAGGCACCGGCAACGAGCTTTGCCCTTGGCTTCTCTACGCAGTTGACCGCGCAGGGCATGTACTCGGACGGCTCGACGCAGGACCTGACGTCTGCGGTAACGTGGAGCTCTCTGAATGGATCTGTTGGCCTCGTCAGCACCACCGGCGTGGCAAGCGGGCTGACAGTGGGCAACTTCACCGCAGCAGCAACACTCAACGGTGTGGAAGGAACCCTGCCCCTAACGGTGCGCGCGCCCCTGCTGCAATCCATCTCGGTCACGCCGGTCAACTCTATTGTGGTGAACCTGGCGGGACGGTCAATCCAGTTCACGGCGACCGGCAACTACAGTGACGGATCAACCCAGAACATCACAAACTCGGTGAACTGGGCCATTACGTCAGGCATCGCCCTGGGCAACATATCCCAGGCCGGCCGGTTCAGCCCGTTGGGTGCGGGCATCGGAAGCGTGACGGTAACGTTGGGCACGGTCCACGGAAGCACGAACTTTACGGTGGTGTCGGCGCTGTAACAAGACAACAGCGACAAGTGACGAAACTACACCGGCTACGGTCCACAAAGGACCGTAGCCGATTCTTTCGTTGCATCTGTGTGTTACCCAAGGCCCTAAACAATAGATTTCTGACACTGCTCAGGCTTGGCGAACAAGAGCCGAGCAAAGCTCTGCAGCAAATTGTTACATCGTCAGGCTGAAGCACTATCCGCTTGGAGGCTTATCGTTCGTTAGTGCTGATGCTGCTCACCAGAGGATAAGTACTTCAACCATTTGATTTATTGACGGCTAATACCCTGGTTCTGAATTAAACAACTAAGACCAGTGGGTACTAAGCAATAAGATAGTGCGCAAACACTACTCGAGTACGACCCTGCAGGCTTTTGTCGTAAGAGGAGTGGCTCTAGGCTGACCTAATCAGCAAGCCGCGAACGCTCTACGGGATGTAGTACCGCATGCCGACGTGGATCATATTGTCAAGGGCGCGGGGACCGGTTGGGCGGGAGGATGGCTGGTTCGCTACGACTGCCGTTACGGAGCCGGTCCAAAGGTTGCGCTGCAAATAGCTATACGTCACCTGGTACTGCAGCCGGCCGTACTTGGGGCTGTTCACAACGCGGTAGGTTGCGCCGATCATTCCCTCTTGTATGTAGCGGGTAGGTGCGGCGCAGGTGACTGCCGCGTCTGACCCGCCCGTGGACGAGGCAGGATTGACAGGCAATGCGTAGCAACCGGCGTTGCTCAGGTTTGGCGCGCCGTAGCCGATTAGTGAACCGTTCGCGGTGCTGTAGTAGGTGCGCTGAGCATATTCGCCACCGTAATAGGCATAAGCGTCCAGCCGCTTGGTAGGGTGCGTCTCCAGGCTGAATAAACCGTGGTAGTTCCGGAGCGGCTCAAGTGTTCCGTCTGGGCGAATAGTGGCATCTGCCAGTTGCGACGAACCGTACCGGCCTGTGCCCTGGCCAGCCATCACCTGCACCGCCAGGTCTGCGTACTTGCTTGGCGAGACACGTGCGCTACCGAACACACCACCGCCGGTTCTTGTGTTGGAGACGTAGTTCGCAGCGTACGTATAGGTGCCACCAGGAGCGGCCGTGGTGGGTGCACTAAGGCTAAGAATGGGGTAAGTGAAGTTACGCATAAAGCGGGCCAACCCTCCCACTTCGAAGTGGGCCTTGGGCAAGTCGTATGCGGCTTTTACGATGACATCAGGCGCTACGTTGTTGGCGTAGGTGCCGTTGAAGGCATTGTACAAACCACCATTTACACCTGTTCCAGAGAAAAAGAAATTCGTCGGCACTGCACCCGTCGTGGCAGAGGTGGCGGTAAAGTTGGTGATCTGCGCTTCTTCCAATGAGGCCGCGACGGTAAGTGCCCCGGTCTTCGGGTCGCCGAACCGCTGCTGGATACGGACTCCTGGCTGCCGCGCCCAATTAAAGCCAACCATGTACTGTGGGTCGACCGTGTTTGGCAACTTCTCTGTACGGTTGTTTGTGCTGAGACCGTTCTCAGTCACCAACGACCACATTTGACCACCAACTACGCCGAAGCCTGCTTTGGTTTCTACCTTGCCCCAGATCTGGCGTTGCCGGAAGGTATAACTCTCTGATTGGTTGTTATTAGAGGTCACACCCGCGCTAAGGAAGTCGGCCTCGAAGTAGCCGGAGAGCTTGTACTTGCCGGCGTTACCTTCAAACAATCCACCCAGGCGGCTCTGGCGGCCAGTGAAGTTCAACTCGCTGACGTGGCCCTCGTTTGCCGAGGGTAGGGGAATTGAGTTGAAGGGAGTGTTAATGTCGGAGTTTACAGAACGGTTCCGAAACACGCCTTCGAACGCAAAGAACGCAACTGGAGTGATCGTCAGTCCCTTGTAGTGCAGCACCGATGGTGACTCAAGCTGCTCCTGCAGGTCCGTCTTGTTGTTAATGACGGTCTGGGTCAGTCCATTGTTGGCAATTTGCAGATCGGCAACTGTACTTTGCAACGTCTGAATCTTGTCTGTGTTTTGCGCGTTGATCGTATCCATTTGCTCGCTGCGCGTGGCAGCGATGATGGCCTGACTTTGTGCCGCGGTCACGGCGGCCTGCGCCTCGGCGATACGCGTGTCACGTTCAGCCAGTTGCGTCTTCAAGCCATCGATCTGCGCCTGCATCTCAGAGCGTAGCAAACGGACCTGATCGACCGTAGCACTCTCCGCGCGCACAGGATGGCGGCGCGTAGTCGCTTTCGACCTTGTGCTGGACTTCGTCGCTGGGGTTACGACGTCCGACAACTTCTTCGTCGCTGTGCTCGCAGTTTGGGCGGCGACCGGCACAGTTGCGATCAGCACACATGCAATGGACAGATGGAGCGGTTTGTTCATGAATTCCTCAAGCGCAAGTTCAGGCAAACGGTTCCTGTGAATGACCGTTGTGCGTGGGCTCTCTTGCGATATGCCATTGTTACTGCATTATGTGAACGTATGGCTAATAACAAGAACCGTTACGGCGCCTGCATGCTGAATTGATGGAACATTCACAAAGATTCAGAATGCTGAAACTAGGGAGCGAGGATGCTGCGCGTGGAGGTATGCGATTAGCCCGAAAACCTAGGAAGGCAGTTAAGCGTGATGACCGCCGTGACGAATGTCATCGCCGCTACGCCAGAAGATAACGTCCTCGGCTATGTTCGTGGCGTGGTCAGCGACGCGCTCAATGTTCCGCGCGACGATCAGCATGTTCATAGCCTGGGGCGCGAGGTCGGGGCGACTGGCGATCAACCGGCTGAGGCTGGTGAAGGCTTCGGCATTCATGCTGTCGACCTCATCGTCCAGCGCAAGCACGGTGTTTGCGAGATCGGCATTTCCATCGGTAAACGAGCGCATCGCGATGGCGAACATCTCACGGGCGTGGCTGGCCAGTAGCGGTATGTTTACCTGAAAATCGTAAGGCTGCGATGAACTCAGTTCATGAACACGTGTGGCAATGCTGACCGACTGGTCTCCGACGCGCTCAAGGTCTGAGTTGATGCGCATGATGGATAGGATGAAACGCAGGTCGATCGCTGTCGGCTGCTCAAGTGCGAGCAGGTCGATCGCCAGGCGATCAATCTCGCGCTCCATCATGTTGATCTGCACTTCAGCGCCGATTACCCGCTGGCTAAGGTCGAGATCGGCAGTGCGGTAGGCCTCGATGGAATCACCAAAGGAACGATCCACCTGGTGGGCCATCTTGAGGAGCCGGGCCTTCAACTCGTCGAGTTGCTGGTGAAAGTTTTGACGCATCAGCCGAACCTTCCCGTGATGTAGTCTTCCGTGCGCTTGTCGCCCGGGTTGGTAAAGATCTTGTCAGTGGCATCGAACTCGATCAGGTGACCGGAGAGGAAGAAGCCCGTGTTTTCTGCAACGCGCGCCGCCTGCTGCATATTGTGCGTCACGATCACGATGGTGTACTCACGCTTGAGCTGAAAGATAAGGTCTTCAATCTTCGAGGTTGAGACTGGATCAAGCGCCGAGGCTGGCTCGTCCATGAGCAGCACCTCCGGATCGACGGCGAGCGCGCGCGCAATGCAGAGTCGTTGCTGCTGACCGCCTGAGAGCGATGCACCGGACTTCTTCTTCAGGTCGTCCTTTACCTCGTTCCACAGGGCGGCCTTTTGCAGCGAACTCTCCACCACGATGTCAAGCTCGCGCTTGTTGCTATACCCGTTGAGCTTCAGGCCACTAGCAACGTTGTCGTAGATCGACATGGTTGGGAACGGATTCGGTCGCTGAAACACCATGCCAATACGTCGCCGGATTTCCACCGGGGAGGCGTCGGCGTAAATGTCGACATTGCCCATGCGGACCGTGCCCGTGGCACGCGC
Organism: Janthinobacterium lividum; assembly: GCA_050954745.1. Taxonomy (GTDB): domain Bacteria; phylum Acidobacteriota; class Terriglobia; order Terriglobales; family Acidobacteriaceae; genus Terriglobus. The sequence goes on along the minus strand of JBPBQP010000024.1, from coordinate 13,897 downwards.
CGTAGGATTGGTTTCGTGCATGCGGTTCAGGCACCGTACAAACGTCGATTTGCCGCAACCGGATGGCCCAATAAGGGCGGTCGCACGGTTGGCTGGAATGTTGAGGGTAATCCCCTGCAGGGTATGGGTTGTGCCATACCAGGCATTCAGGTCTTTCACTTCGATTGCGACGCCCACTGTTAACTATTCCCCTTGAGAACGCCGCGACCGGCGAAGATACGCACGAGTGTGACGGATGCCATGATCAGAATAATAAGCACGAGTGCTCCAGCCCATGCCAGGCGGTGCCACTCGTCATAGGGTGAAACCGCGTAGATGTAAATCTGCAATGGAAGCGCGGCAATTGGCTGGTCCAGCTTGACGCTCCAGAACTGATTGCCGAAAGCAGTAAACAGCAGCGGCGCAGTTTCGCCGGCGACACGCGAGAACGCGAGCATACAGCCGGTGATAATGCCTGGTGATGCCGTACGCAGAACGACTGAGAGCGTGGTGCGCCACTTGGGGATCCCGAGTCCAAGGGCCGCTTCACGCACCGCGCCCGGCACTGTCTCGAGCATCTCTTCGGTGGTCCGGGTGATCGTTGGAACCATCATGATGGCGAGCGCAATGCCCCCGGCCATGGCACTGAAGTGGTGCTGCCTTACGACAATCAGGGAGTAGGCCGCAATGCCCATGACGATCGAAGGCACTCCATTGAGCACATCGGCCGTGAACCGCACAAAGTTTGCGAAGATGCCGTTGCGACCATATTCCGCCAGAAAAACACCGGCGCCGATGCCGACCGGTATCCCAATAGCGCTTGCGATTGCCAAGACGATACCAGAGCCGACGATGGCGTTGGCCATACCTCCTCCGGCTTCACCCACCGGTCGCGGTGCCTGGGTAAAGAACGCAAAATTGAGCGAACTGAAGCCTTTGTAAAGCAGGTAGACCAGAATCGCGACCAGCGGCGCAAGAACAATGATGGTCGCCAGGATCGACAAGCCGGTGATGCTACGGTCGATCAGGCTGCGCAACAGGTTCCTGTTGCGGCGAGGGCCGGCGGCAGCCGGTTCTGAACCGGGCACCGGTCCGGGCGTGTTGTCGGGCAGCGGTGGTGCTATGGGTTCTATCGCCATGGCTTAGGCCATCCTTGCTGGTGCGCCGCGGGTCACGGCCCAGATCAGCAGACGCGCAATCGCATTGACCACGATGGTTACCGCGAATAATGCCAGGCCGATTTCAATCAGAGAACTCAAGTACAGGTCCCCTGTGGCTTCGGAAAACTCGTTTGCGATTACGCTGGCCAAGGTGTTCGCCGGGGAAAACAGTGAGTGAGGCACCTCTGCCCTGTTGCCGATCAGCATTGTGACGGCCATAGTTTCTCCAAGCGCGCGGCCCAGCCCCAGAATGATGGAGCCCACAATGCCGATGCGTGCATTCCGAAGAACACCTACGCGAATCATTTCCCACCGGGTTGCGCCGAGTGCAAGTACGGCTTCGCGCTGAGAGGTGGGTACGGCCCGCATGACATCACGGGTCAAAGACGAGATGACTGGCAGGATCATGATGGCCAGGATGATGCCTGCGGTCAGCAAACCTACGCCGATGTTCAGGCCGCCGAATAAACCCGTCCAACCAAGGTATCTGGCCAGTACCGGGCCAACATGATCGCGCACGATGGGGACCAGTACGAAGATGCCCCACAGACCATAGACCACGCTCGGAATGGCGGCGAGCAGTTCGGTAAGGAACGAGATTGGCCCCTGAAGAAACTTCGGGCAAAGCTCTGTGACAAAAATAGCCACACCCAGGGCAAGCGGCACAGCAATGACCAGGGCAATAAGCGACGAAAGCAGGGTGCCAACGATAAATGGCCACGCGCCAAACAAACCGCCGACCGGATCCCATTCGCTGCCCTTGAAGAAGGCAAATCCGAATTGATGACGGCTAACTGCGGAGTTTTTGAACAAAACGAAGATAATAGCCAGCACGATGGCGAAGATGCTGACCGCGCAGAGAATCATCAATCCGTAAAACAGCAGATCTAGCTTCCGCCCGCTGCTGCGACCCATAAGAAACGCGCGGACCGGAGAAATCGTCTGCGGTGCGTCCGGATCCGGTGCGGCACCGGCACGTGCGGCACCGGCACGTGCGGTCACCACAACGGAGGGTGACCGTACGGCGTTCGGCTCTGTGTTGATCATGTCAGGCCTTTGGTCAGGAGAGATGAAGATTGCAAAAGGAACAGAATTTTCTTGGAAAGGATGTGCTGCAAACCATCCTACCCCGAGGAACAGGATGCCAGTGATCGATCGGCGCGACTGGACCTCAGCCGCGCCGTCGCAGCTTCTTAGTGGATCTGCTTGATCGTCTGGCGAACACTGTTCTGAACGCTGGTTGGCAGCGCAGCGTAGCTAAGGCTGGGAGCCTCGGCCTCACCATGATCGAGCATCCAGGTCAGAAATTCGACAAGGATCTTTCCTTTGGCGGGGTCGGCCGATTGCGCTGGAATGAGCAGCCAGGTATACGAAGAAATGGGATAGGTGGCGGCACCGGGCGCGTTTGTAATGGACACGCGATAATCCGCGGGGCCGTTTTTCACATTGGCCCCGGCCGAAGTCACACCCTCTGTGCTGGCCTTGACGAACTTGCCAGCGGCATTTTTCACCGCACCGAACTGCATCTTGTTCTGCAATGCGTAAACCAGCTCCACATAACCGATAGAGTTGGGCGTCTGCCGAACCATGCCTGCAACGCCTTCATTACCCTTTTGGCCGATGCCGGTGGGCCATTTAACGGACGTGGCCTTGCCTACCTTGCTTTGCCAATCAGGGCTTACCTTGCCCAGGTAGTCGGTAAAGATGTACGTGGTGCCGCTGCCGTCAGAACGGTATACAGCAACAATGGGATCGTTCGGCAGGGCCACGCCTGGATTGTCCTTCGCGATCCGCGGATCGTTCCAGGTCTTGATCTCGCCCATGTAGATAGCGGCCAGAACGTCGCCGGAGAAGTTCAGGTCTTTGCTGACACCTTTCAGGTTGTAAACGGGAACGACCGCACCCAGAACCGTAGGAATATGCAAAGTCTTGACCCTGGCGGTGCGCATCTGATCGTCGGTCATCGGACCGTCCGTTGCCCCGAAGTCAACTGTTCCGTCCGATACCTGGCGAATGCCACCGCCCGACCCAATAGGCTGATAGTTGATTTTCAACCCGCCCTTTTGCTGACTGAACTCGTAAAACCACTTGGAATAAATAGGATTGGGAAAGGTAGCACCCGCGCCGTTGAGGCTTTGTGCCCCAGCGGTCGCAACCATCGAGACCAGGGCGAAGGCTCCCGCAACAACAGACCTTAATTTCACGCAAAATCCTCCGAACGCGCTTCTGCTAGGCACACGCTCCACATAAACATACGGTCAGCTTGTTACTGAACTGTAAAAAAGCCCGTTTGTGGCGCGAAGTTCAGAAAACGTTAACGCTCCCACGTCACTTTCATTGAGGATTCATCTCCGCCGGCCAGCCCCAACCGTATTCTGATGCCGTCCCTCCATTTCCATTTCTGTCAGGTACCCATGGCGACCACGGCACCCGTTCCTACCAAGTCGATTCTCGACCAGAAGCTACAGGATTCAAAGAGCGGCAAAGTCGGCGCGATCGTCTTCGCTGTGATGCTGGTATGCGGGCTGATTTACATCGGCGTCAAGCTCTCGTCGGACCTGTCGGTAGTCCACTCCGCGTCTGTTTTCCCATTCGTGCTGCTTGGCCTGGCGCTGCTGATCGCACTTGCCTTCGAATTTGTGAACGGCTTCCATGACACGGCGAATGCTGTCGCTACCGTTATCTACACCCATTCGCTGGAGCCGCATGTGGCGGTGGTTTGGTCCGGCATCTGGAATTTTATCGGTGTGCTTACCAGCTCCGGCGCCGTGGCGTTCGCCATCATTTCGCTGTTGCCGGTCGAGCTGATCCTGAAAGTAAGTAAAGGCTCCGGCTTTTCCATGGTGTTCGCGTTGCTGGTAGCCGCCATCCTTTGGAACCTGGCTACCTGGTATCGCGGCTTGCCTGCATCGAGCTCGCACACAATGATCGGATCCATCCTCGGCGTCGGCATCGCCAACCAGCTGATGCAGGGCAACTCAGGCACGGCAGGCGTGGATTGGGAGCAGGTTCTTAAGGTATTCAAAGCGTTGCTGCTCTCCCCTCTTGTCGGTTTCGTCATGGCAGGTGCCATTTTCATGCTGTTTAAGTTTGTGGCGCGCGATCCGCGGCTGTACAAGGCACCGGAAGGTACAGAACCACCGCCGTTTTACATTCGTGCGTTGCTGGTGCTTACGTGCACAGGAGTCAGCTTTTTTCACGGCTCAAATGATGGCCAGAAAGGCATGGGCCTCATCATGTTGATTCTGGTTGGAACTGTGCCCACTGCCTATGCTCTGAACCACACGGTCGACCGTGGCTCGGTAACTACGTTCGCCGCGGTTTCGCAGCAGGTGGTTGAGTCGGTCGGCCACTACGTTCTACCCACCGCGACCGTTGCGGATTCAGGCCAGGAACTGGAGCGTTTCGTCTCGTCGCACAAATACCAGCCCTCCACGATGCTGGCGCTGCAGCAGATGGTGACCGACGTACGCAACGAAGCTGTTGGCTACGGCTCGCTTGGAAATGTGCCACAGGACATGCAAGCCAACGTGCGCAATCAGATGTACCTGACCAGCGAAACGTTCCGTCTGCTCCCCAAGTACGGCCCGCAGATCGCTCCCGCCGACGTCAAGATCATCGCCAACTACAAGGGTTTCCTGGATAAATCAACCAAGTTCATTCCAACCTGGGTTAAGGTCGCGGTAGCGCTCTCCCTCGGCCTTGGAACCATGGTGGGCTGGAAGCGCATCGTCATCACAGTGGGAGAAAAGATCGGCAAGACACACCTCACCTACGCGCAAGGCGCAGCTGCGGAAATCACCGCGATGATCACCATCGGCCTGGCTGACGGCGCTGGCTTGCCGGTATCCACCACGCACGTTCTATCCTCCGGCGTAGCGGGCACCATGGCGGCAAACCGCAGCGGCCTCCAGATGTCGACCATCCGGGATATCGCAATGGCCTGGGTGTTTACTCTTCCTGCCGCAGCGCTGCTAAGTGGGTCCCTGTTCTGGATCTTCGATCGGATCGCAAGATAGCCCGGCGCATGGGTGGTAACCCTTCCGTCCCATGCGCCTCCTGCAATCCGCTAAGTCCTAATTGGACGCAGCAAAGTCGGTGCCCATCTGCTCACCAGAAACCTGGTGGGCAGATGGATGCGAGCGAAAACGTAATTTTCTATACCGGTCTTTAGTTAAAGTGGACCGTTTGCGGCTCGAAGAGTCGGTTCGGAAGATTCTTCCGGCAAGAATTTAGGCACATCCGGTTGGACATGCCACGCGTGACAGCGAGCCGTCTGAGAGCATGAAGTGAGGCCAGATAGATGGCAGCGACAAATGACATCCTTTCCGAGCTACCGCTGGAAGCTTTTCACAAGCAGGACGGGAGCGACGACGCGGAGTTCTACGCACCAGCCCGGCTGGTTACCCACATAGACGAAGCAGCGACGCGGGCACTCACCGCTTACTACCGGCTTACCCTGCCCGCTGGAGGAGTGCTGTTGGACCTCATGTCGAGCTGGATCAGCCACCTGCCACCAGAGACGGAGTTCGCTGAGGTGATCGGCCAGGGCATGAATGCTGAGGAGCTTCGAGCCAATGCCCGACTGAGCCGGAGCTTTGTGCAGGATCTAAACCGCAGTGCGGTTCTGCAGTTTGAGGACGACAGTTGCGACGCTGCCATGTGCTGTGTCGGTGTTCAGTATCTGCAGCGTCCTTTAGAGGTGTTCGCTGAAGTCGGTCGCGTTCTGCGGCCAGGTGCTCCCTTCATCGTCAGCTTCTCCAATCGCTGTTTCCCGACCAAGGCAGTGGCAATCTGGCGTTCGCTCAACGACCAAGGTCATGCGGCGCTGGTACGCCTCTACCTAGAGCGGTCCGGCTTTCACGACATCAGCACGAACGTCTTGCGGGACGGCTCCGATAGCGACCCTTTGATTGCAGTCACTGGACGACGTTGAAACGCTGCTGCGTAGTTCCGGGACGCAGCTCTTCCACTGACGGCAAGGGTCCTTATCAGGCGTTCCTCAAGACGGGTGCCGGTTCTTGCAGCAAAGCTGACCTTCTGGATGACACAATAGCGTCGCCGAGGACTAGACAGACCGCGCTTCTCTTCGAACAGTCAGTAGTCGGGAAAGCAGCGGATACGTGCATCCCAGGCGTATGTTTGTGCTGGCGATGGATGCGGGAGTCCGCACACCGAAAGGTCCAGCTTGGTCTGAACGCATACCCAACGAGGGCTTCATAGTGCCAATCCGCAGCAAGTTGTTGCCTAACCGGATCCGCGCCCGGCTATCGCGTCAGCCGCTTGCGTGTGGGAGCCTCAGGCGCGTGCAGGAACGGGCGTTTGTCGACCGGGCCGGGGCGGAATTCGGGGCGTGCCCATCCCAGCGCGTCCAGGATGCCGCTGAGTTCGTAGGCACTCGCCGGTCGCGCGGTGGGGTCGGTGCTGAGCAACATGGTCAGCAGACGAGCCAGCGGGTCACCGTCCTTCAGCGCCGTGGGCATCTGCCATGTTCCAGAACGATGCCGCTGCTGAATTTTCTCCAGTGTACTGTCGAGAAAGACCGGTGTACCTTGCAGGCATTCGCACAGTACCGCGCCCAGCGAGTAAAGGTCACTCCGCACGTCCAGAGGACCGCCCGCCGTTTGTTCGGGACTGCTGTAAAGCGGTGTGCCGCCTGTGTACGGCCTGGTCTGCACGCCGGTCGCCTGCGATATGCCGAGGTCCAGCAGACGGTAATGGCCATAGACATCCAGCCGAATGTTGCCCGGGGTCAGGTCGCCGTGCACGATGCCGCAGGCCTCCGCATGGCACAGCAGGCTGTTGACCTGCGCGGCCAGGTTCAGCGTTTCATCCCGTGAAAAGGGGCCGGCCTTCAGCAGGATGCGGTCCAGATCGGCCCCGTCGATATACGGCATCAGCAGGAAGAACAGGCCGTCCAGCTCACCGAAGTCAAAGACAGGTACAGCGTTAGGATGGTTGCCTAGGCGCGCAGCGTGCGTGGCCTCAAGCCGGAAACCGGCGACGATGCCGGGTTTGTCCACCAGCTCCGGGTGCAGCACCTTGGCGACAAACAGCCCATTGTGCATCCGGTGGCGCATCTGAAAAATGGTCGCCATGCCACCAATGGCAATGGGCCGCAACAGCTCAAAGCGACTGCCAAACATGCTGTGCAGGCGAGCGGCGAGGTCAGCCGTGTCGGTGCGTGCGGCTACCTGCGATGCATCGTTTGCAGGCGTGCTGGCAGGCGATGATTTCCGGGCCGTGGCTGCTGCTCCAGTTAAGTTAAGCAGACTCATTGCAGTCGCCGCCTTCTGACAGGGGATGCGGTGTCAGGGGGTGATTGGACGCTCAAAGATGCAGGGCCACGATCATACGGTACGCCCAGCAAAGGCATGGGCTCACTGCGCATGGGGTGTTCTACGGCGAGCGGCTGCATCACGTGCAGTGGCGTGGTGTTTTGCAGCTCACCTGCCAGCATGGCCACCAGCTTATGCATGGCATGTTCCACGGTATTACTGACGCGATGCCGATCCCACAGGCACACGAAACAGGTTTCCGGATGGATATTGGGATGGAAGACAGGCACGGCGAGAAACATCTCCATGGGGACTGCCGGAAAGTGTACCGGGAAATCGACACGGATGGCGTGGCTTGTAATTAGACACAGATGTCCATCCGTGCCGACATAGGACGCGGCGGGCCCGTGGAGGCGCAGCGTAAGAGTCGAGCCATCCATTGAAAGGTCGGTCATGCGGCCCGGGTTCCGGTCTGCCAATTCCTGCAGCAAGATCCACTCGTTGGCGAGCCTTCGTTCGAGCATGCCCACGTCTGCCACTAGCCGTTCGCTGCCACCGTCGAGACACGCAGCACATCGCTTGGGCGCACACCCTGCGCATCCAGAGGCGCGGCAAAGTCCAGCGTTTTGCCGTTCCAGACGACTTCCGGTTCGCCGTCGCCCTTCAGCATGTCGCCGCGCTCACGCAGGTCGAAGAGGATCTCTTCCAGCACCATGTCGAGTGTTTCGCCTTCGTCAATATCGACGTTGTATTTCGTCTCGCCATTTACGGTGTCGAAGTAGACCTGATATTTCGGCATAGTGACCGTTGTCCTGAGTGGGGTTAGTTTTCGCGCTGCATCACGGTAGACGCAACCGTATTGTGCAGCGACGCGGGAAGGTCTGCAAGGGCTGTGGCGCAGCGCTGACATTCCCCGTTGTTAAAGTCCCAACATTCGCGGCACTGGGCGCGTCGGCACTTGGGACACATGCGCAGATCCACCTGGTCAGCCGCGCCTTTGCACATCTGGCAGCGGTCATGGCGCGAGCGTGGGCCGGTCACGCGCATCCACCAGCTTTCTTCCACGGGCAGTAGCGGCACGCGCTGCTCCAGGCACAGCTGGCAGCGGCGGTTCTCGAAGCTCCAGCAGGTTTCATCGCACACGTGCATGCTGCAGCGCGGGCAGGCGAAAACGAGCGCACCCGCTGACAAATGGCGATTGCACAGCCCACAGCGTGCCTCAGACCGGCGCAGCAGAAAGATGGTCAGGCCGCTGGAGAGCGCGGCGGGAATGAAAGAGAACAGGCCAGGAAAGTCAGGCCGAAAGGCGAGATCGGTGACCCCGGCGGCAAAACCGCACAGCAGGGCACAGACCAGCGGTGGCACCCAGTCGCCGCCGACGGGCAGGTCGAAGTGCAGCCACAGCCAGGTAGCCCCGGCGCCCAGCAACAGGGCCGCAGCCAGCGCCACCGCGCCGCCCGCCAGCGCCGCTCCAAACTGGAACGACAGCAGTAAGACCAGCACGCCTGCCAGCAGTGCTCCGCGCTCCAGGGAGCGGTTCATGGTGCAGTCGCTTTCACAAACCTATTCATACAGCAGTGTCCTGCAACCAGTACAGGTGGCGCGGGGGCAGGCCTAGCTGTTGGGGCGAAAGCGCGCTTTCAGGATCGGTCACCCGTATGCGATGCAGGGCGCGCACAGGCTCCAGATCATGCAGGCCGCAGCGCGGGCACTCCAGGCTTTGGCGTACCACTGCGACCCTTCGCAGCGGTGTACCGCGCCAGCCGCATCCGCTGCACACCGCTATGGTGCAGATGGGCCAGGCGAGCTGTAGCTCCGGGAGACGGTCGCCGGCCTGCAAAGCTTCGCGAACCGATTTGTCCCAGGGCAGCGGTACCAGCGTGCCGGGGATTGGTCCGTGCCATGGACAGCCTGCGCTGCGACTCAAAGCGATGGTCTCGTCCTGCCAGCGAGGTCGCTCCTGTTCCGGATCGCCATGGGTCAGCGCGGTTTTCCACACGGTGGACTCTGCAGGCCACGCGCCGGACGTGGCGAAGTGCAGGATGCATTCCAACATGCGTTGCGCGACCTGCTGCAGGGTGGCAAGGGTGCCTGTCATCTGCTTTGGATCTTCTGGTACGCGGCAGCCCATGGCGGCAGAAGCGGCAGACCCCAGCACGGTTGCGCGACTGTCTTCGCCCATGCCGCACAGGTAGCAAGCCGCCCCGGGCGCCTGCGAAAAGCGGGAGATGCGTCCCGCAGGGATGCCGTCGCCAAAGACCGCGCCATCCAGCACCGGCTTCGCTAGCATGTGGGCGATAAAGGCTGTTTCAATGCGTGACAGTGCGCTGTCCGTGCAGCAGCAAATAAGATCGACGTCCTGAAGATCCTGCCAGCCCACGTCGGCTATCTCGCAGGTCATCGCTTGCCACGGCAGGTTGTAGGTGTGTCGCGCTTCCTGCGCCAGCAACGCGGCTTTGAAATGCCTCGAAGCACTCCGCGAAGCAGCGGCTGTTAAGAATTGACTTAGCGCAAGGTTGCGCTCGTGCAGGGTGTCTGGATCAACCAGCAGCACAGACTGCACGGCGTGCTTTGCCAGTAACTCAAGCAGAGTCGACCCGAGTGCGCCCGTACCAATCACAGCGAGCTTCATAGACTTTTTAGAAACATACGTTGCAGTATGACGGTTGCCTTACAAACATAAGCAAAGGCAACGTCAACTATTCACCCACAGGAAGCTAAAAGAATGTAGTGTTTCAGGAAGACAACTCAGCACATCTTCTCACGCTCTATAAGCAAACCGAGCAGACCCCCGGTGGTCTGTTTCTGTTCGTAACCCTGTTCCTATTGGCTATTCTGCATGAGTCTTTACAGAGGATTATTTTTCGCGACGGTGGCAGGCATGGCGGGCGGGCTGGTCGCTTCGCTGATCGCGTCCCTGTTGAACGTGCCGCTGGCGGACGTGGGCATGCACACGCTGCCGGATACGGTGACCTTTCTAATTTTCGGCATGGTGGTTTCCGTCGCCATGTATCTGCACTTTGACAAGGTGCTGCTAGGCCGCCTGCGTGGTTCTTCCGTGGGTTACGGCCTGCTGTTTGGTGGTGCGGCGGCGCTGGTCGCTGCTGGCTTGAACTTCCTGCTGGCGAAGGGTGTTGCGGGCACATCGCCCACACTGTACCGCATTGCCACGTGGGCACTTTGCTTCTCAATTGTGGGGCTGGGCCTCGGCGCTCGCTGGGCTCGCACGAATCTTGCGCGAGTGCTGCATACCTACGCGGGCGGCCTGGTCGGTGGCTTGCTGGGCGGCCTGGTATTTGTTTTATTCACGCCGCATCTGCCCGCGGGCGTAGCCATGTGCGGCTTGATGCTGGCTGGCGCGGGTACCGGGTTTGGCGCAGGCATTGCGCCCGTCCTGGTGAAGGAAGGCTTGCTGCGCTTTGTGAGTTCCGGCGACGCGCGCGCGCAGAACAAGCTGGGCAAAAACAAGACCCTGTGGGACCTGGACGTGGAAGAGTCCTACACGCTGGGCAGCGCACAAACCGCGCAGAGCGGCAGCAAGTTCCAGCAGGGTGCGGATATCTGTATTCCTGACAGCTCCGTCGCGCCCCGGCATGCAGTTGTTTTTTCAAAGGACGGCCGCTACTTCATCGCGCGCCATCCGGATGCAGGTGGCCCGGACGGTATAGCAAAGTACGTGCTGCGCGTGAAGGGCAAGACAGTCGTTTCCTCGCAGGAATTGCAGCCTTCCGACGATGTTTTGATTGGTCGAACCGCCCTGCGTTTCGACAGCAGAAAGCTGGGTGAGTGATGAAGCTGTCTCTCGCTGCACGACTGTTTTCCGCCGCGTGTTCCAGCCTGGTGTTTGCCGCAACGGTGCTTGGCGAGGCGCAGTCCAAGCCGACCTTGTTACACGTCGTCGACGCGCCCCTCCTGGTGGATTGTGCACCCGTCTCGCTGTCGCCGTGCCTGTCTGCCTCCGTCACCCCGGCCACCGCGGCGGGCATGCCCGCGCCCGTCAAGCTGCCGCCCGCAGCGCAACTTGCCGATGCTTTTCGATTGACCGGACCTTCCGGCGAAGTGATTCCGTTCTACGCAGCTGCGGGCAGCGGACCTGACTCCGGCGATCACACGAATGTGGTCCTGCTGGTGATCGACATCAGCGGCAGCATGAACCAGCCCGTGGCCAACGGACAGTCACGTTTCGAAGCTGCAAAGACGGCCATTGCGCAGTTTCTTGATGGCATGCAGGAGGGTTCGGACCGCGTCGCCATCGTCCCCTTCGAGAGCCATAACGTTGTTTCGACGATCCACGCTGCGGTTTTCACAACGCGTAAGGCCGACGCGCTGGCACAGTTGAAGGCGTTGCCTACACCCGGCACGCGCAACAATACTGCGCTGTATCAGGCCGTCTTCTCCGGCGAGGAATCGCTGCGAAACGAGGTCGATCTGCTGCACCACGGCGGGGCCGGTGTAGCGGACGTGCAGCCGCACCTGATCGTCATGACTGACGGCAAGAACGAAGTCATGGCGGGTGACGATGCGCAGCTACTGAACAGTGACCTGGGCCTGCAGCAGGCCGCGGCGCAGGTGCAGGCGTCGCACATGGACACCATCGGCATTGGGTTTGGCGAGCGCAGCGCCATTGACACCGGAGCGTTGCAGCGACTGTCTTCTGCGAGCCGTTTCTTTTACGCCGCAGACGCCGCACAGTTGCTGGACGCCCTGCATGTCACCCGCTCCGCCACCAGCCATTCCGTCACGCTTACGTGGTTGTTGCCGGAGGCAAGCCGCGTCGCCTTGACGGGCCGCGATCAGCTTTGGATACCGGCCTTTCACCTGGAAGATGGCACTGTGTTAACGGGTGAGCCCCTTCGGCTACTGGTTCCCGGAACTGCAGCGCCGGTGTTCGACCGCAAGGCAGCACCGCAGGAGCTGCGAGCCCTGATCGCCCTGCACCCTGCACCAAACTCAGGCTGGACCTTGGTTTTGACACATGGCCTGCTGTACCTTGTCGGTGCATTGCTTTTGTTGTTGCTGTGGTTCTGGTTGCCTCGCCTGATTTGGGGTGACCGTCACCTGCAAACGCCGGAGCGGACGCCGCGGTGGAGCAGCGATCGGCCGGGCGTTAAGGCAGCATCCGGCGTGCAGGTTCGCTCCTCATCCATGCCGGAAGGTTTTTCTACAGAAGTTCAGGGCAGCCCGCTGCAGCGTTCCGCAGCGCAGACCACTCAGATTCAACCGCGCGGAGAGTTCTCTAAAACCCGCCTCAGCTTCGATCGCAAATAGGAGACAAGAATGCCCCTTATCAAAGTCGTTCGGAAGGGCGTAACTGCCGCAGTCCGCAAGGTTCCTACCTCGACGGCTGCAGCCATGTTGCCCATGACACTGAACCGTGTCGGTGGCGAGGCAGGTTCTGAGACAGAAGACCTGACCAAGGTCGAAGATCTTGGCGATGCCTTCAAGAAGTTTGAGCCGAAGCTGAAGTTTCAGGGCTACGCGGGCGAAGATGAAGCGGAGTTTCGCGCAGACTTCGAGTTCCGCTCGATCAAGGATTTTGATCCGGAAAACCTGCAGAAGCGGCAGGAGGTAAAGGATGCGGACGGCGAGAGCCATTTCCTAAGAAATGATCTTGCCGACCTTAAGACGAACATTGACCTGCTGTACCGTCTGAAGGATCGGTGGAAGCTGCCGGCTGTGCGTCGCGCGTGGGGCAATGCTGGTCAGCGGCAGGAAATTGTGGACGCACTTGGAAAGCTGCGTAGTGAGTTGCAGCGTGTTGCAGAAGGGGAGAAGTAAACCATGGCAGAGTCGGCGACCGCGACACGTACTACCGAACAGATCTTGGGGAACAGTCCCGCGCGTGAATTGCTGCAGGACATCTTTGCTGACCTTCACCCGGGCCTGACCAACGAGAAGCGCGATATCGCCAGCATCTTCTCGGCGCAGTCTGCGAAGGAATTTCTCGGCCAGCTGACGAATTTTGAGCAGCTCATAAGTGCCGAAGACAGCTACGACCAGACCGTGAAGAAGCTGCAAGGCCAGATCGACCGCGCAGAGGGCGTACGTGACCAGTTGCTCGGACAGATCTTTGAGCAGATCCGCCCGCTCGAACTTTCCTATCGCCAGGTGCAGCTGTTCTTTGAAAACTCGAAGGTAGGAGACGGCAAGGTACGTAAGCCCGTCGAGTTGTACCTGTTGAATGCAGACCCGAAGGCCATGGAGGATATCTTCTCCATGAGCGTCGCTGCGATCGAGCATTTCGTGGTGCAGCGCAACGATAACTTCAACTTCCGCGACGACATCTGCAACCTGGTAGTCCCGGGGTATTACCCGCAGCCCATCCGCGAAAAGCTGGAGCAGATTTCAAACACCTGGGGCATGCTGCTGATCGGCGACCTGGATGACGAAACGTCGTTCAAGAATGTCGAGCGCAACTTTCTGCCCGGCGGCAAGTACGAATTCCTGAAGCGGCCTGAGGACGCGGCTGCGTCGGACGTT
>JBPBQP010000023.1:0-22623 GCA_050954745.1 Janthinobacterium lividum | reverse complement strand
CTCTTTCAGCAAGTCGTAGCTGGTCAGCACCTGCACCTCGGAATTGACCTGCTCCTCGCTGACCTGCCCGACCGTGCCGCCGTCAGCCCGCTCGGCAGTTGCACGGAGATCGGACGGAGTGGATCGAATCAGGATGCGCATAGACGACATGTACTTAGTCGGCAGCAGGTAAGTAACCAGGCAGCCAAGGGCAAAAACGACGAAGAAGACCGTTATACCTAACCATCGCCTGTTCCGAAGAATACGGAGCAGCTTTTTCGTTTCCATGACAGCGCTCATCGACTCACGCCCCTGGAGATTGCACCCATGCGATGTATGCGTTGTTTAGAATTCAAAGCAGATACCTTTGGAGTCCCAGACCCTGCACCCCGTTCGAACAACAAATTAAATCTCCTTACGCTTGTGGCGTGTGCGCCTTTAGATTACGCGGCCAACAACCCTCAAGTCGATGTGGAACGCAAGGTGCTTACTACTTAAATCACACGGCAGGTCGCAATGTTTCGCCATGCCTCTTAGCTAAACAGCACCAGATCCTTTCAAAACGGCCGGAATCGTTCTTATCAGAATCTTCAGATCCAGGGTCAGAGACCAATTGTCGATGTAGTTGAGGTCCAATTCAATCCAGTTCGAAAAGGTAATGTTGCTTCGACCACTTACCTGCCACAGGCCTGTGATGCCCGGTGCCACACTAAATCGACGCATCAGCCATGCTTCTGAGAAGCCGTTCACGTCGCGGGTAGGTAAGGGTCGAGGACCAACGAGAGACATATTTCCAGCAAGCACATTGAACAGCTGCGGCAGTTCGTCAAGAGAGGTTTTACGTAGGAACCTGCCCACAGGCGTGACACGCGGATCATGCTTCAGCTTGAATGTCGCTCCACCGGTTTCGTTCAGGTGTTCGAGGCTTGCCAGTTGCTTCTCGGCATCAACCACCATCGTGCGGAACTTGTACATGGAGAAGAGTCGCCGATTGAGCCCAAAACGTTGCTGACGAAACAGAACAGGGCCGCGGCTTGTAAGTCGAATCGCAAGCGCGCTGATCAACATAATTGGCGACAGCAGAACCAGGCAGATGAGTGCACCGGAAATATCCATGACCCGCTTCACCACGTAACCATGTTCATCGTGAACAAGGTGCAGCAGCACAGACGAGGGGTGATGGTAATCCGTCGATATTCGCTTGGTAATTTGCGTTGAGAATAGATCGGTGTAGTAGCGCGACTGCACGCCTGAGCGCTCACACACTTCGATTGCCTTTTGTATTGAGTCGTACATCGACTTGACAGGAAGGGTAATGAATACCTCATCCACCACGTTGGCAATCAGCAATTCTTCGAGGCCATCGATGTCACACAGCAACTGCTGGTCGGTGTTCGGTGGATTGGTATCGACGTAACCAAGCAATTGATAATTCCAGCGGGGATGTTGAAGCATGTCAGCCCGCAGCCGCTGACCTCGCCAACCTGCACCGACAATCACTGCGATGCGAGGCTTCTTCATGGTCGGCTGTACACCAACCCGGTAAAGGTTGACTGCCAGCCTGGCAACCAGAAGTAGAACTGCGCTGATGCCGGCGAAGGCTGCGATTTTCTCGAGGCGGAACAAACCTGAGGGATGGTACAGAAGCATCAGGGCGGCCACTGCTG
Organism: Janthinobacterium lividum; assembly: GCA_050954745.1. GTDB lineage: Bacteria > Acidobacteriota > Terriglobia > Terriglobales > Acidobacteriaceae > Terriglobus. Next base: position 20,977 of record JBPBQP010000023.1, on the reverse strand, counting down.
TGCAGGATGAGATAGTCCACGCTGACGAAACGAGGGCATGCTGCCAGGAATTGAACCGCTGCTTGTTTCCAGCCGAAGTACGCATCAAGAGCGCCCAAACCGTGATACATACACCTGCCAGCAATAGATTCTGCATCGAGATGCGCATTCTAAGCATTTCAGCCATGCTGAAGCTGTGCGCTGTCAGCGGCGGCAGAACCACCATCAACATAGCTGCGCTTAAGCAGCAGAGTTCGACGATTTTGCCTGGCGGCTGTGCAAGAAGTGGAGGCAATGTACGGTCAAGCCAGCGACCTTCTCGGAGCCGATTGGCAGCATGATCCGCTGCATCCGGCGAGTATCTTCCTACTGGAGACCGTAAGCGCATAGCTCCTCGTGCGTTTCCAGTGCTATGTTCTTGCACCATTCTTTTTGTGTCGCACATTTTGCAAGACGGTGACCAACAACGCGCTTGCGTAGCCGGAACGTTGACCGGTCCTTCGGACTGCTGGCTCCCGCACAGCTACGCACAGCTGGAGGGATGACAGGCTGCAGGCGATCACTGTTCTGTACCTTGCTTGAGGTCTTGTTGACAAGGTCCCAACGCGATGCAAGAAGGACATTGACACGAGACATTACAAAGCCAATCATAGCCACATCAGCTTTACACGTTGATGAAGATAGGCGCGAGGCGGCAGGAATGGCCTGGCTCTTGTTTACACTCCACTTGCTTTCCAGGTGCACTCCTAGCCTCCTCAGCTTTAATCATCTGCCCACGCCGGGTTCAGCATGGCGAGAGTTCACGTCTGTAGCCAACTGACAGATAGGCTTAAACGATGCCCAAGCAGGAGAAGCAAATGAAGCACAGGCCAGAAAGATCGCAGCGGATGCTCTCTGTACCATGCTGAAAGCGGCAGGACCGCTAAAATGGTTATTGTTTTGATGCTACCACTTCACGGTGCCGGTTGTAGCAGAGCGCCGAAAGAGTATCGCTAGGTCTATTCTGTTTCACGTTTCAGGATTGAAACCGCTGATCTATTTCGTCGCGACCGCGTAGACCGGACCACAACTCTGCGTTATTGATCAGGGTTCCTTTTAACCGCCAGGCTCCCGGCTCAAGTCTTTATTTCTGACACAATGTTGATTGTCGAATTGTCGTCCTGCTTCGATCAACACCTCGCACAGCAGATTAAAGCCACTGCTGCGGACCAGAGAGACTGTAATGCTATCTCTACGAAAGCTCGCGTATGGGTCTGTCTCTAATGTGCTGCGCCTGCTTATGTCTGTGCTTATCGCGCTGACGCTTCCACCGTTGTTGGTTCGTCATCTGCAGCCGGCAGAGTACAGTGCATGGGTTTTGATTCTGCAGCTCAGCACCTACGTGGCTCTGTTAGATCTGGGCCTGCAGACCGTCACGTCAAAACTGCTGGCAGAGTACTACGCGAAGGGCGAACAAGAGTCGACACACAAATTGTTAAGCAGTTCAGTCAGTCTGCTTATGCTGCTGTGCCCAGTTGGGTTTGTTGTAGTTGGCGTTCTTACCTGGCGTGTACCGGACTTTTTTCACCAGATGCCGCCTGCTTTGATTCCGCAGGTCCGCCTCAGCCTCTTCATGATCGGTGCTGCCGCCGCGTTCGCACTTCCTTTTTCTGCCTTTGCCGCCGTTTTCACTGGGCTGCAGGAATATGGCTTCCCAACGGCAGTTGCCCTGATCGGTCGGGGGCTGTCCACCGCGCTGTTAATCACAATGGTTCTCACGGGCAAAGGCCTCGTCCCGATGGCGATCGTGGTAACCATCGTCAACGTAGCAATTGCTGTGACGCAATGGGCCGGCTGGCGACGCTTTGCCCGCGAACGCTTCCGCTTTTCCGCCTTCCAGATGGATCGCTTCATGACCAGGCGTCTAGTCCGATCGGGCGGCGTGTTTGCCATCTGGACGCTTGGCTTTTTGGTGGTCAGTGGCCTCGATGTAGTCGTCGTCGGTCACTACGACTACAAAGACACTGGTTTCTATTCCATCGGGGCTACCGCGACTAACTTCATGCTGATGTGCGTAAGCAGCCTGGTATCACCCCTGCTGCCCGCCGTATCTGCCATGCAGGTGAACAGCAAATCCATTGCGGTGGGGAATGTTGTCATTCACTTTTCCCGCTTTTGTGCTTTGCTGTTATGCGCACTGGCCATTCCACTTACCGTTGGCGCTTACCCACTCTTGTCGCTTTGGGTTGGTACGGCTTATGCCGCAAAGAGCGCTTCCTTCCTGCGAATCCTGGTACTGGGTGGCGTGGTGCGGACACTGGGTTATCCGTACGAAACCATCGTTCTAGCGACAGGGCAGCAGCACCTTGCCACAGTCGCAGTAGTCGCGGAATCCGTCATAAACCTGGCAGTAAGCATTTGGCTCGTGCAGCACGTTGGTGCAGTGGGCGTGGCCTATGGCACGCTCATTGGGGCCGTAGTACACGTTGGCTTACACGTCGGGGTCAGCATGCGTATGACGCAGCAAACCATTACTTTGTCCCGAGTGCGTTTTCTGGTGGATAGTCTGCTCCGACCACTCGTCTGTGTGACACCAGTTTTGCTGCTGCTGCCCTTTGTCACCTGGAACAAGACTCTTCCTGCCAGCATTCCGCTGCTTTCGACCTGTGCGCTGGCAACGGCGCTTATGATGGCCTTCGTCGGGCTCACCCCGTCAGACCGGAAAGTTATCCGTGAACGCGTGCTCTCGTGGCGAAAGCCGAACTTGGCGGGCGCATCGTCGAATTGAGAATCTGGCGGAATCTTGCTCTCAACTCAGACCGCAAAAAGGCCCCAGCCTAAGCCGGGGCGTTTCCACGTTTGAATTAGGAGCTTATGCAAGACGCTTGCGGATGAGACCTGCAACGCCAAGAATGCCCGTGCCCAGCAGCGCGAAGCTGGAAGGCTCTGGCGTCACCGCTGTGACCTGCAGCACAGAAGGCGTGCCGTTTTCACGAGCGTAGCGAAGGATGGTGTCCCCGGTCTGGTTCACGGTGATTTTATCGGTCATAACAGAAGTAGCACCCGAGACGGACGTACCAACCTGAGTGCTTCCCTGGTATAGGCTGATGCCGTCATCGTGCGTGATGATCAACGTGGTTCCGGCATTGATGACGCCCAGATCAAACGTGAAGTAAGAGCCGTAGTCATAGGAGCTGGAGCTGCCGCTGGAGGCAAGAAAGGAAGCCAGTGTGCCGAAGTTCGCTTCTTGCGTGCCACTGTAAGTCACTGTGCCTGAACCCGCATAGCCGGTGATGTTTGAGGTGGTGAAGCCGAAGGCGCTGTTCGTGTCGCCCGTGACTCCAGGTCCGTTCTGCGCAGCCGTGTTGCTGAAGCTCAGCGCACCGGTGTATAGGAACGTTGCACTTGCGCTGTTCGAGCCACTGAACGGATTGCCGTTCTTTGTGTCAAAAGCGGCACCGTTGGTCAAACCTTCTGAAACGGTAACCTGGTAGGTGGTTGCGGAAGCAGCAATGCTGGCCAGAAACAAGGCACCAGCGACGAGAGATAGACGACGGATCATGGACGTACCAACCTGGGAAAGAGATGCAAAACAACAACGGTGAATGCCGTGAGATTAACAGGCCAATCCGCGACATCAAGTAAATCTTTGGTAACTCAAAGCGAGCATTGTATGCACTATGACAATCGAGTGTGCTCAATCTGCCGATACTTCTCGCCCTTTGCATGCTGCGTATGTTCGCTGCTTCGTTCTTGGCTGGCGTGCAAACCTGCCGCTTGTCAGATTTGGCAGATGTACTTTGACGGGGCGCACTGGCTCTCTTCGGTTGGAGCATTCACACCCAGAATGAATGATTCTCGTTTGTGAACCTCGTGGCTCTTAAGCAAAACCTTTTTCACGCGGCAAGCGACAACCATAACGTCGTGCGCAGCAAACTGGCATAGGACGATGTGGGGATAGCTGTCGGTGGACGCCTCAGTGTCTCAGGTTGCAAGGAAGCTCGGACCCTTTCAAAGACGCGACAACGAGACGGCCGACCTTCCCTATGCTCGCCTCCATAAGGCAAAAGCAGCATGAACACCATGCCTATAACCCGGTTGAGCAAGTGTTGTTGATGGGCGCGACTCCACCATGAATTCGCGCTTGGCATGTAGCATACCGACTGCCATGAGGTAACCTTCGGCTTGTTACTAAAGTTGAGTTAGTATTTGTTGTTTTATTGAGACAAATACCGATGTTTGGAAAAGCTTTCTCGAATGCAAATTGACATGCGGTGTTCGCACGTTGAAAGTAACGAACTTAGCGGCATACGGCCCTTGTCCACTAAAAACCAGCACGATGACTCAAGGCGTGACTGACTCAACGATGGCACGGGGAATTGTTTTTGGCCTTGGCATAGAGGCAGGTCTTTTGCTGGTGGGTTGGACTCTATTTCATTTTCTTAGAAGCTGAGCATGTAGGTCATTTTGCCACTGCACATTGCGTCCTTCTGCGATTACACTCTTCCACGTTTCGCTGCCTGACTCCTGCTGCTGAGTGAACCTTTTCGTTACGCCGGATGTGCCACTTCTCTAAAGGCTGGGTCACCTTCCTGAGCAGGACTAAGGGAGCAGGCCACCACGTCCGGGTCAGCCACGGAACTGCGATCAGAGCCAATGCGGCTAGGTGCTGTTTCAGTCTTCTGGTTCGATGCTCGCAGCATTCAGCTTCAGTTAAGCCTTTCTGGGTAACGTGCATAAGATGAAGGTCTACCGTTGCCCTACTTGGTATGGGGCGTTCCTCATTCTGTGTGTCGTCCCCTGTTTAAGCCAGGCGCAAAGCTCAAAGACACAGATCAATGTGTTGACGCTGGACCAGGCGATTGTGCGCGCGACCGGGAATGAACCTGCCTTTGCGGCAGCGGCGGCGGAACAGAAAGCAGCTGCGCTGGAACGCAAGATCGCGCGCACTGCCCTGCTACCCACTGCGGTTTACCACAACCAGGTGATCTACACGAAGCCGAACGGTGTGCCTGCCAGCCGCATTGGACAAACCACCGATGCACCTGCCCCGGCCTTCATCGCGAACAACGCCGTGCGTGAATATGTGAGCCAGGGCGTCTTCGACGAGAAAATCGGCCTGAGCCAGTTCGCCGCGATTCGCCTTGCAGCTGCGAATGCAGCGCGTTCCCAGGCAGAACTGGAAGTTGCCAGGCGCGGCCTGGTAAACGCGGTCATTGCTCTTTTCTACGGCGCTGGGGCAGGCAGCAGCAAGGTCACTATCGCGCAGCAAGCGCTGGATGAAGCGAACCACTTTGTCGACATTACCGGGAAGCGGGAAGCTGCCCGTGAAGTAGCGCACGCCGATGTGTTGAAGGCGCAGTTGCAGCAGCAGCAACGGCAACGCGACCTGCTGGATGCGCAGCTTGCAGCGGACAAAGCCCGCATTGAGCTTGCGGTCCTGCTCTACCCTGACCCTGCAACGCCCTTCCATTTGGCAACGGGTGAAATTCTGTCGGCGCTGCCAGAGCGTGCCGCGGTGCAAAGCCTGGCTGCGCAGAACAATCCGGAGTTACGCAGTGCGCTCGCATCCGTCCAGATAAGCCAGGCCGACACGTACACCGCACAGACCGCTTTGCTGCCGCAGCTTGCGCTGAATGCGACGTACGGCATCGATGCGACCAACTTTGGTGTGAACGGGCCGGACGGCATCCGCAACCTGGGTTACTCGCTGAGCGCGCAGATCGACATTCCCGTGTGGGACTGGCTTGCCACAGAGCGTCGAGTGAAGCAGGCAAAGTTGCGGGAAGGTGTCGCGAAGGTTGCGCTGACCGCGGCACAGCGCCGGACCCTCGCCAACATCGTCGAGTTCTACGCGGAAGCCGCTGCCGCCGATCACCAGCTTGCATCGCTAAGCCAAAGCGTCTTGACCGCACGCGAAAGCCTGCGCCTAACTAACCTTCGCTACGTGGATGGGGAAAGTACCGCGTTGGAAGTGGTGGATGCGCAAGGCGCGCTCATCACCGCAGAGAATGCCGCGATTGACGGCCGCATTCGCTACCAACTGGCGCTGGCCAACCTGCAGACCCTGACTGGAAAGCTCTGATATGACTGACTTGTTTGCACTGCGATCCCGCGCATCCTTGCTGGGGCTCACCCTTGTGTTGACTCTGCTTGGCGGTTGTAAACAGAAGGCAGATGAGGCTCCGGAAGTATCGGTTGCGGTACAGGCTGCGCACCCAATCGTCGGGCCGATTTCCGAAGAGATCGCAGCCGACGCTGTCCTGGCTCCCATCGCTTCGGCTGCAATTTCGCCGCACATCAACGCGCCCATTCGAGCGGAGTACGTGCAGCGCGGCGCGCATGTTCGGCGCGGGCAATTGCTGGTCTCGCTGGATGATCGCGACCTGCGGGGAAGCGCCTTGGACAGTGCGGGTGCGGTGACCAGCGCGCAGGCGAACCTGACCGCGACCGTTCGCTCCACTATTCCAGAAGAACTGCAGAGAGCGCAGCTGGACACGGCACAACTGAAGGCCGCACTGGATGTCGCGGCGCGCACCGCACAGGAGCGTAAGACGCTCTACCAGCAGGGCGCGCTCTCCGGCCGCGAAGCCGATGTGGCTTTCGCAGCGCAGGTGCAGGCGCAGTCGGCCTATGACACGGCTCGCCAGCATGCCGCGCTGCTGGAACAGACCACGCGCATCACCTCGACACAGTCAGCCCAGGGGCAATTGACCTCGGCACAGGGCAAGCTTCAGGGCGCACAGGCGCAGGTAAGTTATGCGAACCTGCGCAGCCCCATCGACGGGGTGGTGACGGAGAGGCCGCTGTTTCCGGGCGAGACGGCGGCGGCTGGGAGCGCGGTCATCACAGTCATGGATACGTCTTCCCTACTGGCCAAGCTGCACCTGGCACAGGCCTCGGCGCAGAAGCTGAGTGTTGGGCACCCCGCGAAGGTAACCGTGCCCGGCGTGGATGGTCCGGAGGAGGCGACCGTGTCGTTCATCAGCCCAGCGCTCGATGCCGGTTCGACGACGGTGGAGGTTTGGTTAAAACTGCCCAACGCGCAGGGACGCTTCAAGGTGGGCACGCCGGTGCACGCTGTCATCGACGGCGCGACGATACCAAACGCCATGCAGGTACCGCCCTCGGCCCTTGTGCCGGCGGACGATGGCAGCCTGAATGTGGTGGTCATCCAGGCGGACGCCACGACGAAGAAAGTGCCTGTCAAAGTAGGCATTCGGACCGGGGAAGCAGTGCAGATCCTCTCCGGTGTCACCGCGGCAGACACGCTCGTGACCGAGGGCGGCTACGGCCTGGATAACGGCACAAAAGTGACCGTGGGTAAGCCCGGAGCGGCGGGGGATAAAGACTAATGCCGTCCACCGTAAAGTCGAGCGAAGCACATACGGCATACTGGCTGGCTAACTCCGTACGGACCGTCCTGTTTCTCGCGTTTGTGCTGACGGCGGCTGGCGCGTACGCCTACTTCCGCACGCCCATCGCTGTTTTTCCAGAGACCAATTTCCCGCGCATTGTCATCGGCGTCGACAACGGCGTGATGCCCGTAGAGCAGATGCAGGTCACCATCACCAAGCCGATCGAAGACGCGGTGAACAGCGTGCCCGGCCTGCTGACCGTGCGGTCAACCACCAGTCGTGGGTCGGCTGACGTGAGCCTTTTCTTTGACTGGTCTGTCGACATGTTTCGAACGCTGCAACTGGTGGATGCGGCACTGAGCCAGGCCCAGCAGACCCTGCCTTCCACCGCAAAGATCACCACCAACCGCCTGACCTTCGCGACATTCCCCATCCTGGGTTATAGCCTCACCTCGAACACGCTGTCGCAGAGCCAGCTGTGGGAGCTGGCCACCTACACGTTGAAGCCGCCGCTCAACCGCGTCATCGGCGTCAGCACCGTGACGATTCAGGGCGGGGCGGTACCGGAATTCCATGTCATCCCGAACATGGCGCGGCTGCAGGAGACCGGGGTGACCATCCTCGACCTGACCAATGCGATCCAAAGCGCCAACATTGTCGATTCGCCCGGACTATATGAGCAGGATCACCAACTGGTGCTGGCACTGGTGGGTGCACAGGCCCATGACATTGAGGGTCTGAAGCAGCTTGCGGTGAAGACCACAGTGGGCGGCGCGCCAGTGCGCGTGGGAGATGTGGCACGCGTGGAACCGGGTGTGCTGCCGGTCTACACGGACGTGCGCGCCGACAACCGACCGGCTGTCCTGCTGAACATCGCGCGCCAGCCCAGCAGCAACACCGTGGCAGTAGCCGACGCGGTGGCGGCACAGGTGAGCCAACTGCGATTGAAGCTACCGGCGGGCGTCCGCATCGCACCCTTTTACGATCAGTCGCAGATCGTGCGCGAGAGCATTCGCAGCGTGCGCGACGCCATCCTGATTGGTCTGGTGCTGGCCTGCATCATCCTGTTTCTGTTTCTGCGAGACTGGCGCTCGTCGCTCATCGCGGGCCTCGTCATTCCAGTCACCGTTGCGGTCACCGTGCTGGTTTTGTGGCTGCTGGGCCAGAGCTTCAACCTGATGACGCTGGGCGGGCTTGCCGCCGCCATTGGATTGGTGATCGACGACGCTATTGTGGTCGTCGAAAACATCGTTGCGCATCGCGACGCTGGGCAGCCGCGCGTGGAGGCTGTGCGCGGTGCGCTGCATGAAATCATGCGGCCGCTGATTGGTTCGACCATTACGCCGGTGGTCGTCTTTCTGCCGCTCATTGCGGTGACGGGCGTGACCGGCAGCTTCTTCCGCGCGCTCGCCATCACCATGGCGGTTGCGCTGCTGACGTCGCTGGTGCTGGCCGTCAGCTTTACGCCGGGGCTCGCGCTGCTGCTGCTTGCGGAACGTAAAGACGGCCAGACGGCACACGATGAGACTGTGCAAAGCGGTCTGCTGGGACGAGTAATGGGCTGGCACAAATGCGCCCTGGACTGGTCCTTGACGCGGCCCCTTTGGCTGGGTGCACTCTGTCTGCTGCTGGTGGCCGGTGCGTCCCTTGGCTATCGCTCGCTCGGTTCGGACCTGCTACCCGGTATGGATGAGGGCGGCTTCGTACTGGACTATGTCATGCCCGCGGGCTCGTCCCTTGCCTCGACCAACCGGGTGCTCGACCACGTCCACCAGATCCTGATCAAGACGCCGGAGGTCGAAACCACCAGCCGCCGAACCGGCCTGCAGATGGGCTTTGCCGCCGTAACCGAGGCCAACACCGGCGACATCACCGTCAAGCTAAAAGACAGCCGCAGCCGTGGGATCGACGAGGTCATCACGTCCATCCGCGCGGAAATCAAGCGTACCGAACCAGAGCTGGACGTGGAATTTACGCAGGTGCTGCAGGACAACATCGGCGACCTGTCGAATGCACCGGAGCCGATCCAGATCAAGCTGTTTGCACAGGATCCGGCACTGCTGACCGAGCTTGGCCCACGGGTCGCAACGGAGATCAAAAAGGTGGCAGGCGTCGTCGATGTGGAGAACGGCGTCGACAACACCATCAGTGGGCCTGCCACCAGCTTCCAGATCAACCCGCAGCTGGCAGGCCGGCTTGGCTTTACGCCGACGGAGGTGGCGGAGGACGCAACGTCGATCCTGGACGGCGTGAACGTCATCGGCCCGCTCATCGCAAACGGCCGGCCTTACACCATTCGCGTGCGTCTCGGACCGGAGACGCGTCAGGACCTCGAGACCATCCGCAACACCGTCTTTAACTCGACGGCAGGCCACACCGCGTCGCTCGGCTCCATGACCGAGATCGTGCAACTGCCACCGCAGAACGAGATTCGTCGCGAGAACCTGCAGCGGCTCGTCGTGGTCACAGCCCGGCTGGAAGGCACGGACCTGGGCACGGCCGTCAAGAAAGTGCAGTCCACCGTGCAGGCGATGCACCTGCCAGCAAGCGTGCGAGTCGAGTACGGCGGCACCTACCAGGAGCAGCAAAAGTCCTTCGCTGAACTATCGCGTGTGCTGCTGCTGGCGCTGGTCCTGGTCTTCGGTGTGTTGCTGACGGAGTTCCGCAACTTCGCGGCACCGGTTGCGATTCTCACCTCGTCTGTGCTTTCCATCGGCGGCGTGGTGGCGGGCCTGCTGCTTACCGGCATGACCTTCAACGTGGCCTCGTTCATGGGCCTGATCATGGTCATCGGCATCGTGGCCAAAAATGGCATCCTGCTGCTGGATGCGGATGAACGCTTTCGCGCCGAGGGTCTGAATGCACGCGAGGCCATGGTCATGGCGGCGCAGCGACGCCTGCGGCCCATTCTAATGACGGCGATGGCTGCAGTTTGCGGCATGCTTCCGCTGGCCCTTGCGCTGGGTGCGGGTTCGCAGATGTTGCAGCCCCTGGCAATTGCCGTCATCGGAGGCGTCGCGATCTCGATGCTGCTGAGCCTGATCGTGACACCAGTGATGTACTACCTGCTCACGCGCCACCACGCACCGGAATCGCTTACCGCATAGAAGACGGCCTATCGATAGACAGGCCGTCCGCCTGTTCTACTTGCGGCCGATCACGAGTATCTGGAACGTGTCCGGCAATACAGCCGGGCGAGGCCGTGGAGCGGTCGCAGACGGTTGCGGTGCAGGGCCGAACTCTGCTGTGACGACGTACACCCGGTCCTTGCCAGCGTCGTAGCTCATCGTCCTTCCGCCCTTCATGGTGGGCAGTTGCTGCAGCACTTTGTACCCAGCGCGTGCGTCGATGACGGTCAGGGTGCCTTCCCCGTTGGGGCTAAAGGCCAGCTGCGCTTTGTCGTCATAGCCCGCTGCGTCGGGGCCTTCGCCGATCGTCGGCAGCGCCAGCACCTTCCCCGTTTCGGCGTTGACGACGGCCATCTTCTTGCCGTCGCACACGGAGAAAAGGCGGCTGTGTTCACGGTCGATCGCCATGCCAGACGGCGACTCGCAACCCACAAGCGGCCAGGTGTCGGTCACGGTCTTGCTGGCAGCGCCTAGACGCAGAATGCTGTTCTTGTCTTCGATATTCACGAACACATGGCCCTTGCCGTCGACTTGGGGAAACTCCGGCTTGCCCGGCAGCGCGATGGTAGCCATCACGGTGCGGCTCGCCGTGTCGACGACGCTCACGTTTTTGCTGCGACCGTTGAAGGCCCACACCGTCTTCGTGGTGGGCTCGTAGGCGATGCCGTCCGGATTGGTGCCGACGGGAACCGTCGCCACCGTGGCGAGCGTCTTGCGGTCAAACACAACGACGGCATTCGCGCCACCATCGCTGATGTAGCCGAAGCGCCCTTCCGGATCCAGCGCCACCCCATGTGTTCCCTTCAGCCCGGTGATTGCGCCGACGGCCTTGCCAGAGTCTGTATCCAGCACCTCGACGCGCGGCCCGTGGGTCACATACAGGCGGTGCGCGCCGGGGTCGGCCAGCAGGTAATCCCACCCACCCACGCCGCCAATCTTCCAGTGGTCGAGAACCGCGTAAGTCTGTTGTGCAGAGGCGCCGATCGTAAGGGCACAGGCAGCGAGCGCAAGGGAGCGAAAAAGATTGGAGTGCATGGGTATCCTCGTACTCCTGGGAGCACAGCACGAGTGTCGTGGAAGTACCTTAAACGGCGGTGAAGGTGACAGTGATGCGAGTTCCGCGGCCCGGCGCGCTCTCGACAGAGATGTGGCCGCCTGCGGTTTCCACGACCGACTTGCAGATGGATAAACCCAGTCCGGTGCCGCCGGTATCGCGTGAGCGTGAACGGTCCTCGCGGTAAAAGCGTTCGAAGATGTGCGGCAATGCCTCTGCAGAAATGCCTGAGCCAACATCGGCGATCTCCATCACGACCGCGTCCTCCGCCCGCCTGAAAGCAACGCTGACGGACTGGCCGGGGAAGGAGTGCTGCACCGCATTCATCAGCAGATTCGAAATCAAAGTCAGCCCGCGTTCCCGCATGAGCCGCACCTTCATAGGTGTCGAAGCAGGAAGGTTTACACACACATTCCGCTCCTCCATCACCGGGCGTAAGTGCTCCAGCGCCGATGAAGCGAGCGCGTGCAGATCGATGAGCGGTACATCCACCGCGGCCGGTTCGTCCGTACGAGCCAGCTGTAGCATTTGCGTCACCAGCGCTTCAACGCGGCTGTTGTCTTCCAACACGCGTTCCAGACCTGCGGCGTATTCATCGACGGTGCGGCGGCGCAGCATCAGCAACTGCACGGACGAACGAACGACGGCAATCGCCGTCTTCAGCTCATGCGCGGCATCGCCCAAAAACTGCTGTTCCTTCGCAAACGCAGCGCGCAGACGGCTGACGCTGCTGGTCAGCACTTCGGCCAGCGGGCGCAGTTCACGCACCCGCAGCACGGACGCCGGTGCTTCAAATGCCAGCGCAGGCGGCGACAGTTGCGCAGTGGCGGCCGCCAGTTCATCCAGCGGCTGCAGGCTCTTCCGGAGCAGCAACGCAACCAGGAACATGGTGACGCCCGTGGCCAGAGCAATGGCCAGCAGATAAAAGCGAACGCCTTCGAACGTCTCATGCCACAGGTGGTCTTCCGGCGACGCATACAGGATGGTGACGGGGCGCTTCAGGCCGACCCCGTTATTCTCAAGCCGGTCAATAATACGCATCGCCTGGCGCTCCAGAACGCGATAGCGAACACCTCCTACACGCGCTTCACGGAAGCCGTCGCTGCGCCGCTCGATCAGCGCCGCCGGTGCCTGCGGCGATCTTCCAATCAGCGCGGCATTCTGGTTGTAGACGGCGTACACATCGTCGCGTGAGGGTTGTAACTCCAAAGCGTCGATCGTCACCGTGTCATCAGGATCTTCCGCGTCCTGGATCGCGCCCAGCAGCGAATCGGAATGACCCTGGATGCCGGCGTCGAGCGCCCGTTGGCGCGCGTGCCGTTCGTGCAGCAGAGCTCCGCCGCAGAACAGCAGAGCGCCCAGAAGCTGTGCAGCTGTCACGACCAGGACAGTCTGCCGTATCAGGGAATGACTCTTTACAACGCTCATGGCAGGCATGCCAGGCGGTAGCCCCTGCCTCGCAACGTCTCCAGAACGTCCGCCTCGGTCACTGCACGCAGCTTCTTGCGCAGGTTGGATACGTGGGCCTCCACCACGTTGGAGTGGTGTTCCCATGTGAAGTCATACAGGTGTTCCAGCAGTTCACGTTTGGACACGATAACTTTTGGCCGGAACATCAGGTATTCCAGAATGCGGTACTCCGTCGGCGACAGTTCAATGGTGCGCGTGCCGTGCGAAACGCTTTGCTCACCCGTGTGAACGCGCAGGCTGCCCACCTGCAACAGTGGGTCGCTTGCACCCTTGCCGCGACGAATCAGCGCACGCGAACGTGCGATTAGTTCGCCCAGGTCAAACGGTTTGGTCAGGTAATCATCCGCACCGGCGTTGAGCAGGTCGATCGTCTTCCCTGTCTCGATAACAGCCGTCAACACCAGGACAGGTGTTGCAATGCGTGCAGCACGTACCTGCTTCAACACTTCTTCGCCACTGAGTTTCGGAATCATCAAGTCAAGCACGATGAGGTCATAGCTCGTCGTCGCGCACAGCAGAACGGCATCTTCCCCGTCATGTGCCAGATCCACCGCGTAGCCGGAGCCTTCGCGCAAGCCGTTGGCGATGTTCTCCGCCAGGCGGGGCTCATCCTCCACCACCAGGACACGCATCAGGCCGTCCCCTGACAGGTCTCGGCACCTGCGCGCCACATGTACCTTAGGACCGAGGTAGAAACCGATATGTCATGGCTTGCGTGGGCTATTCTGTCTGCTATCTTTGCCGCTGCAACGGCGCTGCTGGCCAAGCTGGGCGTGGCCCATGTGGACCCGAACCTGGCCACGGCGGTGCGTACCACCGTGGTGGTCCTGTTCGCGTGGATGATCGCGGTTGCCTTTGGAGCACATGGCGGTCTGGCCCAGACCGACCGGCGCTCCTGGGCGTTTTTGATTGCGTCTGGCATCGCCACCGGCCTCTCGTGGATATGTTACTTTCGCGCCTTATCCTTGGGCCAGGCGTCCAAGGTGGCACCTATCGACAAGTTAAGCGTCGTGTTTGTGATTGCTTTAGCCGCGCCCATTCTGGGTGAGGCCATCACCACGCGCAAGGTGGTCGGTGGCGCGTTGATCGCCGCCGGAGCCGTCGTGCTTGCGTTCGCATAAATCTTGATGGCTCAATTGATCACAGCTGCGATTTATCGAGATTGCCTGGCCACCAGTTCCAGTGACCTGCAAGCCGCAACAGGGCCGGTCCAATCACGATGCGCACGATGGTTGCGTCAATCAGGACGGCAACAGCCAGCGTAAAACCAATCATCTTGACGACCAGGAAGCCGCCGAAAGTGAACGCCGCAAAAACGACGATCATAATCGCGGCAGCGCTGGTGATCAGCCCTGCAGTGCGCGCCATGCCCTCGGGAATCGCGTCCTCTTCACTCATGCCGCTGCGCCGGGCTTCCAAAACGCGCGCTACCAGGAAGACTTCATAGTCCATGCTCAGGCCAAAGACGATGGCAAAGGTAACGATCGGCACCAGCGGGAAGATGCTGCCCGTCCCACCGGGCACGCCCAAATACCTGCTGCCATATCCATCCTGAAACACCAGCACCAGCGCACCGAAGGCCGCGGCAACGGAGATCAGGTTCAGCAGAATGGCCTTGACCGCCACAAAGATCGAGCGGAAACCAGCCAGCAGTGCCAGCAGCGTGCCACCCACCACCAACCCCATGACGACCGGAAAGTGGTTACGAATGATGGTTTCGTAGTCGGCATTCAGCGCGGGTATGCCACCCACCAGCAGCGTCGCACCTTGTACCCCGGTCATCGCGGGCGCGCCGGTTTTGCGCAGCTCACGCACCCAGTTCACCTGTTCCCGCAGCGTCACGTTGCCCTTGGGCAGTACCTGCAGCAGCGCGGCCTTGCCGTCACTGCTCAGCAGGGTGCGGCGTGTTTCGCGTGACAGCTCCGTCAGAGCCCCTCGGTTGTCTTCGGCGATGGTAGTGATAGAAATCACACGATCTGTACGAGGGTCGTTCGCAAGCCGCTTGGTAATTGCTTCAACGGCATTCCAGCCAGCGTCGGTCTGCGCAATGGAATCCTCCGGCAACTCGACGATGATGCGTAATGATTCCACAATGCCGCCGCGATCCATCCTCTCCAGGGCATGGAGAGCCTGCACAGACTCTGCAGAGGCTGGCAGCCAGTCGCCCTGCGGCACGCTCGTGTCCAGATGCCGCACCTGGGAAGCGAGCAGCAACAGCGGAATGCCGGCCACTACCAGGGCGATCCATGGGTGGGCAACGATGATCCTGCCCCACTGCCGCCAGCGCACGCCCGTATGCTCTGCACGTCCGGCATCCAGCTTTGGCGCGAATGGCAGCCGCCCCATGTCGATGCGGCGGCCCAGCAGCGACAGCACCGCAGGGACCAGCGTGTTCGTCAATAAGACACTTAGGCCCGCGACCAAAACACCGGCAATGCCGATGGACCGGATTTCGCTGATGGGCACGGTCAACAGCGCGAGAAAGCCGATGCACACCGTGGAAGCAGAAATCAGCAGCGTATGGCCCGCCTGGCGCGCCGCCACCAGCGACGCCTCTGACGCGCTCAAACCACTGGAAATTGCCTCGCGGAAGCGACTCACCATCAGCAGGCCGTAGTCAATCCCGAGGCCCAGGCCAAGCATCGTCGCCAGGTTTTGAACCAGGATAGACAAGTGCAACCGATGCGCCAGAAAGCCGGTGATGGCAAGCGTTGTTGCAATCGCAAGCTGGCCGACCGCCAGGGGAATCAGCGCGGCCACCAGGCTGCCAAACGCCACCAGCAAAAGTCCGAGTGTCGCAGGAATGACCAGGCTTTCGCCCCGCCGCACATCGTCAGCGCTGGCCTTTCGAATGTCGAAGTTCAGCGGGATTTCACCCGTCAGCTGCAGCTTGACACCGGGGTAGCGGCTCTTCAGCTGCGCCTGCAGCGAAGTTGCCAGCTGGTGAAGCCCGGGGACCAGCGATTCGACCGGCACACTGTCAGAAGCCAGACCAACCAGCACGTAGGTCCCACCGCCACGACCCAGAAAGATCGGGTCGCGCAGGTCCAGGTACGACACCACGCCCGACACGCCTGCCTGTCCCTTCAGGGCCGACACAACGGTTTCCAGCGCCTGTGCACCCTCGTCAGTATTTGCCGCCGGTGTGCCCTGCACTACCAGCACAACCTGGTCCACAAAGGGCGATCGAAAGCGGCCAGCCAGTTCGTCGCGAACAGTTTCTGCCTGGCTGCCTTCCACACGCGTCGCCGTCTCAAGCGAACGCTCTGCATGAAAGGAAAACGGCAGCAGCGCCAGGGTTGCGACAAGGACGATTCCAGCCACAACAAACCGGCGTCGGTGCAAAGGATTCATCCTGCTATAGACGCACGATGGCCCTGATTGATGGCCCGCGGGAAGGTGCGGAGACGCGTTATTTGTCCTTGAACGCCGACCTGCTTCCCTCGGCGGCTTTGACACGGGGCTTGTCCGCCGCATCGTATATCTGCCACATGTTCGCAGGGGGCTTGGCATCTCTGTGCGGCGTCGCACCACTTACTTCAGCGAGGTAAATAGAACCATGAATACTGTTCTGCTCCTTACACTGTTCGCCTTTCAGGCTGGCGGCAGCGATCCACGCGTGGGCTCATGGACCCTGGTCTCCGCGCAGGCCAGCATGGATCCGGCCAACAAGCTCTCCATCACGTCCATTCCGAACGGATCGCATGTTGTCATGTCCGGCGAGACCCGTCTCGACTTCACCGCGAACGCCAACGGCAAACAGGCGCCCGCCCCTGGAAACCTTGGTTTCAACCAGATTGAGCTGCATCGCAAGAGCAAAACAGAGGTCGAAGTCCGCGAACTGAAGGATGGTGCACTTGTGGCGACGGTGCGCGAGAAGCTGTCGAACGGCGGCGCAGTGCTGACCAGCACCACAACCTCTCCTGGCCATACGCCCGTAATTACGGTCTGGGATCGCACCGGCGGCTTAAAGGAACCGAAGGACCCGTTTGCAGGCGAATGGACGCAGGATCTAGGCAAAACCCGTATGCAGCAGGGCTCGACACTCAAGATCGATGAAGTCGGCGGGGCAGTTCATTACACGGGCAGCTACAGCTACACTGCGCACCTGGACGGCAAGACGGCGGATGTAAAGAACTCGCGCAATGACACCGTGTCACTCGCGTTAGCCGATCCGCGGACGGTGGATGCGACCTTCCGCCGTGACGGCCAGGTCTCGCAAAAAGAGCATTGGCAAGTCTCGGCGGATGGACAGCAGATGACGCTGTCCACCACCGCAACCCTCGAAAGCGGTCAGCACACGACCGAGAAGCTGGTCTTCAAAAAGCAGTAGCAGAGAGCGCAGCGGAGTCGGCCATCACCTCGGTAGCCGGCTCCGCGTTGTCCTCGCGCACTGTGACGGAGATGATGCCCTTCCGGTTCATGAACTTCAGAATGCCGTTCACCGTCTCCTCCAATGAAGGATCCGGCCTGCCCCACGCAGCCGCATCACGTGCAGCCTGGTAGGTTGTGCTTTCGTAGCGCTTGAACTCCATCGACGAGATGTTATCGACCGACCCGACCAGGAAGTCCAGCAACGGGAAAAGCAGGTCTTCCTTACGGCAGCGGCGAATGAGTTCAGGCACAAAGTCAGGCAAGGCAAAAGCGTCGAACTGACGGCCTGTGGATTCGGTAATCAACCGCGTGATGTCTGTCATGTTGGAATACTCATCACGCACCACATGGTAGGTCTGGTTTGCCGTACCAGGGCTGGTCGAAATGGCGACAATATTGTTTGCCACCACGTCTGCCGGCACAAAGCTGACCTGGTTCAGGGTGTCCACACCGATGCCGTGGTTCACCATGAAGGCCACCAGGCGAACCGCGATGTCGAAGTTATTGCCGCCGCCATCGACAGACGGGCTGACAAGCGCAGGCCGGAACAGCCGCACGGAAAGACCCTTTGCCTGGGCGGCAAACACCACCTGCTCCGCGACCCACTTGGTCTGGCTGTAGCCGAAGTCCAGCAGGGCCATGTCTGCATTGCAGTCTGTTTCGAACAGGGTGGGCTTGTGTGCCCAGCCATGAATGAACGTGGTGGAAACGTAGTTGAATTCCTTCGGCGGACCCGCAAACGCAAACCGAAGAATCTCGTTCGTGCCCAGCACGTTTGCGTCGCGCATCATGTCGTAGTTCAGCAGGTAGTTCACGGTTGCGCCATTGTGGAAGATCGTATCGATCTGCTGCGTAAGTGCGTCCCACGTCTCCTGCATCACGCCAAGACCCGGCTGGCTGAGGTCGCCACAAACGGGCACAACGCGCGACTCAAATAGCGCCATCAGCTTCGGCGCCACGTCGCCCATGGATTGCATGGCGGCCTTTAAACGCTGCCTGCCCTGCGCCTCATCCGCAGCGCGGACGAGCACGTGAATCGTCGCCTCGGTCTGTTCCAGCAGGCTTTTCATGAGGAAAGGCCCGATGAAACCGGTACCGCCCGTGAGCAGAATCTGCTTCGGTGCCGGAATTGCTGGCACCGGTGCAGGCGCAGGCGGGTCAAACAGCAGCTTCGTGTCTTCCCGCATCATCTTCATTTCCAGCGCGTTCTGTTCTTCGCGGAAAACGGAGAGAAACTCGCGCAGGTGAAGGATCGCTTCTTCTGGTGCAGTATTCAGCTGATCTGCCAGGCTGAATAACTCGGCCACTGAGACGCGCTGCACCAGGCCAATATCGACCTGCCGCGCCAGCAGCTCTGCGCCCTTGTCTTTTAGCAATTCCTTCAACTCGTGCATGAACAGGACCAGGTCCAGCGAGTCCAGCCCGGCTTCAATTAGGTTGTAGGTTTCTTTGCCCGTCAGGTTGTAACGTGCTTTCAGCTCTGTAAAGGGCGAATCAGCTTCGACCGCGGCCTGGGTTGCGTCTGTATCACCGTCTCGCGAGAAGTCGGACAAAATCGTAAACTCGCCCGCCATCCACATCTGCTTTGTCTTGTGCCGCATGATCTTGCCAGAACTTGTCCTTGGCACGGCACGCGGCGCAATCAGCAGGATGGTCGCGACCTCTACGTTCAGGTAGCTGCGGACGGCAGTGGCAATCTTGCGGGCGTCCGGCAGTACCTTCGGATTCTTGACCTCCGCAACGATGGCAAGTGCGGGTTCATTATCCTCATGAATCTGGAAGGCCGCGACGCAATTATGCCGAATGAGGCTTGACGACTTCTCAACGACATTCTCAATGTCATGCGGATAGTAATTCTGCCCGCGCAGAATGATCAGGTCCTTGATGCGTCCGCAGACATATAGTTCGCCGTCATGCATGAAACCCAGGTCGCCGGTGCGCAGGTATCCATCGTCATACGGGCTGTCATCGACCAGCCGGGCGTGGAACTGTTTCAGCGTCAGCTCCGCATTGTTCCAGTAGCCCTGGCATTTTCCGCTGCCTGCCAGCCAGATTTCACCGACGCGCCCATCTTCCAGCGCGGCGTGCGATTCAGGATCGACGATCTTCAGATCGAGACCGGCGAGGGGCGCGCCGCAGCTGACAATCTGCTTGGCGCTGTCGATCTCGGAGACTTCGGTGGTCATGCGAGCCTTGCCGAGCGCAAGCGCACGCTTGTTAATGGATACGATGTTGCGGCCGTGCAGCGTTACGGCGAGCGTGTTTTCCGCAAGGCCGTAAGCCACGTAGAAGCTTTTTGCCTGCAGGCCATAGGGCTCGAACGCTTCCAGAAAGCGCGTGAACGTGTCCGGCTTGACGGGCTCTGCGGCGCACATGAGCACCAGCAACGAGCTTAGGTCGCAGGTCTCCATCGTCTCCCGCGGAAGACGTCCGGTGCGCAGGCAGTAGTCATACGCAAAGTTGGGCGCAGCGGTGGAGGTAGCGCGATATTTCGAGATGGTTTCGAACCAGAGAATGGGCCGCTGAATAAAGTCCATGGGCGCAAAGCCATAAGTCGTGCCGCCCCGCAGCGCCGGGTACAGATAGCAACCGATGAGGCCCATGTCATGGTACTGCGGCAGCCATGACACCACGACCGGCGACTCATTTTCGACGACCAGCGCTGCCGTGTTCAGGATGTTTTCGTGTGACACGATTACGCCCTTGGGCTCCATGGTTGAGCCGGACGTGTACTGCAGGAAGAGCAGGTCAGCCGCGTTGACCGGCGGCAAATGGCCGGTGGTCTGCACGAACGACTCGGTCGCAATCCACGGCAGGCCGGAGATGTAATCAACATCGACCCAGGACGTGGAAACGCCGTTACGTGCCAGGTTCGTCTTCAAAGACGCGTGATATTCCTGGCTGGTCAAAATGGCCGCAGCCTGGCAGTCCTTGGCAATGTGGACCATCTTGTACAGGGCGCTTTGAAACCCGCGCGATGTGGGCGGATAGACCGGCACCGGAACCAGCCCGGCACGTACGCAGCCAAAAAAGGCGCAGATCATCTCGAGGCCCGGTGGGTAGGCGAGCAACAACCGGTCGCCGGCCTCGAACTGTCCATCCTTCAATAAATGCCCCGCGATCGCATCCGCACGCAGCAGGAACGAGGCGTAGGTATAGCTTTCGATCGGGTCGCCATCGACGTCGAGGACCGAGTACAGAAGCTTATCCGGGTGCTCGGCTGCGAGTGTCTGCAGCTGATGCAAAATCGACGGCATGATCAATCAGCAATCCTCCAACGGATGTGACACAAGTTCAACGAACGGCTGGCAAATAGCAACGGTAGCTTGCCGAGACTAAAGGTATCCGAGACTTAGACGGGAGCGCCTGCCTAAACTATGACGACACAGGTCCGAATAACCGATGCACCGGCCTATACAAACGAGACTGGATCCATCCGTTAGATGCACCTGCGGACAAAGCGCCCGGCAGCTATGGCAAGTCCGAAAGCCTTGTCTCCATGTCTACCCGGTTGTCATATAGTACCAATGCATTTTGACGATGCCATGTTCGACCATGCGCGGTATGCCTGTTGAGTTCGCTCTACAATTATGTAGAGCACCGGCCGCGGATGGACCCGCCGTACTCAGGAGGCA
>JBPBQP010000022.1:0-32711 GCA_050954745.1 Janthinobacterium lividum | reverse complement strand
CCGGGATCGTCTCGCCCTGCCCGTAGCCGTCGTCCGCCGGATCGGAGTAAATGATGCAGCCAATCGCGCCATGCTCGTACGCCAGCTTCGGCTTCAGGCCGCGCCAGCCACCGCCGTACCGCGCGATGACAATGGCACCCTTGACGCTGATGCCATTGCGAGCCAGCTCGTCATAATCACCAATCATGCCGTTGTTCACGTACACCAGCGGGCCGGTCACGTCGCCATCCATGGCGTAGATGTTGTACGGCGGCATGGCCGGGCTCTTGTCCTGCGTGTAGGGGTCTTCGGGCACGGGTGGCTCTTCCAGGCGAGCCTTGTACGGCTTCGCTCCCAGCAGTTCCAGCACGCGCACCTTTGGCGTCGGGTACAGCACGTCAAAGGTCTCCAGCTTGGCGTCCCAACCCCACGCCTTGTACTGCGCGACCATCCACTCGGCGTTTTTGCGCTGCGCTTCAGAACCTACGTTGTGCGGGTGCGCGGCCAGCAGGTGCATGTTGGCGGAGATCTTCTTGCTGTCTGGAATCGCACGAAACTTCGCTTCCCACGTGCGCTCGGTTGCGGCAGACTGCGGCGTAAAACCGAGCAGTGGCATGGCCGCGTCCTGCGCAACGGCAAGGGGCAGCAGGGTGCTTAGCGAAACTGCGGCAACGGCAAGACGAACAACACGGCGCATGAAGACTCCTGGGAAACATAGCGGCGACAAGGTAGGTGACATCGCGGACAGCGAGAAACCTGCACGTGTGAACGCCGAGTACAAGAATGATTCTGGTGGTTACGGGAACGCGTTCAGTCTAGCAAACGTGCGGCACCATGCAAGCCGTCAGGAGGTGAATGGACAGGCTCCTGATGCATTCAGTCGATCAAAGGCAGGTTCCCCGCACTCGTCCACAAACGGCGCGGTATACCTTATGCGGCAGCAACCTCGACCAGGTCAGGCGCGATGACACGCGGCGTCGTCTCGTCGTAATCAGTCAGCGGCAGGCCCGCGTCGCGCCAGCCCTCGAAGCCTCCACGCAGCGGACGCACGCGGTGTACACCCAGCTTCTGCAGACGCTTCGCCAGCGTGCCGCTGGTCTCGTCATTCGGGCAGGTGCAGTACAGGATGACGTCCATGTCACGCGGCAGCAAGTCGCAGTGCTTCTCGAGTTCGACCGGGCTGATACGGATCGCATTCGGGAGCACACGCGGATCGGGCAGGTAGTCCAGCGGATGCCGCAGATCTACGATGAACGGCGCCTTGGTGTTGTTGGTTTTGGCGCTTTGCACCATGGCGTTCAGTTCCGGCCCGGTGATGCCTGCATCGCGCAAATCCTGCAGAAACGCCCGCTGCTTCCAAATGCGTCTCGCGACAAACCCAAGCAGCGCCAGCGCAAACAGCAGCAGACCGAAGTGCAACAGAAAGTGCAGCACCGGCGCAGAACGTTTCACGATGTCGCCGAAGAAGCGTCCGCCGAAAATGTACGCAGAAGCCCAGATCAGCGAACCGAGCAGATCGAAGAACAGGAAGCGAACATAGCTCATACCGCTCTGGCCCGCGATGGGCGGCGCAACGGCGGAAAGCCCTGGCACAAACTTCGCGAACAGCAGTGTGGTTGCGCCATGCTTTCCAAAGTAGCCTTCCGTTTTGCGCACGCAGGCGGATGCTTCCAAAGACAAGCGGCACACCAACCGCACTACGCGGCCACCATAACGCACGCCCGCGAAAAACCAGAGCGAGTCAGCAAGAGCGCACGCAACCAGGATGGACAGCATCGCTGGCACGGTGTGCAGCCGATGCGTTGCCGTAAGGGTTCCGGTAGCAACCAGCAGCGGCACAGACGGCACGGGCACGCCAAGCTGCTCTACAAGCACCCAAAGAAAGAGGATGCCATAGGCGTAATGCACGAAGAAGTCGAGAGCAATTGGCATGGGGTACCTGTTGCTGTAGATGACCCATAGTGGCACAACGCTGCGGATTTTCTGCGTGGCGCAACCCACCGGCAAACCGAACGCAGAAAGGGGCTCACGTAGAGCGAGCCCCTTCCATGGTGACTAAGTGCAGGTTTAACTTACTTGATGTCGACATCCGGCACTACGGAATAACCCGGGCGCAGCAGGTGATCATCATTCTCACCCTTTTCCAGATCAATACGAACCGGAATACGCTGCACCACCTTTACATAGTTACCCGTGGCGTTTTCCGGGGGGAACAGTGACAGGCGCGAACCCGTGGCACCGCCCACCTGCGTGACATGCCCGTGGTACCGTCGGCCACCCAACGCGTCGACCTTAAAGCTGACAGCCTGACCCACCTTCATCTTCTGCAACTGCGTTTCCTTGAAGTTGGCAGTAATCCAAAGGTTATCCAGCGGAATGATCGTCAACATATTCTGACCGACCGAGATGTTCTGGCCAACCGCGACATTTTTGCGGTTGATGATGCCCGATGTCGGTGCAGTGATGTGGCAGTAACTCAGGTTTAGCTTTGCCTGGTCGACCTTGGCCATGTTCTGCTCAATGTCGGCGTTGGCGGCCTGAGCACGCGCCTGCTGCACGGCAATCTGCTTGGGTCCGTTTTCCCTGGCCTGCGCCGCATCACTCTTTGCAGAGTTCAGGCGTGACTGCGTTTGCGCCACGGCTGCCTGCTGCGCAATGACACTCTGCTGGGCTTCCAGCAGGGCACCATTGCTGGCTGCAGCCTGCGCAACAGCCTGGTCAAACTGCTGCTTGCTGATGACGTCCTTTGCAACTAGTGGGGTGTAGCGATCGACGTCAAGCTGTGCCTTCAGGGCGTTTGCACGTGCCTGATCGACGCGCGCTCTTGCCACGGAGACCTGCTTCTCAGACTGTGCCACTGCGGCCGCGGCGGTCGTCACGTCCGAACCGGAAGTGGACAACTGCGTACGAGTCTGCACCGTGGTGATCGGTACGTTGGCATTAGCCTGTACAAAGCCGGCCTTGCTGTTCGCCAGCACTGCCTGCGCCTGTTCCAGAGCAACCTGGTAGTCACGCGGATCAATCTCCGCAATGACGTCGCCCTGGTTTACCTTCTGGTTATCCGTCACGTTGACCTTGATGATCTGGCCCTGAACGCGAGCGGACACCTGGTACAGATCGCCATCGACCTGCGCGTCATCCGTGTCTTCGGTAAAGGTCGAGCGCCAGTAGAAAAACACGGCGACAAGCAACAGCAGAATCACCACACTGACGATGATGAATGTCCGCCTGGCTTTACCGGCTGGCGTTTCTACAGGCTTGGCAGCGTCTTCGCTTGCGGATGACTTTGCCTGCTTGTTGTCTTGCTGCGGTTTGTCGCCCTGTTCCTGGGTCGTTCCCGCTTGTTGCTGATCGGAATCTGGCACGATCACTTTCCTCCGAGTTGAAGAGCCTGCTTGTAGTTGGTACCGGCGTAGCCTACAGCGCGCGCCAGCGAAAGTTTCGCCACGTTGTGCTGGTACAGCGCACTAATGTATTGGTCGTTTGCCTGCTGTGTCTGCGCCTGCGCGTCAGAGACTGCAAGGTTGTCGGTCACGCCCGCACGAAAGCGCTGCTGCGCCTCGCTGAGTGCTTCGTTGGCCAGGTCGACATTGCTGCGCGTCGCCTCCACCAGCTTTGCTGCCGTTTCAATGTCCAGCAGAGCGCTGCGCACATCCGCATTCACCTGCTGCACCTGGTCAGAGTAGCGAGCGCGTTGCTGTTGCAACGCGGCATCGGCCACTTCGGTGTCTCCGCGTGTCTTGGCAATCTGGAGGATTGGCGCAGACACTTCGCCCGTCGCGGTGTAGGTGCCGTGATTCTTGTTCAGCCTTTGTCCAAGGGTGCCGAAGTCGCCGGTGAAATCCACCTTGGGGTACTGCTGCGCAATGGCCGCTTTCTTCTGCAGCTCGGCGGCTTTGACCCGCTCCTCCATGCCAGCAAGATCCTTACGGTTCTTCAGGGCGTCGCGGAAGGAATCCTCGGGCGTGGTAGGCGCTGCAGCAGAGTAGGGCGCTGCATCCGACACGCGGAATTGCTGTTCCAGCGGCATGCCGATGGCGCGGGCCAGCGCCAGCTTATCCTTCTCCAGCGTGTTGCGAGCCTGAATCAGTTGCTGGTCGGCATTCTGATAATCCACTTGCGCACGCAGCACATCCAGCCGCGGGCTGGTTCCTGCATCATGCGCGGCCGTAGCCTGGTCGAGCGAAACTTTGGCGTTCGCCTTTTCAGCGATCTCTGCATCAATGCGCGACGCATCGGCGATGCACATTAGGTAAGCATTGCCAACCGTCAGCACCACCATGTTGCGAGCATCTTCCGCAGTCAATTTTGCGCCCTGAAAGTTATGCTTGGCAGCAAGGTAGGTCTGGATTGACTGCACGTTCAGCACGGACTGCGAAAGGTAGGCACGAAAGTCGAAGACCTGGAACGGACCCACGATCGGCTTGATACCAGGAAAGCTGAGGCCGTAAGCAGCCAGGTTGACCTGTTGTACGGTGTAGGTTGCAGAGCCGGTCGCAGTAGGCAGCAGGGCTTGCAGTTGCTGCAGGCGCACGCCGCCCGCATTTTGTACCTGGCTGTTCTGAAGAATGATGCCAAGGTTCGTGCGCAGACCTCGCTGGATTGCGTCATCAAGCGTCAGGTCCAGCACGCCCGCAGTCGCGGTACCACTGATTAGCGAGCCCTTGTAATCATTCGCGTTGACGCCGTTGGCCCCGCCCGTTCCACCGCTTTGTCCGGCACCCGAAATGGTCTGCAGCGTCTGCTGCGCCGCCTGAACGGTAGCCGGTCCACTTGCGCTGCGGCCGCCCGCAGAAGAACCCTGCCCAGCGCCGTTGCTGCCCTGCGATGCCATTTGCGCGGGCGCGGCAACCGTGGCCAGCACCGCAAGGCTTGCCGCAAGCAACCCTGTCGTGGACAGTGCTGTGTGCCGCGTGGCAGGCCGACAGCCGAAGATTCGTTCCACTTGCGTCATACGCTCCATACTTCCCGCAATACTGTGATTAGGCCGGAATCAAAGGCCAAGTACTCTGCCTGCAGGGTTGGGTATGTGATGCGCGACACCTGAGGCTTCGATGCAGAAAATCGCCTCCTCAAGAAACAAGTCGTCCCATGGCCCTTTTCTGAGCGCACCTTCAAGGGTGCCCGGAGCAGCCACGGTTCTAGCCTCATGTAGACTTGCCGCTAATTTTTGCTGCGCAATGTCTCTTGTAGATGCCCCCGTTCTATTCTGTTGATTCGCCGGTCAATGCCGGTCGAGGGGGCAGATCGTGCGTCGCATTCGTACCGGAGTGGTTGGATATGGCCTTGCAGGCCGCGTGTTCCATGCGCCCTTTGTGCAATCGGTTCCCGCACTGGAACTTACCGCAATTGTGCAGCGTACCGGCGACACGGCGAAAGAAGCCTACCCGGATGCTCAGCAGATGCGCACGCTCGATGAGCTGCTGGCCAGTGATGTGGAGCTGGTGGTCATCGGCACGCCCAGCCCAACTCACTACGCCCTGACGAAACAGGCGCTGCTGGCGGGCAAACACGTGGTGTGCGACAAGCCGGTGACCACCACGCTGGCCCAGGCAGAAGACCTGGAAGCAACCGCCAAGGCCCAGGGCAAGCTCTTGTTCCCGTTCCAGAACCGTCGATGGGATGGCGACTTTATGACCATGCGCGACCTGATTGCGGGCGGCAAAGTGGGCCGCGTGGTCACGCTGGATTCGCGCTTCGACCGCTACCGTCCACAGCCGAAACCCGGCGCATGGCGTGAGGAGGAAGAGGGTGGCGGCCTCTTGTTCGACATTGGCCCGCACTTGATTGACCAGGCACTTACGCTGTTTGGTCGCCCAAATCGGATCTTTGCAAACCTGCGGAACGACCGCGACGCGCACAGCAGCGTGCCCGATGCTTTCGACCTTGACCTGTACTTCACCGGGCCGGAAGGCCGCGATCTCCTGGTCCGACTCGGGACTACAGTACTCGCGACGCACCCCGGGCCGCGCTACAGGCTGGAGGGTACCGGCGGCAGCTACGTCAAGTTCGGGCTGGATCCGCAGGAGTTGAGCATCATCGGCGGCGCAAAGGTGCCGCCACTGGGCAGCCCCGAACCCTGGCTGCCGGAACCGCAATCCCTGTGGGGCACGCTCACCGTTGCGCCTGATCCAGCACAGCCCGCGACATTGATCAAGACACAGGTTCCCACGCAGGCCGGCGATTACCGCGCCTTCTACAGCAACGTGGCAGAATGCATTCTGGGTACCGCGGCACAGATTGTCACACCACGCGCCGCAGTCCACATCGCGCGCATCACGGAAATGGCGCAGGAAAGCAGCCGCACCGGTGCCGTTCTCCCGATCGATCCAGCTACCTGGTAGCACGTCACAGCAAATCCAACACGTCTCAGTAACGCACTAAGGAAAACGATTGCCCTCCATCCGTAAAGAACTTCCCCGTGGCTTTCGCTGGGCCGCTGTCAAGGCAGGCATCAAAGCCAGCGGCCGCACCGATCTCGCGCTTGCGGTTGCCGATCGACCGGCATCTGCCGCCGTGATGTTCACGCAGAACCAGGTTGTGGCCGCGCCGGTCACGGTGGGCCGCAGGAACATGGTTGCTAGCGAAGGCTATGTCCAGGCTTTGGTAGTCAATGCTGGTAATGCCAACTGCGCTACAGGAACTCACGGCATCACCGCCGCGGAACAGACCTGTGCAGCAGCGGCAACGCTGTTTGGCTGCTCACCAGACCAGGTTCTGCCGTCGTCCACTGGCATCATCGGCGTGCCGTTGCCGGTGGAGAAGATCCTCGCGTCCCTGCCAGCCGCGGCTGCGCGTTTGAACAACAACAACGGCGCAGCAGAGGCTTTTGCCACCGCGATCATGACGACGGACACCCGCATGAAAACGGCCCAGGCCAGCCTGGCTGGTGCGGAAAGCTCCGTCCGCATCTTCGGCTGCTGCAAAGGCGCTGGCATGATCGGCCCACAACTTGGACCGCCGCATGCGACCATGCTGGTGTACCTGTTTACCGACCTGCAGATTGAACCGGCAGACCTGCGCACCCTATTGCAGCCCGCGGTTGAGGCCAGCTTTAACAGCATCTCCGTCGACGGCGATACCTCCACGAATGACACTGTGCTGTTGCTGGCCAGCGGTGCAAGCGGTGTGCGCTGGGGCTCGGTTCCCCGCAGCTTCCAGGATGAATTCGCAGCGGAACTGCAGCACGTTTGTGACGAGTTGGCCCATGCCGTCATCGACGATGGCGAAGGCGTCACCCACGTAGTCACGCTGGATGTGAGCGGCGCACCGGACAACGCGGCCGCGAAGCAGGTTGCCAAAAGCATCGCGCATTCACCTCTTTGCAAGACGGCCTGGTCCAGCGCCGACCCCAACTGGGGCCGCATTCTGGCTGCCGCCGGGTATGCAGGTGTGCCGTTTGCTGTGGACGAGGTAAGTGTCTCGATCGGGGGCGTGCTGGTCTTCGATCATGGCATCCGTGCGGCCGGTTACGACGAATCCGCCGTCCACGAGCGCATGAAGCAGCGCGAGTACACCATCGCCATTGACCTGGGAACGGGTTTGGGACGCTGCCGTTTTCTGACCTGTGACCTCACCGTGGAGTACGTCCACATCAACGCGGACTACTCGACCTAGCCAGCAAATACGGCACGCACGAAATCACACTTTGTCACCGAAACAGGCCGTTACAACGCATTTCACACGTTTGCTGCCACACATATAATGGAGGCGGCTCTGCGAGGCACGACCCAGCAGCAAGCAACGAATTTGGAGCAGTATGGCGACCAATGTAGCAATGCCCCCGGCGAGCGATCTGCAACAGGAGATTGCCGAGTGGATTGAAGCGTTCGACGAAATGATCGTTGCGGAAGGCCCGCAGCAAGGTGCCGAACTGATGACGGCCCTGCGCCAGCGCGCGCGCGAAGCGGGTGTCAACGCCGAGAACGAACTGGCGACGCCCTACCGCAACAGCATTCCAAAGCATGATGAGGTGCCCTACCCGGGCGACCGCGACATGGAACGCCGGGTCGAATCGCTCATCCGCTGGAACGCGATGGCAATGGTCCACGGCCAGAACAAAAAGGACGCCGGCATCGGTGGTCACATCTCCACCTACTCGTCACTCGCAACGCTGCTGGAAGTGGGTTTTAACCACTTTTTCCGCGCAAAATATGGCGATCAGCCGGGCGATTTTATCTACTTTCAGGGCCACGCCTCACCCGGCGTCTACGCCCGTGCCTACCTTGAAGGCCGCCTGACCGACGACCACCTTGGCAACTTTCGCCATGAGCTTCGTGACAAGCCCGGCCTCTCCAGCTACCCTCACCCTTGGCTGATGCCGGACTTCTGGCGCTTCCCAACCGTGTCCATGGGCATTGGTCCGCTGAACGCCATCTACCAGGCGCGTTTCATGCGCTACCTCGAGAATCGCAATCTGATCCCCGCGACCGATCGCAAAGTCTGGGCCTTCGTGGGCGACGGAGAAACGGATGAGGTCGACACGCTGGGTGCGATCGGTCTCGCAACCCGTGAAAAGCTCGACAACCTTATTTTTGTGGTGAACTGCAACCTGCAGCGGCTGGACGGCCCGGTGCGCGGCAACAAGCGCATCATCGATGAGCTGGAAGGCGTCTTCCGTGGCGCGGGCTGGAACGTCATCAAGTGCATCTGGGGTTCGGACTGGGATGCCCTCTTCGAGAAGGACCACACCGGCCTGCTGCTGAAGCGCATGGAAGAGTGCGTCGACGGCGACTTCCAGGCGTACAAGGCCAAGGGCGGCGCGTACCTTCGTGCAGAGTTCTTCGGCAGGTACCCGGAACTTCTGGAGTTGGTCAAGGACTACACCGACGAGCAGCTGGCACGTCTGCACCGCGGCGGCCACGATCCGCAGAAGGTTTACAACGCTTACAAGCGCGCGACCGAGCACAAGGGCGGGCCCACCGTCATCCTTGCCAAAACGGTGAAGGGCTACGGCTTTGGATCGACCGAGGGCCGTAACGCGGCGCATAACGAAAAGAAGCTGACTGACGAAGGCGTCGTCGCGTTCGTGAAGCGCTTCGACATTCCCGTGCCGGAAGAACAGGCTGCCGCTGGCAAGCCCTGGAAGCCTGCACCGGACGCGCCCGAACTGCAATACATGCAGGCACGCCGCACCGAACTGGGCGGCTACCTGCCGAAGCGAGAGGTCAAGC
Source organism: Janthinobacterium lividum (assembly GCA_050954745.1). Lineage (GTDB taxonomy): Bacteria > Acidobacteriota > Terriglobia > Terriglobales > Acidobacteriaceae > Terriglobus. Next base: position 23,559 of record JBPBQP010000022.1, on the reverse strand, counting down.
CGTTCACCTTTGCCGCGCCTTCCATGGACTTCTTCAAGGAGTGGATGGGTGGCTCAAAAGGCCGCACCGTGTCGACCACCATGGCGTTTGTCGCCATCCTGCGCGCGCTGATGAAGGACAAGGAAATCGGCAAGCTGATTGTGCCGATCGTTCCGGATGAGGGCCGCACCTTCGGCCTGGAATCAGCCGTGAAGCAGGTCGGTATCTACGCCAGCGAAGGTCAAAAATACACCCCGCACGACAGCGACATGCTGCTGAGCTATCGCGAGGAAAAGGACGGCCAGATCCTCGAAGAAGGCATCACCGAAGCCGGTTCCATGGCCAGCTTTACCGCTGCCGGAACGGCTTACGCCAACTACGGCGTGCCCTCGGTTCCCTTCTATATGTACTACTCCATGTTTGGTTTCCAGCGCATCGGCGACATGGTTTGGGCGTTCGCGGATTCCCGTGGCAAAGGCTTCCTGATGGGCGGAACCGCAGGCCGTACCACGATGCTGGGTGAAGGTCTGCAGCACCAGGACGGCCACTCGCACGTGCTGTCCAGCACCGTACCCACCTGCGTCAGCTACGACCCGGCTTTTGCCTTCGAACTTGCCGTCGTTCTGCAGGACGGTCTGCGCCGCATGTACGCGGAGAACGAGCAGATCTTCTTCTACGTGACCATGTACAACGAGGACTACATCCACCCGGAAATGCCTGCGGGGGATGGTGTTCGCGAAGGCATTCTGCGCGGCCTGTACCGCTTCAAGGCATCGCTCAAGGGCGAGGCTGCAAAGGCACAGATCTTCGGTTCAGGCACCATTCTGAACGAAGTGCTGAAGGCGCAGGAGATCCTATCGACGCGGTATGGCGTCGAGACCGACGTGTGGAGTGTACCCAGCTATACCGAATTGCGTCGCGATGCACTGGCTATCGAACGTTGGAACCGCCTGCACCCGTCCGAGCCTGAGAAGCAGCCCTACGTGCTCACTGCGCTCGGTGACAGCAAAGGTCCGGTGGTTGCTGCCAGCGATTACATGAAGGTCATGCCCGACTCACTCGCACCCTGGCTCGGTTCGCGCCTGGTTACTCTGGGCACCGACGGCTTCGGTCGCAGTGACAACCGTGAGTACCTGCGCCGCCACTTTGAGGTGGATGCGGCGGCCATTGTCACTGCCACGCTGTCCAAGCTGGTCCGGGAAGGCTCCGTCGAAGCAAAAGTGGCACAGCAGGCGTTCACCGACCTGGGCGTCGACACCGAAGGCATCGATCCGTCGAAGAAGTAAATGGACCACCGTAGAAAGGGCGCTGACACGATCAGCGCTCTTTTTGCATTTGCTCGCCGGACATTTGAGGAATATACGTGGGCAACCCGCTGATTAGTGATGCCGCCATGCGCGGCATGTACGACACGATGCAGCGCATGCAAACAGCCCGGCGCGACCCGGACCGCTTCAGCAGCTTATCCAAGGCAGAGCGTGCCACCGCGCTGGCTGAACCTGAATCCCTGCTGGCGGCGTTGCTATCGCAGGTGCATCGGCGCGACACGCTGCTGACGCAGGGCAGCCATCCACTGCTGCCGGTCGCCCTGGCTAGCTCCTTTCCGGTAGACGCAGGTCCCGCACACCACAGCTTCCATGCCACCGGGGAAGAGTGCGCGGCTGTGACCACCGGCATGGCCCTGCGCGCCCTTGGCCGCATTCGCGCTTCCAGCGGAGGCATGCCTGTTGCTGACCCTCCCCCGCTGCCGGTCTTCCTATGCCTGCTGCGAGAGTTCCCAAAGCTCACCACCGTTCTGACTCTGATGGAGCAGGACGATTTGCCCGTCGTGCTTGTAGTGGGCGGGCCGCCGGAATCGCGGTCTGCGGCTCAGCGGCGTCTGCAGTCGACCGACGTACCAGTGATGCCGGTCGATTGGGCGGATGCGGTGGCGGTGTGTCGCGTGGCGCAGGAATCGCTGCTACGCGCACGCAGCGGATGGGGCGGCGCGGTGATCCATGCGACGCAGTTGCCCGGCTCGCCAGACCCTTTGCTGCTGCTGGAAGGGCACATGAGCAAACGCGGTCTACTCTCCGCACCGGCATAACCGTGGCGTGGGGCGGGGGCGAAGCCGGGTAAACTGTCAGGGTGCTCGCTCACCCCGTTTCCGCTACCTGCCGTCGTTTGAGTTGGACAGCATCGCTGTGCCTTTTTGCCAGCATGGCTACGGCCGCAGTCGCAGGCGCGCAGCAGCACGCCGCGTCTTCCGCCAGTGAGTTCTTCGACACGCCGGCGGCGCAGATTGCAGTGGGGCGGCACCTGGTTTTAAGCGCCGCTGCCTTTCCCCTGCTCGTGCATTCCGGGCCGGAAGCCCCCGCAGATGGAAGTTCTGCGTCTGCTATGCCTGATCCGGCTGCGCCCGCTGCCTACCAGGGTCAAAAGCCATTCTTGCAGCGATATAGCTACGACGGCAATGAGTACGTGACGCCCGATCCTCTGGGGTCCACCTACATCCCTATGGACAGCTGGATGTACCCGGCCCTGCTTCGGCTGTATTCCCTGGGTTACCTGGACACGGCCTTCCTCTCGTTGCGTCCCTGGACGCGTCGCAGTGTGCTGCACATCCTTGACCAATCGGAAAGTGATATCCGTTTCGACGGCAACGAACAGGCGCTGGAACTGCTGGACAAGCTGTACTACGCGCTGCGTGACGAACCCCGCATCGAAGGCCCGACCAACCGCGGTGTGGTGTACGGAATGGAGTCCGCCTATGCAGGCGCGAGGGTAGTTGGCGGCACCGTTCTGCGCGACAGCTGGAACCTGGGCACCACCTTCAACAACGATTACGGCAGGCCCTACTCGAACGGCTTCAATACGTACAACGGTGTGTCCGGCATTGCAGAGGCAGGTCCCTTCTCGCTGTATGTTCGGGGAGAGTACCAGCATGCACCGGCCTACCAAGGCTACAGCTATGCCCTGGCTGCCCAGCTGTCGGGTATCGACCGGATCCAATATCCTGCACAGTTTGGACCTCAAACACCGAATCAGTTCGGCACGGTAGATCGTCCGCAGGCCACGATTCCAGAAGGTCCGCTACCGTCGCAGAACAATTTCCGCATCCTGGAAGCGAATCTCTCCGCGCACGTCATCGGTCATGAGATCTCGCTGGGCAAGTCTGATGCGTGGCTGGGCCCTGGCCTGGGTGGTGCCATGGCGTGGTCAAACAATGCAGAGAACATCTACTCATTTCGCATCAACCGCATTGAGCCTCTGCACATTCCGTACTTCAGCCGTCTCTTCGGGAATGTGCGCTATGACTTCTTTCTGGGAAGCCTGAAGGGACACACCCACCCTCGCGATCCGTGGATTCATTCCGAGATCATTGCGCTTGCACCGACGAAAAATTTTCAGTTCTCATTTCAACGAAGCATTATTTTCGGTGGAGCAGGTCATGCTCCTGTCACACTGCACACGTTCCTGAATGGCTTCTTTCACACGACTGGCACCTCAGCAGAAGAGAAGTATTCCCGTGACGACCCAGGTGCACGCTTTAGCTCGGTGACCTTTTCTTACCGGTTGCCTTTTTTGCGTAAGTACGCCACACTTTACGCCGACAGCATTACGCACGATGACGTGTTCCCCGTTAGCGCTCCTCGTCGCGCGGGTTGGCGGCCGGGTATCTTCCTGCCGCGGCTTGCCTTTGCACCCAAGCTCGATCTGCGCGCCGAAGCGACGTATACCGATTACGTCACAACGCGCAGCACGGGTGGCCAAGGTGTGTACCTTGAGACGGTTCAGCAGCAGGGATATACCAACAAGGGCTTTATCATCGGCGACTGGATTGGTCGTGAAGGAAAAGGCGGTCAGGCGTGGCTTACCTACCACCTGTCAGGGAATGAGACGATCGCCCTGCAGTACCTGCGCAAAAAGAATGCAAAGGACTTTCTCTACAGCGGATACGATAACGCGGGCCACGAAATTAACGGCGGCACGACGCAGGACATCATCCGTGTGGATTTGGTAAAACGACTGGGCCGCGATGTGGAATTAAAAGCCTGGTACCAAAACGAGCACTGGGTGGCGCCTATCTGGAAGAGCGGTCGCCAGGGCAGCAACACCGGTGCCTTCCAGGTCACCTGGTACCCAAAATTGAGCAGCACTTCACATTTCTAGTCGGGCGGTTGCATAGAAGGGGCACAGCTGGTTCGCTGTGCCCCTTCTCTTTACGCAGTTCCCGACCTACGCTGTAGCCATTGCTTCGACGCGGCCCTTGAAGTATTCCAGCGACATCTGCAGGCCCTGCTCCAGAGAAATCTCAGGAGTCCAGCCAAGCAGATTTTTAGCCTTGGTGATGTCTGGTTTGCGCTGCTTGGGATCATCCACCGGCATCGGCTTGTAGATAATTTTGCTCTTGGAATTTGTCACGGCAAGTACGGCCTGCGCGCATTCCAGGATGGTCCACTCCACCGGGTTGCCGATGTTGGTGGGCAGCGGTTCGCCGGATTGCGCTAGCGCCAGGATGCCGCGAACCAGGTCAGAGCAGTAGCAGAACGAGCGCGTCTGGCTGCCGGTGCCGTACACCGTCAGGTCTTCACCGGAAAGTGCCTGCATCATCAGATTTGAGATCACGCGGCCGTCGTTTGGCTGCAGGCGCGGACCGTACGTGTTGAAGATGCGAACCATGCTGCTGCGCACCCCGTAGTAGCGATGGTAGGCCATGATGGTGGCCTCAGAAAAGCGCTTTGCTTCGTCGTAGACCGAACGCGGGCCGATGGGGTTTACGTTGCCCCAGTAGCTTTCGGTCTGCGGATGCTGTTCCGGATCGCCGTAACACTCCGAGGTCGACGCATGCAAAAAACCTGCATTGTACTTGCGCGCAAGCTCCAGCGCGTTCACCGTGCCGTCAGAGCCGACGCGCAGTGTTTCCGGTCCCAGCTTCATGTAGTCCACAGGGCTGGCCGGTGAGGCGAAGTTCAGGATGTAGTCCACCTCACCGCAGTCAAAGGGCTGGCAAATGTCTGTTTGCTGAAAGGTAAAACGACTTTCCCCATTCAGGTGTTGCAGGTTATCGAGGCTGCCGGTGCAGAGGTTGTCGACACCGACAACCTCTGCGCCGGTAGCCAGCACGGCATCTGTAAGGTGCGAGCCGAGGAACCCGGCAGCACCTGTAATTAAAACCCTCTTCCACTGCGGCATCGGTATCTTCTCTCCTGGATCGCGGTACGGCTGGTTAGACGGTGGAACCAACTTCTTCGCGCGTCGGGTGCGCAGCCGGACGGCCCACACTGTAGTACGTCAACCCGCATTTGGCCACCGCGGCGGGGTCGAACATGTTGCGGCCATCTACAACGATGGGGTAGCGCAGAGCTGTGCGCATGCGGTTCAGGTCCAGCTGTGCAAACTCGGGCCAGTCCGTCAGGATGATCAGTGCGTCGGCATCTTCTGCCGCCGCGTAGGCATCGTCTGCGTACTTCAGCTTGTCGTTGGCCGGCATCACGGCTTCGCTGCGTTCCCGTGCGGCGGGGTCGAAGGCCGTCAGGGAACAACCCTCATCCAGCAGCATCCGTACCAGTTCGATCGCGGGGCTGTCGCGGATGTCATCCGTATCACGCTTGAACGCCAGGCCCAGAACACCGAGCCGCTTGCCGCGCAGCGTCCACAGTGCAGAACGCACCTTGGAAAGGAAGCGCTTCTTCTGCGTCACGTTGATCTTTTCCACCTCGGTCAGCAGGGTAAAGTCAACTCCAAGCTGATCCGCAACAGATCGGAAGGCTGCCACGTCCTTGGGAAAGCAGGAGCCACCGTAGCCGATGCCAGGCTGCAAGAAGCGCGGCCCGATACGGCTATCGAGACCCATACCAGTCGCAACCTGGGTCACATTGGCATCGGTAGCCTCGCACAGATTCGAGACGGCATTGATAAACGAAATCTTCAACGCCAGGAACGCGTTGGAGGCATGCTTGATGATCTCTGCGCTCTTGGTAGAGGTCAGCAACAGGGGTGGTGGTTCTGTGCTGTTGAAGCGGCCCGGAATAATGTCTTCGCGTGTGTAGTACGAGCCGTCCGTCAGCGGAGCGTAGATTGCCTTCAGAACTTCTGCGGCGCGCTCGCTATCCGCACCCACCACGATGCGGTCCGGGTGCAGGAAGTCGGACACAGCCGAGCCTTCACGCAGAAACTCCGGGTTTGAGACGACGTCGAACATCTTGCGGTCGACACCGTTGCGCTCGATGGAGCGGCGAATCCACTCGTTGGTGTACACGGGGACGGTGCTCTTCTCGACGATCACCTTATAACTGTCCAGGTGACGGGCAATTTCGCAGGCTACGGCTTCCACGTACGACAGATCCGCGTCGCCCGTCTCAGATTGCGGCGTTCCCACAGCGATAAAGATTGCGGCTGCGCGGGCGGTAGCGGCACCGAGATCGGTGGTGAAGGTGACCTGTTTATTCCTGTAGCGGCCCAACAACTCAGGCAGATGCTCTTCATGGATCAGCGAATCGCCGCCCTGCAAGGCTGCTACTTTACGGGGATCGTTGTCGACGCAGGTCACCTGGTGGCCCATTTCAGCGAAGCAAACCGCCGCGACAAGACCGACGTAACCTGACCCTACTACTGCAATTTCTACACTTGCACTCATGGGAGAAGATTAAATCAGGCCCACGCCTACTTCCGTTACAAAGTGAAAGATCCGTGCGTAACTCGCTGGCGCGCTTCCACTTTGGATCAGCGGTGACATCCAAACAGACCATTCTGGCAGTTACACTCTCTTGTGATGGGGCCAGACACAGAACAGTCACAATCCAGAAGTCCCAACCTGAACGGCATTCCGGCCTCAACCGCTGATGACAGCGCGCTGACGGAAGCGCTCGGGGTTTTACGCAAACGCAAGTGGATTGTTATTGTTTGCCTGCTGTTCGGCCTGTTCTACGGCCTCTATCAATCATCGACACAGCCCATTCTCTACACCGCGGTCGGGCGCATCCTGGTCCGAAACTCCAGCACCGCCAGTGAATTCAGTGTGGGCGCGGCTGTGTCGGGGCAGCCGGACAACCAACTCGAAACCGCTGTCCTGGTTATTACGAGCGACTCTCTGCTGCTGAGTGTGGCGCGTGAAATGGGCCTGCAAGACAACCCGGACTTTATGGGCTTCGATCCACACGCACCCATTCACCCGGCAGATCTGAACGATCCTGCGGTGCGGTTCGGCGTGCTGGGACGCATGAACGGCGCGGTCAAGGTCGCCCTGATTCCCCGCTCACAGATCATCCGCATCAGCTGTGTAACCTCCAAGGCCCAGCTCGCCGCAGACATCGTGAACCACATCATCAATGCGTTTCAGCAGCGTTCGTACGAGTCGCGTTTTCAATCGACCCAGCGCGTTTCGCAATGGCTGCAGAGCCAGCTGGACGACCTAAAGCAGCAGGTTGAAAGCTCGCAGGAACAGTTGATCGACCTGCAAAAGCGCCTTGGCGTGCTGGGCCTGAACTTCGATAACACCAAGCCCACGACAGAAAGTGCAGCCTCCGTGGACGCGCTCGTCGCAGCCACTGGCAAGGCCAAGGTAGACCGCATTCTGGCCGAGTCGCGCTACCGCGTCCTCAGCAACTCTGACCCAAATTTGTTGGAGAGCAACCTGGATGTCAATGGCGGGCAATCGCAGCTTTCGCGTCTGCGGAACGATGCCGCCGCCACGCGTGCTGAACTGGCGCAGCAGAGCGTGACCCTGGGTGCCAAGAATCCTCAGATTCTGGCCTTGCAGGCGCACTTACATGAGACTGAAAAGGAATTGCTGACGGAGCAGACACGCCTGCTGACTGAATCCAAGCAGGCCCTGGTCGCGGCTGAGGCCAACGAACGCCAGACCTCAGCCGCACTGGCAGAGCAGAAGAACGATGCGTTCCGCCTTCGCGACGACCTGGTCGAGTACACCCTGCGTCAGCGTGATTACGAGGCCAACCGCACCCTGTATGAAAGTTTGCTGTCACGCCTGCGTGCAGCCAGTGTGCAGGCCGGTCTGGACTCTGTCGAGATCGACGTCGTGGACCCGGCATACCGGCCCTCTACCATCACCGCTGCCTCACGCTCCAGCATTCTTTCCAAGACACTGGCCGTTGGGCTGATTGCCGGGCTGGTGCTCGCCTTTATGCTGGAAAGCCTGGATACCGGGATTCGCAGCGTGTCAGAATTGGAGCAGATCACGCAGTTGCCGTCTCTGAGCGTGATTCCACGCGTGCGCCGGACCGCTGGCGACAGTAGCGGTGCCGTCAGCGTGGCCCGCACCAATCTTGGTGTGCTTGCAACGTCGAAGTCACAGTTTTCTGAGGCATTCCGTTCGTTGAGAACGTCCCTGTTGCTGGCCCGGACCGGGAAGACCCCGAAAATGATCGTGGTCACCAGTTCTACGCCTACCGAAGGCAAAACCACCATCTCCACCAACCTGGCCGTCATTCTGGCGCAGAGCGAGACACGGGTGTTGCTGATCGACGGTGACCTGCGCCGGCCCAATGTGCACCATCGCTTCGGCATGAATGGACGGATTGGACTGTCGACCGTGCTGTCGGGTGGATCGACGCTGGCGGACGCGGTGCGCAATACTCCTGAAGTGCCGAACCTGGATGTGTTGTGCAGCGGACCTGTGCCGCCGTTTCCCACGGAGATGCTTTCGTCCGAGGCAATGCAGAATCTGTTGAAGCAGTGTGCCGAGGTGTATACCCACATCGTCATCGACACGCCGCCCATTCTCTCCGTAACAGACGGAATCATCCTAGCGCGGTACGCGGACTCCGTTGTCCTGGTGGTGCGATATGGCAAGAGCAGCCGCAATGTGGTGCGCCGCTCGCGCGAACTGCTGGGCCGGGCCGGTGCAGCACTCACCGGCGTTGTGCTTAACTCCGTCGACATTTCGGCACCGGAGTATTACGGCTACTACGGTTACTCCGGTTACAGCTATTCCAATATCGATGCAGAGACCTGGGAGAGCGAAGGCGGGACCGCAAAGGGCCGCAAGGAGGAGAAGGAGTGAACTTGGTTCGCCTGCTTCGCTACGTTGTCGCGCTACTGCTTCTGGCAGGCTGTGGAAGCATCTCGGCGCAATTTACCGGTGTTGCCCCGACCTCCGCGCCGGGTCTTAATGTTCGCCAGACCCTGACCACGGACCCCGCGATTCTGTACCCGCCTGACCGCGAAATTCGCGTGGCGGTAGGAGATCTTTTACGTGTCTCCATTTACGGCGTTTTGCCGGTCTATAGCGACACGGAGCGGGTTTCGCTTGACGGTTCCATTCGACTGAACCTGGCCGGTGTTATTTCGTTGCAGGGCCTGTCTGTGAAGGAGGCGGAAGCTGCTATCTCCCACCGTTTTGAAGAGGAACAGACCTTCCATAATGCACAGGTGCAGATCGACATCGTAGAGGCGCCCAGTCACATCGCCACGGTCGTCGGCGCAGTGAAGGGCGTAATTCCCATCCTTGGAAACACGCGGCTTTATGAGGTGCTTTCCAGGGCAGGGGGCCTTCCTGCAAATGCCAGTACGGTCATTAACATTCAACGGCCCGGGCTCGCAGCACCCCTCGTCGTCAACATTGGCAACGATGCTGCTCACAACGCGGCCGGCAACATACCGATCTTTTCTGGTGACGTGATCACGGTAGGCCAGGTGGGTTATTACTACGTCGTGGGCGCGGTCAACAGGCCGGGGCCGAATCCGCTAAGCGGAGCGGTGCCAACGACCGTTTTACAGGCGCTTAGCTCCGCAGGCGGAACGAACTTTGCCGCCAAGCCAAACGACGCCCAGCTTATCCGGTTTGTCGGCTCGCAGCGTACTGCGGTAAAGGTGCCGCTGAAAAAGATCGCCGACGGCAAGGTCGAAGATCTTCCGTTGCAGTCGGACGACATTCTGCTGGTACCGTCCAGCGCCATACGGCAAGCTATTCGCAATGGCGGTATTTCGACGGTCATCGCCATTGCTCTTGCTTACGTCACCGTTGTTCGCTAATACGGTGGCAACAGACGGGGACAAACTGGGGAACAACATCGCTCAACGTAAGTTCCGGTTGGCCTACGTAGTCAGCCATCCCATTCAGTACCAGGCCGGCCTGCTGCGGCTGATTGCGGGACAACCTGACATCGATCTGCTGGTCCTCTTCTGCTCAGATTTTTCAGCGAAGAACTACAAAGACCTCGGCTTTGGTGCGGAGGTGCAGTGGGACGTGCCTCTGATGGAAGGTTACCGGTCTGTGGTGCTGGACCGCGTGCGTGAGACCAGCAGCCCTGAACCTACCCGGCCCATCTCCTTCGGATTTTTTCGCCACTTGCAACGTGGGCTGGACGGCTTGCCCTTTGACGCGGTATGGGTTCACGGCTACGCCAGTGTGAACGCACTGCATGCCATGCTGGCTGCAAAGGCACTGGGCATCCCTGTCATGGTGCGTGCTGAATCGTGGCTAGAGGACCGGGTGCGAGCGCCTGCCAAACTGTTTGCGAAACGCATGTTCTGCGGTTTGCTGCGCTGGCTGGTTGACGCCGTGCTCCCGATCGGTACGCGCAACCAGCAGTATTGGGCGCACTACTTTGGAGAGGCGTTTCCGTCATTTCTGATGCCGTACGCCGTCGACAACCAGTACTTCGCAGACAAGGCCGCTGCTGCGCTAAGCACCCGCGCAGCGCTGCAGCAGGAGCTGGGCATCAAGCCTGACCGGCCGGTCATCCTGTTCGCCTCAAAGCTGCAGGAACGCAAACACTGCGATCACTTGTTGGAGGCGTTTCTACAGCTTGAGAGAAGGCCCGCGACACCCGCGCCATACCTGCTCATCGTCGGCGACGGTGAGATGCGACCCGCGCTGGAGCAACGGGTGCGCGAGAGCGGATCTGCAGACATTCGGCTGGTGGGCTTCCGAAATCAGAGCGAACTCCCCCGCCTGTTCGACCTGAGTACCGTCTTCGTTCTGCCATCAAGACATGAGGCATGGGGCCTTATCACCAATGAGGCCATGGCTGCAGGCTTGCCGGTCATCGTCACAGAAGACGCTGGCTGCGCGGTCGACCTGGTTCGGCATGGCGAGAACGGCTTCATCTATCCCGTGGGCGCGATCGATGCCCTGCGCGATGCTCTGCAACGCACGCTGCAACCTGGCATGGCTGCCGCCATGGGCCAGCGAAGCCGCGAAATCATTGCTAAGTGCAGCTACACTGAAGATCTTGCTGGCCTGCGGGCGGCGCTCCGTACCATTACCGGCGGCGCAGCAAACGTCGCAGCGGACCTGGGCGGCTAACGGCCATGCATCTTCTCCACATCATCAGCACGCTTGATCCTGCCGCGGGAGGCCCTGCGGAGGGGGTGCGATTGCTGCTTTCGCAGACGGCAGACGGCTGCACCGGTGAGGTCGTCACGCTGGATGCGGCGGATGCCCCGTGCCTGCAGAACCTGCCCTTCCTCGCGCATGGTGTTGGCCCCATCCGCAGTGTGTACGGCTACCACGCGCGGCTTTACCCGTGGCTGCGCGCGAACCGACATCGCTTCGACGGCTTTCTGCTGAATGGCATGTGGCAGTACTGCGGGCTGGCAACCATGCTGGCAGCAGGACGGAGGACACCTTACATGGTGTTCGCGCATGGCATGCTGGACCCATATTTCAAGCGGAGCTTTCCCCGGAAGCACGTCAAGAAGGTGCTGTACTGGTACCCAATCGAGTTCTGGGTGTTGCGCCGCGCATTTCGCGTGCTGTTCACGACGGAAACCGAACGGACTCTGGCGCGGCAGAGCTTTGCGTTCTCCTCCTGGAAGTCGGCGCTGGTGCCTTACGGCGTCGAATTACCGCAGGAAGATCCGGCACTGCTGCGCAAGGTGTTCTACCAGGCGGTACCGGCGCTGCAGGGTCGGCGATTCCTCATCTTCCTGGGGCGCATCGATCGCAAAAAAGGCTGTGACCTGCTGGTGGAGGCATTTTGCCTGGAGGCAACAAAGGACCCCACACTGCACCTGCTGATGGCGGGGCCCGATCGCGACGGCTGGGGCGATGAACTGCGTGGCTTGGCCGAACAGCATGGCTTTGCCGACCGCATACACTGGCCGGGCATTCTGCGCGGTCCGACGAAGTGGGGTGCTTTCTTCGCGTCAGAAGCGTTCATCCTGCCGTCGCACCAGGAGAACTTCGGCATCGCCGTAGCTGAGGCGCTGGCGTGTGGCCGCCCCGTCCTGATCTCTGACCAGGTCAACCTTGCCGGTACCATCGAGGGCGATGGCTGCTGCCTGATTGAACCGGACACGCTGGAAGGCACACGGCACCTGCTTTGCTCGTGGCTTACCCTTACGCCAGGGGAACGCAACGCGATGAGCCGCAACGCGGTTGACTGCTTTGGGCAGCGCTTCGACCTGCGTGCCAGCGTGAGCAAGATTATGAACCTGTTTGCAGAAGCCGCGCGGGGTAAGCGCCACGCTGAATCGGAGCTGCCGTAATGCCGCCCACGCCCGTCGCTTACGACTCGTCGCGGAATGTGCCTTCCGAGCACATTCCCGATCCGTACCTGCGGCCCGCATTCCGGCTCGGCGACAGGCTAAAGCGGCTGGTTTGGGGCGTGGTGCATGCGCTGCTCTACCGAACCACGCCGGCACCGCTGCATGCGTGGCGCGCCTTCCTTCTGCGCTGCTTCGGTGCGAGGACGGGGCCTAACTGCCACTTCTACCCAGCCTCGCGGGTGTGGGCGCCGTGGAACCTGATCTGCGAGGAGCAGGTGACGGCGGCGAATGGCGTGGAAATTTACAACCCGGCGCCCATGTATTTCGGGTCACACGCCATCCTCTCGCAGGGGGCATACCTTTGCGGTGCGACGCACGATTACAACAAGCCAGACTTTCCCCTGCTGGCGTACGAAATGCATTTTGGCGCCTACTGCTGGATCTGCGCGAGGGCTTCGGTAGGGCCGGGCGTGCAGGTTGGCGAGGGAGCTGTGCTGGGCCTGGCCGGCGTTGCAACGCGCTCGCTGGAACCTTGGACAGTCTATGGAGGCAATCCGGCGGTTGCACTCAAAGCAAGGACCCGTACCCACCCGGGTTCAGCTACGGGGGAGCAGTCCGCATGATTTCTGTCGTCATCCTTACGAAGAACGAAGCAGTCGACATTGAAGGTGCGATCCGCAGCGTCCGCTTTTCAGACGATATTCACGTCTTCGACTCCCTGAGCACAGACGGCACACAGCAGGTGGCGGAACGTTTGGGCGCGGCCGTGCACGAACGCCCATTCGACAACTATGCCGCGCAGCGCAACGCATCCCTGATGGAACCCGCGTTTCGCTACGAGTGGATTTTGATCCTCGACGCCGACGAACGCCCCACACCCGAACTGGTCGCCGAGATGTCCGCCGCCACGGCCTCCGCTCCTGCCGATGTGTCGGCCTTTCGCCTGCGCAGGAACGACTACCTGTGGGATACCTGGCTAAAGCACGCGCAGATCACACCGTTCTACACGCGACTGGTGCGCAGGGGGCGGGCGCGTTACGTACGAGAGGTGAACGAGGTGCTGGAGGTGGATGGCCGCATTGTGGAGTTGCACGCGCCGCTCAACCACTACCCCTTTTCCAAGGGTATGTCGCACTGGCTGGCAAAGCACAACACCTACTCGACCATGGAGGCCAGGCTGGTCGTAAGCGGTGCCGCCACGGCACAAACTTCCCTCAGGGCTGCGTTCTTCGATAAAGACCGTGCCGCCAGGCGGGCCGCGCAGAAGGCGATCTTTTTTCAGTTGCCGCTGCGTCCGCTGCTGAAGTGGATCTACATGATGTTCGTCCGCGGTGCAGTGCTGGACGGCTATGCCGGCCTGACGTATGCCACACTGCAGAGCATTTATGAGTACCTGATCGTTCTGAAAACCCGTGAACTGCGCCGATCGCCCTAGGCTGTATAGGTCTTCCTAAAACAACAATGCCCCTCGAAGGAGGGGACATTTGTGGATCCGCCTAGGGTCTAGCTTCTAAGCTTGGCCAAGAGGTCGGTAGGGTGGACGGGCTTTGCAAGAATCTCGAACTCATGACCCTGCGAGCGTGCTTTTTCCAGTAGGTCGGCAGTCGCTGCCTGACCACTGAACAGCAGGATTTTACAGTTGGGCAGCTTGGCGCGAACCTGGATGGCCGCTTCGATGCCTGTCATTCCGGTCATGATGACATCAGAGATCAGCATATTTGGCTGGAAATCGTCGAGAATCTGGACAGCATTTTCGCCGGAATAGACAGCCCGTGCTTCAAACCCAGCCTGATTCAAAATAATTGCCAGCGTGTTCGCGATCACCTGTTCGTCGTCTGCAACAAGCACTCGCGGTTTGGTGGTAGGTGTTGTCATATCTCCCCTAGTTCTATCCCAGCACCTTGCACATGTGCAAGTTTCCTAAAGGCTTGATTGCCTGGTCAGGCAGAGATGATAGGCTGCACCTACCGTGGCGTGTCCGCCTTTGCGACATCCCGCACCCTCTGTGACACAACGATCTGCATACCTAAGGTGACGGCATGCCCCAGGCAATCATTCGCGCAGAGCGCGTCGAGAAGTACTATGCGCAACCGAGTGAGAACCGTATTCAGGTGATCTCGCCGACCGATCTGGCTATCGTGCCAGGCGAAATCGTAGCGCTGCTGGGCCCCTCCGGCTCTGGCAAGTCGACCCTGCTGCGCATGCTGACCGGGCTTTCGCTCCCCTCCGCCGGAGAGGTGTACTGGCATGACAAGCCCATTGGCAGCACTGAAATCAATGTTTCCATCGTGTTTCAGAGCTTTGCCCTGTTTCCATGGCTGACCGTGCTTGAGAACGTGGAAGCTCCCCTGCAGGCACGCGGCATGGAAGCTGGCGAACGGCAGCGCCGTGCCATGAAGATGCTGGACACCGTCGGCCTGGACGGCTTTCAACATGCCTACCCCAAGGAGCTTTCCGGTGGCATGCGGCAGCGCGTCGGCTTTGCGCGAGCCCTGGTGGTAGAACCGGAAGTGCTGTTCATGGACGAGCCATTTTCTGCGCTGGACGTGCTGACCGCAGAAAATTTGCGGTCAGAGTTGCTGGAGTTGTGGCAGAAGAAGACCATGCCGACGCAGGCCATCTTCATCGTCACCCACAACATTGAAGAGGCCGTTCTGCTGGCTGACCGCATCATTGTGCTGGGCCGAAACCCTGGCCATGTGCGGACCGATTTCAAGGTGGCACTGCAGCACCCGCGCGATCGCAAGGCCGGTGCCTTTACCCAGCTTGTCGACTACATCTACAAGGTACTGACGCAGCCAGACGCACAACCCCCCGCCCTGCCGCGTACCGCGGACGGCAAGCGGGTACGTGACCAGCGCCTGATGAGCTACCAGATGCTGCCCCACGCGCGCCCTGGCGGCATTGCAGGCCTGCTTGAGCTGATGCTGGACCACAGCGGCAAAGCCGACATCTACCGGCTGGCCGACGATCTTGCCTTTGAGATCGACGACATTCTACCCATCGTGGACGCAGCTTCCCTGCTGGGATTTTTGTCGGTCAACGAGGGTGATGCCACGCTGACGCCGGTCGGCGGAGAGTTCGCGAACGCTGAGATTCTGCGCCAAAAAGAGATCTTTCGTGAAGCCGCCGTGACCAATGTGCTGCTGCTCCGACAAATAATGCGCGCACTGGAAGCGAAGAGCGACGGCAGTGTGGCCGAAGAGTTCTTCCACGACATGCTGGATGAACAGTTCAGTGAGGAAGAGACCCTGCGGCAGTTGGAGACGGCTGTGAACTGGGGCCGGTACGCAGAGCTGTTTGACTTCGACGCCAGTCGACGACGGTTCACACGACCCAGCAAGCAACTAACAGAAGCCGCCATGGAGCCCGTCGGATGATGGGCTTTCAGGAAGTGGTGCGTCCATGAAGATGCTTCCCGATCGTCAGGACAGTCTTCGTTCACGCGGCGTGCTCGGCATGCCCCAAACGCTTGCACGCAGCCAGGCGCTGCGCCGTTCGTGGCCGGTGCTGCTCGATTTGTTGGTGGCGTGCGTTGGTCTCGCGGTCTTCTACGGCGTCGTGCAGGTTGCGCGGCTGTGGATGGGTCAGCCGCAACCTAATGTCATCCTGTCCATGTCACCGCGTGCCCTGCCGCGGTACGCGCTGTACTCGGTCGTGCGGATGGGCCTTGCCTATCTTTTGAGCCTGGTCTTTGCCATTGGTTACGGGTACACCGCAGCGTACAGCCGTCGTTTGGAAGCGCTAATGATTGCCGCGCTCGACATCCTGCAATCCATTCCGGTGCTCAGTTTTTTGCCGGGCGTCATGCTGGCCATGACGGCGATCTTCCGGTCGCACCAGTTAGGGCTTGAGCTGGGTGCTATTGTGCTGATTTTTACCGGTCAGGTATGGAACATGGCCTTCTCGTTCTACTCGTCTTTGAAGAGCCTGCCCCGCGAGTTGACGGAAGCCAGCACCATCTACGGCTTTTCGCGCGCACAGCGGCTGCTGCAACTGGAACTGCCTTACGCGGCGATCGGATTGATCTGGAACTCCATGGTCTCCGTGGCTGGCGGCTGGTTCTTTCTGATGGCTTGCGAAATGTTCGTGCTGGGCTCCCGCGACTTCCGCCTGCCTGGGCTGGGCAGCTACCTGCAGACGGCTGCAAGCGAGGGCAACACCACTGCCATTGTCTGGGGACTCGCCGTGATGATTGGCATCATCGTGGCCACCGATCAACTGGTGTGGCGACCGATCATTGCATGGAGCGACCGCTTTAAGTTCGAGCAGGTCGAGAGTGAGCGGCAGGTGCGTTCGCCCCTGCTGCACATGCTGCGCCAATCGAATGTTGCGCGCGCGCTCGGTCGAATGACACTTGAGCCGTTAACAGAGCGGCTCTACCGCCGCGAGGCGACGCATCACTCCACCCATCCGGAGTACGACGCCGTGAACCGCAAAGCGCCTTCACGCGTTCTGCGCGGGGTAGTATATGTCGTCGTGCTGCTGCTTGTGGGCTGGGCCGCATTTCAGGCGCTGCACCTTTTGCGCACTATCGACCGGTACGAGGTGTTGCTGATCGTTCGCGGAGCGGGTGCCACGTTGTTGCGGGTGATTGCGGCATTGCTGCTGGCTACAGCGTGGACGGTACCAGCAGGCGTGGCAATTGGTTCGCATCCCCGGTTGGCTCGCTTTGCACAGCCACTGGCCCAGGTTGCTGCCAGCGTGCCCGCGACGGCACTGTTCCCTGTTCTCTTGCTGCTGCTACTGCACAGCGGTGCGGGCATGGGTACTGCCGCTATTCTGCTGATGCTGCTGGGTACACAGTGGTACGTGCTGTTCAACGTGATTGCGGGTGCTATGGCCATTCCGAGCGACCTGAAAGAAGTCGCACGCCTGTTTCGCTTTGGCACCATCCAGCGGTGGAAGACGATCATCCTTCCCGGCATCTTTCCGTTCCTGCTGACCGGCCTAATCACAGCTTCGGGCGGTGCCTGGAATGCCAGCATCATCGCAGAGTACTTCCGCCTGCGCGGTCAGACGATGACCACCTTTGGACTGGGTGAACAGATCAGCGCGGCCACCGATAAGGGCCAGTTTGCGGTGCTGTTGCTGGCCACCATTGTCATGGCGCTGATGGTGGTCACCATTAATCGACTGGTTTGGCGACCGCTGTTCCGGCTGGCAGAGTCGAAGTACAAACTCGGCGGCTGAGTATCAGCGCTGCAACGACGTTCCCGCGCCATCCACTGCTTTCCTGCGCCTAAGTGCAAAGACAACCGCCAGCACGGGCGGCGCAAGCAGCGCACCCCAGGGCGGCAGCAGGATGCCACCCGCAATGGGTCCCAGTAGAGCCGCCCACCACGGCACCAGCGTCGTTCGCTTCAGCAGCAGCGGCTGAATCAGCAGGCCGTCGACCACGGCGATGAAGGCGTACAGACCCAGCGTCCACCACAGCTTGTCGAGGCCTGTGTCTGTGCTGGCAAGCGACGCCGCAACGGCGGGTCCGCACACCGAGAGCGCTGTCCCGATGCCGGGCACAAACTGGCAGATGGCGCCGACGATGGCCCACAGCGGTGCCCACGGCACGTGGATGAAGTACAGCCCAACAAACCACATCGCGCCAACAATCAGGGCGTCCAGCGTGGTGGCTCGCCACCAGCCGAGGATGGCACCACCCGCCGTTTCAAGATGCGTCCGTCCTGGGTCCCGTTGTTGCATGCGCTTGCTCCCTTACACCCGTGTCAAACCACGTCATCGTTCGATGCATCAGACACCCTATAACGAACCTCACAGAGAAACAGAAGGAGTTCACAAGCAGATGCGATCTGCTGTGGGCGTGGAGCAGGACAGAACATGGCAGTCATGATGCAGGGCTTTTACTGGGATTGTGCGAAAGAAGAAGACAAACTGGGTGAGTGGTGGAACTACCTGGCAGAAGAAATTCCAAAGCTGGGGCGGAACGGTGCCGGTTTCGATTCGATCTGGCTACCACCCATCAGCAAGGCCGCAGACAAGGGCTCGGTCGGCTACGATCCCTATGATTATTTCGACCTTGGCGACTTTGAACAGAAAGGTCAGTTAAAAACCAGCTACGGCAACCGCGCAGAACTGGAAAAGCTCATCGGCATCATCCATGAAAACGGCATGGGCGCCATCGCCGATATGGTCATCAATCACAACAGCGGTGCCGACGAAGAAGAAGTAAACCCACTGGATGGCCAAACGCGGTGGACCAAGTTCACCCCGGCCAGCGGCAAGTTTCCCCGCAACTGGGACTGCTTCCACCCGTCGCGCTATGAAAAGGTCATGATGGAAGGTGAGGCCTTTGCAGGCTTTCCACACCTTTGCCATCGCAACCCGAAGGTCTACGCGGCCATGTATGAGTATGCCCGCATGATCATTGAAGACCTGGATTTCGACGGCTTTCGCTTCGATTTTGTAAAGGGTTTTGGCGCCTGGATGATCGGCCTGCTGGCCAAGTACGAGTACCAGAAGAAGAACAACCCGAACTTCTCCCCTTTTGTCGTGGGCGAGTTTTGGTCAGGTCCGGAAGACATTGGTGACTGGCTTGATTCAGTAAGCAAGTTAACTGACTCGCAGATCGCCGCATTCGACTTTCCCCTTCGTTACAAGCTGAAGGACCTGTGCGACACGCCGAATTACGATCTGCGCAAATTGACAGACGGTCATTCCGTGTCAGCGGCGCGCCCGTTCAACGCGGTGACCTTCACGGAAAATCATGACATGGGCGGCAACGAAGTCGTCAATGACAAGATGCTTGGCTACTCTTTCATCCTGACGCAGGATGGCTACCCGTGCGTGTTCTGGCATGACTACTACACATTCGGTCTTGCTCGCCCACTTTCGCCCAACGGCATTGACGCGTTGATCAAGGCGCACCACGAGAACGCCGGTGGCGAGAGCTGCATCCTGCACTGCGACCCCGACCTCTACATCTCGCAGCGCGGTGGAACCGAGTCGCAGACGGGCCTGGTGTACGTTCTGAACAACCTGGGCAACCAGTGGAGCGGTACGCGAGTGCAGACCAAGTGGCACAACCAGAAGTTCAAGCCGGTCGCCTGGGACGGCAAGGACGAAGCCTTCCCCGATGAACGCACGACAGACGAGAATGGCTGGTCTGAATTCCCTGCACCGCCCCGCGGCTACTGCGTCTACGCTCCCGTTCAGGACTAGGTCGCACTTGCTGAGAAGAAGACCCCGGCTAGTCCGGGGTCTTTTCTTGGCACGGACACGATCTTGCCAATGCCGCAGCCCTGCTCAACGAGACCCGGTTGGCTGTACCCTGTTGGTATGAAGATTGGTGTCCTCGTCTTTCCTGGTTCCAACTGCGACCACGACACATTTCACGTTATTGACGCGGTCGCGAAACAGCCAGTTACGTTCCTTTGGCATGCTTCGGAAGACCTGCAGGGTTGCGACGCCATCCTGGTGCCCGGCGGCTTTGCGTACGGCGACTACCTGCGCACCGGGGCACTGGCGCGTTTTGCGCCCATCATGGCTTCGGTAAAGAAGTTTGCAGCCGCTGGGGGCCCTGTGATGGGCATCTGCAACGGCTTCCAGATTCTGTGCGAGGCAGGCCTGCTCCCCGGCGCGCTGATGCGTAACGCAGGGCTGCGTTACATCTGCAAACAGGTTTACCTGCGCACAGAGACGACCGCGTCGCCTTTCACGCACGCGATGGCAGAAGGCAAAGTTCTGCAGATGCCGATAGGACACATGGAAGGCAACTACTTCTGCGATGAGGCGACATTGGCGACCCTAAAGGAAACAGACCGCATCGCGTTTCGCTACTGCACCTCTCTGGGTGAGGTCACTGCTGCGGCAAATCCGAATGGATCACTTGAAAATATCGCCGGTGTGCTTAGCGAAGGTCGCAATGTGCTGGGCATGATGCCGCATCCGGACCGTTCGAGCGAAGCCCTGCTGGGATCAGCCGACGGCCTCCTGCTCTTCCAGGGCCTGATCGACACCCTTGTTTCCGCATGATCGATATTCACCATCATCTGCTGCCGGGCATTGATGACGGCTCGCGTGACCTGGCAACCTCTCTTGCCATGGTGCAGATGGCGGTTGAGGATGGCATCACCCACATTGTGGCAACGCCGCACGCGAACCACACCTACAGTTACGATCGCGATCGTAATCAGGGTCTGCTCGACGAAATTCGAAATGCCCTGCCCGACGAGACCCGCAAGCGGGTACAGCTTGGGTTGGGCTGCGACTTCCACTTGAACTTTGAAAACGTGGAAGACGCCCGCGTAAACGGGACTCGCTACACAATCAACCAGACGGAATACCTCCTGGTTGAACTGCCTGACTTCAACATTCCGACACGCCTGGATGAGGTGCTGTACAACCTGCGCGTGGCCGGCCTGACGCCGATCCTGACACATCCCGAACGGAACGGCACCCTGCAGCGGTCGCCGGAGCGGCTGACGGACTGGATCAAAAGCGGCCTGCTGGTCCAGGTAACAGCTGGATCAGTGCTGGGAGCCTTTGGCACCAAGGCCAGGGACATGGCATGGCGGCTGCTGCGCGCGGGTTCTGTGCAGTTTCTGGCGACGGATGCCCATGACACCGTGCGGCGTCCGCCCAGAATGATGGAAGCCCGGGTTCAGGTGGAAAAACGCCTGGGGGCCGAGCTGGCAGACCTGCTCTGTGTCGGTAATCCGCTAGCCGTGTTCGAGGGGCGTCCACTGCCAACTCAGCCGTCCCTGCGGTCCATTGAGAACGAGGATGGGGAAGGTAAATCCATCTGGAAGCGGCTGTTTGGCGGCGTCTAACGCCTGCGAGCGGATCAAGGACAATTGTGGTCGCACTTTGCGCTACCATGAACAGAACGGCGGAAGACTCTGCCGTTCTGGTTGGCTGAGCGTTGCATCTGGCAGAACTGAATTCCGGGGAACGAGGCGTTGTAGTCGGCTTGGCGCAGGGCGAAGCATTTTGCCAGCTGTGCTCGCTCGGTCTGAACTCCGGCGCCGAAGTGGAGTTGGTGCGCACGCTTTCTGCTCGTACCATCCTGGTGGTTCGTGTGGACGGCTCTGACATCGCCCTTCGTCGCGACACAGCCGCGACTATCAAAGTAAGGCGCGAGCAGAGCCGATGAGCACCCTTTCCGTACTGCATCCACAAGCATCGGAACACCCGCGCGAGGCAGGCGGCTTCCAGACCATCGGCCTCATTGGCCCACCCAATGTTGGCAAGACGACCCTTTTTAACCGGCTTACAGGCATGCGGCAAAAGGTAAGCAACTACTCTGGCGTGACTGTGGAACACCGTAGTGGCAGGCTGAAGTCTGGCCAGATCGTAGTGGACTTGCCCGGGGTATGGAGCCTGACACCAGAGTCCGAGGACCAGAAAATTGCCGTCAGCGTCCTGCGAGGCGAACAGCCTGGCGTCACTCGGCTGGACGCAGTTTTGCTGGTGGTAGACGGCACCCAGCTACACCGGTACATGGCGTTGATCGCAGAGGTGCTTGCCTGCAACCTGCCAACGCTGGTCCTGATCAACATGGCAGACGAGCTGGCGGCGCGCAACGGCTTTATCGATCCGCTCGCCGTAGCGCGAGAGCTGGGTGCGCCCACGGCTCTGATCAGCGCATCACGCGGCACCGGCATGGACGCAGTCTCCCACTTTTTGCAAGGGGAGCACGCTGCGGCACAGCTGCTGCCTGTGCTGCAGGCGGGTGGCAACGCCGCCGCCGCATGCGCGACAGACTGCAGTGACCTCACAAAAACCGGCGCGTACCGTCGGCCGCATCACTCTCGCTTTACCCGCGCATTCGATCGCTGGGCACTGCATCCCGTCATTGGGCCCATTCTGTGCATCCTGTTCATTGCGGCTGCGTTTCAGGTGATGTTTCGCGCGGCTTACCCGGCGGGCACGGCGCTTAGCAACTGGCTCAGTGCCGTCGGCGTTTCGCTGACAACTCACCTGCCGGATAACGTGCTGCGGGCAATCGTGGTCGACGGCATCTGGAACGGCATTGCTTCCATCCTGGGCTTTTTGCCGACGATCCTGTGCATGTTCCTTGTCATCACGCTGCTGGAAGATTCGGGCTACATGGCGCGCGCTGCTGTGATCGCAGATCGCACCATGGCGCGTGTCGGCCTGAATGGCCGTTCGTTTCTGCCGCTGCTGTCGGCCTATGCGTGCGCGGTTCCGGCCATCATGGCGACACGAGCAATTGCCTCCAAGCGCGACCGGCTTGCCACCATCCTGATTGCACCGTTCATGACCTGCTCTGCCCGTCTGCCGGTATATGCCCTGCTGATTGCCGCGTTTATCCCGGCCCGCAAGGTCATCGGCAACGCGCTGGGTCTGCAAGCCGTAACCATGATGCTGCTGTATGCCGTGGGCCTGCTGGCCGCGCTGTTTACGGCGAAGCTGCTTAATTCCAGCGTGCTAGAGGGCCGTGCTGCCCTTTTTGCCATTGAACTGCCAAATTACCGCCTGCCCCGCCTACGGACGGTGGGCATGGCCATTCTGGATCGCAGCAAGGTATTTCTGCGGCAGGTAGGCGGTGTAATCCTTGTGCTGAACCTGATGATCTGGTTCCTGTCACACCTGCCCTTCCACAACGGCCATGCCGGCGACGTGGGTTCAAGCTACCTGGCTGACGTGGGCACCTGGATCGAGCCGGCACTGAGGCCGCTGGGGCTGAGCCGGACGGTGGGCATCTCGCTGCTGACCGCGTTTGTAGCGCGGGAAAGTGTGGTCAGCACGCTGGCAACGCTCTATGGCAGCGTCAACACCGGTGCCGCGCTGCGGGGCGAGATTGGTCTGGCTGGCGCGCTTGCGCTGCTGGTCTTCTTTGCACTGGCCATGCAATGCACAGCGACGCTGGCCGTGGTACGCCGCGAAACGAACAGCTGGAAGTGGCCCATTGCACAGTTTGCCTACATGACCGTGCTGGCCTATGTGGCGTCCTTCGCGACGTACCACATCGCACTTGCACTGCATGTGTAGTTGCGACTGCTTGCAGCAGCGGCGTATCTGACCTAAACTTTGGAAGGTGTGGGCTGATAGCTCAGTTGGTTAGAGCGCCTGCCTTACAAGCAGGATGTCGGGGGTTCGAGTCCCTCTCGGCCCACCACACCCTCCCACATAAAATCTGTGTCTCGACCAGTGGCCGGTTCCCGT
>JBPBQP010000021.1:0-36623 GCA_050954745.1 Janthinobacterium lividum | reverse complement strand
ATGTCGATGCCATGCGATGTGTTCTCCTTGATGAGCATTGGGCGTGCCGCTTTAGCAGTCAGCGCCTCCGATTGCCAAGGTAGTCTCTGGCAGTCGGTGGTGTCAAGTGCCAACGATGAAATGTGAGTGAATCGCGCTCAACTTCTCCTCCCCCAGCCGCCAGCCTTGCTGCAGGACAGCAGATGCCCGCGAACGGTAGAATGCGGGCATGTTGAAGTCCCGTTTTGCCGTGCCCGTTGCCGCAGTGTTGTTAGCCGCCGTCCCTGCCATACCGGGGCAGTCTGAGCGTCATGGGCGCAAGTACAAAGCGCCGCCTGAGACCAGCCACCTGGAGGTGCTGGTGGTTAAGGATACGAACGGCAAGATTCTGGAGAATGCCGCGGTGATCTTTCACCCCACCATGGACGGCAACGACGAGGGCAATCTTGAGGTTAAGTCCGGCACCGATGGCAAGGCCTTCATTGACGTGATTCCGACCGGGTCAGACGTTGCGATCCAGGTTATTAGCAGCGGCTACGCAACCTATGCGGGTAACCTCAAACTGTCGCGACCGTCGCAGGCAATCACCATTCGCATGAAGAAGCCCCAGGCGCAGATTTCAGCGTACGAAGATGTCAGCGGCGAGGCCTCGAAGCGAAAGGTAGGCGTGCAGGAACCTGTAGTGCGCGCTGCTCCTACCGCCAATCCCAAGCCGCTGGCGGCTAGTGAGCCGGTACTGAAGCTTCCCACGCTGCCGAAGAACGCCGCGGCTAAAGGCGATGCCAGTGTGCCTGTCGACCATAATGTTCCCCTGCCCCCGCCCCCGCCGGCGAAGCAGGCGAATGAAAGCAGCGCGCCGCTAGGCCCGACGGTTGACGGCACTGCTGGTTCATCTCCATCGAACTAAACGCTTTGAACGATGGGACCGGTTTGCGGGGCAGGCGCGTGCTGATTACAGGTGGCGTGCGCCGCCTGGGTCGTGCCTTTGCGCTTGCGATGGCGGCGGAAGGCGCGAACGTCATCGTGACGACACGCACCCTTGACGCTTCTTCCGCAGGCACCGTGCTGGAGTTGCAGAAGCACACGCCGCGATCGTCTGCCGTGACCTGTGATGTAACCGATCCTGAGCATGTGGTGCGCGCGGTTGCAGAGGCCGCAGGGTTGCTGGGCGGGATCGACGTTTTGATCAATAATGCCGGCATCTTCGAGGTCGATCGGCTTGAGGAGCTTACCGCGCGGCAATGGGACGCCATGTACGCGACCAACACGCGCGGTCCGTTCCTGGTGGCTCAGGCTGCGTTGCCACATCTGCGTGCGGCTAACGGTGAGGGCCGGATCATTAATATCGGGTCGCTGGGTGGATTGAAGCCGTGGGTCACACACGGCCACTACTGTGCCAGCAAGGCTGCACTGCACATGCTTTCGCAAACCATGGCAAAGGCCTGGGCTCCGGAAGTAAGCGTGAACTGCATTGCGCCCGGCATGATTGTTTTTCCGGGCGATGAGAGCCGCGTGACGGCGAAAACCCCAGTGGGCCGTGATGGTTCACCGGAGGATGTGGTGAGCGCGGTGCTGTACTTCGCAAAGGCTCCCAGCTTCATCACCGGGCAGGTGCTGGCGGTCGATGGCGGGCTGTCGCTGGCGTAGTCCCATCAACCCGAACAAGGTTGACTCCTGGTCGGCTGCGTCGGCCCAAGCCTCTCGTAAACACCTCAGTCTGCATCTCGCGTACATTCCACGCCGAAGTTGATCCACCGGCACGCGTTACAGACAAATTGCGCAGGGTGACGCGGCGCAGTCGGGCACGCTCTATGCTTGGTGGGGACATAAACCGGTGGAATGGTTCTGATGTCCGCATAGGTGCACCGTATTCCTGACTTGATTGACATGCCCGCTTCGCCCCGCCGCCGCCCCTTCATCCTGATTTGCCTTGCCGTGGTGGCTGCAATCGTGCTGGGTGGCGGTCGTCTACTTGGCTTCTATGTTGAGGCGCTGTGGTTCCATTCACTGGGTTTCTCGGCCGTGTTTCGCCGGACGCTGCTGCTGGAGTGGGGCAGCTTCGGCATCTTCTTTGCCCTGACCTTTGCGCTGCTGTTCGGCAGCTTTCTATTGTTGCGTGATGCACGGTCCGGTAGTGGGACAGGCCTGGTGCGGTCGGTGCTGGTGAACGGGCAGCCGCTGACCATTAATGTGGGCCGCTGGCTGAGGCCGGCGGTGTTGCTGGCGAGCCTGTTTGTGGCGTGGATCAGCGCATCGACGATGTCGTCGGAATGGCCCACCTTTGCGCGCTGGATGTACGGTCCACATGGTGCAGGCGCGACAGATCCGGTGCTTGGCCGGTCGCTTGATTTCTACCTTCTGACTTTGCCTTCGTGGCAGCTGCTCGCGGGCTGGCTGAGTGCGATGTCGTTCCTGGTGCTTCTGCTTGCGGGTGCTTTGCACCTGCTGCGCCAGCAGACGCAGATGCAGGACTTTCGCTTTGCAGACACGGAGAACTCCCGCTGGCGCGGTGTGTATGCAGCTGTCGCATTCTTCCTGGTGGCACTGGCGCTGCACGCGTGGCTGGCACGATTTGGGCTGTTGCTGGTGGAGCACACTATCTTCTCGGGCGTGACCTATACCGACGCACGTGTCGAACTGCCGGGATTGGTGCTGGTCGTGGTTGCGTTGCTGCTGGGCGCAGCTTTCATGGCGTACTGCGCGGTGCGCCGCTCGGGTGTGCGGTGGATCGCCGCTGCCGCTCTCCCGGGTGTTTTGCTGTACGTGGGCGTACAGGTGGCCAGTTCGGCGGTGAGCACGTTCATCGTAAAGCCGAATGAGTTGGTCAAGGAACAGCCATACATCCGCAACAACATTACAGCCACGCGCGCCGCTTACGCGCTGGACAACATCGTGGTGCGGCCCTTTGCAGCAGGCACGACCGTTGCCGATGCAGACGCTGCGAACAACCAGCCGACGCTGCAGAATATCCGGCTGTGGGATGCGCAGGCGCTGCAGGACACACTACGGCAGATCCAGGAGATTCGTACCTATTACGATTTTCCCGGTATCGACATTGATCGTTACGTGCTCGACGGCAAGCAGCGTGAGGTAATGCTGGCGACACGAGAGCTATCCACGGAAAAGCTGCCCGACAGCAGCCGTAACTGGATCAACGAAAAACTAATTTACACGCATGGTTATGGCGTGACCATGAACCCGGTTAATGGCTTTACGCCAGAGGGTTTGCCCACGCTGCTACTGGGCAACATGCCCGTCCAAAGCACGGTGCCAGGACTGCAGGTGTCGCGACCGCAGGTGTACTTCGGAGAAATGACCGACACCGATGTGTATGTCAAAACGCATCAGCAGGAGTTCGACTATCCGCAGGGCCAGACCAATAACCTGACCAGCTACAACGGCACCGGCGGCATTGTGCTTGGTAACTGGTTTCGACGTGCGGTGATTGCACTGGAGCGTGGCGATATTGCCAAGCTGCCGTTCAGCGATGACGTCACGCCGGATTCGCGTCTGTTGATGCGTCGCAACATACAGCAGCGTGTGTTGAGCATTGCTCCGTTTCTGACGCTCGATCCAGACCCGTATATGACCGTTGGCGACGACGGGCGACTGCGCTGGATTCTGGATGGTTTTACCACTGCCGACACCTACCCCAACGCCCGCCACTACTCCCTGGGTGACGACAGCGTGAACTACCTGCGCAACAGCGTAAAGATTTCCATCGACGCCTACGATGGCACAGTGACGTTCTATGCCATGGACGATGCAGATCCTATCCTTACCGCGTATCGCCACTTGTTTCCGTCAATGTTCCAGCCTGCGTCAGCCATGCCCGCGACCATGCGTGCACACCTGCGCTACACCGATACGCTTATCAAGGTGCAGGCGCATGCGTACGGCCTATACCACATGACGGATCCGTCCACCTTCTTCAATCGGGAGGACCTGTGGACGCCCGCGACCGAGGCAGCCGTCGACGCAACCGGCCAGCGCGGCACACAGGAAATGCAGCCAAACTACGTGTTGATGAAGCTGCCCGGTGAGGCTGACATGGAGTTCGTCAACATTCTGCCGTTTACCCCCTCTAACCGGAACAACCTGATTGGCTGGATTGCAGGACGCAGCGACGGGGCTGCCTACGGCACCGCGGCTGCCTACAACTTTCCAAAGACGCGACTGGTGGACGGACCTTCGCAAATTGAAGCGCGCATCGATCAGAATGCCCAGATCAGTGGCCAGCTAACGCTGTGGAACCAGCAGGGTTCACACGTTCATCGGGGGAACCTGCTGGTAATTCCGACGGGTACTGCGCTGCTGTATGCGGAGTCGATTTACCTGCAGGCGGATCGCAGCCCCATGCCGGAACTGCGGCTGGTGGTGCTGGCGCTGCAGGATCGGCTGGCCTACGGCACCACATTCGAAGCAGCGCTTTCCGCGCTGTTCCAAGGAACCGAGTCGTCTATTACGCCGGTTGCGGTACAGGCGGGAGCGCCCACGGCAAGCAACGCAGGCAGCGCGGCGGCGGTAATGCCGACCGGTGCGCCCACCAGCCACAACGCAGAGATTACGCAGGCCGCACAGGACCTGGCGGATTACCAGAAGCTGACGTCACAGGGCAAGCTGGGTGAAGCAGGTGCCAAACTGGATGCGCTCAGGGTGCTGTTGAATCGTCTGACCGAAGCTTCCCGAGCCGGACAGAACCACTAGGCGGAATTGCCCGCCGAGCGTTTATATCTGCGACGCGTTTGTCGGGTTATCCTTGCTGCGGTTTCTTCGTTTCCTGGAAGGGACCGCAGGGTGGAACGCTTGCTCGACTTTTCCTTTGCTCTCTGTGTGACGCGGCGCTTTGCGGCTCCTGCGGTGCTGATGCTCAGTGTTCTTGCGGCGCTTCCCGCGGCTGCACAGCTGCCTGTGCCGCTGACGTCGTATGTGGATCCATACATCGGCGTGGACTGGGGTGGGAATACGTTTGTCGGCTCCGTAGTCCCGTTCGGCATGGTCAAGCTGGGGCCCGACATGGAGACGTTCGACCACCGGGAGTCGGGCTTTGGATACAGCAGCGACGGCGCCATCCTCGGGTTTTCGCACACGCACCTGAGCGGAGCGCAGGGCAAGTACGGCAACATCCTGGTGCAACCGGTGACGGGGCCCGTCATCCTGGGACATCTTGCCTCGCCGCGCGAACGGGAAGAGGCGCATCCCGGCTACTATGCGGCTACACTGACGCGCTACGGTGTGCGCGCAGAGGTGTCGTCGACCCGCCGCACGGGGATCCATCGATATACGTTTCCTGCCTCGCAGGATGCGCACCTGACGGTCGACATCGAGCACTGTTTGAGCCGCGGCAATCGCGTCGGCTGGGAGGACCAGCATTTCGTCGGCGGCGAGGCCCACGTGGTGTCGCCACACGAAGTTACCGGCGTTGGCCGGTACAGCGGTGGATGGAATCGCGGCGGAGAGTACCGCGTCTACTTCGCGCTGCAGACGGACGCGCCGGTGCGTGCCTCCCATACCTGGACAGGCTCTGTCATCAGCGAAGCGAAGGATGCGACCGTGACCACGGAGACACCGCTGGGCGTGATTCTCGACTTCAGCACGCGCGCCGACCAGGCGGTGCATGTGAAGGTCGGCATCTCGTTTGTCAGCGTGGCACAGGCGCAGGCGAACCTGGCTGCGGAGATGCCGGGCTACGACCTGGAAGCCGCGCGCCGCAACGTGCTGGCGCAGTGGGAGACGCAGTTGCAGACGATTCATCTGCAGGATGCGAGCCCGTCGCAGATGCGGCAGATATACACGGCGGTGTACCACACCATGCTGATGCCGGTGGACCGCACGGGTGAGAATCCCCTGTGGCAGTCAAGCGAGCCCTACTATGACGACTATTACGCGGTGTGGGATACGTTCCGTACGTCGGCCCCGTTACTGACCTTAATCGCGCCGGACCGCGAGCGTGACCTGGTGCGTTCGCTGCTGAATATCTACCAGCATGAGGGCTACATGCCCGACGCACGCAGCGGCAACACGACCGGGCGCACGCAGGGCGGCAGCAATACCGACGTGATGGTGGCCGATGCCTTTGTAAAACATTTGCCCGGCATCGACTACAAGGTGGCCCTGCAGGCGATGCTGCACAACGCGGAAGCACCCCCGGTAGACGCGCAGAAAGAAGGCCGCGGCGGCATCGCCGACTACAACCGACTCGGCTATGTGACCGTTGCCGATGAGCGCGCCGGGTCTCGCACCGTGGAGTATGCCAACGATGATTACTCCATTGCGCAGGTAGCCTGCGGCCTGGGCGAGCAGGGCATCGCGAAGAAGTACCTGGCGCGTGCGCACAACTTTGAGAATTTGTGGGACGCAAAGCTGGTGCAAGGTGCTGACATGAACGAGCGCGCGAAACGCGTTGTGCCTGGCTTCAGCGGATTTGTTCGGCCACGCAATCCCGATGGCACATGGGCCGCACCGAACGCGATTGCGCGCGGTTCGTGGTGGACGTTCTTTTACGAAGGCGATGAGTGGACGTACTCGCTGTACGCGCCGCAGGACACGCGCCGCGTGGTGGAACTGGCAGGCGGGCCGAAGGAGTTCACGCGCCGCCTAGACTACATCTTTACGCACGGTCACTATGACGTGGCGAATGAACCCGGCTTTATGCTGCCCATGCTGTACCTGTGGGCGGGTCGGCCCGACCGCACGGCAGACGTACTGCGACTGACGCTGGAACGCTACTTCACC
The DNA here is from genome assembly GCA_050954745.1 of Janthinobacterium lividum. Lineage (GTDB taxonomy): Bacteria > Acidobacteriota > Terriglobia > Terriglobales > Acidobacteriaceae > Terriglobus. The sequence goes on along the minus strand of JBPBQP010000021.1, from coordinate 29,909 downwards.
GACACGCGCGCTGGCATCCCCGGCAACGACGATTCTGGCGCTATGTCGAGCTGGCTGATCTTCAACACGCTCGGGCTCTACCCGGTCGCGGGGCAGGACGTCTACTTGATCGGCTCGCCCGCGGTACCTGAAGCAAGCCTTGCTGTGGGCCGCGGCAAGACGTTGCACATCATCGCAAAGGGAGCAGGAGCGGATGGCCTCAATCGGTATGTTCAATCCGCGACGCTGAACGGCAAGCCGCTGGACAATGCTTGGTTCCGACACACTGACATCGCGAACGGTGGAGAACTAACGCTGGTGATGGGATCTGCGCCGTCGGAGAAGTGGGGCAAGGCGGTGCCACCGCCTTCTGCCTCCGACCCAGGGTTCAAGCTATGTCCGTCAAGTCGTTGAACGGCACCGTAGTTGGCTAGCCCGCGACGATCTCTTCTTCCAACTGCTGCTTCTCGAACAGGTCGGCATAGTAGCCGCCGGTCTGTAACAGCTCGTCGTGCGTGCCTATCTCCTGGATTTCGCCGTTGATCAGGACGGCGATACGGTCGGCGCTGCGTGCGGTGGAGACGCGGTGTGCGATCAGGATTGTGGTGCGGTCCTGCATCACCTCGCGAAGGCCGCGCAAAATCTGCTCTTCCGTGTAGGTGTCGACGCTGGCGAGTGCGTCATCCAGAATGAGGATGCGCGGGTCACGCAGCAGGGCGCGTGCGATGGACGTGCGCTGCTTTTGCCCGCCGGAGAGCGTGATGCCGCGTTCGCCGACAAGCGTATCGAAGCCGTTGGGGAAGTCCAGGATTTCAGTCGCAATGTGCGCGAGGGACGCGGCGCGCTCGACTTCTTCGTCCGTAGCCGATGCGACGCCGAATGCGATGTTGTCGCGGATGGAGGAGGAGAACAGGAACGTCTCCTGCGGCACAAAGCCAATGGCGCGGCGAAGGGATGCCAGCGGCCACTCGCGAATGGGCAGACCATCGATGAGAACCTGGCCTGCGGGCGCGTCGAGCAGCCGTGGGATCAGGTTGACGAGCGTCGATTTGCCGGCACCGGTGGGACCGACGATGGCGAGGCTGGACCCGGCGGGAATACCAAGGTTCACGTTCCGCAGGATGTCCGGTCCCTTGCCGTAGCCGAAGGTCAGGTTGCGGAACTCGATATCACCACGCGGAATGGCGTCGATGGCGACGCTGTTGCCGGCTTCGTCCTGGATGGACGGCACCCAGCGCAGCAGTTCGTCGATGCGGACGACCGACGCGGTACCGCGCTGAAACAGGTTGATGACGTAACCCAGCGCGAGCATTGGGAACGTCAGCTGCACCATGAAAACCAGGTAGGAGGAAAACTGGCCCGGCGTGATGCGACCTGCGGCAACCTCGCGGCCGCCGACCAGCAGTGTCAGCACCAGCGAGACGCCGAGCACAAATTCGAGCGTTGGCCACAGCATGGCCATGATGCGAACCAGGAAGAGCGAGCGGCGAATGTACTCCTGATTGGCCTGCTCAAAGGACTTGATCTCTGCCTCTTCCTGGGCAAAGGCGCGAACCAGGCGTGCTCCGGAGAAGTTCTCCTGCGCCTTGGCAGAAATCTCCGAGAACATGGCCTGAATGCGTTCGAAGCGTGTATGAATCCTGCGGCCCATCAACTGCACAACCACCGACGCAATAGGGAGCGGCAGAAAGGCAAACAGCGTGAGGTGGGGTGAGATGCGCAGCATGAAGGGCAACGCCGCCGCCGTGAACACGACGGTGTTGGCGGAGTACATGATGGCCGGGCCCAGCAGCTGGCGTACGGCGTTCAGGTCGTTCGTCGTCCGCGCCATGATGTCGCCGGTGCGGTGCTCGTGGAAGAACGAGATGGATTGCCGCTCGAGGTTCGCGAACAGGTCGTTGCGCAGGTCAAACTCGATTTCGCGTGAGGCGCCGATGATGATCCAGCGCGTAGCGTAAAGGCAAACCGCGGAAATGACTGCGATGAGGAGTAATAGGCCGGTGTTGCGCAGCACAACATGATCCGTGCCGTGGTGCGTTACATCGTCCACGGCACGGCCAATCAGCAGCGGCACTGCAACCTTCGAGCCGTTATAAAGCAGCACCGCGCCAGCACCCTGCATCAGCTGCTTGCGGTAGCGCTTCAGGTACGGCTCGAGAGGTTTCAGTTTTTCCAACATGGGGTTACTCCTGATGCTCTTCGGGGCGCTGCGCCGGCTTTGCCGAAGCTGCATCCGCTGCTTTCGGTGCGGTGCCGATCACGGGTTGCTGCGTGTTGCCCATGCCCAGCAGCTCCACGTCGAAGATCAGGTCGGCCTTGGCCGGGATGACCGGCGGGCTGCCTGCCTCGCCATACGCAAGCTGGTAGGGGACGATCAGGCGACGCTTGCCACCCACGTGCATGCCTTCAAAGCCGGTATCCCACGCAGTAATGACGCGCTTGACACCTGCCGGAAACACGAACGGCTCGTTGCGGTCGACGGAGGAATCGAACTTGGTGCCGTCAGTCAGCCAGCCGGTGTAATGCACCGTGTAGAACACGACGGCGCCGGGCCCAGAGGCACGCGCCAGTTCGCCCTCGCCGACTTTCAGGTCGATGTAGCGCAGGACATACAGCGGCAGGGAAGGGCCGGTGGCGGCGGGCATGGTGCCGACGGCGGCGATGCCCTCGGTGGCTTTGGGGTCGACTGGTACAGGGGTCACGGGCATCCTTGGAACGCGGGCGGTTGGGCGATGGGTCGTCGTACCGGGCTTGGTGCTGGTCTGTGCGGACGCAGTGCACGCCAGGGCGGCCACTAAGAAAGCTGCTGAGAAGGGTCGCATCGGTTCTCTCTTTATGGGATGGTGTTGCACCCGCTTTGGCTTCGCGGGCTGTCTTCACGATTCTACGTTTGCGTGCGCAGCAGCAGGTACCCGCCCGCCATGCCGAACAGCAGATCCGGCGACCACGCCGCCAGCGTGGGAGGTAATGCATTCACATTGCCCATGGCCTCGAAGATGTTAGAGACCACGGTGTAGGCAACGGCCATGCCGATGGCGATAGCAAAGCCGGTCAGCGATCCGCGTTTTCCCATGCTCAGGGCGAACGGTACGGCAAAGATCGCCATGACCAGCGTGATGAGCGGATAGGCAAGCTTGCGGTTTAACTGCACGCGCAGCCGCATGGTGTCGAAGCCGCTCTGCTGCAGGTCGCTGATGTAGTCTCGCAGTTCGCCAAAGCTCATTTCCTGCGACTGGCGGCTTTCCTTTTTGAAGTAGGTCGGCTGCTCTCGGATCTCGGGAAAGGTGTCGACAGTGAACGGTTTATAGTCCACGACCGCGTCACCCTGGAAGGTGCGCTGCCAGCCATTTTCCAGCACCCACTGTCCCACGTGCGCGTCCCAGTGTGCGGCGCTGGCAAAAATGCGCCTTCGTAAATGGAAGCTGCCGGGTTGAAACTCAAAGACGGTCAGGTTGGCGAAGACATTTTTGTCCGCGTCGAAAAACTGGTAGTAGAAGATGCGTGCAGGTTCGCCGACCGAGTCCTGCTGGCCGCTGATCCACTTACGGTCGGGTCGAAGAAAGGTCTGCGCGGGCTTGCCCTTGATGACGGATCGCAGCGCCTCCTGCTGGCGGTTGGCGGTGGGCAGGTAAAACTCGTCGAAGGCAAACAGTCCCACCGCGAGGATGGCCGCGATGGCGAGCAGTGGCGCAATCAACCGGTACAGGCTGACACCGCTGGCTTTCATGGCCGTGAGTTCGCTACTGCGAGCGAGCGAGCCGAGCGTGATCAACACCGACAACAGGGCACACAGCGGCGTCAGGTTGTAGAGCATGTACGGGATCAGGTTCAGCAGGTAATCGCCCACGGTGATGAGCGGTGTCCGGTTGCGAAAGATGTCACCGATGAGCTCAAAGAAGCTGAAGATCAGTGAGAGCGCGATGAACGACAGCAGCACCAAACCAAAGGTGGTTAGGAACTCGCGCATGACGTACTCGTCAAAAATCAGAGGGAAGCGATTGCTGCGCCTGCGCCGTTCGGGCGATGGTTTGGCAGGCTTTTCCGTTTCCTGTGGCTCCCCGGGTGAGGAACGAAAGCGCGCGGGCAGGCGCTGCTCCATGGCGACGCCAAGCTTGCTGAACAGGCGTACCAGTGCGGTGCCGCGCTGCGTCACGTCGCCTAGCGCAGCCTGCCGCAGCAACAGTACGCCCACCACGGCGAAGATCACATTCGCCGTCCACACCCCCATGCCGGGAGAAATTTTGCCCTGCTTCGCCAGTGCGATACCGACCAACGAGAAAAAGTAATAGACGAAGACCAGCGCCACCGTCAGCACAAAGCCGGTGCTCTTGCCGCCGCGCCGAGACGACAGGCCCAGCGGCACACCGACCAGCATCAGCACCAGGCAGGCCGCGGGGTACGACAGGCGTTTGTGCAGCTCAATCAGGTAGGCGCGTCCCTGCGCCTCATGCCTGCGCCGCCATAGTTCGCTGGCGGGCATGGCAATCAGCGGCGTGTCGGCGTGGCCGAGTTTCAGGCCCTCCTGCGCGCCGGTCTGGATGGGCGTATCCGTCTCAAGAAAGGTGGAAACGTCGTACTGGTTTGGGTCTTTCGGTGAAGTCTCGTGCTTGGAGCCATCGCGAAAGTGCAGGCGTAGCGAACCCTGTGTGCCCGGCAGCACGACGGCCTGCTCGGCCGTGGTGATGCGCGGTGTTGCGGGCTCAGTCAGGTCGGCCAGAAAGACGTGCCGCCACAGCGTGGCACCCTGCGCGGGCCGCGTGTCCTGCACGTACAGGACGTAGTTTTTGAAGTCTTCATAAAAGACACGGGGCTGCACTTCAAAGCTGGCCTGCTGCGTGCGCAACGAAGCTTCCAGTCGCAGCAGCGCCGCCGCCGAGCGTGGCGCGACGTACAACGAATTGAACATGCCCAGCAGAAACGCACCCATCGCAGCGATGGAGACCACACGCACAAACTGCATGACACCGAAGCCGGCGGCACGCATGGCGGTGACCTCGCTGTCAGCGGAAAGGCGGCTAAGCCCCAGCAGGATGCCGACCAGCACCGTCATGGGAATGGTCAGCAGCAGGGTATTTGGCAGGGTGTACAGGAAGACCAGCGCCACGGCCTGCAGAGACGCCGAGCCGCGCACCAGCAGTTCCAGAATGCGGCCCAGGTCGCGCATGAACAGCACAAACGTGAACAGGACGCCGCCCAGAACCGCGTGCGACAACACTTCGCGCAGGATGTAACGCGTCAGAATCCGCACAGTGTCAGCGTTTGCCCCTCAGGTACCAGTGTAGCGATTGGACGCGCTCGGCTCTGCCTACGGTGCAGGCTGCGTGACATTCACAAAGCGGTAACCCACGCCGCGCACCGTCAGCAGGTGCTTCGGGTGAACGGGGTCGTCCTCAAGGTAGCGGCGCAGGCGGACGATGAAGTTGTCGATTGCGCGGGTGTCGGTGTCTTCACGCACGCGCCAGACCTCTTCCAGTATCTCCTTGCGTGGCACCACGCGACCTTCGCGGCCCAGCAGGTATCGCAGCAGGTCAGCTTCCATCAGCGTCAGGCGGGTGACCTTGCCAAGCGCGTGAATCTCTAGCGTGTCGAAGCGGATGGTCTTGCCGCTGAACTCGTAGATCTCACGAACCTCTTCCGGCTCTGCTTCGACTATTGCCGGGACGGGCAGGGCCGAGGTCTCCCCCTGCCACTGCATGCGGCGCAGCAGGCCGTTCAGCCGGGCCAGCAGGATAGACAGGTCGAACGGCTTGTTCAGGTAATCGTCCGCGCCTGACTTGAAACCTTCCAGCACATCCTCAGCACGGTCGCGCGCAGTCAGCATCAGGATGGGCGTGTACACGCCTGCAGCACGCAGCGTGCGTGCGATGGTGAAGCCATCCTTGCCCGGCAGCATGACGTCGAGCAGCACGGCGCGCGGGCGTTCCGGCGCGTTCAACAGCCACTCCAGTGCGGCATCGCCGTCCGCTTCGTGGTGGACGCGGTAACCTTCGGCGCGCAGGTTGAACAGCAGCGCATCGGCCAGGTGTTCCTCGTCTTCGACCAGGCCGATCAGGGGCGCTTCGGTCATGCGATCTCCTTGTTGTCGCGCGTACGGCCGTTCTGCGCGGCCAGCGGCAATTGCAGCGTGATGGTGGTGCCGCGACTCTCACCATAGCTCTGCGCGGTTGCCTCACCGCCATGCTGCCGAGCGATAGAGCGCACGATGAACAGCCCCAATCCCGTACCTTTTACCTTGGCCACGGTGCTGCCGCCCACCCGGTAGAACCGATAAAAGATGCGGCGCAACTGCCGTGGAGGCACGCCGACGCCGGTGTCCGTCACCCGCAGCGTTACTGAGCCGCGCCGCACCGTCTGCAATTCCGCGACGATGTGGACGCCGCCCGGCGAATACTTCACGGCGTTGTCGAGCACGTTGAGGATGGCGGTACGCAGACTTTCCGCATCGCCGCTGACCATCACCGGTGCGCCACTTGTCTGGTCGTCCAGGCGGACAGAGTCGTCTGCCAGGTGGTGCCGTCGAATTGTCTCAAGCAGGCATGCCGACGACAGCGCACGCAGGTCGACCGGCATGCGGCCTTTCAGGTTGCGCTGCACACCCTTCGCGCCCGCCTCACCTGCCCGCAGAATCTGCTCGACCGTGGCCAGCAGGCGGTCGTTGTCCTCGCGCATGCGGGTGTAGAACTCCTGCCGCTGCGGCTCGTCCAGCGGGCGTCGCTGCAGCGTGTCCAGATACAGCCGGATGGAGGCGATGGGTGTCTTTAGCTCGTGGGTGACGGCATTCAAGAAGCTGTCCTGCCGCTCGTTGCGGCGGATTTCGCGCAGGAGGAAGATCGTGTTCAGAATCATGCCCGCGATCAGCACACCAAAAAAGATCACGCCCAGCACCAGCAGGGCGATGCGGCGCTCATTCACATTGACGATGATCCAGCCCACATTCAGTGCAACCGCCAGCCCCACCAGGCAGATGCCGAGCGTTGTGAAGAAGGCAATCGCGCCGCGCCTGCGGGTGATGTTCATCGCATAGTCATTGTGCCATCGGCGCGTACGCGGCTGCACGGTGCCGTCGCGTACGCACCAGGGCACGTTTAATCGACCAGCACGACGATCTTACCCCCGGCCTTGTTCTCTTCCATCAGGCGATGTGCTTCCACGATCTCGTCCATGCGGAAGACCCGGGCGTTCTGGATGCGTAGGGAGCCGGCGGCAATCTGCTGCGCCAGTTCTTCCATGGGCGTCTGCATGAAGTCGCTGGACTCGCCCGCGTACGAGGTCAGGCAAACCGCCGTTGGAATCTTCTCCATGGGTGCGAAGTTCTCAAACGCCCACTGGTTGCCCACGATACCCGTCATGCAGACGATGCCGCCTTCGCGTGCGCAGTGCAGCGAGTCCTCAAGCGTGGTAGTTCCGATTAGCTCCAGCACCTTGTCCACGCCGCTCGGATAGAGCGCCCTGATCTGGCCGCTTACGCTGCCGCCATCCAGCAGCACTTCGTCGGCACCGGACGAACGCAGCATCTCCATTCTGTCTGGATTGCGCGTGGTGGAAAGTACGCGGGCGCCGTGATTGCGCGCGATGGCTGCTGCGGCAAGACCTACGGATGTGGTGCCGCCGCGCACCAGCAGCGTTTCGCCCTTTGCCAGGCGCAACGAACGGAACAGGGAGCCCCACGCCGTTTCCAGCATTTCGGGCATCGCGCCCAGCGTCTGCCAGTCCAGCTTGGTTCGAATCACCTGCACCTGGCTCGCCGGTACGCAGGTGTACTCCGCATATCCACCGTCGAACTCCCGCCCCATGCCGCCCATGGCAGTGGCGACGACTTCGCCCTGCTGGAACTCTCCACCGGGTGCGTCCTCGACAACGCCCACGGCCTCGATACCGAGCACGCGCGGAAAGTTCACGTTGGGCGAATGGCCCTGGCGCGTGAACATCTCCGAGCGGTTCAGGCCGAAGGCTTTGATACGGATCAGCACTTTCCCCTTTTGCGCCGTGGGGATGGGCAGGCTCTCGATGCGCAGGACCTCGGGTCCGCCTGGTTCACGGATAACGACGGCTTTCATGTTGGGCATACAGGTCTCCTGGGAGTTAGCTGCGGGGAGGGTTCGTGGTGCAGAAGCAGTAGCGTGCGATTTTCCACTGCCCGTCGATCTTCTGCATGACGAACAGTTCCTGGTTGGCTTCCGCAGAGCTTTCGCCCTTTGCATGCACGGTCACGTGGCCAGCGGAGTTGGTACGTGCAAACGCCCAGTCTGGCGCAACCGCATGCACTTCCTGCACTGCGAATTTTACGGTGAGTCGGATAGCGGTGAAGATGCCGTCATAGGCCAAACGCACGGCAGCCGTGCCGATGCTGGAAGGGAAGTGCTGCGGCATGAAGATGCCGTCTGCCGTGTACAGCTTCATGACGGCGTCTGTGTCTGAAGCGTTCAAGGCTGCTTCGTACTGCTGCAGCACCGTTGCGATTGCCTGCTCTTCACTGTTCATGGTGACCTCCACCTCAGGATGGAGACTAAGGCCGCACTCGCTCTTGCGCCAGAGCACAAATCAAGAAGGACTGTCTCGTATACGGGATAATCATGACTATGCCAGACCTGAATTCCTTGCTGCTATTTGCGCAGGTGGTCGAAGCCGACAGCTTCTCAGAAGCTGCGCGGCGATTAAAAATGCCAACCTCAACGGTCAGTCGTCGCATTGCAGAGCTGGAAGACGAGCTTGGCGTTCGGCTGTTGCATCGTTCCACGCGCCGGCTGCGCATCACGGACATTGGCGCCGAACTGCTGCATTACGCGCAACAGGGTTCCCGGTTGAACGATGCCGTCGCGGCGATCGCCTCAAACTTCGGTACGACGGTTTCGGGCAAGTTGAAGATCGCGGCCCCGCCCAGCATTTCTGATTCTGTCCTGGCACCGTTGATCAATGCCTTTCAACTCCTGTACCCCGCGGTTCGGGTGCAGGTGCTGGTCGCCGAGCGTGCGGTCGATCACATTGAAGATGGCGTCGACCTGATCTTCCGCATTGGGCAGCTGAAGGACTCTGCGCTGATTGGCAAAAAGCTGCTCAGCTATCGGCACCAGTTGCTGGCGAGTCCCGCTTACCTGAAGGATGCTGCACCAGTACGTTCGCCGCAGGATTTACTTGGCCACCGGCTGGTGTCGTTCGCACGGTGGAAGCCGCGCGACCGGTGGATCTTTGAGCAAGGCAAGAAGCAGGAGACGGTGTTTTTTGAGCCGCATCTGTCCATGAATGATTATGCGGGACTTGCGCCTGCGCTGCTGGCCGGTGTCGGCATTGGAGAACTCCCGCCGGTCTTCCTGCCGCAGCTTTCCAGGACCAAGGACCTGGTGGAAGTCATGCCGGGTTGGCGCTTCCGTACTTTCGATCTTTGGCTATTGCACCTGGGTGGGCGTCATCTTGCACAGGCTGTGCGGGCATTTCAAAATTTCGCGGTGCAGAGAACACCTCTGCTGTTTCCGGAATTACATGCCTTGAGCAAGAACTAGCGCACGCTCCGGCGATTGCGGGCAAGACAAAGGCGTGGAGTTCTATGTGAACTCCACGCCCGATGATTCCATTTCTTGTCTCGTTTACGCGCCAGCGGGCTTTGGGTTGTTACGGTCCCACTTGGCGACCTGGACCTTCTTTGCGATGCCGAGCTTTTCCATCAGCCAGATGCCGTAGTAGTTGATGTCGAACTCATACCAGACAAGGCCGTGACGTGCGCTGACGGGATGTGCGTGGTGGTTGTTGTGCCAGCCTTCGCCGCCCGTGAGCGCTGCGACCCACCAGCTATTGCGGGAATCATCCTTGGTTTCAAAGCGGCGTGCACCGAACAGATGCGTGGCGGAGTTGACGAACCAGGTGGCGTGCAGACCGATGACGACGCGCAGGAACGTACCCCACAGAACCATGCCGAACATGCCCTTAACGCCGCCAATCCAGTAGCCGATGCCCATCTGCGCGAAACCGGCAAGCGTCAGCGGTAGCCAATGCCACTTGCTGAGCCAGCGCTGCGCAGGATCGCGGGTCAGGTCAGGAACGTAGCGGCCCAGCAGGGCAGTCTCGCTGTGCAGCGCGCGTCCGGTGATGATCCAGCCGACGTGCGCCCAGAAGGGGCCGTCTTGCGGCGTGTGCGGATCGCCTTCATGGTCGCTGTGCTGGTGGTGAACGCGGTGTGTGGCTACCCAGAAAATGGGTCCGCCCTCAAGCGCCAGAGTGCCGCAGGCCGTCATGAAGATTTCGACAGCGCGGGGCACGCGGTAGCCGCGGTGCGTCAGCAGGCGGTGGTACGTCATGCCGATGCCGACATTGATTGCGAGGAAGTACATGATGACGAAGGCCACCACGTTCGACCACGACCAGAAGAACAGTGCTGCAATGGCACCGACGTGGAACAGGCCCATGGCAATGGCGGTGATCCAGTTGATGCGACCCTGCTGGTGCTCGCGGCCCATGCGCAGGTCCTGCTTGACCTTTTCGCGCTCTGCGGCTGCGGCGGCTACCACGCGCGTGCGGGTCGCCTTGCGGTGCGCACCATCGTTGCTGGTGTCTTCGGAGATCTCTGGCGTAACAAGCTGGGACATGTGTTCATCCTTCTGGCGCGGTACGGTCACGCCTTGTACTAACGCTAAAGCCGGACGGGAATCCTGTGTGTAACAGTTCTGTAAGCGGCCCGTTGCCGGAACCTTTCTGGAACAACTGACGCCTTTCTGCGCTGCTGATGCGGGTGTCGGTGTGGGTTCCCTTGTTGGTTACCAGGTACGGAGCAGCCGGTACACTTGCAACCATGCGCGTGTTTGGGATCGATTGCGGCACAGAGTACACGGGCTGGGGCGTGGTCGAGGTGGAAGAGACGCCGCGCGAACGCCGCCTGGTTCCTATCGCCGCCGGTGCCATCAAGCTCAACAAGAAACATGCCACACCCCTACGACTGCAGCAGGTCTACCTGGAACTGACCGGTCTCATGGCCACGTACGCGCCCGACGCGGTCGCCATTGAAGACGTGTTCTTTGCCGCCAATGCGAAGAGTGCACTGAAGCTGGGCCACGTGCGCGGCGTTGCCATGCTGGCGGCGGCAACGTGCAATTTGCCGGTGTCGGAATATGCTCCCTTGTCGATCAAGAGCGCCGTGGTCGGCTACGGCCTGGCTGCGAAGGAGCAGGTGCAGTTCATGGTGGCTCGGCTGCTGGATCTGGAGAAGGCTCCGGAACCTGCGGATGCGGCTGACGCGCTGGCGATCGCCATCTGTCATGTGCACACGGCGCAGACTCTGATCGGTATAGGTGCACGTTGAAGATTCTGCTTTCGGCCTTGGCACTTGCCTCTGTGATCCAGGTGGCCCCTGCACAGGAGAATGCGCCCGCTTACCGGCTGGTCGTGAGCTACGACCGTCCCGGCCTGCAGGTGCCGCACTGGCAGATTATGGTGCCGCCGCGTGGCATGGCCGCCTATACGGGCAAGCCCGACAAGGGCAACGACCCGGGTGAAGTGCTCTTCCGCATCTCTGACGCCGGACGCGCGAAGCTGGCAGCGTTGCTGCATCGCAGCAAGGGCCTGCAGCCTTGTGAAACCAGGTCAAAGGGTTTGGCCAACATGGGCATGAAGGACGTGACTTATGCGCCCGCCACTGGGCCTGAAGTGCACTGTGCCTACAACTACACCGATAACAAGCCGCTGAGTGAAGTGGGCGATTACATAGTGTCGCTGGCAGGCACATTGCAGGCGGGCCTCGAGTTAGAGCGGCTGCACCGGTACGACCGACTGGGTCTGGACCCGGTTATGATCCACCTTGCGGACGATGCAAAATCGGGCCGCGCCGTGGAGATGGGTGCCATTCAGCCGACGCTGGAAAGCCTCGTCGCAGACGAGGCGCTGCTGGACCGCGTGCGTGGCAAAGCACAACAGTTGCTCGAACTCGCAAAGCTACAGAACACGCCCAAGCCTTAGCGCGTGACCACATAGAGGCGCTTCGCGGCTCTCGCCGCCGAGATAGAAGTGGCACTGCGTCCCAACACGGCTTCAGCCGCTGAGATCGGATCCCGGTGGCTAAAGCCGCAAAGCGGATGACCACTCAAGAAGTTATGGATGCCGCCTCAGCGCGAGTCGCGTAGCGCAGCAGCCACTGCCAGCGCTGCAATTGCTGCTGTCTCTGCGCGCAGGATGCGTGGGCCCAGCGTGACGTGTTGCCATCCGCTGTCCTGAAACAGCTGCATCTCTTCCGCGGCCCATCCGCCTTCGGGGCCAATGGCCAGTGCGATCGCATCGTTTGCAGGTGCGGCTTCCAGCGCGGCTCGTAGCGTGTTCTGCTCTTCAGTTTCCGCGAGTAACAGCTTGACCGGTTCGTCGCTCCCTTGCAGCGCCAGTTTCAGCGTGGTGGGGTCGTCGACTTCGGGCACATCAGTTCGGCGTGACTGCTGTGCGGCTTCGCGCACGATGCGCCGCCAGCGCTCCACTCGCTTCGCCGCGGCCTGTGCAAGATGCTTCTCGGTCCTGCGCGCGAGGACGGGCGTGATGCGTGCCGCACCCAGCTCCGTCGCCTTCTCAATGCCCCACTCAAGATGGTCGAACTTGAAGACGGCAAGTAGCAGCCGCACGGGCAGCGCGGCGTCTGCTTCCAGCTCTTCATGCAGGGTGAAAGCGACCTCATCATCACGCACGTTGGTCACCTCCGCACGGTGCAGAAAACCATCGGCCACCACGTCGAAGACCTGCCCTGGTTGTGCGCGCAACACACGTGCCAGGTGCGCTGCCTGCTCACCGACGAGGGATGCGGCGGTGCGCGGTTCATTCCATGAGTCTGCAATCCATCGGCGACGCGTCATGCTGTTTAGTGTACCCAGCGCACGTCTGCAAGGCTGTGCGCAAACGCAATGCGGGGAGCGCTCTCGCGCTCCCCGCTATGACTTGCTTTGGTGCTTCGCGGCCTTTGCCACCGCGTCGCTGTGTGCCGTCGTCTACTCTCCCTGAGTAAGAAAACATGCGCGCTGCAAACCTGCAATTGCAACTAACGAAATGTATAGAAGTCTGTACCGTGAGTGTCAACAAAAAACTGTGATCGCATGTGCACAACTAGTCTCTTCTGAAGCTGGTCTCTGTGGGCTGCAGCGAACGATGACGTTGCATTGCGCGAAGAATGAAGCTCAGCACTCGATAATGTTCAATGCAAGCCCGGCGAGTGACGTTTCCTTGTAGCGCGATTGCATGTCGAGGCCGGTGAGATACATCGTGCGGATGACCTGGTCGAGCGAGATTTTGTGATCGTCACTTTCGTTCATCGCCATGCGTGTGGCATTCACGGCCTTCACTGCGCCCATGGCGTTGCGCTCGATGCAGGGGATCTGCACCAGCCCGCCGATAGGATCGCAGGTCATGCCGAGGTTGTGTTCCATGCCGATTTCCGCGGCGTGTTCCACCTGCGCATTCGTGCCGCCCAGCGCTGCGACCAGGCCACCCGCAGCCATGCTGCAGGCGACACCCACTTCGCCCTGGCAACCTACCTCGGCGCCGGAGATGGAGGCGTTCTCCTTGTACAAAATGCCGATAGCCGCAGCGGTCATCAGGTAGCGCAGCAGGCCGTCTTCATTGGCGTTTGTGATGAAGTCAAGATAGTAGCGTGCGACCGCGGGGACGACACCGGCCGCTCCATTGGTGGGAGCCGTGACCACACGACCGCCCGCCGCGTTTTCCTCATTCACAGCCATGGCAAAGACAGTGACCCAGTCCAGCGGTGCCAACGGATCAGAAGATCCCTTCTCACGCAGCCGTTCTGTAAGGCGCGGTGCACGTCGCCGCACCTGGAGGCCACCAGGCAGAATGCCGGCGTTCACCATGCCGCGTTCGATGGAGTCGTTCATGACGTGCCATAACGCCAGCACGCCTTCGCATACGCTGCCTTTTGCCATGGCAGGCCGGCGGATGTGCTCGTCGGTCAGCATCGCAATTTCGTTCGCTTCGAGCAGTCCTGCGATGGTGAGTTTGTGCTCTGTGGCGAGCGCAAGCAGTTCCTTCGCACTGCGAAAAGGGAAGGGTACAGAGCGTGGTGAGTGCGGCGTCGCCGGACCGCCGGGTGCGAAGTGCTCTGATGTGACGATGAAGCCGCCGCCAATGGAATAGAAGACTTCAGTCGCCAGCATCTGCGCGCCGCTGTTGAAGGCGGTGAAGCACATGCCGTTCGGGTGGGTCGGCTGATCTGCTTCGGGGTACATCTGCTGCATGTGCATCCGCACATCGCTCGTCTTTGCAAAGCGAATGCTGTGCACGCCGCCAAGCTGCAAGTTGCCCTGTGCGGCTGCGGCGATCAAGGCGGCAAAAGCCGCAGGCTCGATGGCATCCGGTGCCTGCCCGCTGAGACCGGCTAATACCGCCGTGTCGGTGCCATGACCAAGCCCGGTCAGTGCGAGCGAGCCGTACAGATCCACCTGCACCCGGTCCACCTGTAACAACACACCGCTGCGCTGCAGGCCCTGGACGAACGACAGCGCCGCACGCATCGGCCCGATTGTGTGCGAGCTCGAAGGTCCAATGCCGATCTTGAAAAGTTCGAAGAGGCTGGTCACTGCTGCTCATTCTAGGCGTCCTGCGCGACCACCACATGAGCAGGACATCAGGGTAGTTCAGCGGTCCTGTGCCAATGCGCTACACTGCGCTTCTGCACCCAGTGTGCTGCAAAGGTTTTGAAACGGCATGCTCTTCAAGGCGCGCAGCGCGGCGGTGTACGGCATCGATGCTCACCTGATCGATGTGGAAGTCGATTTCTCCGGCGTGCCGAACGCGGGGGACGCGACCTTCGGAACGGTGGGTCTGCCCGATGCGGCGGTGCGTGAAAGCCGCGACCGCGTGCGTGCGGCCATCAAGAATTCCGGCTTCGATCTGCCGCCGACGCGCATCACCATTAATCTCGCCCCAGCGGATCTGAAGAAGGAAGGTTCCGGCTTCGATCTGCCCATCGCCATCAGCATTCTGGGCGCGTACGGCGCGCTGCACATCAAGGACCTGACGAACTTTCTGCTGGTTGGTGAGCTTGGCCTGGACGGCAGTGTGCGCGGCGTGCCCGGCGTGTTGCCCATGGCCGTCATGGCGAAGCAGAAGGGCATTCGCAATGTAGTGCTGTCCGCGGCAAATGCGCGTGAGGCTGCCGTTGTCGAGGGTGTCGATGTGTACCCGGTCAAGTCGCTGGCCGAGGTGCGCGACCTGCTGAATGCCTTTGCCTTCGATGGGTCGCACGTTGCGCCGCTCAAGGTAAGTGCCGAAGAGGTGCTAAGCGAGTTACAACACTTTCAGCATGACTTTAAGGACGTACGCGGCCAGCACGTGGCGAAGCGCGCCATGGAGGTCGCCGCCGCGGGCGGGCACAACCTGCTGATGATCGGGCCACCAGGCAGTGGCAAGACCATGCTTGCCAAGCGGCTGCCTTCCATCCTCGCCCCGCTACGGTTTGAAGAGGCGCTGGAGACGACGAAGATCCACTCCGTTGCGGGTGTACTGGACCCTAGCGAAGGACTGGTAGCGCACCGCCCTTTTCGTTCGCCCCACCACACCATCAGCGATGCCGGCCTGATTGGCGGCGGCATGGTGCCGCGGCCCGGCGAGGTTTCGCTTGCGCACAACGGCCTGCTGTTTTTGGATGAGCTGCCAGAGTTTCCGCGCAACGTGCTGGAGGTGCTGCGTCAGCCGTTGGAAGACGGCGTGGTGACCATCTCCCGTGCGTCCATGACGCTGAGTTTTCCGGCTCGCTTTATGTTGCTGGCTGCCATGAATCCCTGTCCCTGCGGCTACTTCAACGACAAAAGCCGCGAATGCATGTGTACTCCACCCATGATTCAGCGCTACGTCAGCAAGGTGAGCGGGCCCCTGCTGGATCGAATCGACATTCACATCGAGGTACCGGCGGTGCAGTACAAGGAGTTGCGGCAGGGTGCGGAGGGCGAGAGCTCCGCAGCCATCCGCGACCGCGTTCTGCTGGCGCGAGAACGGCAGCAGGCCCGCTTTGCGCAACTGGGTACGACCCAGCCCGGCGGCAAGCGGCAGCGGCCCATCTTTGCGAACTCGCAGATGTCGTCGCAGCAAATCCGCGTCTTTTGCGAACTCTCGTCTGACGCGGAACGACTGTTGGAGCGTGCCATGCAGCAGCAGGGTCTCAGCGCGCGGGCGCACGATCGCATTCTGAAGGTGTCTCGCACGATTGCTGACCTGGAAGGCGCGCAGGACATCGCCGTGAAGCACATCGCAGAGGCAATCCAGTACCGCACGCTCGACCGCAGCTACTGGTCATAGCATGAGCAGCTAACAAAGTGTTCCGAATCAGTACACGAGCACGATCGTTCGCCGCAACGCCGTAGAAAACCGTTGCGTTGAAAAGGTGCGAAGCCTAAGGTACAGAAGGATTGGGCACAGGTTGACGCAGAGACTCGCATCCGTTACCCAGGCGGTCGAGCCTTATGAGCTGTTCTGCGAAGATCGATAGCCGAACTGGTATCCTTATTGTTGGAAGCCGAGATATTGTGTGCAGCCCCAGCGTGGGTTGTGCCGTCTAACTTATTGAATTAACTCGTATACTGCCTTCGATTTGTGCCGTCTGGCGCTGCAGTGCGAACAAGGAGAACCCTTTATGAGATCTGACCTGATTTTTGGCGCTTTGACGCACGTTCAGAATCGCTATCAGTTGTGCCAGCTTGCCAGCAAGGCCACACGCATGCTGCACAAGCCGAACACCCGCCTGCAAGACACCACAAACGAAGTGCTCGATCGTTTTCGCGAGACCGCACCTTCGGATCTGAAGACTGGCCCTGAGCCTGCTGCCGTACTCGAGACCATTGAGGAGCGCCGCGCGGCCTAGTGCCGTGCGGTTCGCCGCAACCTTTCCCTGTTGTTGAGAGTGTTACCCCTGCACGACTGCACTGCTTTTCTCCCGGAACCGCATCAGCCCGCACCACCCTCCGCACCGAAACCCCTCCCGAAGTACCCAATTTCTCCCACACCATCCCCATAGGAAACCTATGACTATCTCAGAACTTAAAGAGAAGAGCATCGCCGAACTTGGCAAGCTCGCCCGCGGCCTTGACATCCAAGGCACCAGCGCCCTGCGCAAGCAGGACCTCATCTTCAAAATCCTGCAAGCACAAAGCGAAAAGGAA
Organism: Janthinobacterium lividum; assembly: GCA_050954745.1. Taxonomy (GTDB): domain Bacteria; phylum Acidobacteriota; class Terriglobia; order Terriglobales; family Acidobacteriaceae; genus Terriglobus. Next base: position 12,804 of record JBPBQP010000021.1, on the reverse strand, counting down.
GGTCACATCTTCGCAGAAGGTGTGCTCGAGATCCTGCCGGACGGCTACGGCTTCCTGCGCTCGCCCGACTACAACTACCTGCCGGGCCCGGACGACATCTATGTGTCGCCATCGCAGATCCGCAAGTTCGACCTTAAGACCGGCGACACCATCTCCGGTAATGTGCGACCACCGCACGAAGGCGAGAAGTATTTCGCGCTGGTCAAGATCGAAGCGATCAACTTTGAGTCGCCCGAGGAGACGCGCAACAAGATTCTATTCGACAACCTGACGCCACTGTATGCCGACGAACGCGTGAAGATGGAGACGGTTCGTGACAACATCAGCGGGCGAGTGATGGACCTGCTGACTCCCGTAGGCAAGGGCCAGCGCGGCCTGATTGTCGCGCCGCCCAGAACAGGCAAAACCGTTCTGCTGCAGGCCATCGCAAACTCCATCACGGCAAACCATCCCGAGGTGGTGCTCATCGTTCTGCTGATCGACGAGCGTCCGGAAGAAGTCACCGACATGCAGCGCTCCGTCAAGGGCGAGGTTATTTCGTCCACCTTTGACGAGCCGGCAGCACGCCACGTGCAGGTGGCGGAGATGGTGATTGAAAAGGCCAAGCGACTGGTCGAACACAAGCGCGACGTGGTCATTTTGCTTGACTCCATCACGCGTCTAGCTCGTGCTTACAACACCATTGTCCCGCCTAGCGGCAAGGTGCTGTCAGGCGGTGTGGACTCGAACGCGCTGCAACGCCCAAAGCGCTTTTTCGGTGCAGCCCGCAACATCGAAGAGGGTGGCTCGCTGACCATCATGGCGACTGCCCTGGTCGACACCGGATCACGCATGGATGAAGTCATCTTCGAAGAGTTCAAAGGTACCGGCAACATGGAAGTCATCCTGGATCGCAAGCTGGTCGACAAGCGTGTGTTCCCGGCCATCGACATCCAGCGCAGCGGTACGCGTAAGGAAGAGCTGCTGATTCCGAAGGAAGACCTGCAGCGCACCTGGATTCTGCGCAAGGTACTCAATCCGCTCTCGCCGGTCGAGGCCATGGAACTTCTAACCGACAAGCTGGGCAAAACCCGGAACAACAGCGAGTTTCTGCACAACATGAGTTCGCTTTAAAAGCTGACAAGTTCGAAACAGGCCCGCAGCGATGCGGGCCTTGTCTCTTTATGCCACGCGCGCAATCGTTTGCCGTGTCTGCTCGTCATTTGAACTGCTGGAGGACTCACTTTTGCTGGTTTCCAGGCAGGCGGTAATCACGTCTGCCTGCTGAGGGCGCGACAGATAAAAGCCCTGCATCTCATCGCATTTCATTTCGTTCAGCAAGGCCATCTGCTCTTTGGTCTCAATGCCTTCCGCTATGACGGAGAGCTGCAGGGTGTGCGCCATGTTGATGATGGCGGCCACCATGGCAGCACCGCTTTGCGATTCACCAGCACCTTGCGTGAACACACGGTCGATCTTCAGCACGTCTGCATGCAGTTCACGTACGCGCCCCAGTGATGAGTAGCCAGTACCAAAGTCGTCGATCGAAATGCGCACGCCAAGCTGTCGGAGTTCCTGGAGGTTGCGATTGACCGATTCGAAGTCACTCGCCAAGGCGCCCTCCGTAACTTCCAGCTCTAACCGGTGGGCCGGTAGACCAACCTCATTCAGCGTGCGGCGAATGGTGGGGATGAAGTCTTTTCTGGAGACCTGCTTGACCGACACATTGACCGCGATTCGCTGCAGCGCCAAGTCGAGCGAGACCCACTCCGCCATCTGTGAGCATGCCGTCCGCAAGACCCAGTTAGAGAGCGGCACGATCAAGCCAGTGGCTTCTGCTACCGGGACGAAGTCACCAGGAGGGATATTTCCTTCCTCTGCGTCGTGCCAACGCGCGAGTGCCTCGACAGCCACCATATTGCCTGCCTGATCGTAGATGGGCTGATAGACCAGATGCAGAAGACCGTCGAGCAGGGCACGCTGCAGCTTGCCTGACAGGGCGTTGCTACGCAGAATGCGTCCCGGCTGTAGATCCTGCGCGAAGCGGTAGCTGTCTCGCTCTTCCTCCCGTGCGGCCGACATCGCGCTTTTGGCGGCGGACAAGAGCGCAGACCAATTTGTGGCATCTACCGGTGCAAGGGCAATGCCAATGTTGACACTGGTTGAAAGCGGTCGGCCCGCTAGCGTATGTGGCGGTGCCATGACGGCAAGGATGGTGTCTGCAAGACTGGTCAGCGTTGCGTGAGAGTGGTTGCCGTGCAGGAGCAGCACAAACCGGTCGGTTGTGAAGTGGCCAAGAACATCACCGGGTCCGATCAGCGGTTGCAGACGCGCGACTACGGACAAGGTCAGGGCGGTCAGGGTAGCCTCTGGCAGCGACGCTGAGTCACTGCCTATGCCGTCGACCTCCAGAAACATGCAACTGACCGCATCGTGCTTTGCCAACCACGCACGCAGGATATGTTCACTGGCGGCGCGGTTTGGCAGGCCGGTGCAGGTGTCGTGGTAGGCCAGGTGAAGCAGGTCGCGATAGGACCGCTGGTTCGACTTTCGATGCTGTCGCAGGGACACCACCGCCAGCAACGTTAGAAGTACAAACGAAACCACTACCACGGTGGCCAGCCTGCCGCCGGCGTAGCCCTGCGGCGCGGTGCTTACAGGCAGGGCACGAAGCCCGATAAGCACGGCCATCAGCGCCTGCAACGAAAGCACCAGGGCCAGGCCGTTTTCTACGAAGAAGCGACGCCAGGCGCGCGGTGACGTTGGCGTGCGTTCGTCCAAACCTAACAATGCAAGGGGTGCGTCTGCGTCGGCCGATTTCGTACGTGTGCCATGCGCAGCCTTCATACGACAACCCTATCGGCCAGGTTGCGCGCCAGGTGAATGCGAAGTATCTTGCCGACGTCACTTTGCTTTCGTTTTGTTATTGAGGCGACTCTCGTCCGGTGGCGGGAGAGAGCGAGATCCTGCCGCCCTGCACAGGTGAGTTCAGAATCATGCTGGTGTTCGTCGCAACGTATGGCATCAATGCGTCGATAACCAGTTCCAGGTGATTCATATCGCGGACTGCGACCTGCACCAGAAAGCTCTCATTGCCAGTGACGCGGTGACACTCTAAAACCTCAGGCACTGACCGGGCTACGCGCGCAAAGTTCGACAGGCGGTCGCCACTGACCGTTACTTTGACGAAGGCCCCTACATGCAGACCGAGTTTCGTGTGGTCCAGGTGGGCACGGTAGCGCAGGATGACGCCTTCCTTCTCAAGCCGTCTTACTCGCTCGATGACGGAGGGCGTCGACAGGTGAACGCAGCGAGCAAGCTCCGTGAAAGAGATGCGGGCGTTGTCCTGCAATTCCTCCAGCAGCAGCAGGTCCGTCGCGTCGGGGATGAAGGCCCCTGCAGGGGCGGATACGCCTGAGACTTTGGTCTTTGGTGCCCGCCTGGGACTGGCGAGTGAAGTGGACGGACTGATTATCTTAGGCAAAGTGCACATCCTTCCTAACAAAAATACTTCCAGCTTACCCCTGCGCTGGATAGCCTAAAGACTATGTCGACAGCAGTGGCTTTACAGGCGGTCCCGGTTGCGTTCCCTCAGCGATTTGCAGCACTTGGGGAACTGGTCGGAAACACGCCCATGATCCGCATCGAGTACCGCTATCGCGGGCGCACGGGAATGGTCTGCGCCAAGGCGGAAAACCTGAATCTTAGCGGGTCCATGAAGGACCGCATGGCGCTGCACATTTTGAAGTGTGCGTACCGCGACGGATCGCTGCAGCCTGGCGACCGCATTGCAGAGGCCACCAGTGGCAACACTGGTATTGCCTTTGCAGCGCTAGGTTCGGCGCTGGGGCACAAGGTCGTCATCTACATGCCGGACTGGATGAGCCGTGAACGCATGGACCTGATCCGCAGCTATGGCGCAGAGGTGATCAGCATCAGCAAGGCGCAGGGCGGCTTCCTGGGTAGCATTGCCTGCAGTCAGCGACTGCGTGAACAGCATGAGGCGGTCTTTCTGCCGCGTCAATTTGAGAACGCCGCCAACGTGGCCGCGCATGCCCTCGGTACTGGGCCAGAAATTGCCCGGCAGATGCAGTGCGCAGGTTTGGTGCCCGACGCATTTGTTGCAGGCGTGGGTACGGGAGGCACGATTATGGGCGTTGCACAGGCGCTGCGACACCGCTGGCCCGGGCTTCGCTGCCATCCGGTTGAACCGGCTGAGTCACCCACGTTGACGACCGGCTACAAGGTCGGTTCGCATCGCATTCAGGGTATTTCGGACGAGTTCATCCCGGCGATCGTTCAACTGAACCAGCTGGATGATGTGCTGGCCATCCATGATGGCGACGCGATTCTGATGGCGCAGATGCTGGCACGGACCTTTGGTCTTGCGGTGGGTATCTCATCTGGCTGCAACTTTCTAGCGGCGGTGCAGGCTGGGCTGGCGTGTGGGCAGGAGCCGGTGGTTGCGACCATCTTCTGCGACGACAATAAAAAGTACCTGAGCACCGCGCTGCTGCAGCAGGAGCCTGTCCGCACCGGCTACATGACGCCCCAGGTGGAGTTGCTTGACATGCAGGTTATGCCACGGCTTTAAACCGAGCCCCGCCTGGTTCGGGTCTCTCGGAAGAAGCGTGGTCGAACGTGTAACGCCTGCAGCAGGATTCAGATTGGGAGGGTTCTCTTCACGATCTGGCGGTTCTGTGGAGACATTCGCCCGCCGCTGCATCTGAAATCGTGGGCGCAGTGGCGTTCTGTGGAGCTTCCTTGAACGAGCAAGAACACGCGGCAGTGAAAAACAAACGTCGCGTCACCATCAAGGAGCTGTTGCGGCCACACCGCCGCGCGTTGCTCCTTGGCCTGGTCGCGATTGCGGGCGAAACTGTTGCAGATGTCGCGACGCCCTGGCCGCTCAAGATTGTCCTCGATAATGTGATTGCCCACAAGGAGTCGCACGGGTGGCTGTTCGCCTTCATCAAGCGAACGGTGGGGACCGCGCCCCTGCAGATCCTGCTCTTCGCTTGCATCGCGGTGCTTGTCATTGCGCTCGTCGACGCGGTCTGTTCGTACTGGGAAAAGTACACGACCACCAGCGTGGGGCAGTGGGTCACACACGACCTGCGGCGCACGCTGTACGCGCAGGTGCATCGGCTATCGCTGGCGTATCACGACACCAGCAAGACCGGCGACCTGATCAGCCGCGTCACGACTGACATTGACTCCATTCAGAGCTTTATCGTCTCCGGCCTGCTCAGCATCCTGGTCGATATTGCGACCATCATCGGCATGATCGGTGTGTTGTTCTACTTGAGCTGGCAGCTTACGTTGATCGCGCTAGCCGTGGTGCCGGTCCTGTTTGCCATCGTGTACACCTACACGCGCCGCGTGAAGAAGGCATCGCGCGAGGTCCGCAAACAGGAAGGCAAGATGATCTCCGTGGTGCAGGAGGTGCTTTCTTCCATACGAGTAGTGAAGGCGTTTTCCCGCGAGGAGTACGAGGTTCATCGCCTGGAAGGGGAAAGCCTCGAGACTGTGGAAGCCTCGCTGCGTGCGCGCACGCTGAAGGCGAAGCTGGTGCCGATCGTCAACATCGTCACAGCAGTTGGCACTTGCCTTGTGCTGTATTTCGGTGGCCGGCTGGCGCTCACTTCGGGTATGACCGGCGGCAAGATTTACATCTTCATCGCGTACATCGCAAGCATGTACAAGCCCATGCAGGACATCTCGAAGATCATGGATTCGTACTCCAAGGCAGACATTGGCTACGAGCGTATCCAGGAGATTATCGGGAATGAAAACGAGATGCGCGACGCGCCCGGTGCAAAGGACCTGACGATTATGGAAGGTCGTATCGACTTCGAGCACGTGACGTTTTCTTACGGCGCCGACCGCGAAATTCTGCATGACGTGACCATCCACATGAAACCCGGGTCCGTGGTCGCGCTGGTCGGACCGACTGGCTCCGGTAAGACGACCCTGATTAATCTGATTGCCCGTTTCTACGAGCCGCAGTCAGGCACGATCAAGATCGACGGGCAGGATGTTGCGAAGGTGAAGCAGACATCGCTACGCAGCCAGATCAGCTTTGTGCTGCAGGACACGGTGCTCTTCAGCGGCTCCATCTGGGACAACATTGCGTATGGGCGGCCGGAAGCAACACACAACGAAATCATCGCGGCGGCTGAGGCAGCCAATGCGAGTGAATTTATTGACGGCCTGCCGCAGAGATACGATACGGTGGTGGGCGAACGCGGCATCCTGTTGTCCGGCGGGCAGCGGCAACGCATCGCCATTGCGCGTGCGATGGTGCGGCGTAGTCCCATTCTGGTCCTCGACGAACCGACGTCAGCGCTCGATGCGAATAGCGAACACCTGGTTTTCGAGGCGCTGGACCGGCTGATGAAGGGCAAGACCTGCATCGTGATCGCGCACCGCCTGTCCACGGTGCGCAAAGCCGACTGTATTTATGTGATTCAGCAGGGCCGCGTTGTCGAGACCGGCACGCATGAGGACCTGGTGGAAGCAGGCGGTCTCTATCAGCAATTGATCGAGACGCAAAACCACCATGAGGACAACGTGGCGCTGCTGGCGTAGACCCTGCAGGTCTATGCTGCTTTATTCTTGAGGTCTATGCCGAAGATCGATCATCTTGAATGTTCGCGCTGCCACCACCGCGAAGACGCACTGACACCGAAGACGCTTTGCCCGGTGTGTGCGGGCACTTTCTACGTTCGTTATGACCTGACAGATGCGAAGGGAAACGCTGTTCGCGACAGCCTGCCAAACGTACACAGCATGTGGCGCTACGCGGCGGTGTTGCCTTCTGTGGAACCGGTCACGCTGGGCGAGGGCTGGACGCCCATGCTGCCCAGCCGCCGCAACAAGAATGTTCTGCTGAAAGAAGAAGGCGCAAATCCGACCGGCACCTTCAAGGCGCGCGGGTTGGCACTGGCGGTCACCATGGCGAAGCACTACGGCTTGAAGAAGCTCGCGGTTCCGTCTGCGGGCAATGCTGGTGGCGCGCTTGCAGCCTACGCCGCTGCCGCAGGCATCGAGGCGCACATCTTTATGCCGCAGGATGTGCCGCTGGCCAACCAGGTGGAGTGCATCGCATACGGCGCGCACATGACGCTGATCGACGGCCTGATCTCCGATTGCGCGAAGATTGTCGCGGAGCGGAAAGAGGCGGAAGGCTGGTTCGACGTCTCCACGCTGAAGGAGCCTTTCCGTGTGGAAGGCAAAAAGACCATGGGATACGAACTGGTCGAGCAGCTTGGCTGGGAGTACCCCGACGCAGTCTTCTATCCGACAGGCGGCGGCGTTGGCCTAATCGGCATGTGGAAGGCATTTCTGGAGATGGAGGAGCTTGGGTGGGTAAGCGGCAAGCGGCCGAAGATGATCTCTGTCCAAGCCGCCGGGTGTGATCCGGTCACGAAAGCCTACCAGGCAGGCGCAGACGCTTCGCAGATGTTCCAGGATGCGCATACGCTGGCCAGTGGTTTGCGCGTGCCCAAGCCGTATGGCGACTACATCATTCTGGATGTGGTGCGCGAGTCAGGGGGCACGGTCATTTCGCAGACGGATAGCGAAATGTTCACGTCCATCCAAGACTGGGGTGCGAACGAGGGCATCCTGCTGTCGCCTGAAGGTGCCGCCGCAACCGCTGCGTATGACCGGTTAATTGAGAACGGCTTCCTGAAATCTTCTGACCGCGTCGTTATCTTCAACACGGGCAGCGGCAACAAATACACCGACGTGCTCAGCACCTTGCAACGGGCGCACCGGGCCAGCGCAGAGTACGCCTGAAGCGCTGCCGAACACCGCACAGTAGAACCATGCTTCATTGCGATGGCCGAACCTACCCTGCTAACCTTTTCTTATGCTGGAGCCTATGAACCTGCCCGCTGAAACCGATGTTTTGCTGGTGGGTGCAGGCATCATGTCGGCTACCCTCGGCACCCTGCTGCAGTCGCTTGCACCGGGGCTGCGCATCACCGTTGTCGACTCACTTTCTCAGCCCGCGGTAGAGAGCTCCGACGCGTGGAATAACGCAGGCACCGGCCACGCAGCACTGTGCGAATTGAACTACACGCCCGAGCGCCCGGACGGCTCGATTGCCATCGATCGTGCGATCAAGATTAATGAGCAATTCCAACATTCACGCCAGTTCTGGGCGTCGCTGGTCGAGCGCGGTGTGCTCCACGACCCCAAGCAATTCATCAACGGTATTCCGCACATGAGCTTTGTGGCGGGCGCAGAGTCCGTCGATTTTCTGCGCAAGCGCTACATGGCCATGCACGCGAACCCGCTGTTTCAGGAGATGGTTTTCTCGGATGATCCCGTTGTGCTGCGGCAGTGGATTCCATTGATGATGGAGCACCGCGATCCCGCTGAGCCCGTAGCGGCAACGCGTGCAGAAACCGGCACAGACCTGAACTTCGGTGCGCTGACGCGCATGATGCTGTCTTCGCTGCAGCAGCACGGGACCACCCTCCACGTGCAGCATCGTGTAGTCAGCCTGACGCATCTGCCGGATTCACGCTGGTATATTGAAGTCGAAAATCTGCTGACCAAGAAGCGTTCACGCATCACCGCGCGCTTTGTGTTTCTGGGCGCGGGCGGCGGTGCGCTGCCGCTGCTGCAGGCGTCAGGAATACCTGAAGGCCGCGGCTATGGCGGCTTTCCAGTCAGCGGCCAGTGGCTGCGTTGTACGAACCGCGCTGTCATTGAGCAGCACTCTGCAAAGGTGTATGGCAAGCCCGCGCTGGGTGCGCCGCCCATGTCGGTACCGCATCTTGATTCCCGCATGATTGACGGGAAGCGTGAGCTCCTGTTCGGACCCTTTGCCGGCTTTTCCACCAAGTTCCTAAAGCACGGTTCCTTTGGAGATCTACCGAAGTCGATTGGGCCGGGGAACATGATCGCCATGTTGGGAGCGGGCGCGACCAATGTCAGCCTGACCAAGTACCTTATCGGTCAGGTCATGCAGTCGCAGGACGACCGCATCAACGCCTTGCGCGAGTTCGTGCCAGATGCGCGAGGTGAAGACTGGGTGCTAGAAGTTGCAGGTCAGCGCGTGCAGATCATTAAGCCGGACAAGAAGACAGGTGGCAAGCTGGAGTTTGGCACGGAAATCGTGCGGTCCGCGGATGGTTCGCTGGCTGCGCTGCTCGGTGCATCGCCCGGCGCTTCCACGGCTGTTTCCATCATGCTCGAACTACTGCGGAAGGGAACTCCGGTATTGTCTGCAGCGCAAAGTTCAGTAGATGCCCTGCGGATCTTTGTGCCCAGCTTTGGAGTTGAGCTGAGTGGAGAACCCGCGTTGCTTGCCGAGTTAAAGAGAAGAACAGCTGAGCTGCTTGAATTGACTGCTCACCCTATTGAGGCGAGTGTCTAACGGATCCACTCTGCTTTGAAGATTCGTATTGGTGTGTGGTCTGATTCGCGGTAGAACACTGCCAGTGGTGCATGGCAGATGGTGCCTCGCATCCGCGGCGACTGCGAGCCGGCATTGGTAGGTTCGGCAAAGTGGACACACTGGCCCTCGTATTCGTCGCCGAGCTTTGCGTAATACGCGGCGTGGTATTCCTGTGACACTTGCCGCATGGGTGTGCCCGCCCTCATTCGTTGTAGAAATTGCTTGTCCATGACAAGGCCTTCCGTCTGAATGATGGGCTGGTGGGAAAGATATGCCGTCATACCGGCCTGATCACCCATCATGTAGATACCGGGGTGTGAATCCATGTACCGCGCCACCTGCAGCGAAGACTCATAAACGGTTACTGAATTTGGTCCTTTCCACGCATACACACCCGCGTATCCAACAAGAATGCTTGCATAGACCACGCTGCATACCATCACGCTACGCGCAGGCAGCTGTGCCACTATCAACGCATATGCGGCTACCGCAGCAAGCGTTATGGAATAGAAGTACCAGGGCCACACGTTCCAATCGCTAAGCAGGCTAAGCACCGAAAGATGGACCAGCGGAAAGAGCAGCAGCACACAGAGAACGCGTGTCCGCAATACCTCACTCGTGGTCGGTGCAGTTTGGCGCAGACGAAGTATTCCAGCGACCGAACCCGCCACGATGAGTAAGAGTTCGGGCAGCAAAATGAGTCGGCGCATGCGGTCCGTCGGCAGCAGCGAGTCCCACGTTTCCGCAGAAAAGCCTGGGCTGCTTTTCATCTGCTTAGCAAGGCCGGAAACCGGGGTCAACAGGTGGAAAAAATGAAGATTAAGGGCAAAGTACAGGCACAGCAGCGGCAGAACACCGCACGAGAATCCAATCAGAGCAATCGTTGATCGGCCCATGCGCAGCGGCGGCAGTAGGACACCTGCACACAGCAGTAACACCAGCAGACCGGCATCAAGCCGACTAAGGATCACCAGAGCCGCAACAAAGCCCAGGGATGCGGACTGTCTAAACGTCTGTGGCAGGCCATTACGTAGCAGCAGGTAAATTAACAGCATCGCCAGGGGTAGGGTCAGCGTTACTTCCATGCCGTACCGAATCAGCATGAGTGCTTCCATGCCCAGCACGAAAGCACCACAGCGCGCAGAAACGTCCGGCAGGTAGATCTGAAACGTGCGCAACATAAGGAAGTAAGTCAGTGCAGCGGACGCCAGACTAACCAGTTGAAGAGCTACAAAAAAGACAACGCCGTGAAAGAGCCAGCACAGGCACACGAGAACGGCCATCCAAAGCGGATGATACCCATTCGTAAGGTTCAGCCCATTGAAGGTACTTACCCCTTTATGGGCAATGTTTTCAGCGATCTTTAGGTAGTAAAAAAAGTCATCCTGGTAGGAGCCGAGCAGCAGGGCTGTCGTTCGAAAACGTCCACAAAGGGTTAAAAGACTTACAACTAGGAACAGGACACCATCCCAGTGGAAGCCTTTTAACCCTCTCCGTGGCGAAGCAGCACCATTTTTACCCAAGTAGCTGCTTCCTCTCCTCACGACTTACTTACACACGTTCAATAAGGACGGAGTCCAGGGTAATTGCCTTCTTGGGGCGGTCCTGTCCGTCACGTGGTGCCTTGCTGATCTTTTCGACGATATCGTAGCCTTCGACCACTTCACCAAAAATGGTGTGGCGGCCCGTCAACCAGGACGTGGCTGCGGTGGTGATGAAGAACTGCGAGCCGTTGGTGTTGGGGCCGGCGTTCGCCATCGCAAGCTTGCCAGTCTGCTGGAAGCCGTGTGGTGAACCCTTGGTCTCATCGGCAAACTTGTAGCCGGGGCCACCCATGCCGGTGCCTTCCGGATCGCCGCCCTGAATCATGAAGTCGGGAATCACGCGGTGAAAGACGGTGCCGTCGTACAGCTTGTCGCCCTTCTTGCTGCGGCTCTCCCATTTCTTGGTCCCTTCGGCAAGGCCGATAAAGTTCGCAACGGTCTCAGGTGCATCCTGCTCAAAAAGCTTGGTAACGATGGTGCCCTCGCTGGTGTTAAAAGCCGCGTAGGTACCGGGTGCGCGTTCTGCCATGGTGTGTTCCCTTTCTATCTGCAAACTGTCTGATGCGTTTTGCGCTGACTATGCCGGAGGGGCAGCTGCAGCGGGTGGTGCGAGCGGCTCCGGCGGCAGCGGTTGGCCTTCTGGCACAATGGTCACCTTGTTGATCAGGACCGGCGTGCGCGGCTTGTCCTGCGCATCTTTTTCAACGCGCGCGATGGCCTGCACGATGCCTACCGCGTGCGGGTCGCACTGGCCGAAGATGGTGTGCTTGCCGTTCAGTTCAGGCTGCGGAGCTTCTGTAATGAAGAACTGCGTGCCACCCGTGCCCGGCCCGGCGTTTGCCATGGCCAATCGTCCTTCACGGTCAAAGCGCAGGCCTGGCGCGAACTCGTCCTTGATGTAAAAACCGCCGTCACCCGTGCCGTTCCCGGCGCGATCACCGCCCTGGATCATGAAATTCGCGATCACACGGTGAAAGCTGGTGCCATCGTAGAAGCGGACACCCTTCATCTGCGCCCCCGTGATGGGGTCAGTGAAATCCTTGGTTCCCGTGGCCAGACCGATAAAGCTGGCGACCGTGATGGGCGATTCCTTTGCGAAGAACTGGCAGGTCATGCGGCCCATCGTGGTATCGAACACGACGAACGGACCATCGGGCGCGGGCGGAACTACCAGGCCTTCAGCGGCACCGGGGGAATCCGGCAGATCGTCCGCGGGCTTGGCGGGCGTCGTCTGCTGCGGGGGCGCAATCGTCTCTGGTGGAGGTGGTGGCGCGGTCTTTTGTGCAGCAAGCGGCAGGGTGAAAAGGGTACCCGCAAGGAGTGTGAGGGATGTCAGTCGCAACGTCATGCATTTACAAGAATACGCCGTCGTAATCGGCAGGTCACGCTCGGAGTGCGTTGGCAGCGTACTGCTGGGCACGATCAAGTACACGCAGCAGGTTCCCACCCAGCATGTCTTTCAGATCGTGTCCGGGCCAGCCCCGCTCAAGCAGGCCTGCCGTAATCTTTGGCAGATCGGCCGCGGATTCCATGCCTTCGACCGACAGCGCAATACCGTCGAAGTCGGAACCCATGCCAACGTGGTCCGGCCCGGCCACGCGTAGAAGGTGGTCGAAATGGTCGACCAAGACAGAGAAGGGGAGTGGCGGCAACTGACGTGCAAACGCGCGTTCAACCTGCAACTCTGTGAAGAAGGGCATTGGTTCTCCCCTTTCCAGATAGCGTGCGCGAATGGGCTTCAATGCCTCTTCCAGGTCGGGCTTGATCGCGTTCCAGGCCGCTCGCCACGTATCGCTGAGGAACGCGGCGAAGAAGTTCACCATGACCAGCCCGTCTTTTGCGACCAGCGCGCGCACCATATCGTCG